>CAVXAM010000007.1:0-663921 GCA_963759785.1 uncultured Chloroflexia bacterium
AACGTAAAAAGCTATCGTTAACATCAAGGAAAGTACTTTCTTTGACAGTAACGATACAGACCGGATTAGGGCTGGCGATAAATGCCTTGGAGAATTTTTCTTCACTCTCCTTAAGCGCCAGCATAGAGCGTTTCTGATTAGTGATATCCCGTAATACCGCTACATCTCCGGTGATTTTATCATTGATTTTTAAAGGTACGGCGCTTACCTCAAAGTATATTAGCTCGCCGTTTTTCTTACGCATTTCTATCTCATAGGGAGCAATAGTATCTCCGGCAAGTCTTTGAGTGAATTTTTTAGTAGCCTCGTTGATGCTGTCCATAACGTGAGTTAACTGATAAAATTTATGACCGATGATTTCTTCTCTTTCATAACCACCGATTTCTTTCACTTTGCTATTAATGTCAATGATATTACCTTCGCGGTCCATTACAACAATAACGTCGTTGGCGGATTCGAAAATAGACCGGTACTTGATTTCCGATTCCTTTAATGCTTCCTGGGCTTTAATACGGTCGGTAATATCGACGGAATTAATAATCATGTATGCCAACTTTCCGTTATTCATTACCGATACCCAGTTCATCGCTATCCAGTAAATATCACCGTTTTTCTTTTGGGCAAAAATTTCAGAGTTGCCGCTGCCTTGTTTCATGGCTTGTTTGAAGCCTTCGATACAGGCATCTTTGAATTCATCCGGCCACCAGGGGTAAGGACTTTTTATCCCCTCCACTTCTTCTAGGGTCCAGCCATTAATCTGCTCCCAGGCGGGATTGACGTATTTCACCGAAGTGTCGGCATTAATGACTACCGTGGCATGCGGCGCGTTTTCCAGCAGACTGACGTTGAACTGTTGGCTTTCCTGTAAAGCTACTTCGGCTTGTTTACGTTCGGTAATATCACGGGCGATAATATGGAAGCTATCGGGTTTACCGTCTTTATCTCGGACCAGTGAGATTAAATGCTCCGTCCAGATGACCGTACCGTCTTTACGCCGCCAGCGGATTTCCATAGGCTTATAATTCTTTGGGTCGCCCCAGAGAGCTGGGTCGGATACAAGATGATAATCATCCGGATGGACGCATTTTCTGGCCAGAGAAGGATCGGCATAATATTCTTCCGGCGTATATCCGGTTATACGCGTACAGGAAGGGCTGACATATACAAAGTGGAAGGTGGGTTTGACTTTAGCATAGAAAATTACATCTGGTGCATGTTCAGCTAGCAGGTGGAAAAAGTCTCCGTCACTAGAAGGAGAAATGTCGAAGCTTTTATTCATAATTTCATCGAATTGTTTACGGATGCTTTTGCCCGTTTTTTTTGTTACAGGATTAGTATTTTTCATTTTTCGCACCTTCCTAGACGTCATTTTCAAGCCAAAGGGCATATTGGTATACGGGATAAAATTGCCATGCGGCGAAAATATAGCACTCTGAAAATAAATACAGAGTTAATTTCGTGATGAATTATGTAAACGATTCATAAATAATTAACCGAATAGTACTAGTCCGTAGGTAATATTTGTAGTTTTGACTTTGATATTATCCAAGCCCATAATGGGAGCGTCTTTAGATATAAATTAAATGGATTTAACGGGAGGCTAAACGAGTGCCTAAAATCTCGCTGCCCCAGCTAGCCTGGTACAACGCTAAAGAACTGAAAATAGCATTACCGGATAGCTGGCGGGTAGAGGTCTGCAATATGGCGGGCTATAATCGACAAAAACTATCACCCGCCGCCATCAAAAAAGCCATTGGCAACCCCATCGGTATGAAGCCGCTACGGGAATATGCCCGCGGTAAAAAAGAAGTCGTTATCCTTTTCGACGACATGACGCGGGTAACGCGAGTTGCGGAAATCGTGCCTCACGTTTTAGCAGAGCTGAAGGCGGCGGGTATTAAGGATAGTCAAATACGCTTTATCGCCGCCATCGGTTGTCATGGAGCTTTAAACCGGGCAGACTTTGTAAAAAAACTGGGGGAGGATGTCTTAAAGAGGTTCCCGGTCTATAACCACAATCCCTACGATAATTGCGTATATGCCGGCACGACAAAACATGGTACCAAATTACACATCAATACCGAGGTGATGCAATGCGACCTTAAGATAGGTATCGGGTCGGTGGTACCGCATATCATGGCGGGGTTTGGCGGGGGCGGCAAGTTGTTACTGCCCGGTGTAGCGTCTTATGAAACCATCCTCGCTTTACATTCGTTGCGGCAGGGCGGGGGACATGAAAATTATAGTAATATCTCTCATAACATGGGGGTGATTAACGGCAACACCCGACGTCACGCTATCGATGAAGTAGCGGAAATCGTGGGATTGGATATAAAAATCGACGCCCTGGTTAATAGTTGGGGCGAGACGGTCGCTTTATTCGCCGGTAAACCTCAACCGGCTTACGCCGCCGCTTTAGGGGCAGCGAAGAAACATTATCTCACACCAACCTTAAAAGATTTCGATATCGTCATCGCCAACACCTACGCTAAAGCCAACGAGGCTGTCTCCGGATTACCGATTGCCTTTACTGCGGTCAAAGCAACCGGCGGCGACATCGTACTTATCGCTAACGCGCCGGATGGCCAGGCGACCCATTACCTGATGGGACCCTTCGGGAATAATATCTCTGGCAAGTTAAAATTACAGATGAGTATTCCTAATAATATCAATCGGCTGATTATCTATAATGAATATCCGGAACTGTCCGGCAGAAACTACCTTGAATCATCGGATAAAGTAGTGATGGTGGAAAGCTGGGCGGAGGTTTTAAAGTTACTAAAGCAAAACTACGGTAGAGACACTAAAGTAGCCGTCTACCCTAACGCGGATATCCAGTATACGGTATAGTCTCGTTAGCGTCAGCGAGGCTAAACTGATATAATTATTCTCGGTCACCAAGATTCCACATAGAAAGCGAAAATGAGTCATGGAAAAAAAGGATGTAACACAAATCAAGCAAGCCGCCGCCAAGGTTAAAGAAAACGTCGAGCGGGTTATCGTCGGTAAGGGTGAAGTCGTCGAACTGGCGATTGTCGCCCTGCTTTGCGAAGGCCATATTCTTCTCGAAGACGTGCCGGGCTTGGGCAAGACCGTCCTGGCGAAGTCGTTAGCTAAGTCGCTCGGCTGTTCCTTTCGTCGTATCCAATGCACCCCCGACCTGCTACCCTCCGATATTACCGGGACCTATATCTTCAATCAAAAAAAGGCTGACTTTGAGTACCGTCCCGGACCTGTCATGTCGCAGATTGTTTTAGCGGACGAAATTAACCGCGCCACTCCCCGCACCCAAAGCGCCCTCCTCGAAGCGATGCAGGAGCGCCAGGTTACTACCGAGGGAGAGACCAGGGCTTTACCTCGTCCCTTCCTGGTGATGGCAACGCAGAACCCGATCGAACTCGAAGGCACGTTCCCCCTCCCCGAAGCCCAACTCGACCGCTTTTTGATGAAAATACAAATAGGTTATCCCTCCAAAGAAGATGACCGCGTGATTCTGGAGCGTTTTCGCGCCGACGACCCCCTCCAGGAACTTTCGTCGGTGGTCAATGCCGCTACCCTAATAAAATTGCAGAAAGCCTGCCGCGAGGTGCATGTCGCCGTCGACGTCGAGGACTACATCATCCGCCTGATTCACGCCACCCGCCAGCACCCTGCTGTCGAGTTAGGCGCCAGTCCCCGCGCGATGTTAGCCCTATATAACGCCGCCCAGGCGCTCGCCGCCATCCGCGGTCGGTCTTACGTCACCCCCGATGATGTTAAATACCTGATGACGCCGGTATTAATCCATCGCATCATTCCCAAGTCGGAAAGCCGCCTGCGCGGACAAAAAGCGGAGCAGACGCTGAAGGAAATCAGCGATTCGGTTAACGTGCCGGTAGAGGATGAAGGCGCCGTCGGGGAGGAATAGGCGATGAAGGGCGACAATTGGATTATCATCGCCGCCATCATTTTTATCGTCAGCCTGGCGTTGCACCAGGTGCCGCTGGCGATGGTATCCTTACTTTTTATATTGACCGGCGGGGTCTCGCGGCTCTGGAATAAGTATTGCCTCCGCCGCGTTGAATACGTCCGCCGCATCAGCCACAAACAGGTTTTTTTCGGCGAAGAAATAACTTTCGAGATAGAAATTACCAACCGTAAACCACTGCCCCTCGCCTGGTTAAAAGTCGAGGATGAGTTGCCGGAAGCGTTAGTCTTATTAAAAGGAAAAACATCGCCCTACGTCCAGGACCGTGTTACTCTGACTAATATTTTCCCCATCGGAATGTACCATCGCGTTAAGCGCCGCTTCCCGATGAAATGTCCCCAGCGCGGCGCTTTTAGTATCGGGCCGACGCGCCTGCAATCCGGCGACCTTTTCGGATTCTTCCGGCGGGACATGGAAATCGATAAGATTGATTACCTGCTGGTTTATCCCCGGCTGGTACCGCTGGAAAAGTTAAGCATTCCCTCGCGGCAGCTTTTCGGCGATATCCGCCTAAAACACCACCTCTTTCAGGACCCTGTGCTTACCGCCGGCGTCAGGGAATATCGTTCCGGCGACGCCTTAAAGCACATCCACTGGAAAACTACTGCTCGCCTGGGTAGATTACAGACGAAAATCTACGAGCCGACCACGACGATAGATATCAGTATCTTCCTCGATGTACGTACGTTAAAAGCGCCTTTATGGGGCAGCAGTTACCAACTCCAGGAACTCGGCATTATTACCGCCGCCTCGATTTCACAGTACGCACTTAATGCCGGCTTTAGGGTCGGTCTTTACGTTAATCAGATAACGCGCTTCTCGCAGGGTTATCTTTCGGTACCTCCCAGCCAGCATCCCGACCAGATGTTAAGGATACTCGAAGCGTTAGCCCAATTACATCAAGTCGAAACAATACCGATGGTTACATATTTGCGTCAGGAAGCATCCAGTCTTCCTTGGGGCAGCACGCTGTTAATGATATCTGCCCAGCCTGACGAAAAATTGTTAGCATCGTTATTAGATTTAAAGAGGGTGGGGCGGAGCGTTACTTTAGTTGTAATCGGCAACAGTTATCCGGAGGTAAATGCCGCCCACTTCCCCGTTTACCGCGTTAGCGATGAGGTCGCCGCGGAGCTGGTTAAAGAAATAGGACTTAAAGCCGAACCGAGCTAAAGAAAAGACGATGAAGATAGAAACATTTAAAAACTTCGACTGGCTGGCGATAGTAATTTATCCGCTGGCGGTCATTCTGATGGAGGCTTTCTGGGTCTCACCCTGGTTGAGCTGGGTCGGCAACTGGCCATTGTTTTACGATACTCGCCCGGTATTGCACCTGGCTTCAGTAATCATCATCATCGTTGTTTCTTTAGTAATCACCAGGATATTCACCCCGAAAACGTGGTCCCTCTGGAAGATACAATTTACTATTATCGGCTGCGGGATATTAACCCTGTTGCTGGTTTTAGCTGTCGAATATAGCGATGGTTATACCTTTTTATCCGGAGGCTGGTTTAGTCATGTCGGGGAGATGTTGGGCAAAACCTTTAGTCATGCCGGCACAATTTCATTAGCATTGCCGGTGATTATCTACCTCTGGTGGCGGGGGATTACGCTGGGGCAATCGACTTCATATTTTAAAGATATTTACCGTTCCTTCCTGCTCGGCATGGCGGCGCTCGTCGTCTTGATAATTTTCTGGCAGATTAGCGCGTCTTCGCCGAGTATTCCCAAACCGGGGGCGGATATCGGCATTGACGTTATCGCCTTTTTCTTCTTCGGCTTGCTCGCTATCGCCATCAGCCATCTCTATAACATGCGCCGTACCATGCCCAAAGAAGAAGCCAGGCTGACCTCGGTCTGGCGCTGGCTGCCGGTGATGCTGGGCGTTATCGGCGGGATGATTATCATTGGTTTCGGCATTGCTTCGGCAATGTCGCCGGACTTTATTGACGCGGTAGGTCGCGGGGCTAGCGCCGTCTTCGGGTTCCTGGGGAAAATACTCGAGTATGTCGTGATTCCGTTTGTCTATATCGCCCAGGGCATAGTTTATGTTATCGCGTGGTTTCTCCATCTGTTTACCGGAGGACAGCAGGAACAGGGTGAGATATCCGCCAATTTAACAACGCCTAATTGGGGCGAAAACCAGAACGTGGAACTATCGCCGATATTGATTTCGGCAATTAAATGGACGGTACTGGCGATAATCATTGCCCTGGTTATCTTTTTTCTGGCTAAAGCCATTGCGCGTTATAGCGCCCGCCACGCCCAGGAAGATATCGACGAGGTACACGAGTCGATTTTTAGCTGGCGCAACTTAAGGGACGATTTAAAAGAAATGTTCATGTCGCTGCGCCGCAAGCCTAAACCACCTAAAGTCCAGGGCTATCAGTTCGAAGAGGATGACGCCAAACAGTTAGATGTTAGAGAAATCTATCGCCACATGCAATGGGAGGCGGGACGCTCCGGTATCCCCCGCCGCCGACATGAGACTGCTGAAGAATATGCCCGGCGCATCAAAACTTTCGTGCCGGACGGCACCAAACCGTTAGGCAATCTTACCCATTTATATGAAAACGTGCGTTACGGCGAAGAAATCCCCTCGGTCGATAAAGAGAAAAACGCCAACAACCTCTGGCAGGCTTTAAGGGGGATGATTAGAAAACTCCGTGGCGCTTAAGTTGCTACAACATTTACGCTGTATCTTCGGTGAAAGCCATTACGTCGTCTATCGAGTCGGCATCGCAGAAAAGCATCACCAATCGGTCAATCCCTAACGCTATGCCCCCGCACTCCGGTAAAAACTCCATCGCTTTGAGAAATTTATCCGGTAAGGGCATTTTTTGACCACGTTCTTTTTGTATTTCTACTATTGCTTCCCGGAATCGTTTTGTTTGTTCTTTAACGTCCGCCAGTTCGCTGTAGGCATTGGCTAGCTCCAGACTACCTATAAACACCTCCGCTCGTTCGGCGACGAGCGGATTCTGCGTTTTAATGCGTGCCAGGGCTGCTTGGGGGGCGGGGTAGTCCAATAAAACGGTAGGGCGGGTGGTGTTTAAGCTGGGCAGTACTTTTTCGATGAAGTCGATGTCGAACCGCTCCGCGTCATTAACAGCGATAGGGTCCCAGCCGGCGATTTCAAGATAGGCGTCCTTAACGGTTATCTTCGGCCAGGGAGTGGTAATGTCAATTTCCTGTCCCCGGTATTTTATCTTTTTTTCATCCCCAGTTTACTCGCTAACGTCGTTACCAGTTTTTCGGTATCATCGATGATTTTAGGATAGTCGGCGCCCTTGCGGTACCATTCCAGCATAATGAACTCCGGGTTATGCCAGCGTCCCCTTTCGCCCTTACGGAAGCAGTGACTAAACTGGTAAAGTTTTTCATAGCCAGCTGCCAGCAGTCGCTTCATATGGAGTTCCGGCGACGCAGCTAAAAACCAGTCCTCGCTTTGAAAAGGAACGATAAATAGCTCCGGGGCGATGGTAGGAGCGCGGATGGGTGTCTCGACTTCTAGAAAGCCTTGCTCGTTAAAAAACTCACGGATGTATTGTAAAATTAAAGCCCGCCGCTCCAGGTTGGACTTCAGGCGGGCTAGTCTTTTTAGTTCATCCTCGAACATTTATCACTTGCCGGTGGAAACGCGTTCTATGTAATTCCCGTTACGGGTATCTATCTTGATAACGTCACCGACCTTAATGAAGGAGGGGGTATCAACGCGGTAGCCGGTTTCGATGACGGAGGACTTCAGCTGCGGGGTAATGGTAGCAGTCTTGGTAGTAGTTTCGGTCTCGATTACCTTCATGTCAATATTTAGGGGAAGGTTGATATCAATCGCTTCGTCGCCATACATCAGCACCACCACTTCCATGCCTTCTTTGAGGAAGTTCTTTTTGATGCCGAGCGTTTTATCAGAGATGCCGTGCTGCTCATACGTTTTAGAGTTCATGAAGATATATTGGTCGCCTTCGCGATAGAGATATTGCTCCTCTTCGGTGGTCAGGGTAGCGGTATCAACTTTTTCGCCGGAACGGTACGTCCGGTCGATAACGCCGCCGTCGCGCATATCCTGGAGTCTTAACCGGTAGACGGAGCGTCCCTTGCCGGGCTTGGTGAACTCTGCTTCCACTACGTTATAAAGAGCGCCGTCAATTACAATCTTGGTGTTTTTCTTGACACTTGATATTTCGGTATCCATTCATGCTCCTTATGAATTACAGGTTGGGTGCCTTTGGCATCAAATAATATTATAACACCTCTCATATTGTTAGAAAAATTTGTTATTCTTTTTTAGTTAGTAGTTCGCTCGCTTTTTTCAGCCATTCCGGAATAGGGAAGCCCATACCGCATTTTCCGGCACAGGTACCGCATTCATTACAGACGTCGACATTATGGTTTTCCAGGCGGTAAATCGTCCGTCCCGTTGTGGCGTCGTTGTACATCATGGCATCATTATAAATCTCAAAGATGCGGGGCGCATCGATACCCAGCGGACAAGGCATACAGCCGCGGCAGGCGGTACAGGGGAAGGGTTTTAACGCACGGTAGGCGTCCCTAACCCGGCTGATAACCAGTTCCTCCGGTACGGTAAATTCACCCGCTTTTGCTTTATCGGCTAGAGCGATGTTTTCTTTCACCTGCTCCAGACTGCTCATGTCGCAGACGACGGTCGAGACCTCGCTATGGTTCCAGACCCAGCGTAAGCCCCACTCCGCCGGACTCCGCCCGGGTTCGGCTTGAGACCATATTTTCATGACAGATTCAGGTATATTTTTTGTTAGGCGTCCCCCCAGTAGTGGTTTAGACACAACTACCGCTAAGCCTTTATCCGCGGCGTAGGTTAGACCGCTTACCCCGGGGTGATGGTCGATGTCCATGAAGCTGTATTGAAACTGGCAGAGCGTCCAGTTGTCGTAAGCTTCAACGATTTCGCGCAGGAACTGGTACTGGTCGTGAAAGAAGAAACCAATATGTTTTATTCTTTTATCGACTAAAGCTTTCTCAACATTTCGCGTGATATGAAGGTCTTCTAGTTTCGGCCAGGTGAATCTATTAAGTCCGCCCAGTATAAGAAAATCGACGCCATCTGCATCAAGCAGTTTTAGCAACTCATCTAAACAACGGTCGAAGTCCGCCGACGTGTTAACTTTAACTGAGGACAGGGTAGCGGCTAGCTTTATTTTTTGGTGGTAGCCTTTAGTGAGGGCTTTAGAGAGGATTTGCGCATTATTCTTAAGCGTTATCGTTGACCCGGCGTCAATAAAATTAACTCCGTTATCGATGGCGTAACGAATAATTTTAACGGCTTCGGTTTCACTTTGTGGTAAGTTTTCCAGTCCCAACCCTAACGCCGAAACCTGCCAGCCCAGCCGACCGAACTTACGATACTGCATACTCACATTTGTCATTGCGAAGAACGAACTGACGTGGCAATCTCATACATTGTCTTAAATCAATCACGGAGATTGCCGCGCTTCGCTCGCAATGACGTTGTCATTTTGTCTCGACCCAGGGTGAAGCATGTTCCCCGCTAAGGCAAATAACGAAGAAGAAGTAGGGCTTATCCACCCAGCGGGTGATGAGTGGGAGGTGCGGGAAGCCGCCGGGGCAGACCACGACGGTAGGCGTGTTGAAGACATGCCGCTCCAAATCTTTGCCCATACCAAGCTCAAGCTCGGCGCCGAGGTAATCCAGTTTTTCGGTGTCGCTGCCGACGAAACATAAAATTTCTGCCTCGGGATGATAATGAGATTCGCCGCCGCGGTGCCACTTGCCGCATTGACTGTAAAAGCCCCAGGTAAAATTGACGTTGAATCCTTCGAGGTCCGGTCCATAAAGCCAGACAATCTGGTCGCCGTTGCCGGGACCTACCCCAGCTTTAGCCGGACGCATGATGCCGTCCTTGCCGATAACCTGCGGCATTCGCCCGTCAGCGTTAGGAGGTGGTGGAGTGACGGCGGTAATCATCTTTTTAACATACTTCTTGTATTTGGAGCCTTTCGACCTCGATGCGTTGACTTTGGCCGATGACGCGCTGTAAGACGGCGCCAAGCCGATAGTATAATGGGCGATAGGTTTGTTGAGCTTTCGCACCCTCACCGCGCCATGCGACATGCCTTTAGGAATCAGCACGACGGTGGGCTCGTTAAAAACATATTCCTCGCGCTCTTCGCCTAATTCAATAGATACCTCGGCGTTCAGTTTAAGGATACTGCCGGAAGAATCCGTCCCTTCAAAAACTAATAGTTCATCAAAGGGGTGGACAATCGCGCCTTCGAGGGGATGAAAGTTAGTGGTTGGTTTATTAATAAACCCGAAGGAAAAGTGGGCGTTAAACCCCTCCAGGTCTTTAGCCTCCATCCAGACGCGTTTCTCGGGATAAAGACCTTTGGGCGCATCTTTAACGAACATGGGTTTCACGAAGTGGGCGTACTCTTTTTTAATGACCATGATGGACTCCTTTCGCAAATACAACTAACAAGAAAAATACTTTTACACAAATATATCAGACGACGTAAACAGGGTCAAGAAAAAGACTTTATTTCGCCTTCAGTTTCGCCGCGAGTTTCTTGCCCATGTCTTTAGTTTTCTTAACGACTTCAGGGTTATCCTTGGCGGCGCCCTGCCCTAGATACCCGGTGACGATAAAGCAGTCTTCCTTCGGCAGACCAGCGAACCTCATTAAAGTAGCGATAGTTTCATCCGCTCCGCCGCCACCCCCTATCGCGATAAGACCGGCATACTTAGCTTTTCGCCTGCCTTCGTGGGTGAAGGTGAAAAAGTTGCGGTCGATAAAGGCTTTCATCTGGGCGGATACATCGAAGAAGTAGACCGGGCTGGCGAGGATAACGCCGTCGGCTTGGTTGAATTTCTCGATGATGCCCGGGGCGTCGTCCTTGATTTTACAGACCTTAAAAGTGCCGCATTCTTTATGCCCCAGGCAGGGATTGACGACGCATTCTCCCAGCCCGATTTTTTCGGTATCGATACCCTGGGCGGCAATCTCTTTCAGTGCCTCGTCCACCAGATAGCTGGTGTTGCCTTTAACATGGGGGCTGCCTACAATCGCTAAGACTTTCATTTCTTTACCTCCGGAATAAGCGTTGTTTATAGTATACAGATATAGGTGTTTCAATGCTAGGGACAAAAAATAAATGTCATTCTGACGTAGGTCAGAATCTATTAGTCATTCCTCTCCCTCGATGGGAGAGGATAGGTGAGGGTGAAATCCGCGTGTTACCCCTCACTCTTATCTCTCCCACAAGGGGAGAGAAGGTAATATAGAAGGGGATTCCCGCTGGAGTTTACCCCATACACCGGTACGGGGCTGGAATGACAGTTAATCAAAAAGGGGGAAAAAGGGAATTATTTGGTAATTGTATCTTATATCTTGGTTCTTTTCTCTATGCTTCCGCTACCGCCGTCTCAAACTGACTGTAGTAAAGCGAGGCGTAAAAACCGTTAGCTTCCAGCAATTCTTCGTGGTTACCCTGTTCAACGATATCGCCGTCCCGCATGACGAGGATGATATCGGCGTTGCGGATGGTCGACAGCCGGTGGGCGATAACAAACGAAGTGCGGTCTTTCGTCAGCTGCTCCATAGCCTTTTGAATCAGTAATTCCGTCCTCGTATCGACGGAGCTGGTCGCTTCGTCCAGTATCAATATCTTCGGGTCAGCGAGGAAGGCTCGGGCGATGGTCACCAGCTGTTTTTGTCCCTGGGAGATATTACTGGTTTCTTCGTTCAGTACCATATCGTAGCCGTGGGGCAACGCGTGCACGAAGGCGTCGACATAAGCCATTTTCGCCGCCGCGATAATCTCTTCGTCCGTCGCTTTAAAGTTACCGTACCTGATGTTATCTCTGATGGTGCCGTTGAAAAGCCAGGTATCCTGTAAAACCATGCCGAACATATCGCGCAGGTCTTGCCGTTTCATCTTCCTGATGTCCATACCATCCACCGAGATACCGCCGTTGTTAACGTCGTAAAAGCGCATGAGTAACTTAACGAGCGTCGTCTTGCCGGCGCCGGTCGGACCAACGATAGCCACTTTTTGTCCGGGTTTGATATCCGCGGAGAAATCATTTATAACGGTTTTCTCCGGGTTGTACCCGAAGTGCACTTTATCGAATTTCACGTGACCTTTTACGGTCTCCAGTTTCACGGCATCAACGGGATCGGGTATTTCCTCCGGTTCTTCGAAGAAAGTAAAGACTCTCTCGGCTGCCGCGACGGTGGATTGCAGCCCGTTGGCGATATTGGATGTCTGCGTTATCACCTGGGTGAAGTTGCGGACGTAGGTGATAAAAGCGACGATATCGCCGACCTGGATAATGCTTCTCACCGCCAGGTAGCCGCCCAAAATCGCCACTCCGATATAACCCAGGTTGCTTAAGAAGGTCATCATCGGCATCATTGCCGTGCCTATAAATTGTGATTTCCAACCTGCATCGTAAAGCTCATTATTCAGTCCCTCGAACTGTTTAATCGACTTTTCTTCGCCATTATAAGCCTTCATCACGTTATGGCTGCCGAACATCTCCTCGATATGCCCGTTGACATGCCCGAGGAAATCCTGGTTCTTTTTAAAGTATTTTTGCGACTTCTTGACAATGAACGTGACTATCAATAACGCAATAGGCAGCAGCACGAAGGCTAATAAGGTCATCATCCAGCTTATCCAGAACATCATCACCAGAATACCGATGAGGGATGTGACGGTAGTTACAATCTGTGAAAGGTTTGTGGTTAATGAACTCCCTACTGTCTCTATATCGTTAGCGACAAGACTTATTACTTCGCCATGAGTCTTCCTATCGAAGTAGTTTAATGGCAGGCGGTTCACTTTTTCGGACAGTTTCTTCCTCAGGTCATAGGTCATTTTTACAGCAATGCCGGACATCACCCAACCCTGTATATAGTTGAACATAGCGCTGGCAAGATATAGACCGAGCAAGAGTAGCATGGTTTTACCGATAGAAGCGAAATCAATGCCCGCGCCCGGCACCCCGCTCATCTTCGCCATCACGCCCTGGAAGAGTACGGTTGTAGCATCACCGAAAATCTTAGGTCCCACGACGCCGAAAACTGTACCGGCAATGGAGAGTATCAGCGTTAGGATAATCGCGTAGCGGTAAGGCTTTGCGTAATTTAAAAGCTTCTTCATTGTAGTCATGAAGTTCTGGGGTTTTTCTCCCGCCATCATCATCGGGCCGTGACCGCCCATACCGGGTCGCCTGCCACCCATTGGTCCCCCGCGCATGGGTCCGCCCGGAGGAGGCCCCGGCGGCGGTCCGCCGCCCATCATGAATTTATACGGGAACTTCATCGCGCGAGTTCCTCCTCAGACAGCTGGGACTGGGCGATTTCGCGATAGACCTCGCAGGTATCAAACAACTCCTTGTGCTTGCCGATGCCCACGACTACGCCGTGGTCCAAGACGACAATCTGGTCGGAGTTCATGATGGTGCTGATACGCTGGGTAACTATTAAAACCGACGCGTTACTGGTTTCTCGACGCAGCGCCTTACGTAGTGCCGCGTCGGTAGCGTAATCCAGCGATGAAAAGCTGTCGTCGAAAATAAAGAGTTCAGGCTGTTTAGCCAGCGCCCGGGCTATCGATAGACGCTGCTTTTGGCCGCCGGAAAAATTAGCGCCGCCCTGCGCGACGATAGCATCGAAACCTTTTTCATTATCTTTAATAAAATCCAACGCCTGCGCCGATTTAGCAAATTTTTCCAGGTCTGCGTCGGTGGCGTTTTCGTTAGCGTACCGGATATTACTGGCGATAGTACCGGAGAATAACAGGGTTTTTTGGGCGACATAGCCGATTCTTTCTCGCAGGTCGTGCTGGGTTACCTGGCGTATATCGACACCGTTGTAGAGGAGACTGCCACCGGTAACGTCGTAAAAGCGCGGTATAAGGTTAATCAATGTCGACTTGCCGCTGCCGGTACTCCCGATAACGGCGATCGTCTCACCGGGTTTGATGGTAAAAGAAATGTTTTTCAGCAAATCGTCTTCGGCGTTAGGATAACGGAACGAGACGTTTCTAAATTCTACCTGCCCCTTGATATTGTCGGTAAAGCTCCGCGGCTCTTTCGGGTCTTTAATCACTGGTTCGGTATCCAGCACCTCGTTCAAACGCTGGATGGAAACGAAGGCGCGCGGCAGCATGATAAAGACCATCGAGACCATCAGGAAGGCTGAGACTATTTGCATGGTATATTGCATGAAAGCTATCATGTCGCCAACCTGTATATTACCAGCTTCTATCTGATGTGCTCCTACCCAGATAATAGTCAGTGTCACCAGGTTCATAATAAGCATCAATATCGGCGACAACAAGACCGTAACCCGGTTGATGAAGAGGTTAGTCTTAGTCAAATCCTGGTTGGCGACGTCGAATTTCTTTTCCTGGTGTTTCTGCGTATTAAAGGCGCGGATGACCATCAAGCCGGAGAGGATTTCGCGCAATACCAGGTTAACTCTATCTATTAGTTTTTGGATTATCCTGAATTTAGGCACGGCGATAATAAGCATGATGCCAACCATCGTCAGTATGGCAAAAATCGCCGCGACGATAATCCAGGTCATTGATGCCTGGCTGCCAACGACTTTAATAACACCGCCGATGCCCATCATCGGCGCGTAAAAGGCGATTCTAAAAAGCATCACCAGCAGCATCTGTACCTGTGTAACGTCGTTCGTCGAGCGGGTGATGAGCGAAGCGGTCGAGAATTTGTCGAATTCGGTATTGGAGAAATGCTCGACTCTCTCGAATATCTGCTGGCGCATGTTTCTCCCCAGGCCGGCCGCGACCCGCGCCGCTAAAAAGCCGACTGCCACCGAAGCCGCCGCCCCCAGCAGGGTAATCAAGAGCATGATGCCTCCCACCCGCAGGATGTACCAGGTTTGGATGCCGAGGGGGTCTAAACCAATCGCTTTATATTCTTGCATCAGGTAAACTGCCCCGGATTGCTTCATCGCGCTGGGTGGCAGGGCAGCAATACCCATAGCCGCCATTTGGTTTAACGTCGCCAGCTGTTGAGGGGCTAACTGGGGTATAATCGTAAAGGGGTCGGTTCCCTCTGGTATCTCTACGCCGATGGCACTAAAAATTACAACTCCCTGCTGCTTTATCATCATGACGATGAATTCCGGTTTGGTGAAAATAGTGTTTATTTTATCGAGGGTCGCGCCGTCACCGGTGTTGAGCTTATAAATCGGCTCGTTAGCGAGGGCCGGGAACTCGGCGACGTAGCTTTCGTATTCTTCGGGGGAGAGGGTGGCTTTATCTAACAATAAGTAATTAGCGGCGACTACGCTTTTATCGCTATCGCTCATGAAATATGTCATTTTATCGTACTCACTGACGCGCAGCGCGGCGGGGACGGAGTTTTCGATGCCGTTGTTCTGGATGCCGACGTTGACGATATCCGCCATATAGCCCGGCAGCGATAGGTCGGCCATGGCTTGACCGAACAATAAAGCGAAAATCGCTACCAGCGACCAGATGAACGGTTTAAGGTGTTTGATTATCTTTAACATTAAGGTTATCTTTCATTTCGTGATAGGTATCCATTTTGATAAATAAGGCTATCAGCTGTTTAATTTCTTCGTTGGTCAGGGCTTCGAATATTTGTATCATCGATTCCAGGTGCTGCTTGCGCATTTTTTCAAAGTGGTTTTTCGCTTCTTCTGTCAGCTTAAGCCTTACAACACGCCGGTCGTTAGGGTCGCCCTCACGCTTGACCATACCCCGCTCCACCAGGGCGTCCATGAACTGCGTTACTGCCCCGGGGGTGATGCGTGACTGCTCTGCTAACTCTTTAACGGATATCCCCTCACCCTTTACCCCCGCGATGGTAAATAGCAGATGAGCCTGGGGCGGACTTAAATGGGGCTCCGGTGGCGGACCGGGATGGCGCATATGCCGCATGATGGACATAAAGCTATGGATGGCGGTTTGTAATAGATCTTCTCTGATCTTATCCATAATTGTATACTAAAAGCAGCTTAAAAGGGATTTGTTTAACCGAAAAGAAAAATCCGTTTTTGCTTTAGTTACTTAATAGTTTAGCGCCTAAAGTAAATCTTGTCAATAGTACTTTTCACTATATTTTACTGAATATACTATAGGTAAATACGCTGAATGATTATATTAAACCCGTTTCTTTAAGTTTCTTTTCTAACGCGGCATTGCTCGGCTCTACCAGTATCGTACCGTCCGGAAAAACAATCGTCGGTACGCTCTTAAGTCCACCGTTCACTTTTTCAACGTATTCGCAAGCCTGCGTATCATCTTCGATATCGTGCCAGACGTAAGAGATATTATGCCGCTTAAAAATTTGTTTCGCCCTTAAACAGTCGGGGCACCACTTGGTGCCGTACATCAGTATTTGTTCCATCACTAATATTTTAACAAAAAACAAAGGGGGAGCGTTACCACTCCCCCTATAAAAACGGATTCTTCGCTTCGCTCAGAATGACGATAATCTAGACCAACGCGCCGCCTTCCGGCGAGACGCCGTTGGGGTCGATGGCTCTGATAGCCTTCTGCCACCATAAATGGTAGTTGGATAAAGCCGGTCCGATTTCGTTCTGGGGTCCCATTGTGCTGGCGAAGTAGCGTTCGGTAAATGCGCGGTGGCTCTGCTCTCTTTGCCACTCCTCGACGGCTTTCTTAGCTTCGGCGTTCTGGGGGTCGAACTTACAGAAGATTTCTGTCTTGCCTAGGTGCCCCTGCTCGACGCCCCACCCGAAGAATGCCCCGCCGTCGTCGACGATTAAGCCTTTCTTAATCAGAGGCTCTTTAGCTTTGCCGGCGCCAATCGCCCACTTAATCGTCAGGTCTCTTTGGCCCATGATGGGGATGGAGTTAAAAGCGCCGCCGGCACGGAAGGTCTCGCGGATGGAGGCCGAGATTCGCGTGCACTGACAGAGTAGAATACCCTCGATTTCGGGGTCTTCGACCGATTTCAGCGACTTGCCGTTGTTTTCTTTAACGATTTGTTCCAGGACGCGCTTCTTGTATTCGAAGTCATCCTTGGAAAAGCCGCCGATAATAACGAAGAAGCCGGGACCCTGCACTTCTTTGCTCATTTTGGCGAAGACCTCTTCCTCTTCTTCGTTGCAGGTAGTGATATTGCAGGCGACCATGGCGGCGTTAAAGCCCATCAGCTCGAAGCAGATTTCGTTTTCGCCGAGCTTGATTTCGGCATTCCACATTTTCTCGACCGAGGGGAAACTGTAATACCGCGCCATCATGTTCGGCGGTATTTCGCTTAAGGTGTATTTCGGCGAATGGCCCTGAATCGGGAAGGCGGCAGGACCCGGCCAGTGATAGAGTTTAATCGCCGCTTTGGTGAAGACGCCCGGCGTTACGCCCGGGGGCACGGCGCTGGTGAGAATGGCTCTCAACGAAGGTCCCGGTCCATCACCGCAGAACCAGTCGTCGGAGGAACCTAAAGCACCCGAGCGGACGATTTCGCCTTCCGGCGTGACCCATTCTATCGCCAGGTGATTGCGGTCGTCGCCGCTGGTCGTCTGGTCCATGTGCCCGTGACCTCTTAACAATGCCGAGCAATTGGTGCCGGCGCCCTTGATACAGAAGTTCAAGCCACGCTTCATCAGTTCCGCCTGCAGTTCCGCCGAGATAACGTAAGGCTCGACAACGGCGTACATATTTTTCTCGTTGATTTCGATGATATGGTTCATCCGGCGCAGGTCGAGGAGGATGATGTTTTTCGGGAACATGCCCGACCAGCCGGTGCAAATAGGACGGAACATCAGTTTATGTTTGTTGCAGAGCTTGACGCAAGCCTGGACTTCGGCGGTGTCCTTGGGGAGGATAACCGCGGCGAATTCCGTATTATAATATGCCGGCATAATTGCCGGGTCGTCGCAGATATTCTCCGGTCCCACCACGTCTTCGAACTGCTTGTATATTTCTTTACTAAAAGCCATTTTCATATCCCCCTTTCCTATATCGCCTTCTCGATGAGTTCGACGATGTCATACACTTTAAGGCTGCTGCCGCTGGCTTTGATGGCTTCGTTGAAGGTCTTTTCGCACCAGGGGCAGGCAGTCACCAACGCTTCGGCGCCGGTAGATACGGCCTCCTCGATTCTCTTTTGGGCGGTCCACTTAGCGAAGTCGGGATTGCTTTCGTTAACACCGCCCCCAGCCCCGCAGCACCAGGAGTATTCTTTTATCCTGGTCATTTCGGTGAGTCTGATGCCGGGAATACTCTGTAGAACATCACGCGGCGGTTCGTAGATGCCTTTCGTGCCGCGGCGGTATTCCTTCGGCGGGTCGAAGACGAAGCGGTCGCCCGGTATCTTTGTGCCCGACCAGTGAATCCACGGTTCGCCCAGTCTGCCGAGACGGCACGGGTCGTGGTAGGTGACGTTGAGGTCGACCTTTTTATTGAGCTTAAGTTTGCCGGCTTTAATCAGCCGGTCGATGTATTCGGTGATATGCAGGACTTCAAGGTCGCCCTTGAGGTCGAACTTGTCATAGAGCACTTTGAAACTCTGGTAGCCGTCGGCGCAGCCGGTGACCAAGGTTTTAACGCCGGCTTTCTTAATCAGCGCCATGTTCTTTTTAGCCTGGGCGAGGAATTCGTCTTTATAGCCCATCTGGTAGGCGCGTCCGCCGCAGCAGGTCTCGGCGTCGCCGGCGATACCAAAATTAACGCCCGCTTTTTCGAGTATCTTAGCGATGGCTTTAGCCAGCTTCTGGCTTTCTTTGTCGAAGCTCGTCAGGCAGCCGACGTGATAGAGAACGTCCACCTTTTCTTTAGTGGCGTCTTTAATGCCCAGTCCGGCTGCCCAAGCTCCCCGCTTGCCGCTGGCGGGCACCATCGAGCCGGTTTTCTTCAGTCCGGCGATAACTTTATCCAACGCGGCATTGGTCTTGCCGTCCTCGTTGCATTTAATCCTGAACTCGGTGATGGGTTCGAGGACTTCCATGTCCATGGCGTAGTTGCAGGAGACGCCGCAGGCGCCGCACATCTGGCAGTTATAAACTACGTCGAGGAGTTTAGGCGTATAGTTCATGCCGTTCTTTAGCGCCGCCGCCCCGATATTCATCCTGCCGCCGCCGGAGTAAGCGTGGAAAGTTATATCTCGCGATACTGGGACATACGTACGAATATTCGGACCCCTTGATTTTCTGCAGAGGTATGAATTTACAGGTCGAACATCGGCAGCACATCTCCATATCGCCCTTATATTGTTCTAGTCCCATGTTCGCTCCTTCCTGTTTACATATTTTTTATTCATGATTAAAACCCTACCTTCCCCGGGTTCATCACGCGGTTGGGGTCGAACAGTTTCTTCAGCTTGTTCAGCACCGCGAGAGAAGCCGCATCGCGGTTCATGACTAACCTCGTGCTTTCGCCGTAGGGGCGGGAGAAGAAAGCGCCCTGCGCCATGAGAACTTTAACGGCGGCGGCGGAGAGGTCTTTAACGCGTTTCGCTTCGCCGGCGTTTGACGGGTCGTAGAACAGGTTGAACTCGCAGTGTAAACCGGTGCCCTGGACGATGGGCTGGACGTAAACGCCGACGTCCGAAGACGGGTAGCCGAACTTTTTCACCAGGTCGAACATCGCCCCGATTAGCCCCTCGAGTTTATCGTTAATAGTCAGGAAGAAAACGTCCTCGCAGGCGCCTTTATAGCGGAGCTTCCAGTAAGGCTCCTCGCAGGGCTGCTGGACGGTTTTTAATATCTCGTTTGCCGATATCGCGCCGGCGGCTTTAACCGCTTCGACGCCTAAACGCTGGGTGATATCGGTAATGCCTTTAATATAAGTGCGGACTCTCTCCTCGGGCAGGTATTCGTAGCCGGCGACGTTGTAGAAGAGAATCCAGGTGGGCAAAGAGTCTTTAATAGTTTGATAGTCCTTAGGCCATTTCTTGGCGAAAATCGCCGCCAGGTTGGTGTTGTTCAAGATAAAGCACTCGTTGACCATTCTTAGTCGAATCATCCAGGACGCCAGTTCGAGCAACGTAGCGAAGTTAGAAGATTGGACGATAAAAGGCTCTTCAAGGCTGGGCAGCAGCTCGCAGCGCATCGATGCCCAGGTAACGATACCCATCGTCCCCTGCGCCCCCTGGATAATGCGGTGCCACGAAGCAACACCGGGACCGTACGGCGCTTTTTGCACCCCTCCCACCTTCCACTGCTCCGCTATCGTGCCCGGTCCAGCCGCCTGCCCGGTGCGGAACTCGTCGCCGGAGCCGAAGATGACCTCGACACAAGCGAGAGGGTCGGAGATGTCCCACTGGTACTTCGGCATGATGACCGGCTCCCGCTCCAGCAGACTGCCGACGACGGTTTTCGTCTTGCGGGGGAGGAGGGGCAGGTTAAGCCTGATGCCCACTTTTTCGGCGGCGGTTATCAATTCGCCGAAGGTTACGCCCGGCTCGACCATCGCCACGCGGCGCGCCCGGTCGACGTTGATGATTTTATTCATTTTGCTTAGGTCTACGATAATCGCCCCGCCGATGCCGGGTACGGTATCGCCGCGGAAATGGGGCGGACCTGAGCTTACCGGCACGAGCGGCGTCAGTGTTTCGTTAGCCAGCTTCACCAGTTGTTGGACGGCTTCGGTAGTAGTTAGTTTGACGACGCATGACGGGCGGATGGCATTAACGAAGCTCATGTCTTTAGAATATTCGTCTAAAGTCGCCCGGTCGTCTTTAACGTTGCTGGCTCCGGCAATTTTCACCAGCTTTTCTTTTTCAATCATTGTTACCCCCTTTCATTATTGCCATAAGGAATTGCGTTTGAAAGCTAAAATAAACTCTATCGATAACTCGGGAAAATAGTATCCTAGTTATAGTATTCTACTTTAATTGGATTGTCAAATAGGCTCATTTCAAAAGAAAAGGGGGAGTTACACTACTCCCCCTCATTGGTATTATTTTTACTTTTTTAGTCGGTAGTGCCGGAGCAGGTATATGTCCCCGAAACGTTAGGACCGGACCAGGTTCCCTCGCTGCTTAACTTGTTGCCCTCTAATGTTACTGTTCCTACCCAGGTTAGTTCAATACTAATTCCGCCGACTAAAGCTGACCCGACGGCTCTTAAGTTGCCGATGGTATCGACTTCGCCCCTGATTGTACCGTTATAGTCGCCCTCAAACGTACCCGTTATGATGCCGTTAGCGTCGACGGTGACGGATAAAGTACCGCCTACATGGCCGCCCACTACCGTTGTTCCCGTCCAGGTGCCGGTTAACGACCCTTTATAAGGACTAGAGGTCGTGGTTGTAGTAGTAGTGGTGGTGAGAGTAGGAGAGGGTGTTTCACTCGTCGTTGGCGGCGATGTGGTAGTTGGCGTATTGGTAGTTGTCGGTGGAGGCGTTGTCGTAGTTGTCGTTGGCGCAGAAGTCGTGGTGGTTGGCGGGGGTGTGGATGTAGTCGGAGAGGTTGTCGTTGGTGTGGGTGTTGAGGTTGTAGGGGGTGTCGTATTTTCTGATGTGGAACAAGAAACCATTAACAGAGTTAACACTATAAGACAGGATAAAAACAGACCTAGAATGCTCTTATTCATTAATATTTCTCCTTTATTTTAGTTTACCACTGGGTTTGTTTATCGCGTTTGGCTATTTGAGCCTTAGTTTTGCTTTTCCCTAACGAGCCCCAAACGAGTACGCCGATAGCGGTTTGTATTGCTTCTTTTTCTTCGACGTTAAGCGGGTGTTTTTCTATCAATCTTTTTAAGATGGCGATAGCTTGTTTGTATTCCATGGATTTAATATATAGTTTAACATACAAAATAGCGAGTTTTAAAGAATCTGAAGATTATCCTTTGTATTTAGTACTAAATATTTGGGGGAGGCAGTTGGCATAATGCCTATATGGTGTTAACATTAAATCAACAGCATCCATAAGGAGGGCTTAACATGAAAAAACATGTCATAACCTTCGGGTTATTGACCGTGCTCTTGATAACTACACTGTTGGTGGGCTGCGGTGGGGGAGGCGGTGGTCAAACTACAACTACCACTACTAGTAAAAGCTTATCGGATATCCTTCACCAGGCGGGAAGCTTCCCCACCGTTTATTACGAAATAGTTACCACCACCAACCAGATAAAAATGACGATAAAATACTGGATGAAGAATAAAAAGATAAGAACCGAAATGCCGGATAGCGGTGTAATAACATTTATGGACATGGAAGCTCATACGATGTATATGTACAACGAGGCAACGAAAACAGCTATCAAGATGACATACGATCCGGGACAGGCTCCCGAGAACCCCAACCAGATTCTGGAATATACTCCTAATATCGTTGGTACAGAAACTATCGATGAGAAAAATTGTACGGTTATCGAGTACCACTATCAGGGGACAAATGTAAAAACCTGGATTTGGAACGATTACGGATATCCAGTAAGAATGGAAACAACTACCAACGGCGTTACTTCGGTCGTCGAATGGAAGAACTTCGACTTTTCCGATATCGCCGATTCAATGTTTGAACTGCCGGAAGGTGTTGAAGTCATCGATATGGGCGGATAACGCGTAAACCGGTGGGGATATCTTAATTAAGTACTAGATTACAGCGGACTGGTTGAGCTGTACGAACGTCAAGGTGTCACCGCATGACATCCATATAAAACAGTGCAAAGAATGTGTCAAGAAGCGTGTCGGAAGGTATCGTGGCTGTAAAACGGGATTTACGTAACTATAGGTAATAGCCCTAAGTTGTATCTGTACTAAATTAGTGTCGTGGCTATTTTATCGTTGTATTCGCCATGATGGGCGCGACGGCAACAAGGATAGTAATTACGGTCAGAGCTAAAATTACCGCCAGGAACCCAATTTTTTTCTTCATGCTTAACTTCGTTTTCATATAGTAACCTCCTATCCCATCTTTTTTAGTCTAACAATACAATATAAAAAACGATGTAAATAGATATTAAGAAAGCGTAAATATTTGTAAAGATATTATTAAGCCTGATGAAGCATCCTACACCAAGACGAATATTTAGTTGGGGAGGTATTTACTCGATGAGCGCATACCTGTCATAATAGCGGTAATGACTACGCTGGTTACGATTACCGGTCAGTACCTTATTTTTGTGGTGGCGGTTATCGCTATAATAGCCGCAATATTCTCGAAAAAAGAGCTATGGTGGAGCATCGTCAAGCTGGCAGTCCTCTCCTTCGGACTCGCTTTTTTAATAGCCTATATCGCGGGATTACTGTATTACGACGCCCGACCCTTTGTCGTCCAACATATTGAACCGCTGATTCCCCACGAGGCGAATAACGGCTTTCCCTCCGACCATACTTTAGCGGCAATGGTTACCGCGGCGGTGATATTCGTTTACCGGCGCTGGTGGGGTGTTTTATTGGGGGTGTTGGGGATACTGGTAGGGGTTGCCAGGATATATGCTGAACTTCATTATCCGGTGGATATTGTGGCAAGTATCTTCATCGCGGTTATCGCGACATTCTGCGCCTGGCTGATACTAAGGAAATTTGACCGTAAATTTAAGAGTTCTCCCTGACGCTGGAAGACAAGATTAATGGATAAGCCAGATAGCAATACCGCCGAAGACAGCTTCGACACCGATTAGTATCAGCGTCAGGTTCCTCTCGCTAATGCCGCCCGTTATTTTCATAATCAGCTGCGCCAGTCCTTTTGGTTTGGGATTAGGGCAATACAGCTTACCATTACGGTACAATCCTTCCCAGCCATGACTCGGGAAGCGGCTGGCGGCTTTGATGAAAAAGTCTACGGCATAAGGAATCATAATGATGACCCCGGCCCATTCGAAATTGCCGATGATGACGGCTGTCGCCATCATCGCCCCGATGCTGAAGGTACCGGCGTCACCGATGAATATTTTAGCGGGGTACCAGTTATAACGGAGCGTAGCCAGGAGGGCGCCAAGACCCGCCAGCAGAATCACGAGTGAGGTGTTTTCGTTGAGGCGGGCAGCAATAACTGCCAGCGCCGCCATGCCAACCGAGCCCATCCCGACCTCCAGTCCGTTAAACCCCGCCAGCATATTAACGCCGTTAGCGGCTATCGTTACGCCGATCGGCACCAGGACCAGGGTGTAGACGATACCGATATCAATCTGTCCCCAAAACGGGATGCCGATGGAGGTATCGCCGGCTTTAACCGCGATGAGGGGCAGGGCGCAGAAAATAGGCGTTAGCGACTTGAACCATTGTTTGAGGGAGACGAAGTCATCAACAACACCGATTACCACAGCCATGAGTATGGTAGAAAGCGCCGCCAGTAAATATTGAAGATTAATAAAATCAAGTTGTTCGGTGAAAGTTTTTACAGCGATGATGATGAGAATCCCGGCGCTGAAGCCGGCGATTGTTACCAATCCGCCAATGTTCGCAACATTGGGCTGTCCCGGCTTATTCAGGTCTTTTCCAATGATGCCGGACCTGATAAGACGCGGAATTACTAAAGGAAAACTGAAAAAGCTTACCAGTATGGCACAAATAAATGCTATACTAATCACTGTATTTTCTACACCTCATCGTTTATTAACACAAATTGGCTCATTCGGTCTAATACTGAATCAAGTCTTTTTCTTAAGAATATCCTTGTATAACTGGAAGGTCTTTGTCAACATGCGCTCTAAAGTAAATTCACGGAGGGCTTTCTTGCGGGCAGCCGACCCGAAGCGGCGACGCAGAGCAGCGTCACTAAGGAGTTTACGAATTGCGTCTGCTAAAGCTTGCGGATTTCTCGGCGGAATTATCAAACCGGTAACCCCGTCTTCAACAATTTCCGGTATGCCGCCGACTCCTGATGTAATCACCGGCAATCCGGCCATCGCTGCCTCAATAATAATTAAAGGAAGTCCTTCCCAGCGTGAATCTAGTAACAGAATATCGCTGGCGGCTAAAATTTCGGGGATATCGTTCCGCTCGCCGGTAAAAATGACCTTATCGCTCAAGTTGTTACGTGCGACGAAATCCTCGGCTTTAACGCGTAACTCGCCGTCTCCGACCACCAATAACTTAAACTCGGTATCCAGCAATCGGCAAGCCTCTAGCAGCGTCAGGGGGTCCTTCGCCGGGGTCAGCCGCCCCACCATAACCAGCACCGGCATTTTCCCCAGCCCGAATTCCCGGCGTATTTTTTCACCTTTAGCCTCAAGCAGAGGAGCGGGGTCTACTCCATTATGAATCAGCACCAGCTTATGGCGAGGAGCTACCTTGTATTTAAGAGCTAAATCTCGGTCATGCGCGGAAACACAGATAATAGCCGTCGTCATAAAAGCCGCCAGCCATTCAGCAAAAACTAAAAGGCATTTTAGCCAGCTGCCACGTCCCTCGGTGAAGGGCCAGCCGTGCACGGTAAACACCACCTTTTTCCCCAGCAAAGCGCCGGCGAAGCGGGCGGCGTACCCCGCCTTGGTCGAGTGCGCCGAGATGATATCCGGATTAAATTTTCTTGCGGCTTGAAGCACCGGCCAAAGCGCCTGGATGTCATGAAGGGGCTGCACTCTGAAAACAAAATGGGGGTTGGGGAAGACTTGAACGCCAATAGCTCGGGCTTCAGACATCAGGCGGGGTTCCGGAGCGGCAACTAAAGCTACGGAATGTCCGGCATCAACAGCGGCTCGCATCAGGCTAAGCACATGAGCAACAGCTCCCCCGAATTTAGCACCGGTCACACAATAAAGAATCTTCATCGCGATACACTAGCCTGCCACGAACATGATTTATTAATGGGGAACACTTACTGCGAATTGCGGTACTTGGCGATGACCTCCTTGGGATTGCCCAAGCCTTGTATCTCCCCGCTACGTAAAAAGAGTACTCGCTGGCACCAGTTCTCCGCTAAGGCCAGGTCATGCGTCGCCAGAACGATAGTTTTACCGACCTTCTTGAATTCTTCCATGCGTGCCCGGCACTTCTGGACAAAGCCGGCATCGCCGACTGCCAGTACTTCGTCGACAAGCAGGATATCCGGGTTAACGTTTACTGCAACAGAGAAAGCCAGCCGCATATACATCCCTGAAGAATAAGTGCGGACCGGAGCATCAATAAATTCTTCAAGCTCGGCGAAATGGATGATTAATTCGGACAAACTATTAATCTGTTTTCGGGATAATCCTAAAGCCAATCCGCTGATGAGGATGTTTTCCCGTCCCGAAAACTCGGGATGAAAACCAAGGCCCAGACTTAAAAGCGTCGAGATGCGCCCCTTGATACTAACCTTCCCCGACGTCGGGCGGTAGATGCCGGCGAGAACCCGTAATAATGTACTCTTACCGGCTCCGTTAGGACCGATAATACCAAGCACCGAAGATTCCGGGACGGAAAGGTTAATATCCTTTAATGCTTCTACATAACCGGTGGAACTCCTCGTCTGGAAAATTTTACCCTTTAATATGGCTTCTTTCAGCGTCGTCCGTCCTGATATGGCGAAGCGTTTGAACCGCTTGTTTATATGTTCCATCACAATAACGTTGCTCATAGATACTCCGCGAAAATCTCCCGGTGAGTTTCAAAAGCCCATACGCCCAGAACGATGAGTACCAGGCTAATGGCAACCACGATACCGGTGTCTCCCCAATCAGGCCAGGCATTGTAGTAGAAAATCAGCCGGTAGTCGTTAATGATATGTTCCATGGGGTTTAACTTGAAGAGAAACCCAACACTGGCCGGGATGGTGGTAATGTCGTACATGATGGGAGTCAAGAAGAAGAGAGCCATCAGGAGGTTCTGGACGATGTAACGTAAATCACGAAAGAAAACGTTAAATGTTCCCAGTATGAAAATAATCCCCAGCGAAAACAAGAACTGCACCGCCATAATAACGGGTAGTGCAATCAGACTCCAGCCAAGCGGAACCCCGAAAACAAACAACGCTATCAGCAGAATCGGCAGGGCAAAAATATAGTTCGTCATGCTTACCGATATGGTGGTAATCGGCAGGATACCGGTTGGGAAGATGGCATCGCGGATAAACGCCGGACGCTGAACAAAGCACTCGGTTCCTGAATTAATCGATTCGCTAAACCAGTTCCAGGGGAGTAGCGCGCAAAAGAGGAAGACGGAGTAATTAGGAATATTGATGCGCAGAAAATAACTAAAGACCACCGTATATACTATCGTCATAATCAGGGGATTAAGCAGACTCCAGAAAAACCCGAGCCATGTACCGCGGTAGCGTAGTTTAACCTCACGCTTGGTAAGCTCAACGATTAGCGAACGGTAGTGCCAGATATCCTTAACCAGGCGGACAAATGCTGTCATTTTCAGTCGCCAAACACCATGGTAATAATCATCGTCGCTGCAGGCTGTTTCTGGGTAACAGTATAGGTTTCGGTTTTAGTCATGTCAAATTGTTGGGCGGTGAAAAAGTAGGCTTAATCTTTATAGAAGGCACTTAATTTTCAATCAACATATTCGAAAATTTTCACCGTCGGCATCTCCTGGCTAGGGTAAATCGTTGAGTTTTGACTGGAAGAATACACCAGTTTGTATTGTTCGAGACGCTCTAGCGGTATGGGGGATATCAAGGGGTCCGTGCTGACTATTCTGTAGTTACCCGTCGTCTGTTGGGCGACATAATCGACTGCTTCTTGATAGCTGGTAAAATACTTGCTGCTCGTTATTTCTTTATAGGGTATGCCATCACTACTGGTTTTCTCGGTATAACAAATAACGAGCAGGAGTGTAGGGGTTACCTCTTCCCCATCGTAGTTATAAAGCCTGACAGCCAGAGATTGATAATATTCGGGATAGTAGCAACGGACCGGTGTAAGCTTTCCCTCACTCATGATGTAATACGGTTCACTGTACTGGCTGACAGTAGTACCGGCATAAGCCGCCACGGCATAAAAAAACTCGGTCACGGTAGAATCATCAACAATGATATATTTCGAGTCTAAGTTGTTTGCCAGTTTATAAGCTTCAGATGCATCACGTGACAAAAACAAACGCGCTACTAGTTCCCGGGCGCCCGCTCCCGGGTCACAATTGGGTATGCGGTGACCAATCCTTAGTATCCAATAGCCGTAGTCCCACCAGGCGGTGGTACAGTAAACGGTTTCAGGATAATCGAAAGACGTATGATATAAGTTATAGTAGGAAGAGCTATCGCCAAAAGGCTCAGGCGAGTTGTCCCTTAACCAAACAAGGGAATCGCACCAGGCATCACTTGGGGCATATGTTTTAGCCTGGTTAATGGTAGCAGATATTGGACCAAAGTTCGGGAAAAAGACAACAAAGAAAATAATTATCCCGATAATAACCGCTTTAATGACATTGGCTATCCGGAACCCGCTCTTTGATGTCCCGGTCTTATCTTTCTTTTGTATTGACGCGTGAAAATCCGTCTGGTTATAAGCGGCTCGCCTTTGTTCATCGGAGAGCATAGAATAGGCTCGCTCAATTTGCTTGAGCTTTTCTTTATCTTCATCGGATAAAGCGCCGCTGGAGCTATACTTAAAGACAAGCCTCGCATGCGCTTTCTTTATCTGTTTACGACTGGCGTCTTGAGGAACTCCGAGTATCGTATAGTAGTCAATCTCTGCAGACGGCTCTACAACAGGCTTGACTGCTACCGGTTGTTTTTGGTTGATGAACATTTGAAGTTGCGATGTCACTTCGCGATTGCTTCTGCGGGTTATGTAGTTAATAGCGATCTGTACGCTGTAATAGAAAATAACTGCTAAATATCCGGTTAGCAAGGACACCGGAACGGCATAGAAGGGCGCGAGACGCCGTAAATCTATCGTGCCGAGGAACAGGATAAAAGCCCAGACGATAAGGAAAATTTCATCGCTCCTGTTTCGCTTGAAAGCCAGGAAGATAAGCACTATTAAAGCGATAAGACTTATATAAATGCAGGTAGTAAAGTTGCCCCAGACAATATCGAGAGTAAAATTGCCTGCCGGAAAGAGAATTGGCCCAACCTCGGCAATCGTGAGTTCGGCTTGGGATGGAACAAACACGCTGAACTGGTCTATAATCGACCTAAATAAAGAAGGACTGGCGGCATAGAGAATACCGACACCAGCAAGGCCAATAATAACGATTGATAAGAAATAGAAGAAAGAATTGGCATTCCAGCGCCGCAGCAGCCATTCCAGCCCCGAGAAAACAACCGGTATTAAGAATGAAATAGCTAGAGCTGCTGAATATATCTGGCTGCGGGATACTATCGCAACTATCAGGAGCGCTACCAGAAAAGTTACGCTGCCGACGAAGCTAAGGTAACTGAAAGATTCGTCCTCACTATAATCGAGGATGGATTGGACAATGAAGTAAACAAGGAATATTCCCGCGAATAAAAAAGAACCCCTCCAGGTAAGAATGCTTAGCCCGAGAAGGATACCGGCTAACAGGCTATAGATAATAGGCTTGGTGTAAACGGCCAGATTTTGTCGACTTAAACCCCGGAAAGTCAATTGCTTTTTCCTGGCATTTTTTACGGCTAATATCAGGAACAGCATCGTTAGCGTAGTCAGGAGAATTTCCAAAGAGTCTCGATCGGTTACGCCGAGAAGAGTCCTGCCCAGTAAATCGCCAGGCAGAATAGCGAATAAGGCCGCCGCGATAATCCCGGCACCGCGGTTGAATAGAGTCTTGCCGATAAAATACACGGGGATGACGGTTAGAGCAGCGAGAATGGCTGGTAAAAAGGCGCTGACGATATCCAGCATATGAGCGCTCGGCGAACCCAATCCCAAAAGCCAGGTAATCCCTCCGAGGAAATAGATAAAGAAGTTCATGCCACCTAGTTGTATCCCGCTGGGGTAGTTCAGATATGGGTCAAAGGAAGAAAGACTGGGATAATGTTGCGTGATATTATCTACCTGGCGTAGAAAGTAGTAGGCGTCGTTAGAGGCGAATTTTACGTTATCACCGACGAAAATACTATCATAAATAGGGACGACACGGAGATACAGCGCTGCCCCGAAGATAATAAGCAGCAGAATGACCGGCCACCAGCGTGATAACACCCTACCCATGTTTAATAAAAATACCTCACGCTTGACGTTAATAATGTTAACGGGTTTTTGTTACGAAGCTTAACATATTTTATAGCTAACTGCAAACCAAAAATCAGGCTGGTTACTTTGTTGACCGGGCTAACTGTGTATCTTTTAATATCCATTTGGCTGCCTGAACAAGGCTATGTGCAGTGTAATCGGGTTGAGTGATTATATCCTCATGTTTAGGTCCGGTGGTAACCAGAATCGTCTTGCAGCCTAACTTTTTGCCCGCCTCAATATCAATTGACGAGTCACCGACAACGAATGATTGCCCGAGCTCAATATCCATCTCGCGAGCAGCTCGGTGGAAGAGAGCCGTTTTTGGCTTACGGCATTCGCAGCCGTCATCGGGGTGATGGGGACAGTAATAAATTACGTCCAGTTTCGCGCCGTGACGGTTAAGTTCATCTGCCATTTTTTGATGGATGCGGTCCAGCGTTTGCTCGGTAAAATATCCGCGGGCTATCCCCGATTGGTTGGTGATAACTATTACCTTGAAGCCATTATCGTTCAAGAGTTTTACAGCTTCACCGGCATCGGGGAAAAGGTTGAAGTCCTCCGGTCGTCGGCAGTAAATCATATCTGGAGCGATAGTGCCATCTCTATCTAAGAATACCGCTCGGCTCTTCATACTCTATCTTCCTGATGCGATAGCCCTATTTGCTTCCTTTCTGTCCGAATAGAGCCTGTTCGACCAGGTAGCAGATAATATGTCCCGCCGTGATATGGGCTTCTTGAACGCGAGGTGTATCACTTGAAGGAACGGAGAGAACATAGTCGGTTAGTTCTTTGAGTTTTCCGCCCCGCCCGGTAAAAGCCACCGTTACGGCTCCCAGCCGTTTGGCTTCTCTAATACCCTGAAGAACGTTCGGGGAATTGCCGCTGGTACTGATACCAATTACCACATCGCCCTTTTTTACTAATGCCTTTACCTGCCGGGCGAATACTTGACCGTAATCATAATCGTTGCTAATGGCTGTTAACGTGGAGGTGTTGGTGGTCAGGGCTATCGCTGGCAGCGGCTCTCTATCAAGATAATACTGGCCGGATAATTCACAGGCGATATGTTGGGCATCAGCCGCGCTACCGCCATTACCGAAAAGGAGCGCCTTGTTTCCCCGGCGATAAGCCTTAGTTAATTCCTTGGCAATGTCCAATATCGTCTGGCTCTTTGCCTTGAGCGCTTCTTTGAGATGAGCGCTCTCCTCAATTTGCTTAACAATGATAGTTTCTAGGTTCATAACTTACCTGCTGTTCACTTTCCACGTTTGTAAACCTCTATCTTCGAAAGCGAAGGGCAGAATATTCCCTCCCATTTTTTCTAACGCCGCAACCACAGCATACCGTTTATCAAACTCGCACAGCAATAGAAGATAGCCTCCCCCTCCAGCCCCTGACAATTTACCTCCTATAGCGCCGGTCTTTCTGGCTTCTTCGTACATTTCATCAATTTTGGGGTTGCTTATCTTGGGCGTGAACTTCTTTTTTTGATGCCATGATTCATTAAGCAAATCACCAAACTCATCTATCTCCCCTAAAAGAAGCGTATTTTTCATGGCAGTAGCTAAACGTTTGGTCTCGTCAAGGGCATGAACCACTTCATTTTTCTTTTGTACATAACCGGATATCTGGTCATCGATAATCCTGGCTGACAGCCTGGTTGTTCCGGTATAACACAGCACTAGCCGGTATTCCAGTTCATTAAGGATATCTTTCTTGATACGAAGCGGATTCACGACTACCCTTTTACCGAAGTATTCTATAAAATTAAAACCGCCAAAAGTAGCACCGTACTGGTCCTGCCGGCCGCCTTTTATCCCCAGTTCTTCCCTCTCAATATGGTACGCAGCTTCGGCTATTTCGTAATCGGTGAGGGGATTTTTTTGCCATTCTTTAAATGAGCCTATAAGAGCCACCACGATCGCCGATGATGCCCCGAGTCCAGTGCCTGGAGGAACATCGTTATGGAGTAAAAGGTCAACGCCTTTGTTGATATTCATTGACTTTATAGCCGCTTTTATCAGGTCAAGTTTGCCATCATACCGGAGTTCCTTGGGGGTACGGTAGCTAATCGCCATGCCATAATCTAAGGACTTGACATTAATTTGCTCGTCGTCCCGTTCTGTTAAGGTGCAATAAGCATATTTATCGATAGTGGTGCTGACAGTTGCGCCTCCCCTTTCATCCGGATAGGGTGAAACGTCTGTTCCGCCGCCGCCGAAACTTATCCTTAGTGGGGCTTTACTGCGCACAATCATGATTATCTATCTGACCATTCTCAATATACTGTTATTAAGCTATTTTACTCGTGTTATAGTTTATAACACACTAGGATTATGTGCAAGCAAAAAATTGACAGTAGGCAAGCAATTATGGTAACTTCGTTTACGAGTAATTCAGCTTAGTGATTAGACACCAACCATGAAATTTAAAACTATTGCCAACTTGAGTCAAGATATTCAAGTACTCATCCCTAAACTGCCGACAGATTTAGATTTAGTCGTTGGCATTCCTCGGAGCGGTCTGATTGTTGCAAATCTGCTTTCTGTTTACTTAAATTTACCTTTAACAGACGTAGCTGGTCTTTGCGAAAAGAGAATATTTAAAACAGGATTACGATTTAAGAAGGAAATTAGTTTCAAAGAGATTCGCAAGGTGCTGGTTGTCGATGACACAATCAATTCAGGCGCCAGTATGGAAAAAGTCAGGTCATTGATAGAAAGCACTAAACCTGGATATAAAATATATTATGCTGCAATATACGCCACACCGGAAGTTAGAAAACGCGTCGATTTTTACACAGAATTACTCGATTATCCAAGATGTTTCGAATGGAATATCATGCATCATGAATTATTAGAAAGAAGTTGCATGGACCTGGATGGCATATTATGCCGAGACCCAACCGATGATGAAAACGATGACGGAGAGAGATATCGGCATTTTTTAATTAATGTAGAGCCATTAATCAAACCCACAGTAGAGATAGGCTGGATTGTGACCTGTCGTCTAGAAAAGTATCGTAGCCTAACCGAAGAATGGCTGAAGAAACAGGGCATAAGATACAAACAGCTGGTGATGATGAACCTGCCTGATAAGGCGACCCGTATAGCTTTGGGAAACTATGCACAATTTAAAGCACAGGCTTATAAATCTACTAATGCTACCCTTTTTATTGAAAGTTCAATTGAGCAGGCGTCAGAAATCGCTCGAATTTCAGAAAAAGACGTAATTTGCACGAACCCAAGTCAACTCATTGAAGGCCGAACTACTCAAGTTCTGCCGAGCATAGAAACACCCCCTAAAGAATACGTCGCGCCGCAGGTGAAACTTGAAGACGAGAACAAGTTCGCCAATATCTCTAGTACTAAAAGAAGAAGTTCGCTAAGTGTGTGTTTCTTCTCACATGCTGCCCTGCTGGAGGGGGCAGAAAGGAGCCTTCTCGAGCTAGTTACCGAGTTAAGCCAGGACTATGGAGTATTTTGTTCCGTAATTTTACCGAGTGATGGTCCATTGAAGAAAAGACTTGAGGATGTTGCGGCGGCAACGCTGGTAATGGATTATTCCTGGTGGTCCGAGCCGAGTTTTAATGAGAAAGATAAAGAAGATAGAGATAATAGGCTCACCAGCAGTCTGGAAAAGGTTTTGGTTAACCTGCGCCAAAGTATCAGCAAACTAAACCCGGATGTCATTTTCACCAACACCTTGTCTATTCCCTGGGGAGCGATAACCGCGGCATTTCTCGGTAAACCGCATGTGTGGTTTGTCCGTGAATTTGGTACCCTAGACCGTGGCTTAAAATACTTCTATCCCTCTGACATTATGTTGGACTTCGTTAAAAGCTCCTCCAATATCATACTGACAAACTCAAACGCTGTGAAGGAAAAGCATTTCGGTGATACTTCAAACAAAAATATCCAAACTGTTTATAGTTTTATAAATATTCCTTCTAGCTCTCTTTCTAGAGATAAAGAAAAATATTTCACAAGAACGAGAGCAACTAAACTTTTAATAAGTGGTTCTTTATATGAAGCAAAAGGACAAAAAGACGCTGTCTTGGCAGTAAAGGAATTAGTCAAGCGGCAGAAAAATGTTGAACTGATAATAATGGGGGGTATATCCACAGAATACGCCAATAATTTAGTAAGTTTCGTCGAACGTGAGAAATTAGGCGCATACGTAAAATTCATCGGCTATAAGGAAAACCCCTATCCGGTTATGAATCAGGCTGATATTGTTCTAACATGCTCCAGAATTGAGGCCTTTGGTAGAGTAACACTGGAAGCGATGCTTTTAAAGAAACCTGTTATAGCTACTAAAGTCGGCGGAATACCTGAACTAATTACGGACGGATTTAACGGATTTTTATACAAGCCAGGAAATCATCTCCAACTTGCAGATAAAATTGAATACTTAATTAGTAATCCTAAAAAAATCAGGGAAATGGGAAAGAATGGTTATAATTATGCTAAAAAGAAATTCACGCGGAAAGAATACGGAGGGAAAATATACGATCTGCTTAATAGTTTAAAGAAACAAGCGAATCCTTTATCATCACAGTATTCTGATTTGCTATCTGGACTTATATCAAATGCCCTGTATAAGCTGGCGACAAATTTGCAGGCAAAAGAGTCCCAGATTGTTGAGCTTAATACTAACATTCAGGCTGAAAATCAGAAGATAACCGAGCTTAGTACCACCTTACAGGCTAAAGATGCCGAGATAGCCGAGCTTAATACTAACATTCAGGCTGAAAATCAGAAGATAACCGAACTTAATACTAACCTTGAGACTGAAGACCAGAAGATGACCGAGCTTAGTTACACTTTGCTGGTAAAGAACTCGGAGATAGCTGGACTTAACGCTGATCTTCAGACTAAAAATCAGAAGATAGCCGAGCTAAGCACTACTTTGCAGGCAGAAGACGCCGAGATAGCCGAACTTAATGCTGATCTTCAGACTGAAAAACAAAAGATAGCCGAGCTAAGTACCACTTTGCAGGCAGGAGACGCCGAGATAGCCGAACTTAACGCTGATCTTCAGACTGAAAAACAAAAGATAGCCGAGCTAAGTACCACTTTGCAGGCAGGAGACGCCGAGATAGCCGAACTTAACGCTGATCTTCAGGCTGAAAATCAGAAGATAGCCGAGCTTAATAACACCTTGCAGGTAAAAGATACCGAGATAGCCGAGCTAAAAACTACCCTTCAGAACAAGGAATATCAAATAAGTAGTATCGACTTACAGATACAACAAATACAGGGCGGCGTGGGCATGCGTCTTCTGAAGAAATATCGCCAGTTGATTGATAAGTTGTTGCCCGTCGGTAAGAGAAGACGATACTATTATGGACTCCTCATGAAAGGTGCGAGAATCATCTTAGATGAAGGATGGCGGAGCTTCTTTAAAAAGACAAGAAACTGGTTCCGAAGAAGAAGGTCTTTAGTAAAAAAGCCTACTCTTGTATTACCACGGTTAAGAGCTCTGAAATGGGAAAAAGTAGTTCAGAAGATAGTATTTCCTAAACCTTCACGGAAACCGGAACTATCTATCGTTATCCCTGTACATAATAAATTGCGGTACACGCTCAACTGTCTGCAGTCGATTTATCTGAACACCAAAGCCGATTATGAGGTAATTGTGGTTGATGATGCTTCAACCGACAAGACAGCTGAAGCTCTCTCAAAGATTAAAAATTTAAGCTTAATAAGAAATATACGGAATGTTGGCTTTATCGATTCGGTTAGCCGCGGAGCTGACGAATGCCGGGGCAACTATATTATTTTCCTTAATAACGACACGATGGTTACTAAGGACTGGCTACCGCCTTTATTAACATTAATTAAAAGAGACGATGTTGGTGCTGTTGGCGCGAAACTTGTTTACCCCGATGGCAAGCTGCAAGAAGCTGGCGGCATAATCTGGAGCGACGGCTTAGGGTGGAACTTTGGACGCGGTGATGATCCGGAAAAACCGGAGTATAACTATGTCAGAGAGGTTGATTACTGTTCCGGCGCCTGCCTTTGTGTAAAGAGGAAACTGTTTAAGCGAATCGGCGGTTTTGATAAAAGGTTCAGGCCGGCATACTTTGATGATTCCGATCTCTGTTTCTCCATCAGGAACTTAGGCTATAAGGTTTTGTACCAGCCGATGACGGTAATTGCCCATCACGAGGGAGTATCTTCCGGTACAGACACATCTTCCGGTGTCAAGAAATTTCAAGAAATAAACAGACCTAAATTCATAGAAAAATGGCACGATGTGTTGGGGAAAAAGCATTATCTCCATGATGATGCTAACGATTTCGTTGCTAGAGAGAGGGTAAGTGGGAAGCGGATTCTTATCATAGACCATTACGTTCCTACCTACGACAAAGATGCTGGCTCCCTAACGATATATCAATACACAAAATTATTTAATGACATGGGTTTTAAAGTGATATTCATACCAGATAATATGTATCGTTCAGAGCCTTACACCAGTGAACTGCAGCAGATGGGTATTGAGGTGATATATGGGCAGGCTAACTTTCAATTTAACTTCGATTCATGGATAAAAGAGAACGGTCATTACATTGATATAGTATTTTTATCACGGCCACATATCTCGTTAAAGTATATTGACGCAATTAAACGATACACAAAAGCTAAGATTTTATATTACATGCACGATTTACATTATCTTAGAGAGCTAAGGAGATATGAAATCAAAAAAGATCCGCGCATCTTGAAAGAAAGCCAAAGATGGAAAAACATTGAATTCAGGTTATTTAACGGAGCCGATGTGGTACTGACTCCCAGTAGCGCTGAAGCCGATATCATTTCCAGCGAGTTACCCAAAAAACAAAAGAATATTAAGGTTATACCACCTTATTTGTACGATGAGTTTCCTAAGAAAAATGCCCTGGCCTCGTTCCGTGCCAAAAAGGATATCGTCTTCTTAGGAGGCTTCCAACACACACCGAATATCGACGCCGTCCAATGGTTTGTGGAAAAGTGTTTTCCGCGTATAGTTAAAGCAATACCGGACGTAAAATTTTTCATTGTAGGCAGCAGTCCCGTGCCAGAAATAGAGAAACTGGCATCAGCTAATGTAAAAGTAACTGGCTACGTAAAAGACCTGGCACCTATTTTTGGAAAGGCCAGGGTTTTTGTAGCTCCGTTGCGGTATGGCGCCGGACTAAAAGGTAAAATAGTAACCAGTATGTATTACGGGGTTCCCGTAGTGACGACCACCATTGGCGCCGAGGGCATGGACCTAACTGATGGAGTGGACGCCTTAATAGCTGATGACGCGGCGGAATTCGCCAAAAAAGTTGTCACGCTATATAAAGACAAAAGCCTGTGGCATAAGCTTTCCGAAAATTCAATAAAGAAAGTAAAAGCGGATTATTCTCTGGAAGCGGCTAGAAAAACCCTGAAGAGTATTTTAGGGCAGGATTTGATTAAAGAAGAAAAACTTGCCATAAAAAAACAAAATAAAAAAAGTCCCTCAAATCTTATAAAAAAACCTTTATTACTGGATAATAAACCCATAACTACTTGTCCTAAAGTTTTAGATAATTATTCGCGTAAAATAGTTAAAGAAATAGATACATATAAAGATAAACTTTGTGTACGTGATCTACCCGATATACATCATTATTGGTCTAACAAATATATTAAGCCTAAAATGCAAGCTCTAGGAATCTCTGATGAGCCATCTCTATTTGCTGACCCCATTGAGAAATTGGTTGGACAAACCAACCAAACTGTTCGTATTGCAAGCCTTGGGTCAGGAAATTGCGTTGAAGAAATTACGATTGTTAAACGTTTATTAGAGCGGGGCCGTACTTCATTTGAAATGAAATGTTTTGATATTAACCAGGATATGCTCGAAAGAGGTAAAGGAAGCGCGGAGAGAGAGAAGATTTCTCAATATTTTAAGTTCATAAGGTGCGACGTTAATAAATTAAAACTTGATCAAAAATATGATGTTATAATGGCAAACCAAAGCCTGCATCATTTTGTCAATTTGGAACATATTTTTGAAACTATACGTTTCCATTTGAAGCCCAATGGATATTTTATTGTGTCAGATATGATAGGCAGAAACGGCCATATGAGGTGGCCGGAGGCTTATGAAGTGGTTTGTCAGCTATGGCATTTATTACCACCAAAATATAAGTGGAACCATCAATTGAAGAGACAGGAAGAAGAATATGATAATTGGGATTGCTCTAAAGAGGGTTTTGAAGGTATTCGTTCTCAAGATATTCTTCCTCTACTTATAAAATATTTTAAGTTCGAACTTTTTTTTGCTTATGGTAATATTATCGATGTTTTTGTCGATCGTAATTTTGGGCCTAATTTTAACCCGAACGAAGCATTCGACCGAGAATTCATAGATTATGTAGCTCAACTGGATGAAAAAATGTTAAAGGAAGGAACGATTAAACCGACCCATTTAGTAGCAAGGATGAAGTTAAAAAACCCAACAAAAGTTTATATGGTTGAAGGGGTGACCCCACAAACATGTGTAAGAGTCGATACCAATGGTATTTAGTAGGTCTTGCGGGACTCCTGGGCAGCTATGATAGGGTACATATGACATTTACGTATCATCCGAGTGATCTTGAAATTATGGCTCGCGCTAAGCGATACAACGCTTGGTTGGGTTCCCTCATCAAACCTTATATCGGCGCATCTGCCATCGAAATTGGTGCAGGAACAGGGAATATCGCCAGTCTCTATGCTTCAAAATTACAAAGAGGAGTTCTGCTTGAGCCTGATCCTGCAGGCTATTCCGTTCTATCTAAAATGGCATCCGAAAACAATTGGATAGTTTCGGTATACAATAATGATTTACACGGTTACCTGGATTTAATACGAAAACGTTCAAAACAAATGGAGACTTTTCATACTGCATTGTATATCAATGTGCTGGAACATATTGAAGATGATATACTTGAACTTACCAGTGTCCGGAGTATATTAAAACCTGGCGGACGGTTAATCATTTATGTTCCAGCATACCCTTGGCTATACTCTGCCGTCGATCGAGCCGTTGGACATTATCGTAGATACACCAAGGCATCCTTGACCAAGAAAATCACCGAGGCAGGATTTAAAATTACTACGATCAAATACGTTAACCTGATTGGTATTCCTGGATGGATTATAAACCGCTTTTCAGGTCGAACAACTCAATCCACCTCATTAATTGTTACATATGACCGGTTAATTACGCCCTTCATCAATCTATTTGATGCGATGGTGATTCATTCAATTGGACTTTCACTATTTGTTGTTGCCGAGAGACTCCCTTAATATTTTGAAAATTATGATTTTAGAGTTGAAAGTTATACTAGATGGCACATTGTGGAAGCAATTACTTATATAAGGAACTAGTCTATGTTCAAGTATAAAAACATTTTCCATAGACTTAAAGCGGTGTTGCTTTCACCGGTAACGATAGCCATAGTTCCATCTTTAGGTATTGCCCTCGGTTCAGTTCTTATGGGGCAAGACTTTAATTTTGATGTTCTGAATTACCATTATTACAACGGATATGCTCTTTTAAATGGTCTGGAAAATTTTAATATCGGCGCGGCTCAAAATCAAACCTTTCTGAATCCAACATTGGATGCATTATATTATTTGATGATTTCGCATCTTTCGCCGATATGTGCTCAATTGTTATTTGCGTTTTTTCATGGGTTGAACTTTTTCTTAGTGTATCTTCTGGCGCGGCAGATTTTGTCTCGGGTATATTTTGCTTCAATCAGTGAAACCATGAAATCAGTCATAGCTCTGCTTTGTGCGGTAGCTGGGGTTACAGCCCCTATGTTTCTTAGCGAGATTGGTACGACATTTAGTGATAGCTTCACCAGCGTTTTCGTCATTGCCGCCCTTCTATTAGTGTTCAAGGAACCGACGAAACGCCCCTGGATGTATCCTCTTTTCGGCGGATTTCTGATTGGTGTTGCTGTTGGACTAAAACTATCAAATGTTATTTTCTTAGTAGCCGTAATAATTTGTGGTTGGTGGTATAAACGTAATTTACGGCAGAGTCTAAAGACTCTTGGAATTTTTATAGGTGGGGCAGCTATCGCAATATTAGCTTTTCAAGGTTACTGGAGTTGGCATCTATGGACACAATACGGCAATCCCCTGTTTCCTGCTTTCAATAATATATTCCAATCTCCTTATGCTTATCCGGTTAGCTACACCGATGCCAGATTTATTCCCGATTCCTTTGGTGACGCATTATCATATCCTTTCCAGTGGGTTTTAGGACTTCATCCGTCTGCAGAGCTAGTGTTCCGTGATTTGCGCTTTGCACTGATAACTATTCTTGTAGTTTTATGTATTATATTGATAAGCATCCGTGTTATTAGACATCGGGATAGTAATAAGGGCGCCATTAACATTAGATTTTTATTATTTTTTGTTATTAGTTTTTGTCTTTGGATTTACATATTTGGTATTCAGCGTTACATAGTTGTTCTAGAATTGTTATCCGGAATAATAACATTCATGTTAGTTACTGCCATAATAGGAATTCGGAAGTATCTCATTCCAGTATTTGCGTGCTTTGTTATCATAGTAGCAGCGACGACTATTCCTCCTCATTGGGCACGAACTTACTGGAGCGACGATTGGTTCGGTGTGACAGTACCGAACGAATTGATGTCTGACAATCAGATGGTTCTTATGCTCGGATCAGACCCTACGTCTTTTATAATCCCATGGTTTCCATCGGATACAAGATTTGTGCGTATTGATGGTAATTTTAGACCTTCTCCACAGATAAAGTTCTATGAGATTATCCAGAAAATTATAGAGGATCATCAAGGTCCTTTCTACGCCCTTTGCACAAAAGCGCCAGATGAGCGACAAATAGAGTTGCTAGCCAGTTACGGTCTTTCTTTAAAACAGGCAGATAGTTATCTCGTAACTACAAAGACTTCAATGAAAATTGATATTTATCAACTATGCCGTATATCGACAGATGTAGTGCCAGATCAGTGATGCACTAGTAATATGTCATATTTTTTAGTAGAGAATTATAATAGATAATACCAAGAGGAGAGAGATGCAAAGTAAAGATAAAATACAACCGAGTATAGCGGTCTTAATTCCTTGCTACAACGAAGAGCAGTCTATTGCGAAAGTTGTTCAAGGATTTAAAACATCTCTACCGATGGCAAGAATCTATGTATATGACAATAATTCTACTGATAGGACTTCAGAAAGAGCTAGCGCATCTGGGGCCATAGTTCGGCATGAGAAAATGCAGGGGAAAGGTAATGTCGTCCGCCGTATGTTCGCCGATATAGAAGCCGACGTCTACGTTCTGGTGGATGGCGATGGAACTTATGAAGCATCGCAGGCTCCTCAATTGGTAAAGATTTTACTATCTGAATCTTGTGATATGGTAACTGCTGTGCGGGACTTAAAAAACTGCCCGACATACCTTAAGACACACCGTTTAGCAACAAGAATAATCGGGTTTTTTATCGATAAGATATTCAAAGGTCATAACACGGATATATTTTCCGGATATCGCTTATTCTCTCGTAGGTTTGTAAAATCTTTTCCCATGATTTCTAGTGGATTCGAAATAGAAACAGAACTTACGATACATGCCCTTGAACTCAAAATGAATATTGCTGAAGTAAAATCTCCATATCATGCTCGCGAGCCTGGTTCATCGAGTAAGTTACGAGCGTTTCATGATATGTTTAGTATACTAAAGACAATGATGATATTTATCAAAGAAGAACGTCCATTACAGTTATTTTCTGTCGTTTTTGTAATCTTAGCCGCAATATCAATAGGCTTAGGCGTGCCGTTACTACAAACTTACTTCGAGACAGGGCTGGTGCCTCGAATACCCACCGCAATACTTTCGAGCGCTTTGATGTTACTGGCATTCTTGAGCTTTATTGTTGGGCTAATATTAAGTTCTGTAACTAAAGCAAGACACGAATTAAAGAGATTGTTTTATTTAAGCAACCTTAAACCTGATTACTATGATAATCTTAAGTATTTCACTAAAAAATAATCAGGGCTTTGCAAATCGATGAATTCGCGACTGAAGTTGCTCGTACGTCGAAATAAGTTTCTACGACAGCTCATATTTTTCCTGCTCGTTGGTGGCGTTGGATTCATACTCGATGGTGGTATTTTGACCCTGATGACCGAAATCGGTCATATTGACCCGTATGCCAGCCGGGCAGTCTCTTTTCCAATTGCGGTAAGTGCAACATGGTATCTTAACCGAAAATGGACGTTCCGTGTCGATTCTTCTATAAAAAAAACAACTGAATATACGCGTTACTTTATCGTTCAAGTCATAGGAGCATTATTAAATTTAGGCATTTACGCCTTATTGATAAAATTTGTTCCTTTGTTTGCCCTTCATTCAATCATACCCTTTGCGATAGGTGCCTTCGTGGCTATGGTGTTTAATTTTTTAGGGGCTTATTATTTTGTTTTCCGCTCTACCACCTCAAAAAACCCCTGAATGATTTTTCTCGCCTACAAGTATTACCAGTTTAGTTCTTAGGTATACCAAATGTTATTGTATAAAAACTGTAACATAAAGTTCGTGAGTCATTATTGGATGGTGTAGCAGCTGGTAATTTAGCTTTAAACTCAAGTATATTTTTACCTTTTTTAAAAGTTAATTTATCGATATTACACTCGCTATTACTGTCGCAATCCATAATTTTTACACCGTTTAAATAAACGGATAAAGAGTTATCCTCTTTAAGTGGCTCATATTGTAGAAATAAAGACGCGGAAACATTTTCGGAATCCGTGGTTATAATAGATACTGCAAGACTCGAAACCGTCCAGCGATGTGTACTTTCGCTATCTCCCCAGCCCGAACCAAATTGAAAAGTAAAATCAGCATTCTTTATATAAGATAGCGCGACAGGGTTAGACTTTATAATATTTGGCCCGTTATCTAAAACGATGGGGAATATTTCTTGAGAGGGTTCTGCGGCCGGTACATAAACATATTTACTAAATGTTATTGTAGAAAAAGAGTAACATAAAGTTCGTAAATCATTATTAGACGGTCTAACAGCTGGTAATTTAGCTTTAAACTCAAGTATATTTTTACCTTTTTTAAAAGTTAATTTATCAATCTTACACTCGCTATTACTGTCGCAATCCATAATTTTTACACCGTTTAGATAAATAGATAAAGAGTTATCCTCTTTAAGTGGCTTATATTGGAGAAGTAAAGATGCGGAAACATTTTCGGAATCAGTGGTTATAATAGATACCGCAAGACTCGAAACCGTCCAGCGATGTGTACTTTCGCTATCTCCCCAGCCCGGTCCGAATCTAAAAGTAAAATCAGCCTTCTCTGCGTCAGATTCCGCGTTAGAGTCAGACTTTATGATATTTATCTCGTTACCTAAAACAATGGGGTATATTTCTTGAGAGGGTTCTCCGGCCGGTGCATAAACATATTCATTACCAGTAAAGTGCCAGCTATAACTTGAATGGACAGGCCCCGTAACAATATATTCATTCATGACAGTCTCATTATTATTTTTATAGTACAGGAATCTTCGTTCGCGGGATTCAGATTCATTTACGTCAAATACAGATTCTCCGGTAAAGTCACCTTTTAAACCAAGCTCGGAGAATATTGTCTTAGGTATATCCGATAGAGAAACGGGGGCGTCTGAAATGGTTATCGGTCCTTGATCACTAAAACGTTTAACCAGGAATAATGGATTTGCTCTGTTCTGTATTGCTTCCCCAAATATACCTAGACCATGGTCGCCTATAATAAAAATCATGGAATTATCAAATACTCCTAAACTCTTTAATTCGTCTAGAAATATCTTGACTATCTGTAAACTTCCCTTGGCTTGTCTTTCATAGCCATAATCGCCCATGTCTTCATATTCTAATTTCTCATTAAGTAAATACGGCATATGGTCACCGTGTAACCAATACATTTTAAAAATATTTCTTCCGCCTACAACATTTGAATAGGTCATCATACGATTGATCAAAGCAACATCGTATAATTCCAAAGCCCTTTCACTAAAGGTGATTTGCTGCCCATCAGTAAGATATCTTGTGATATTGCCACTCGTAGATACAGCCGGTTGGTCCGATATCATATTTTGTAAAAACCATCTTCCATCATTGTAAATATATTTTTTTACCAAGTCCGGCAGATACCTAAACAATGTACTGTCATAGATATCTATAAGAGTACTATTTTTAACTGACGTACTTTCGACTAAATTAGAAAGAATGCTTGGATCTTGATATACCAGGTTTGGATAATATGGAAAACAATCAACTTCAAAATTTTCTTGTTTTAAAACCTTGGGGATAGAGTTGTTCGAAAAATACGCTTGCTTTAAAAAATCACTAAATTTTATAGAGTTATCATAATATTGTCCCGTCATGATATTCGGTACGGAAGTACGAGTAATTGGTTCACCAGCCATTCCATCGCGGAAATATGTAAACCCGTCAAAAATAGTCCTATAGGATTCATCTTCATCGATTACTTGTTGAAACACATCTGATTCGAACGCATCTAGCACCAAAATGATTACATTTTTATCTTTTGAGAAAGTAAATTCGTTGGTCGTATCGATTTGATACCGGCTGGGATTAAACGCTTCCGGGTGATTATAGGCAAGAACCGTTGTTGATATCAGTTGAATAACGATAAAGCCAGCACTGATGATTTTGGTGTGCTTATAAAGAAACGAAGATTTTATCAGTGTAACGACAATAATAGCAATCCATACTACTGCATCGAAAGCCACAAAATAGTTATTGAATTCAATCTTGCTACCATCTAACAGTCCGTAATCCCAAACCAAAATATTGCCCTGAAGCCACAACAAGAATGATATTGATAATATCAGTACGATTATCTTTTGATGGGCGGTAAAATACTTCGCCGAGAGTGTAGTTAATATCGCTAAAAGTAAAAATACGGGTAAGGCTATCATGAATAAATAGCCCAGTAATAAGAAATAATCGGTACCAAAGTCAATGGCATTCGTTAGATATATCTGACTGGGCGCAAAAACGAGAGCCGTCAGCGCAAAGAATGCCGAGACGGTCAATGAAGTAAATATTTTAGCTTTTAGACTCATAGATTATCTATTCCAAACTTTTGTAGAAGCTAGAGTCTATCAGGAGGTCGTAATGTTCTTTATAGACGTTATTTACCTGGCGATATAATATTCCGTTATGGAGTAGAAGGAAGCCGCTGGGGTCTCGAAATGAGCTTGAAATTTTATAGTTATCAACGTCAATATTACTCATTTTTTGAATTGCGTTTGAATAATCTCTTAACAAAATTAAGTACCCTATTCCAGAAAACCTTAAGGAGTACCGCTCCTACAACTATGAACCCCAAGAGAAACTGGATTATAATACTGCCTGTCCCCGGGTCTACATAAGCATATGCTCTATCAGGGAAGATCAGCAAACAAAGTAGAACGATAATCGATATAGAAACAATATTTTTCAAAAACAACATTACCAGTTTAAGTACTTATCAGTATATTATATTCAAACATAGCTATTGTCAAGTTTGAGTCTTGATTTCGCGGGAGAAGATGTAACGTAATCAGGTATGGCTGCGTAATGTATAGAAGATAAGCCACTACCTAAATAATTTGTTGATGATTACCCGGCGGACGTATTTAGCCAGAGAATAAGGCACAACGCATAAGAAAAGCGGCAGCGATATCTGCTTCGTCTGCCATAGGTTCCGGTAGGTTGCCAGATTCCCTTTTTCCATATCCCACATCCGACTAGCCGTCATCTGGCGGGAATGTCTTCGCCAGTAGCCCAGGACGCTGTCGATAAAACAAAATTTTCCCTTCGATACAAGCTTGAACCACGTTGGGTAATCGACAAAGGGGACATGAGCCGGTTGCTGGAATCCGTCGGGCAGCAGTGCCTCCCGGCGTATCATCACCGTTACGGAAGGAGTGACGAAGTTTCTCGCTAAAAGCTTCGTCGTTAGCTGGCGTGCACTCCGCAGGATTGATGGAGCAGTATGTTTATACTTTTGTCGGCTGATAGGTTTTCCGTCCGCATTAACATTAACGCCAATTCCCCAAGTAAGACAGACACCTTTATCATCGAAAGATGGAATCTGCTTTTCCAATTTATCCGGCGGCCAGAAATCATCGCCCTCGAGAATGGCAATCAGTTCTGCTCGCGCCATCTTAAGGGCTTTATTGTAAGTCTCACCAAGTCCCCAGATTCCGATATGGTCCTGCCTAACATAGCGAATCCGTGGGTCTTTGAATTCTTTGATTATCTTGGGGGTGTTATCGGTCGAACCATCGTCTATTACTAGCTGTTCCCAGTTGGTCATGGTCTGCGCCAGGACGCTTTCGATACATTGCCTGATGTAGGTTTGATGGTTATACGTGGGCGTAATGATACTTACTACGGGTGGCTCTGATAGGCGACCTGGGGTATTGACCGTTTTCTTAGTTATATCCTCCACGGGAGTAATGTTCCTCGGTTTTAATAGACTTTTTTTCGCTTGTTGCTTTGATGCTGAATGCCGTTGTTATTTAAGGTGGTCTTTTTCTCGCATATAATCAGCCAGAGCCTCCTGCCAGGTTCTCATGTCATCCATTTTCAGCAGTTTTAGGTGGTAATTGTCCAGCACGGAATAAGCCGGTCGCCGCGCTTTCTGTGGATACTGGTCGGAAGTTATGGGGACAACTCGTGTCTTCAAGCCGGCTAGACGCAATATTTCCACCGTGAACTCATACCAGGAACAAGCGCCCCGGTTGGTGATATGGAAAATGCCGTAATACTCGGTGGTGATTAGCTGCGCTATCTTTGCCGCCAGGTCTTTGGTGTAGGTTGGTGAAAGAATCTGGTCATTGACTACTTTCAGTTCATCCCGCTCTTTGCCAAGCCGGAGCATCGTCTCCACGAAGTTGCCGCCCTTGCCACTGGAACCGGCCACTCCGAAAAGCCCCGAAGACCTGACGATAAAATGACGATGACACTGATGCCGCACCATATCTTCGCCAGCCAGTTTTGACCGCCCGTAGACGTTAGGCGGTGTTGGTGTATCAAACTCGGTATAGGGTACGGAGTGCACCTTCGTTTCACCACCGAAGACGTGGTCGGTGCTGATATAGACCAGACGGGCTCCAATCTCCTGGGATGCTACGGCAACGTTACGAGCGCCGAGGGAATTGACCAGAAAGGCGCGGTCGACCTCATCCTCGCAGTCGTCAACGCGGTGAAAAGCGGCGGTATTGATTACGACATTGGGCTGATGTTTTTTGAGAGCCTTGTTAACCGTATCAATATTGGTGACTTCAATATCGGCATGGGTTATAGGGATAACGACATGACCGGACAACGCTTTGCACAGGTCTGTTCCGAGTTGACCGTTAGAGCCAATGACCATCACTTTCATAGCAAAGTACCCCGGATTTCGGTTTTCTTCAGGAACTCCTGCATTTCGAGAAGGCGCTTGTACCACTGGACCGTGATTGTTTTGGGGTCGTCGGGGTCCAAGAGCTTGTTTTTCATTGCATCGTAGACTTCCTTGGCTCCGTCCGAAGGAGTGTGCTCTACCTTATATCCCAGAGCCTTTTGTATCTTTTGAAAGCTAACCTTGTATGAACGGTGGTCCGTCGAGCCGTACCACTCGTAATTGAACGGCAGCCCGGTTGCCTTGGCTACCATCTCGGCTAGAGGCATAACCTGGTAGTTTTGCTCATCGGAGCCGACATTAAAAACCTGGCTGTTGATGGCATTCGCTGGAGCGTCAAGCATCAATAACATCGCCCGGGCGGTATCCTTAACATGGACGAAGGGCCGCCACTGCGTCCCATCCCGCAGGATAGGAATTTTACCGTCTTTAAAGAGCCCGCGGGTCATGCCGTTGATTGCCAGGTCGAACCGCATGCGTGGCGAGTATCCATATACCGTAGCCTGGCGTATTATCACGACGCAGAAATTTTTATCAGCTAAAGGTAAAATATCTCTTTCCGCCTGATAATTAGCCTGGGCATAGGTCGTTAAAGGATTAACCGATGATGTCTCATCAAGCAAGCCCTCCTGAAAGCCGTAGACGCTGCAGGAGGAAGGGAAAATATACCTTGACACCCTCATCTCTTTAGCGAGATTGGCGATACGAACACGTCCCTGATGATTAATCTCCCAGGTCTTCTGGGGATTAAGCTCTCCGGAAGGGTCGTTGGATAAAGCCGCTAAGTCTATTACAGCGTCAATACCTTTTAAGTGAGATTTATCGAGCCAGCGGATATCATCCTGTAATATTTCAAGTCCGTCGGCTTGAGATGGCAGGGTCTGTCGGCCGAAAAAGAAGCGGTCGACCGCGGTAACCTTATGCCCAAACTCAAGCAGCAGCCGAACGAGAATCGACCCGATATAGCCTCCGGCACCGGTGACAAGCACCCTCTTCATGCGGTATCTCCTTTTATTTGTGCACCGGATAAAACCAATCCCAGGGTTTATTTACTCTGGGGTCATTTTTGTTGCCATTTATCTCTGAAGGGATAATCTTAGCGTCGTTCCAAGGTCGCCGTTCTTCGTCAGGGTTTTTATAGTCATAAAGTCTGGTAACAAAATAGACGATTAATGAAGGCTCGCTACTCACCGTCTTCGTGCCGTGGTAATAATGCCCGGGTATCCTGATAACGGTTGGCTTAAGTTCGTTGCCGACGACTTCCGCTAGTTTCCTGGTTTCCTCGTCGTAAGCGCAAATTTTTACTGCCCCTTTCACCACCAGGAAATAGTCGAACTGTCCGCGGGCATGCCGATGCCATGCCCGAACCACACCCGGGAAGTTGTAACTGATGTTGACCTGGGTCATCCAATCGTCTACAAAATCTTTCCAGTCCTGTCGTAAAGCCTCGGTAAAAAAGCCCCGTTCGTCGGGTATGATATTGATGTCGTAGGTCTTTACGCCTGATAAAGCGTATTCTTTAATCATTATCTGCCTCCTTAGTATTAACCAATTTCATAATTCTACTTTGGCATCATCGCCGATAAACAGCCTTATTCTACCAAAAGATTTTTGATGTTTCACCTCGGAATCTCGTCCGATAATGCTATCCTCAAGGTGTTCAATACCCGAAATTACACAGTTTTCCAAGATAACGGAGTGGTCCAGGCTGGAGTTTTCAATTACCGTACCCGTGGCGATACTGGTGAAAGGTCCGATAAAGGAATGGTCTATACGGCAGCCGCCGGCAATCGTCACCGGCCCGCGGATGGTGCTTGCTATTAAAGTTGTTCCTTTCTCGATGACGACACGACCGTTTATCTGGGTTTCAGCATCGACATCAACTTGGATGTCCCTTTGCACACATTGGTCGAGGACGACGCGATTGGCCTCTAATAGGTCGTCCTTCTTGCCAGTATCCAGCCACCAGCCTTTAAGAATATGGCTCCTGACTACTTTTTTCCAGTCAAAGAGTTTCTGAATAGCATCGGTTATCTCCAACTCGCCGCGCCAGGATGGTTTAATCTCATCAATAGCCCGGTGAATTTCCGAGGTAAAGAGATAGACTCCTACGAGTGCCAGGTTGCTACGGGGTTGTTTAGGTTTCTCCACCAGTCGGACTATATTGCCCGATGCATCCAGTTCAGCAACGCCGAAGAGACGCGGGTCGGCGACTTCTTTTAACAATATAAGTGCTTCTGGTTTATTTTGATTAAACTCATCGACAAAGCCTTTGATATCGCCTTCAATCAGGTTGTCGCCGAGAAACATGAGGAAGGGCGATTTATCGAGGAAAGGCCGGGCAGTCTTTACAGCGTGGGCTAGACCCAGCGGCTCCGACTGCACGATGTAAGTAATTCGGATGTGCCACCGCGAGCCGTCACCAATGGCTTTCTTCACTGACTCGCCTGTCTCGGGTGAAATGATGATACCGACATCGGTCACACCGCAGGCCGCTATCTGGTCTATAACGTAGAATATTATAGGTTTATTGGCTACCGGGAGAAGTTGCTTGGCCAGGGTATTGGTTAATGGTTTGAGTCTGACTCCCTTCCCCCCCGAAAGAACCAACGCCTTCATTTTCACTCCTGCATTAGCGGCGTTAATGGACGATGCGCGACGATAATTCGATAAAATAATAACACAGCAGGACTTTTCACTTCAATAAAAACCCCCCAGCCAGCTTTTAGAACCGTTTAATTATTACAGGAATATTAAGATAAAAACGGTATTTATCTGTATCTGATACAGATGCTAATGGGCTATCTGCGGATTTCGCCTTAAGTTACCATTGAACAAACATAGGCATGACGACATGCGTGTAGTTATCCGTCCCCACCGGCTTTAGCAGCCCCGGGCTGGACGGGTTGGTAATTTCTAACGCCACTTGGGATTCATGGAGGACGCCTAATACGTCGGAGAGATATTTACCGTTGAAAGCGATTTTAGCCTCCGCGCCCTCTACCGTAGCATCGATTTCACCAACATCGTCGCCGATTTCTTCGGAGCGGGCAGAAACAGCCAGTTTGCCGGGACTCGATTCTTTACCGGGCGTAACAACGAGGCGGACGATGCCGCTGCCGTCGCGGGCGAAAATCGAGGCGGTTTTAGTAGCGCGAAGGAACTCGGCTACGCTGACGATAACCCGGGTATTATAGCTCTTGGGGATTAGCTGGGAGTAGTTGGGGAAAGAGCCCTGCACTAATTGTGAAACTAGCTCCGTGCTCTTAAGACGGAAAAGCACCTGGCTTTTATTGGGGTTAAGCGTTACGTTGATGGTTTCTTCATCGTCGCCGATAAGGCGGTTGAGTTCCGCCAGTGTTCGGGCGGGGATGATGACCTCGGTCTTCTGACCAAACTTATCTTTAACCGGCATCTTGAAAACCGCCAGTCTAAAACCGTCAGCCGCGGCGAGCGTTAAAGCATTGCCTTCAAACTGGGTGCAGACGCCGGTAAGGACGGGGCGCGACTCTTCGGTGGCGGCGGCGAAGACAACCTGATTAATCGCCTGGCGTATCGCTTCTACTTCGACTTTGGTGGTAATGCCGTCCTCGACGCTGGGGATGGGTGGGAATTCTTTAGCATCGACCCCGCTGATGCGGGCTTCGAAACGGGCGCACTTTAAACTAAGGGTTTTGGTCTGCGGCGAGAGGTTAACCGAGATAGTATCGGAGGGTAGTGAGCTGACGAACTCCGTTAATAGTCGGGCGGGGACGGTGATGGAACCTTCTTCTTCTATTTTAGCGCCAATCCAACAGCTGATAGCCATTTCGAGGTTAGTGGCGACGAGTTTCAGGCGGCCGTCATCGGTGGCGAGAAGGACGTTATTAGTAATGGGCAGGGTCGTTCTGGTGGCTACCGCTCTCCCGACAATGTTTAATCCGCGATTAAGATTTTCCTGAAGGCAGGTTAGTTTCATAGCGCACCCCCAATATTAGCTTTGGTGGATTAGTATACAACATTATACAGGACTATTCAAGCTCTATGGTACCGCTCTTGCCGCCGCTTTTTTTTACCAGGCGGATGTTCTCGATTTTCATGCCGCGGTCGACGGCTTTACACATATCATAAATGGTCAGGGCGGTGACGGACACAGCCGTTAGCGCCTCCATCTCCACCCCCGTTTTACCGGTGCTTTCGACGGTGGCGGTAATTTCGATGGTGCTGGATTTTGCGTCGAGGGTGAATTCGATAGCAACGTTACCGAGGAGGAGAGGATGGCAGAGGGGGATAAGGTCGGGGGTTTTTTTCGCCGCCATGATGCCCGCTAGCTGGGCTACCGAGAGGACGTTGCCTTTAGTCGTACCGCCGCTTTTGATAATCTTAAGGGTGGCGGGCTGCATCCTCACCAGACCTTTAGCGACGGCGACGCGGACGGTATCCGCTTTAGCCGAGACGTTAACCATGCGGGGTCGACCGGCAGTATCCAGATGCGTTAGTTTTTTCCCTGCCATCGATGAATCACCCTCCGACCTGCGAGAAGGGACGACCTTTATGCACGTTGCCTTCGGCGAGCTGGTGGCCTTTGGGTTTGGCGGCGGTGGCTTTGGCGATAATGGCTTTTAACTCTTCGACCGAGGCGCCGCTGCGGAGCGGTTCCCGCAGGTCTATTTCGTCCTCGCGGAGGAGGCAGAGACGCAGTTTGCCGTCGGCAGTAAGGCGGAGACGGTTGCATTGATAGCAGAAATGTTCGGTAACAGGGGTGATAAAGCCGATGGTGCCATTAGCGTTAGGGAGACGATAGTATTTAGCCGGTCCGTTGCCTTTATCCATCTTAAAAGGCTCCATTTTGCCCAAAAAGTCGAGCCGTTTTTTCATCTCTTTGACCGAGACGAGGTTGATGGTTTTAGAAGCTTCACCGTTGACAGGCATGTACTCGATAAAGCGGACGTTCCAGGCGTCGGTAATGGTCTTGCGGGCGAAATCGGGGAGTTCATCGTCGTTAACGCCGGCCATGACGACCATGTTTATTTTAACCGGCGTCAGCCCGACCTTATTAGCGGCGTCGATGCCTTTTAGAGTATCTTTGAGTTCGCCGCAACGGGTAATTTGCCTAAAGCGTTCCGGCTTTAGGGTATCGAGGCTAACGTTAACGCGCATCAGTCCGGCGGCTTTAAGCTCGGCGGCGTACTTCGCGAGGAGGACGCCGTTAGTCGTTAGCGAAATATCATTGATGGTCTTGATGCTGGTAATCATCCTGACGAGGTCGGGCAGTCCGGAACGGACCAGCGGTTCGCCGCCGGTGAGGCGGATACGGTTGATACCAAGCTCGGCGAAAACTTTAGCGAGGGTGTAAATTTCTTCGTAACTCAAGACGTCGAAGTGCGACATAAGAGTAATGCCTTCCGGCGGCATGCAGTAAACGCACCGTAAGTTGCACCTGTCCGTCACCGAGATACGCAGGTAGTTGATGGGACGCTGGAACGAATCGGAAAGACCTGTCATAATGTTGCCTTCTAGTTCGTATTATACAGTATAGGAGAAAAGGGGTAAACTGAAAAATCAAAGGTCAAAAGCTTGCCCCGTACTCGATACGGGGTCAAAAATACAAATAAAAAGTTAAAGATAGTGGAGGAGAAGGGAGGTTGCTAACTAAAAAGAAAAGACGTTAGAATGATGCGGTAAAAACTAATAGGGAGAAAAGAATGCCTAAGAAATCCAAAGCTAATATTTATTTCATACAGGTAATCGACCGTCCAGCGCGTAAACTGATTCTTAAGCGGGGGATTAAAGCGGTCCATTACTTCGAGTACCTGCAGGAAGTCGGCAATAACGTTAACGATGAGCTTAAAAAGATAAAAGGCAATCTTCACGAACCCTGCGGCATGTGGCTGCCGAAAAGCTTAAGGAAGCCGGGGACGTCCGAGTTCGTGATGGGCGTGGAAATGCCGGCTAATTATAAAGGCAAAGTGCCGGCGGGCTACGAAATCATCGACCTGAAACCGTGCCAGATGATGGTCTTTCAGGGTCCCCCCTTCGATGACGTCAAAGAATCGCCCAAGGCTATCATGGAACTCTGGGCGATGCTGGAGACTTTCAATCCGGAAATATACGGTTATGCCTGGGCGGATGACGACGGGCCCCGTCTACAGCTAGAACCAATACCCGGCCGCGGCCATATCGAGCTCTTGCCGGTGAGGAAGCTTAAGAAAAAGAATAAGGTCACATTTTTATAAGGATGGAGAAGGAAATATTATTTGACACCTTAACTTACCGGTGTTAAAATACTCGCCGCGAACATATAATAGCAAGGGGGATGGGTTTATGAATTACCAACCAAAGTATTGCGCCGTCGATATCTGGGATGCCAGCCAGGCGTTGGTAAAAGCATCCTTCAATATAGTAACCATCCAGACAGAGTTCCAAACGTACCTGTACAGTGAGTTGACGAAGAGGGGTATATCACCGGTGCAGAGGACTCCTGAAGCCGCCATGATTTTATATGGGAGATATGTGCGTATCGATGAAGGCGACCGGGCGATGCGTTATATTGCCACTTTCATTGCCGGCCAGGCGGCCGTGGAGGTAGAAGGCGGTCTATGGGTTAACGGAAAAGGAACGTGGCGGGTAGCTACGATAGCCAGGGAAGGCTGGGGTTTGTTCGGCGGCGACAGTCAGGATTTACTGAAAAAATGCGCCAGGAAATGCGCCGAAAATATCGCCGGGCAAGTACTGGTGACTTTACAGCAGAATCGGTTGTAATAAAAGAACCAAGCTAATCTTTATTGAGAAGTCGGGTGTTCCAACTTAGAAAAACCGGTACGCATTGCAGGTTTCAGGTTAAGATACATATACTGGTCGATTGTTCGGTTATATTCCGGCCAATCCGGTAGTCCTTTATACTGGGGCTTACCAGTCTTGGCGAAACCGGTCCAGTAGCCCATCATCGCCTCGGAAATCTTTCTATCTGTAGCGTCCAATATCAGCGTGTCTGTCTTGGCGCCGGATGATATAGCCATGGCACGAATACCCTGCCACCAGCCGGAGGAATTGTCCCAGTCGCCAAAGACATAGGTAAGCTCCATAGAATGAGCGGAGACGCAGCCATCCCGCCGCCAGTTAGCGGGCACCTGGTCGAAAATGCAGGCATATCCTTTACATCCGTATCTATTTACAGCTTCTATCATGTTGATGTAGGCGGGGATGATGAAGGGCATCACTAAAGGGCCGGGTCCAGTCAGTTCTCCTAAAGTGGACATGACGATGAGGGGAACGGCGTTGAAATGACCCGATTTAAAGATATTATCGGGGCTATCCGGCAATAACCAGCCGTCGATTGCAGCATCCCAGGGAGGAAGCGGTAAACTTGGAGTACGTTGGCGCGGAACAACCATCGTCTCGCTGGCGTCGATGATTTTTTTCCAGGGGACATGACGGGCTTCTTCCAGCGTTTTTACCCCCAGTTTTTCAAAAAGAGTTTTACCATAATTTTCCATCTTCGCCAATGGTACACCGGGAGAAATAGCCGTGGCAGTACCGCTCTCGCAAATTGCTCGGTGGAATAACCCTTTAGCCAGCGGAGAAGTCATCATGATGGACACTTTAGCGCCGCCGCCGGATTCGCCGAAGATGGTAACGTTATTGGGGTCGCCGCCGAAAGCGGCGACGTTTTTCTGTACCCATTTTAAAGCGGCGATGAGGTCTAAGAACAAATAGTTGCCGGAGGAATTGTTGGCGGATTCTTTAGATAAGGTGGGGTGGGCGGCCAGGCCGATTGGCCCTAGCCGTTGCGTAATCGTCACTACCACGACGCCGAACAGCGGCAGACGGTGCTGGTTCCATATTTTGTCATTACCGCATCCCATAAAATATCCCCCGCCGTGCATCCAGACCATAACCGGCAGTTTTTCTTTTGCCTTTTTAGCGGGGGTGACCACGTTCAGGTAGAGGCAGTCTTCGCTCATTGGAAAAGAGGGAGTCATCCCTGGCATCTCGGACTGCGGCGAAATAGCGTTATACTGCGTACATTCGCGAATGCCTTCCCAGGGAGTCACAGGCTGCGGCGGCTTCCAGCGCAGTTCTCCTACCGGAGGAGCTGCATAAGGAATTCCTCGGAAGATAGATACTTCCTGACCCGGTTCGCCTATTATTGTACCGGAAACATAGCCTTTATCTGTTCTAACAACCTGCATGGGAATTCCTCCTAAAGTTGGTCTTATTAAAATTCATATCAATAACTAATTTGGTTCCCATTTCATAAGTAGCGCTTTAGCTTTTTCGGCGGCCCGTGCCCGGTGGCTGATTAGATTCTTCTGTTTTAAAGTCAGTTCCGCCATGGTCTTGCCCAGTTCAGGAATATAGAAAACGGGGTCGTAGCCAAAGCCATTAGTCCCCTTGGGCTTATCGATAATTATCCCCCCGCAAGACCCGGAATAAATTTCGACTCTGCCGACGGGTTCGGCGATAGCGATAACGCAGCGGAACTGGGCGGTACGGTTTTTCGTCGGGGCATTTTTAAGTTTCGCCAGCAGAAATTCAATTCTTTTAGCGTCGGTGGCGCTTTTACCGGCGAAACGATGTGATAAAGGACCAGGCGCCCCGCCGAGGGCATCGACCTCTAAGCCGGAGTCATCGGCGAGCGTTAGCAGATTGCTTAGCGATGCCATTGTCGTCGCTTTTTGAATGGCATTTTCTTCGAAGGTAGCGCCGCTCTCGGGAATCTCTGCCGTAATGCCTAAATCGGCAGGGGTAACGATATCAAAAGGGATGCCGTGCAGCAGACGCCGATACTCGCGGAGTTTGCCTTTATTGTTGGTTGCCAGCAGGATTTTCTTCATTGTTTTTGTTAATATTCGATGCCCTTCCTGGCTTCGATGCCCTGGTCGAAAGGGTGCTTGATTTTCTTCATCTCGGTAACGAGGTCGGCTAGAGTGATAACGCTTTTCGGCGCATGACGGCCGGTCAGGATAAGCTCGACATGCGTCGGTTTGTCTTTAATCAGCTGGACGACGTCCTCCGTCTTGATGAGTCCGAAGTAGCAGGCGCAGTTAATTTCATCGAGAACTACCAGGTCATATTTACTGCCGGTAATATCTTTTCGGGCGGCGGCGAGGGCGGCTTTAGCCTGGGCTTTTTCTTTGGGGTCGACGTTATTATTATTGTCGATGAATTGATGCAAGCCGAAGGTGGTTACCTTCACGTTAGGCAGGGAGCGGAGGGTTTTAAATTCGCCCTGGGAGGAGTGGCCCTTAATAAAGAAAATAACCGATATTTTTAGCTTATGCCCGACCGCCCGGAGGACCGTTCCCAGAGCGGCAGTAGTTTTGCCCTTGCCGTTGCCGGTAAAAATCTGGACGAGACCTTTGGTGGTTTTTTTAGTCAAGGGCGCTCCTTAAAATTCTATAACGGCAAGGTTGTTTTAAGCGTGTTTTAAAGCTTTGGGTCTGGTGCGGAAAAAGGTGGTGATGCCGACAAGCGCCGGTAAAGCGACGCCGTAGCCGATGAGAATAGGTTCGACTTTAAACGCCCAATCGATTAACGGTAAAGTAATAAAGAGAAAAGCCATTGTGGGTGTAACGTTGCGTCTCCAGACAAGTATTAAAGTGGTTGGTATAGCCAACACCAGCATTGGGATAGATACCAATACAAACAAAATGCCGAGGGTGGTGCTGACGCCGCGACCGCCGCGAAAACCCAGGAAAATCGGCCAGTTATGCCCGACGACCGCCGCTACACCGGCTAACAGGACAATCGGTTGTGACATACCAGCCGTCTGGGCAATCAGAATCACTGCCGAACCCTTAATGGCATCGACGATGCCAACGACAACACCGATTCGGGCGCCGAGCTCGCGGAAAGCGTTAGCTGCGCCGGCGTTTTCGTCGCCCATCGAACGGATGTCCCGTCTTGCCTTGAAGCGTCCTAGCAGGTAGGACGTCGGCAGCGACCCGAGAAAATAGCTAAAAATTACAATAAACCAGGGCATATTTTTCCATCCTGGTGGCGGGAGAGGGACTCGAACCCACAAGGATTGCTCCGGCGGATTTTAAGTCCGCTGCGTCTGCCAGTTCCGCCATCCCGCCGCTACAGAGTAATTTTAGGTGGGGGATGGGTTGAGTGTCAAGAAAAACGTATATAAATAAAAAGATACACGGCAACACAGCTTTAATGCCGGTTGCCGTGTCTTATTTACCTATCACTTATAAATTACTGTTTCGGCGGTGCAGGCGGAGGTGGCGGGGGTGGAGGTGCCGCCGGGGGTGGAGAAGGCGGTTGAGCTGGTGGTACTTGAGCTTGCGGCGGTTTAGCGGTTTTACTGGCCAGCGGGTTTATCTTGCGATAGTCCAGATAGCCAACAGTAGCTAAACCAAGCGAAACAATAATAGCGATGATAAGACCAAAACCTACACCGGCTCCAGACAGACTCGCCACGGAAATAATTGCACCCAAGAATGACAGTATTCCAGCGGCTATTGATAATATCGCCCTGGTTCGCTGGACGGAGAGAAAAGCAAAAGCGATACCGGCAAGACTCATCAGGAAGGTTAAAACGCCGCCATTATGGAAACCATTGACTGACCAACCAGGCACGGCATAGATACCCACACCAACACCGGACCAGGACCACCAGGGTAAGAAAATAGTGATAAAGAGAACCGCACTGACGATTAATAATAACAGGTTAGGCTTGGTTGTCCACTTGAATTCAAATTTTAGGTCCAAAATGCACCTCCGTATTATTTAATTTAATCCGCGGAAAGTAAAATTGATACACTTTGCTTATGTGCACCTCCTCGAATACCGCCGGGTTTATTTTATCGGAATTCTGTGATGTTAGCCATATTGTAGGAGCTTATGTGGAGTGTGTCAAGATAGACAGCGCAAGAAATACAAAATTCGTAGAGTTTTCTCATCAGGTATTGACAAATATGTCATTTCGTATTATTATGCGTCCCGTGACAATACGACAGAACGAAATCAGACCCCGATTCGCTAAAGGGCAGCGGGTGGTAATTAAACCGGTCGACGAAAAAGGCGTGACCAAGAGGGAATTTGACGTTAATGAGTACGCCGGCGAGGTGGGCGAAATAACCGATTTTTATTACGTCAGCCTGCGTTCCGGACAAATTTTCTTTATCTATAATGTCAGCGTCGGGAAGGAAAAGAGAATCATCGTAGTTTATGAAGATGAGCTAGAGCCTGTGTTGTGGGAAGAGTAGGGCATTAGGTTAAAAAAACGTTAGCTGCCGAAAAACGGCAGCTTTTTTATTTTTACAAAAAATTGGAGGCGACGGGCGGATTCGGACCGCCGAATAGGGGTTTTGCAGACCCCCGCCTTAACCACTTGGCCACGTCGCCTTGACGTATTCCATTTTATGATAAAACGTAGGAATGATGCAATACTAGATTTAGTCATTGCGAGTCCCTATTGCATCGGGATAAACTCCGCGTGGCAATCCCTTAGTCTGTATAGCGGCAATGAATGAGATTGCCACGTCGTTCTTCTACGGAAGAACTCCTCGCAATGACAGCTGATTAAAGACGCTGGGTGATGAACCACTTTTTAAACTCTGGGTTTTTCAGGTTAACGCCGCGTTCGTAGTAAATTTCATAGATATCGCCGTCGGTGGTTTTCACGCGGTAGTAATTGCGGTGGTGCCGCTGCCACCAGCGTTTACGTCCCGCCGACGCCCGTCCGAAACCGTAATCCGGCCAGGACTCCAATATCTCCTGGATAACATGTTGCCGTCCGTTAAATTCAAAAGATACGGGCACTTTAACGTCGCCGCCCGTGGTGACCTCTATCTGGCGACCGAAATAGCGTTCCGGCATGGTACTAATATGCTAATGATGTCATGATTGTAAGTCAATGGTTGATTTGCAGCCTAAAGAAGATTTCTGTTAATCTTAAGCGTAATCTCTCTTATATGGGAGGTGCCGCGATGAAACAGACTTATGCCGCCGCCGGCGTGGATATCGACCTGAAGTCTAAAGTCATTTCTAAAATCGGCAAATATGCCAGAGCTACCCTCCGTCCGGAAGTTTTAAGCGGGGTGGGGTTTTTCGGGGGACTTTACGAGATGAAGGGCTACAAAAAGCCGGTCATCGTTTCCAGCGTTGACGGGGTGGGGACGAAGCTAAAGATTGCCGCCGCTTTAAATAAGTACGATACCGTCGGCGCCGACATCGTTAACCACTGCGTTAATGATATTTTCAGCGGCGGGGCGGAACCGATTTTCTTCCTCGACTATATCGCCGTCGGCAAGGTCGTGCCGGAAAGAATCGAGGCGATAGGTAAGGGATTAGCCGCCGCCTGTAAAGAGGTCGGCTGCGCGTTAATCGGCGGCGAAACGGCGGAAACGCCGGGCGTCTATCACGGCGACGATTTCGACCTGGTGGGGTTCGTGGTAGGAGTAGTGGAAAAAGACCAGATGATTTTAGGGGAGGGGATTAAGGTAGGGGACGCGATACTCGCCCTGCCCTCGAACGGACTGCATACCAACGGGTATTCTTTAGCGCGCAAGGTTCTGGGAGAGACAGCGGCGAACCTAAATAAACGCTACACGGAGCTGGGCGGAACGGCAGGTGAAGCGTTAATGAAGACGCATATCTGTTATTATAACCAGGTAAAACCCCTATTGAAAAATATCGAAGGGCTGGCACATATAACCGGCGGGGGAATCGTGGGCAACCTGCCGCGCTCTTTACCGAAGGGTCTCGCCGCGCAACTAAATAGCAAGAAATGGTCGGTGCCGCCTATCTTTAGCCTGCTCCAGAAAAAGGGAAATATTGATATTCAAGAGATGTACCGCGTTTTCAACATGGGCGTCGGGATGGCGGTTATCTGCGCGCCGGAGAACGTTAAAAAGATAACCAAAGCGTTACCGGAAGCGAAGGCGGTGGGGGAGGTTATAAAACAAAAGAGCGAGGCGCGGGTTGTTATCGATGGGCGGGGCTACCGGCAGGATAAAGTGGCGTAAAAGCTATACCTGTTTGAATTCCAGCCGCAGGATGTTTTTCGTATCCGGTCGTACTTTATAGCGTTCATCAATACGGTACCCAACCACCCAGATAATATCTCCACCACTACAGACCAGCGGGATGTTGCGGCGCCAGGCTTGGGGAATTCTGGCGTCAATCATGAAGATGTTGAGCTTTTTAGGCTGTTTCATACCCAGCGGCTGAAAACGGTCGCCGGGCAGACGCCCGCGCACGGTTAAATTATTCCCGACCCGGTCGTAATCAAAGCAGGTGGAAAAAACATTAGTCTCCCCGCCCCAATCTTTATCTTTAGACTTTTTTTCAATCGTTCCGCTGATTTCCCAACCGCAAAAAAGTGTTTTTACCGGTATATTTAATTTTGTCTTGCCTTTCAGGGTGGGGAGGGGACAAAGCGATGAAGACACTGGCGATAGAATATACCGGTCGTATTCGATAGTGAAATTGATACCGAAAGGCAGTCCGATAACTTTCCCGGCAGGTTTTTCTAGAGCTCCTATAATATCCTCGATATGGCTGGACTCGATGTCCTTAAGACTCCCCAGCAATGACTCGATAGCCGAACGCAATAGTTGGCGCTGGAGGGCGGGGGGTAAAGATAAAAAGCTTTTCTTTTTAATAACAATTGAATTTCCCTCTTTTTTTATAATGTCATCCTTAAGTCGCGCCGCTTCTTTTTCGATAAAGTCGAGGTCGTCGGCGGCGGTACAGGAAAGACGGGTCAAAGCCTGATTTATCTGGGGATTATACTTACGTAATTCGGGGAGGAGACGGAGTCGCACCTTATTACGCAGCGGCTCGGTCGAGAGGTTAGACGTATCGAGGTGAGGATTTAGTTTGTAAGCGCGGCAGTAGGCAACCGTTTCCTCCCGGCTTAATGTTAATAAAGGTCGAATAACGATTAGACTTCCACCGGAGATATTTAATTTAATTAGTGGTGAAAGTCCTCGCAACCCCTTTATACCGCTGCCGCGAATCAGGTGCATTAGCATCGTTTCGATGTGGTCGTCGGCGGTGTGCCCGACGGCTACTTTAGACGTCCCCACCTCTTTAGCCACCTCGGCGAGAAAATCATAACGCACCTCGCGGGCGGCTTCTTCCAGCGAAAGGCGGTGCTGCTTTTGGTAGGCTTTTACGTCACGGGAGGCGATAGTGGCAGGGATACCCAATATCTTAGCGAGTCCGGCGACATAACGAGCGTCGGCGTCGCTTTCCTTACCGCGCAGCTGATGGTTGAGATGGGCGATATGCAGGTCGATGTCCAGCTCCTGACGTAGTCCAGCGAGGATGTATAAAAGACAAACGGAATCTGCCCCGCCCGAAACCGCCACCACCAGCGGCTCGCCTTGTATGACGAGGTTATGTGCCTGAATGAAGGCTAACACCTTTTGTTCGGGCGAATTTTGAGTATTAACCATGTAATCCAGCATAATGGAAATAATACTTACAATCAAGGGATAAGGGTAACATCTCCATAAACAAGTCACCCATCATCTATGATACAAATGATGGGTGACTACTATATTATCTGGGCAAGTGGTCGAGTATTTCAAGTATTAGGGCTAGTATAGCTACAATGAGTGCCAAATCGGGTATTTCTGCCTTATTGGGTCTCTTATGTGTTTTATGCACACCAGACCTCCATATGGCAGACCGCCGCTGTAAATAAAGTAAGTATTTTTCATATTATTATTAAAACTATTGTTCTTATTATACAACACAGAATTGACAATAGCAACAGAACTTCTTTTTGTTAAATAGGCAAAGGAAATTAAAAACTAATTAGTTCGTCTGGAGGATGAGCTTGCTGCGGTGTATAGTGTCGGGATATTTTTCGAAGCCGAGGGCGGCGGCGACCTGCTCGGGACGTCCCGCGCCGGTAGCATCACAGCGCAGCCGCATCCCGATGGTACAAAATCCCTTACGCCATTCGATGAGCCAGAGGTCGTCAATCAGGGCGCGGAGGTCGTATTTACGCGGTCCGGTATCGCGCTGGTGCTGCCAGGGAAAGGATTCTTTGTCCAGCAGGGAGTTTAGCGCAGACTCGATATCGTTTTTATCTTTATCGGTGGCGATGGTGACGATGTATTCTGCCTGCCTGACCTGGGACTGTAGAGATGGGAGGGTGAGGGGGGTGTTAAAAACACCACTGATGGTGATGCCGCGCGGTAGCTGGCGACTCACGGCGGCGGTAAAGGCATGGGGTGTTACGAACTTATCCACCACGATATCCATCAATTCCACTTCGCTGGTGACGCCCATCGCTAGAGCCAGCGCCAGGGAGATACGGGGGTGGGGATTAAAGCCCGCCGAATAGGCTAAAGCGATACCAGCGCGGTTTAATGCCCGCTGCCAGAGACGGATGAGGTCGAGGTGGGAGATATACTTAATCTCCTCCCCGCGGCTGAACCGAACACGTAAACGCTGCATAAGAATCCTCAAAGAAATAATAACATCGGGGAGCAAGGGCGTCAAAATATTTCTGTCATTCTGGCGTAGGCCAGAATCCATTTGGGAATATCCAACAATTAGCTAACTTCAATAAGTGGATTCCAGCTTTCGCTGGAATGACATGGGGTAAGGGTAAAGGGGAAAAGGGCGGATTCTTCGCTGCGCTCAGAATGACATTTGTATTAGCACTTCGTATAACCGCAGGCGGGGCAGTGGTAGCAGCCCTCGGAAAATACCAACATATTAGAACACTCGGGACATTGCCCCGCCATGTTCTTGGCGAGACCGTAGTCCTCGAGTTTCGGTTTTTCGTCGTCTTTGTTAATGTGCTTTTCCAGCACGCTGGCGATAGCGTCGGCGCAGGAGAGAATCGATTTGCCCCCCTCCCATGATATCGAGGGACAGCGTATGCCGCGCAGCTGTTTCACTACTTCGGCGACATCCACGCCGGAGCGGAGTGCCAGCGTCACCAGACGGCAGATAGCTTCGAGCTGGGCGACGGCGCAGGCTCCTGATTTACCGAGTGTTGAAAATACTTCGAAGATACCCTTATCGTCGTAGGCAACGGTGATATAAAGATTGCCACAGCCGGTGCTGACCTTAGTAATCGTCCCTTTCGTTTCAGAGGGTCTTTTACGCGGACCGAGGGCTACCGCTTCTTCGACAGCTTTTTCCGGCTTTTTACCGGTGGTTAAAACCTGACTATCCCGGGAGCGGTCGCGGTAGATGGTGATGCCTTTAAGACCTTCCTCGTAAGCGAGCATGTAAGCGTGGGCGATGTCCTCACGGGTGGCGCTCTGGGGGAAGTTAATGGTCTTGGAGACGGCGTTATCGGTTGAACGCTGGAAAGCCGCCTGCATTTTAACGTGCCATTCTGGACTGATTTCATGGGCGGTAACGAAGAGGCGTTTGGCTTTATCGGGCACGCCTTTAATCTCACTTAAATGCACACCTTCGGCAAGCTGCTTCATCAACTCATCGGAGTAAAAGCCGCCCTTTTTCGCCGCTTCTTCGAAGTAAGGGTTCACTTCGACAAAGGGCGTGCCGTCGAGGACGGTCTTGGTGTAGCTTAAAGCGAAGAGGGGCTCGATACCGCTGGAACAGCCGGCAATCATGCTTAACGTGCCCGTCGGGGCGATCGTGGTGCGGGTGGCGTTACGCACCTGCGGTCCATCGGGGACATCATAAATACTGCCCTGGAAAGCCGGGAAAACACCCCGCTCTTTTGCCAGGTCCACCGAAGCCTCGAGGGCTTTTTTGCCGATAAAACTCATAATGTCCTCGGCAACCTCTAACGCCTCGTGGGAGTTATAAGGCACGCCGAGCATCACCAGCATGTCGGCGAAGCCCATAATGCCGAGGCCGATTTTTCGCGTCTTTTTCGTCATTTCCTCGATCTGTTTGAGGGGGAACTTATTAACGTCAATAACGTTATCCAGAAAGCGGACAGCCGTCTTAACCGTCTTAGCCAGTTTATTGTAGTCGATATCGTAGCCGCTGCCCTTCTTCTTCATCATGCGGGAGAGGTTTATCGAAGCCAGATTACATGATTCGTAGGGGAGGAGGGGCTGCTCGCCGCAGGGATTGGTACTCTCGATTCTGCCGAGGTGGGGGGTGGGATTTGCCTCGTTAATGCGGTCGATAAAGACGATGCCGGGGTCGCCGGTGCGCCAAGCCATGTCCACGATTTTGTCGAAGACATCTTTAGCGTTAAGTTTGCCGACGACTTCATTAGAATGTGGATTAATTAAATCATAATCGGAGCCTGCCTTAACGGCTTCCATATAATCGGCAGTTAAAGCCACGGATAAATTAAAATTCGTCAATGCGGTCATGTTTTGTTTAGCGGAAATGAACTTTAAAATATCGGGATGGTTGATGTTCAGAATGCCCATGTTGGCGCCCCGCCGCGTGCCCCCCTGTTTGGTGACGTCGGTGACGGTATCGAAGGCGCGCATGAAGGAGACGGGACCGCTGGCGACGCCGCCCGTCGACCCCACCACATCGTTTTCGGGGCGGAGACGGGAAAAAGAAAAGCCGGTACCGCCGCCGCTTTTATGGATGAGGGCAGTGTATTTCACAGCGTCGAAAATGGACTCCATGGAGTCCTCGACCGGTAGGACGAAGCAGGCGGAGAGCTGACCTAACTTTTTACCGGCGTTCATTAAAGTTGGGGAATTGGGGAGGAATTCTAATCCGTACATCAATTTAAAAAATTCATCTTCGATATTTTTAACATTAGCCTTGGGATTATAAATAAGTTCCGCCGCAGTGATGGCTTTAGCCACCCGATGGAATAATTCTTCCGGCGTTTCGATGACATCGCCTTTATCGTTTCTCATTAAATAGCGCTTTTCCAGCACCTGCAAAGCCGTCGCGGTCAGGCCGTTTTCGGATAATGTTTCTTTAGGGTTTTTAACTTCAGTTTCAGATTCCATTTCGGCTTTAACCTCCTCTGCTGGTGCCGTTATTGGCTCGGCGACCGGTGCGGCGACGGGTTTTTCGGCGTTAAGCACTTCCATCACCATGGCTTCGATTTCGGCCGGGGTGGGCATGCTTCGGGCGAAGGACTGGCGGGAGTGGCGGTCCACCATCGCTTCCATCCCGGGCAGGGTGGGCAGGACCTGCGACTGCGCTTTTTCCAGCCGCTCGATGACCTGACCGGTCAGCTTTTCCACGAGCTTGCGGTCGCGGATGCCCATCGCCGCCGCGTTATCGAAGACGATGCGGGCAATCTGGCTGCGGTTGACGGAGGGGTTGTTCCTCTTTCCTCCATTACTCACATTCATCACTTCACCCTCCGGCGGTTCTGGGGCTTTACCGGCATTTCATTCACCGGCAGGAGGGGTAGCTGGTCGGCGGGGGTCGCTAAAGAGCTACCGGCGAGGTTATCCACTTCTTCCTTAAGTTTCGTAATATCCTGGAACTCGCGGTAAACGCTGGCAAAGCGTATGTAAGCAATCTGGTCGGTCTTTTTCAGCTTAGCCATCACGAGGTCGCCAATAGCGGCGCTGGGTACCTCGGCATGGCCGCTCTGGTATAACTCCATTTCTATTTCGTCGACGATTCTCTCGACCGTACCGGCGGCTAAAGGCCGTTTATCGCAAGCTTTACGGATACCGGTCAGGAGCTTTTCGCGGTCGAACTCCTCACGGCGTCCGTCCTTTTTTAAAACGAGGAGGCTAACACGCTGCAGACGCTCGTAGGTGGTGAAACGCAAATCACAACGGAGGCACTGACGCCGACGGCGGATGCCGTCATTCACGTCGCGCGAGTCGATGACTTTCGAGTCGATATATCCGCAGAAGGGACAGTTCAACAGCCAACCTCCACAAATTGTGGTGTCAAGGCTTATAATCTACCACTACATGTTGTGTTTGTCAATAGAGTATCAGATAGAAGATTAAGAAAAGATTAAAATATTTTTTCCATAAGCCCATCCCCACCCCTAGATCCTTCGCGGAGTTTACCCTGAGCAAATCGTAAGGGCTCAGGATGACACGTTGTGTCACTTTACCTAAATAGCACGATAAGTTATGATTATTGGTAAGAAAAATGAACTACCGCGAAGCTTTAGAATACTTACTGAAATTCGCCGACTACGAGCGGCTGCCGCGGTCGGGGATTGTCTGGGACGTAAAGCGTATCGAGCGGCTGCTGGCGAGGCTGGATAATCCGCAAAACTACGCCCAATCAGTGCATGTGGCGGGGACGAAGGGGAAGGGCAGCACAGCCGCGATGATAGCCTCGATTCTCCACAGCGCCGGTTATCGGGTGGGACTTTACACCTCCCCCCACCTCCTTTCGTATACCGAACGCATCCAGGTGAACGGCAAGCCCATCCCCGAAGAGGACTGGGCGGAGCTGGTTGAAGAGATTCAGCCGCATGTCGAGGCGGAGAACGCTTTAGGTGACCTGGGGCAGCTGACGACCTTCGAGATTTTTACCGCGATGGCGTTCCTCTACTTTCAGCAGGTGCGGGCGGACTTCCAGGTGCTGGAGGTGGGTTTAGGGGGGAGGCTCGACGCCACGAACGTCATCCAGCCGCAGGTAAGCGTGATAACGTCCATCAGCTACGACCACATGGATGTGCTGGGGACTACTTTAGCCAAGATAGCCGGGGAGAAATGCGGTATTGTTAAGACGGGGGCGCCGTTAGTCAGCGCGCCGCAGGACACCGAAGCGATGCAGGTTATCGAGCAGGTCTGCCTTATCCGGAACGTCCGCCTGGTCAAGGTCGGGCAGGACGTTACGTTTGAGAGAAGCAACTTTACCACCGAGGGACAGAGCTTCCTGGTACACGGACTGAAAGACGATTACAAATTAAAGATAAAGCTGCTCGGCTTACATCAGCTGGAGAACGCCGCAAACGCCGTCGCCGCGGTAGAACTACTGCAGGAAAAGGGCGCGAAAATAACGTCGGGAAGCATCGCCGACGGAATATGGCGGGTGGATTGGCCCGGACGCTTACAGGCGCTGCATAAAAAGCCCTGGGTCATTGTGGACGGGGCGCATAATGCCTACTCGATGCGAAGGTTAAGAGAGGCGCTACGGGAATACTTTACGTTCGACAAGATGAAGCTGATACTGGGGTTCGGGGCGGATAAAGACATCCCGGGCATGGCGGCGGAGGCGACTAAAATGACTAACGATATTATTTTAGTGGCGTCGAAGCACCCGCGGGCGGTCAAGGCGGAAGATTTAGTCGCAGAATTCCAGAAATACAACGTTACGCCGCGGGTAGCCGATAGCGTTAAGGGCGCGATGGCTTTAGCGATGAAAGAGGTACAGCCTAACGACCTCGTCTGCGCGGCAGGGTCTATCTTCGTTATCGCCGAAGTGATGGAGTGGGAGTATATGTAAAAACCCTCTCTTATCTCCCCCGTATCAAGTACGGGGCAGGCTCTTTACGAAAGGGAGAGTAATAATTTCCCTCTTTCTTAAAGAGGGATTAAGGGAGTTTTTAATAATCAACAAAGATTCTTCTCAATAATTGCTATAACTCCCTCAATATTTTCGGTTACTTCATTATTTGTAAATCTTAATACTTTAATTCCCATACTCTCCATGAATTCATTACGGATATTATCGTATTCAATTGATTCATTAGAAAAATGTTGTCCACCATCAACTTCAACAACTATGTTTGCTTTATGACAATAGAAATCTGCTATATATTCACCTATTGGTTTTTGACGTGAGAACATAAAACCTTTAACTTGTTTCATCCTTAACTTAGACCATAACAATCTTTCAGCATAAGTCATATTTTTTCGGAGTTCTTGGGAGAGTTGCTTTAATTTGGAATTATATGGATGCATAAAAACCCTCTCCAACTCTCCCTTTACAAAAGGGAGAGGATTAGTTTCCCTTTTTCCGTCTCCCTCTTTTGTAAAGAGGGATTAAGGGAGTTTTTTCTCAACCCTTCCCTCCACCACAATATCAACCCCGCTTTTATAAATCCTATCAAACTTTAGCTGGTAGGCTTTAGCTAAATCGGTAATATTAAGGTCGCCGACGGCGTCCGTGCCTTTGCCTAAAATCTTGGGTGCGATTATCGCGATAATTTTATCCGCCAGGTTTAGGCGTAAAAAGGACGTTATTATCTCCCCGCCCCCCTCCACCAATAAAGACGTTACCTCGCGCTCGGCTAAGATTTTTAATAGTTTTTCGATGTCCACCCTGCCCTGTTTATCCGGCGGAGCAACTAGAATCTCGATGCCCATCCTTTGCAGGGCGGTGAACTTCTGTCTATCGGCGCTGGGGGTAGTGACGACTAACGTTTTGGCTTTATCCTGATTTTGCAGCACCTTAGCTTCGAGGGGAATCCCTAAAGCGGAGTCCAGTACTACGCGGAGGGGATTTCTGCCCTTAACGAGGCGGGTCGTTAGCTCGGGATTATCTTTAATCACGGTGCTAACGCCGACCAGAATAGCGTCGTTGGTGGCGCGGAGTTTATGCGCCAGTTTTAAAGATTCCGGGGAGCTTATCCAGCGCGAGGAGCCGCCGGCGGTAGCAATTCGCCCGTCTAAAGTCTGGGCAAACTTAACGGTAACGTAAGGCATGCCGGTGGTGCGGTGGTGGATATACTTTTCGTTTAAAATACGGCATTCATTTTCTAATACGCCGACGGTCGTCTTAATCCCCTGCTGGTTCAGGAGTTTAACGCTTTCTCCCTTCATACGGGGGTCGGGGTCGAGCATCCCGATAACGACCCGCCCGATTTTACTATGGATAATAGCGTCGGTGCAGGGTGGGGTCTTGCCGTAATGGCGGCAGGGCTCTAAAGTAACATAAAGAGTCGCCCCCGCGACCGGTTCTTTAGCTTTTTTTAGCGCGTCAACTTCGGCGTGGTCGGCGCCAAAGACTCGATGATACCCCTCGGCGATTATGCGGCTGCCCTTAACGATGACCGCTCCGACCATCGGGTTGGGGGAGGAATAACCGAGGCTTTTATGAGCCAGCTTTAAAGCCAACCGCATGTATTGTTCGTCATTATTAGGCATCGTGAATGAATTATAACGCAAAGGTGGGAGATAGACAAAGGGCTAGTCCCACCGTCATTGCGAGCCATCCCGATGAGCCATCTGCCCACCACGAATCGGGAGGCGCGGCAATCTCCTACATCGACCAAGCAGGCGAATGAGATTGCCACGTCGCTACGCTCCTCGCAATGACACATAACCTTAAGTTGCGCAATACGAGGCTGATTTGTTAGAATTGATATTTGGAATTACATCACCCGGGCCGTTAGCTCAGTTGGTAGAGCAGTGGACTTTTAATCCATTGGTCGCAGGTTCGAATCCTGCACGGCCTACCAATCTTTCCAATGAAAAACCGTAAGTTAAATCTATCTATTTACTTTCGGGCAATCGGCATCAATGGTACCTTGGGGTCGGGGAAGCCAGGTCCCACAAAAGAGAACACCATCGCTAAAGCCATATCATCCATACGCTGAAAATCGGCTTTCGGCACCGTCTCCGGCACAGGATAAGGCCAGTTCATCTGCCGTAAAGCCTGCCCAATCATTATACCCGAGCCATGCAGTTCTTGAGCATGGACAATACTGTAAGCCATGGCTGCACCGCCGTCCTCGGAGGGAATATTCGCTGTGTAACCGGGCATAGCGGGCATCTTGAAATCTTTAAATCTCTTTTTAAATTCCTCCATCATTTCAGGAGTTATCGTAGGTACGCTGCGGGGCATACCGACACCCGCCGGGATGAAGGTAAAGACGGAAATTCCTGTTTTTTCTACCGGTCCCAGTTCAGTTGCCAGCGACTTCATGATGGAAGAACCGGCAGCTTTTGCCGCGCAGTAGGTCGCCGGGCCTACCGGAGCGCAGAAAGCCGTTGCCGAATAGGTGACCACGCCATGATGCCTTTCCTGCATGCCGGGCACGAAAAGCCGGATGCCGATAAGCGTACCACGCGCCGCTATCTCATACTGACGGTCCAGCTTGTCGACTGTGGCTTGTAAAATCGGGCTTCCGAGGGACATAATCATGGCGTTGTTGATAAGGATATCCACCTTACCGAACTTTTTAAAAGCCTGCTCGGCCATATTTTTCATCGAGGCTTCGTCGGAAACATCGGTATTAACGTAGAGGGCTGTCCCTTTTTCGTTCTCGCGGTCGATAAGCTCCTCGACGTATTTTCCGGCATCGTCGATTACATCGACAATTACTACTTTAGCCCCCAGCCACGCCAGACTCCTCGCCACGCCTAAGCCCACATTACCCGCCGCACCGGTCACCACCGCCACATCACCGGCTAGGGCGTTTCTTTTTAAACCCGTCTTGTCCATTGAGAGAGGACCGATACGCAGCCTATTAGCCATATCATCCATAGGAATACCTCCGCTAGTGAATAAATGATTAAAATTACTACGATTCTAGCATCTTTTGGTAATGAACGCCAGCTAAAAAGCTCATTCTAGCGTTATTTTCGGCCTATCAGTTCTTAATGAACTTTTCACGCCATTAGTCCCAGGAAGACAATAGCGGTCCAGGCAACTTAGCTGTCGAACTTGGTATTAGTTCTCAAGCTGCAAGAGGAAACCTTGCACTGGTCGCACTCTACGTCACAGGGTTCGACATGAATAATCACATTAGAGTTGGGTAGTCTGTGTTTCAAATCTTCTTCCAGATGGTCACACATTTTGTGAGCATCTTCCACGCTGGTATTCTTAGGTAACATCAGGTGGAAGTCAATGAAACGATGGCTGCCCGACTTACGGGTACGCACTTCGTGGAAACCAGCTAGCTGGCTGGTATGTTCTTTAATAGTAGCCAATATTGCTGCCTCTTCAGCCTTTGGTAACCGGACATCAATCAGCCCGCCAAATGACTTCTTCGTAATGTCATAAGCCGTTTTTATGATTAATAGAGCTACCAATATTGCAGAGATAGGGTCAAAAATGCTAAGTCCCGTTAGTCGCACTAGGGCTAGCCCAATTAGAACGCCTACCATCGTTATTACATCGGTAGTGAGGTGGCGAGCATCAGCTTCAAGAGCTAGTGAATCTGTATCTCGGGACACCTTTAATAAATACCGGGAAACAAGTAAATTTACTACTATTGAGACTACCATTATCCCAAGGCCTATCTCGACAAATTCCAAAGTGGCTCCAGCAATTAGTCTGTGAATTGCTTCATAAATAATTATGCCTGAAGCGATAAATATTAGCAGAGCCTCGGCAATACCACTGATATTCTCTACCTTTCCGTGACCGAATGGATGTTGCTCGTCGGCAGGCCTGTCTGAAACCCGGACGCTAAAGTAAGCAATGATGGCTGCGGCCAGGTCCATGGTACTGTGGATTGCTTCCGCGATGAGGCTGATACTGCCAGTAAAGAGACCAGCAACTATTTTAAGTAGAATCAGAAAGCTATTCGAGGCAATAGAAATTGCCGCGGCTTTGGATTTAGTGCTTGACATAATTCATACCACGCTCAGCTTTCGCCATCGTAATTGTCTGCTTCTTAATACATCTCTCTCTAGTCATTTTCGCTATTGCGCATTCTATAAAAAAACCCGCAGGATGATCAGTCCCACGGGTTTGTTCTCCGTTGCTAGAGCCCGGCTCTCCTCGGTGAGGGCCTGTTCTGAACTCTATAATTTTATCTTAACGGGTGGTTGGTGTCAATCAGGGTTAGCCTGTAAAATTACTTTTTAGGCGGTGGGGGAGGCATCCAGGAACCCGAGGTAGGTTTGGTCGTTAGCCATTTACCGACCATCTCCAACATGGGTATTTTGATATCGATGTTCTGGCGGCGTACCTGTATCATGTCAACCACGTCGAAGCCGCAGGTCTGCAGGACGCGTTCCAGGGTAGCGGAAGAAGACACGGTGCCGTTACCGCTGCCGCCGGCATAAGAGATGCCGATAGCGGGCGTGCCGCCACCCATTGGAAAGCCGGGACGCGGTGCGGCGCCGGGCTTAAAGAGGGTGCGGCGGAAACGGTCGAGGAAGCAGCGCATACTCTCGCTAAGGTCGCCGAAGTAGACCGGGTTGGCGAAAACAAGGACGTCTGCCGCTTTCAGTTTCACGATGACCGACGCCAAATCGTCGTCGATAACGCAGCGGCTTTCGCGGCGGCAGAGTCCCCAGCCGTCGGGGTCGCACTGGCGGCAACGCTCCAGCTTAAGCTCGGTCAGGAAGATGACCTCCGACTTGCCCTTGCCGGCGGCGATGCCCTTCTGGACGGCTTTAATAGCGCGGGCGGTTTGACCCTCGTGGTTGCGGCTGCCGGAAATAATAAGAACGTTCATGAATATACCTCCGTGGATGTCATTAATTGCATTATATCACGATATTACTAAATCTTCTCCAGCACCAGTAAACTATAGCCCCGCCGCCTCCCCCGCTCTTTAATATATAGTAGTCTCTTGGATTCTATATAATCGACGAGACGGGTAATGGCTGTGGAGCCGGCAGATAAAATAATCATCCCTTTAGCGGCTAATCTGGCAGTCATCTGGTCGATCGCTAAAAAGGAGGCTGTTTTACCCTCCTCCCTTAATCCCCCGATAAAGAGGTCGACTTTACCGGGGGATTTTAGGTCTAAACCGGCCTGGTGTAAAACAATAATACTCTCCGGTTTACAGCCGTTTGAAATAAGATTACTCTTGGAATACCTTAACGCCAGCAGGTCGCGGTCAACGAGAGTGATGGCTTTGGGCTTTAGATATTTCAAAAGAGCCACCGCGATATGCCCCTGGCCGGGATTAAAAACCATGGCGTTATCGGTATCTTTACTCACCACCTCCCCTAAAGCGTCTATCAGCATTTCGCTGCCGTAGCTTAATGAATCGAACTCCGGCAAGCCGTTAGCGGTTACGATTTTGTATTCCAATTTTCCGTAGCGTATCGTAGTTTCGTCTCGTCGGTAGATTCCGCGTTCAAGGGAGTCTTGGGTTGGGCGAGGGGGAGTTTTGGTATCGGAGAATTTATAATGAAAGACCACATGCCGGGACTGATTACGTTTTAATAATATTGATGAGCCGGGGGTTTCCGTAAGGATTTTATCGACTAATTTTTCCAACGGGATGACAACCACTATAGCCGCGATACCGCCGGGCTTTAAATAGTAACGCGCCTCCTGTAAAAGATACGTAATTACCGTTTCACCGGCGTGGTCGGGGATGTTAGCGACGATTAGGTCAAAGTCGTTATCCTTAACGTTGTCGTAACCAAGGCTGCTGTAAAATGTTACATTTTTCAGCCCATTGAGTTCGGCGTTTTGTTTAGTGTACTCCACCGCCAGAGCATCTCTATCGAATAGGTGCACAACACTATCCCGGTAAAGACTCTTCAGCGTAAGCCCCAAAGGACCATAGCCGCAGCCAACATCTAGGATACGCTTAAATGGGGGATATTCTGCTTCGACGATGGTACGCAGGAGAAACTTTGAGCCGGCGTCGATATCGTGGGCACTGAAAAGCTGTTGCGAAGTGCGGAACTGGAGGTTTTGTTTCCAGAAACGGAAGGTAATAGTTTTATGATAAAAGACATCCGTATTCGTTGGCATGATATTCAACCAAAATTACTTCAGGCAGTTCGACGCAATGACAAAACCGATTAACGACATGATGGCGATGGGGGGTAAAGCGGGCATGGGCTTGCCTTTGAGCCAGACTTTTTGAATCACGAAAGCGCCAATCAATCCGATAATCCCGAAAGCGCCGGTGAGGATAGCGGCGTTCATGTTGTAGTTAAAATAAACCGAATTCGATAGCATCAGGGGGAAGCCGATATCGCCGCCGCCGAGGATGGTATGTTCGCGTTTTTCGATTGCTTCTTTCTTAAGCTCGCCGACCTGTACGGTTTTAAGATTAAGGTTAACGTCACTAACTTTTTTCGGAAAGACGAAAGCCGGCAGCGAGGCGGTTCCAGAAAGCCTATCCGCCATCCAGACCATAAAGCCGAGGCGCACGGCCACGACGTCATAAACGGCGATAATCAACATGAAAATCATAAACGTCCAGGGTGAAAACAGGAAGCCGAAGATAGAACCAGCCGCCGCCAGGGCTACCAGGAGGAGAATATTATGCAGCCAGATTCTCGCCCAGAACAACCAAACAATGCCAGCAATAGCTGCCAGGGTATAAGCCACAGGGGTCGAATACGCCGCAGAAGTCGACATTAAAAGGTAGCTGACGATGAAGACTCCCCAGGCGAACATTAAAGCGAATAGGACTTTAAAAAAATATTTGAGTTTATTCAGTGGGATGAAAAACAAGATAACCGCGACGACGATTACCACGCCGAAAAAGTAAAGCAATACCGGCCAGAGCGAAACGTCCGGCGAGACAATTTCCTGGTCTTCAGCGAATATTTTTTGCTGCATAGCGACGAAAAGCGATAACGCCAGCGCCGCCGCCATCACCGATACGCTCCAGAGGTAGGGACTGACTTTAGATTTCATATTACTTTCAATATATATGATTGAGCGGTGCTTTACAATTTCCCTAAACCATTCCGGGCTTGACCCGGAATCCAGTTAGAAACAATGTAAACTGGATCCCGACTGGAGTTTACCCCGTTCACGGTGAATCGTTCAGGGTGAACCTGTACAACTATACAGGATCGGGATGCTCTTAGAAAAAGGGAGAGGTAAGCGAGGATAACAAATTTCCTTAAAAATTCCCCCTCACCTTAGTCCTCTCCCACGGAGGGGAGAGGATAATATTAGTTGTTCTCAAAACTAGATAATATAGTATAATAATGGCGTCACCTTTCTCGTAAATTTTTCGGAGGTAATCATGTCCAGAGGCTACATGGGGAAAATTCTTTGGGTCGATTTGACCCGCGGAAAAATTCAAGAAGAACCGCTCGATGAGAATATCGCCAAGCAGTTCATCGGGGGTTACGGCTTTGGCGCCAGGATACTTTTCAACCGAATGAAGCCTGGCGTCGACCCGCTGGGACCGGAAAATATTCTGGGTTTTATGACGGGTCCTTTTACCGGCACGCAGGCTATCGCCGGTACGCGTTACACGATAGTCGGTAAATCGCCTTTAACCGGCGGCTGGGGCGACGCTAACTCCGGCGGACATTTCGGCGCTTTCTTAAAGTTTGCCGGCTACGACTTCGTGTTTTTCACCGGCATCTCGCCCAAGCCGGTCTATCTCTTTATCGATAACGGCCAAGCCGAGCTTAAAGACGCCGGACATCTCTGGGGCAAGGATACCTATGATACGGAAGACATGATAAAAGCCGAGCTGGGCAAAGAAACCGAGGTCGCCTGTATCGGTCCCGGCGGCGAAAAGCTTTCACTAATCGCCGGGGTAGTGCATCTAAAAGGCAGCGTCGCCGCCCGCTCCGGTCTCGGGGCGGTCATGGGCTCGAAAAAGCTTAAAGCCGTGGCCGTCAAGGGTAAGATGAAAGTGCCTGTCTATGATGAACAGGGCGTTAAAGATTTAAGGAAAAAATACCTGGCGCAATTAGGCGGGCATGTCGACATCCTGCGGAAATACGGAACAAGTTTCACCACCGCCAGCAGTATCGAGGCCGGCGATTCGCCGGTGAAAAACTGGGGCGGGGTGGCGCTTAATGACTTTCCTCATGCCAGCACGCTGGGCGCCGACGCGGTCGATGCACGTCGTCTAAAACGTATTGCCTGCTATCAATGTCCCGTCGGCTGCGAAGCCGTGATGAAACAAGGCACCGGTGACTACAAATACGCTGTTGGCTCCTACCGTCCCGAATACGAGACTATCGTCATGCTTGGCAGCAACTGCCTGAATAATAATATCGACTCGGTTATTATGGCTAATGATATCTGCAATCGCCTCGGCATCGATACTATTTCCGCCGGTTCGGTTATCGCTTTCGCCATGGAGTGTTACGAAAAAGGGCTGATTACGAAAAAGGATACCGACGGTATCGAACTGAACTGGGGGAATCATAAAGCGCTGGTGGCGATGACGGAGAATATGGGATTAAGGAGGGGGTTTGGCGATATCCTGGCGGACGGTGTGAATGTCGCGGCGAAAAAAATAGGCAAGAACGCCGCCGATTACGCGATGCACGTGCACGGACAGGAAGTGCCGGGACATAATCCCATCGCGACACCGGCGATGGCGACGACTTACCTCACTAACGCTACACCCGCCCGCCACACGCAAGGTTCGGAAGAGCATCATAATCCAGGGCTGCTCCCTGAAATCAACAAGTCGCTTTATACTGGCCGGGGGGAGGTGCACGCGCGGGGCAGCAATTTCCAGCATGCGTTAATGTGCTGTGGTATGTGCCTTTTCGTCAACTCCGCTTACCCTGACGCCGAGGGCATTGCTAATTTCATGAAACCCGTAACAGGCTGGGATGTCACTAACGACGACCTGGTGTTTATCGGCGAGAGAATCGAAAACATGCGCCAGGCTTTCAACCTGCGCGAAGGTATCGGACTGCAGTCTTACAAAATATCCGGTCGGCTGCTCGGTAAACCGCCGCATAAGGTCGGTCCCGTCGCCGGGGTTACGGTGGACGAGAAGATGATGATTCAGGACTACTTTAAAGTCATGCAATGGGACTTAGAAACCGGCAAGCCAAGTAAAAAGAGGCTGGTGGAATTGGGATTGGGGGATGTGGCTAAAGAGCTGGGACTTTAAGTAGCGATTTTTAATTCCCGGATAACCATCTCGACGCATTCAGGGATAGCTTTTTTTACGCCGGGCGTACATTCTTCGCTAAAGGACGTAACATCTTCGGCTTCGATAGCGAAGATAGTGATATCGCTCGGCAGCGCCATATTCAACCGTTTCCCGAGTTCAAGGGCGGTAGCGAGGTTTACATCGTGGGGGGTAGCGGCGTGACGGGTATCGCTTAACGAGTCGAGCCCAAAGCGGTATATCTGCCCCGGTTTGCCTTTGCCCGTCTGGATGGCGTCGATGATAATCGTTCGGTCATAACCGGTAAGAGTATCTAAAAAGTCCAGGCCGGCGATGCTGGCTTCTCGAATATCGATATTCGGCATATTCAGTTTTTCCTGTAATGCCATCGCCACGCGGCAGCCGACGCTGTCATCGCTTAAGATGGGATTACCAAGACCCAACACTAGTGTTTTTATCTGGTGCTTTCGCATATTTTCTTTCTAGGTTAGTCACGATTTAGTTGCTGGATAACTTCGCCTTTTTCATCGCGAATAGTTACTTCTAACGGCATCTGACCGGGGAGGCTATGGGTAGCGCAGCCCATGCAGGGGTCGTAGGGGCGGAAAGCCATCTCCACCATGTTAAGCAGTCCCTCGGTAGCCGGCTGTCCTTTTTTAATTAAAGCCTGCGCGGCTTTTTTAATGGACATGTTCATCGCCGGGTAGTTATGCGCCGAAGCGACAATCATGTTTACTTTTTGGATAATGCCATTTTTATCTGTCTTATAATGATGGATGAGGGTACCGCGCGGAGCTTCGACGGCGCCGATGCCTTCGTCGGGGGTGGCGGTGGGGATAGTGCGGACGTTGGGACTCGTTATCTCTTTATCGCGGCAGAGCTCCAGCAGGCGTTCGGAGGCGTAAAGCAGTTCAATCAGCCGCGCCCAGTGGAAAGCCATCGTAGCATGTACCGGTTTACCGCCCAAGGTTTTGTACATTTTTTCGTACTCTGCTTGCGCGAGTGGAGTCGCCATGCCGTCAGAAGCGTTAAGGCGGGCGAGGGGACTAACGCGGTAAACACCGCTGTCTTTCCCTTCCACGAAGCCCTTCCAGCCGACCTTTTTCAGGAAGGGGAATTTCATGTATGACCAGGGCTCGGTATGCTCGGCGATATAGTCTAAATACTGGGCGGCTTTGAACTTGACGACCTCTTTGCCGTCAGCATCAATGAGCCGTAAGTCGCCGTCGTAAAAATTCACTTGATTCTTAGCATCGACCATGCCCATATAGTAGCTTTTCATGGTATAAATATCGCCGGTTATAATTTCTAAATATTCTTTGTTACTCAAAACGAGGTCGTTAAAGAGTTTTAAGCTTAGTTGAGAAAATTCTACCAGTGACTTGGCTTTGTCTTCAAAGTCCTGGCGCTCTTCCTCGTTAATCGCTTTGCTCATCCCGCCGGGGATGCCGCAAACGGGATGGGTGGCTTTACCGCCGATAGTCGCCTGGATTTGCTGGGCATAGGCGCGGTGCTTGATAACCTCGCCGCCGATTTTTATACCCACCTTCCCCACTACCCCTAAGATGTTCCTTTGCGCCGGGTCGCTCATCGGTCCGAGAACGAAGTCGGGGGCGGAGAGGGCGTAAAAGCAGGCGATATGGGAATGAATCATATGGGCGCAGTAGAAAAGTTCGCGCAGCTTTTTAGCCGCCGGCGGGGGGTCGACGTGATAGACGGCATCGGTAGTTTTAGCCGAAGCCATATGGTGCGCGCCGGGGCAGACGCCGCAGATACGAGGGACGATGCGGGGCATCTCTTCTACCGGGCGGCCCTCGCAGAACTTCTCGAAGCCGCGCAATTCCGGTATCTGGAGGTAAGCGTTAGCCACATTACCTTCGGAATCGAGGAATATCTCTATCTTGCCGTGTCCCTCGAGCCGGGTAATGGGGTCGATACTGATTTTTACCATATAAAAATTTCCTTAACTCTTTTGAAGTCTCTTTCGCTTTAACATCGAGTCCGCCATGCCGAAGCGATAAAAGGTGCCCGCCGGGTCCACCACTTCTTCCAGCATTTTGTTAATTTCTTCGGGGGTTTCCCCCTGATAGATGGAGGCGATGGCGCTTAGCATTTTAGCGCCCTGGTCGGTTACGCCTTCTGGAGGACCAAAACAGCCGCGGCAGGGCATGTTGGCTTTAACGCAGCGCATACCGCAGCCGCTACGCGTCGCGGGACCGCAACAGATAATACCCTGCTCTAAAAGGCATTTCTTGGGGTCGGTGATGATTTCATGGGGACGGTAAAATTTGGTAACCTTTTTTTGTTCTTTAGTGCGGTCGCAGTCGTCACAGCAGGTTTTGTCGGAGGCGATGATAGAGCCAACTTTAGGCATTTTACCGGTGGTATATAAATCCACCAGCTTTAAAATCAAATCAACGGGCGGGGGGCAGCCGGGGACGTAATATTCCACCGGCACGACCTGGGCTAATGTCTTTACCGTATCGTATAATTCGGGTAGCTCCAAATCGCCCTCGTTAACTTTGGTTTTAGTTTGCGGCAGGGTTTTAGTGTCGTTGGCGTTGGAATCAATTTCAATATAAGCCCGCTGCATTATCGCGTCGCGGGTGGTGAAGTTGGCTAAAGCTGGTATGCCGCCGAGGCAGGCGCAGGCGCCGAAAGCTACCAGCACTTTAGATTTTTCGCGCAATACTTTCGCCAGTTCTTCCTGTTCGGTGTTACGGACGGCGCCGTTGAAAAGACAGAGGTCGATGCTTTTCGCGGCTAAAGCCTTAACGTGATGGTATTTAAAGTCCGCCGCAATCGGCCAAAAAATAATGTCACAGAGGTTAGCGATTTCCAGCAGCTTTTCGTTGGTATCGAGAATAGCTATATCGCAGCCGCCGCAGGCCGCCGACCAGTAAATCGCCAGTTTCGGTTTCGCCATTAGCTGCCTCCGTTAAAAGGTCCGAGCTGCCTTACCTTTTCCGTCATTTCGTTAACGATAACGGCGAAGCGGTCGCCCTCCGAAGCCGATACCCATTCCAGCTGCACCCTTTCGTCCTCGATGCCGAATTGCGCCAGCATTTTCTTGAGGAGGGGAATACGGCGGGCGGTCTTTTTATTGCCGTCCTGGTAATGACAATCGCCGGGGTGGCAACCGCAGATGAGGACGCCGTCGGCCCCCTGTTGAAAGGCCTTCAGGACAAATTGAGGCTCGACGCGGCCGGAGCACATCACGCGGACGATTCTAACGTTAGGGGCGTATTTTTTCCGCGATGTTCCCGCGAGGTCGGCGCCGGTATAAGAGCACCAGTTACAGAGGATGCCGACGATTTTCGGCTCGAAGGTCATGACAGCACCCCCTCGATTTCCGCCATGATTTCTTCGGTCGTAAAGTGGCGTCCCTTTATCGCGCCGCTGGGACAGGCGGCGACGCAGGTGCCGCAACCTTTACAGAGCGCCTCGTTAACGCGGGATACTTTTTTATCTTCGTCGAAGGAAATGGCTTTATAGGGGCAGAGGTCGTTGCAGATTTTACAGCCGGAACATTTTTCTTCGTCGATATAGGCGATGGCGGCTTCAATCTCGACCTTGCCTTTGGAGATTAATGCTAACACCCTCGCCGCCGCCGCTGAAGCCTGGGCGACGGTATCCGGGATGTCTTTAGGACTTTGACAGCAACCGACGACATAGACGCCGTCGGTAGTTGTCGCCACGGGGTCGAGCTTGGGGTGCTTTTCAAGGAAAAAGCCGTCGGCTTTACGGCTTAGCGCCAGTATCCTGGCGAGCTGTTCGGTATCGGCGCGGGGTTCCAAACCGCAACTTAAAACCACCATATCTACCGCCAGACGCCGCTTGCGGCGCACTAACGTATCTTCCACCAGCACGACCAATTTACCCTTTTCTTCGGGGCTTTCCGCGAGGTCGGTAACCTCACCAGCTTTACCGCGGATAAAGTTGACGCCTTCTTCCTGCAAGCGCTCGTAAAACTCCTCGTAGCCGGACCCGGCGCAGCGCATGTCGATATAAAGCTGATAAACCGAGGCTTCGGGGAGTTTTTCGCGCATTAAATGAGCGAACTTTAAGGAGTACATGCAGCAGACCCGCGAGCAGTATTTATGATAATTAGCGTCGCGGCTGCCGATGCAGTGGAGGACGGCAATGCTCTTAGGCTCTGTGCCGTCCTTTAGCGTCACCTTACCTCCGGTGGGACCGGAAGCGTTAGTAAGCCTTTCGAATTCTAAGCCGGTAATAACGTTCTTCAAACGTCCATAACCCAGTTGATATATCTTAGCGGGGTCGAACTGCTGGAAACCGGTGGCGACGATGATATTGCCGATTTCGATTTCCACGATTTCATCTTTCTGGTTAAAGTCGATCGCCCCCGCCTCGCAGCCGGGTTGCCCTTTCTTTTCGATGCCTTTCTGGCATAGACGACAAACATCCTTACCCTCTGCCAGACCCTTAAGATGACGGCAGTTTTTGGCGTCGATGATGGCTTTATTTGGCACGGCATAGGGAGAGGGCATGTAGATGGCTTTACGCTGGCTTATCCCGCAGTCGAACTCATTAGGCAGGGAGGTGGGGCAAAGCTCCGAGCAGCGTCCGCAGCCGGTGCATTTAGCTAAGTCGATGTAGCGAGCCTTCTTACGGATTTTGGCCTTGAAATTGCCGATATAACCCGAGACTTCGACCAATTCGCTGAAAGCCATTAGCTCGATATGCCGGTTCTGACCGACGCTCGTCATCTTCGGCGTTAAAATACAGGCCGCGCAGTCCAGCGTGGGGAAGGTTTTATCGAACATCAACATATGCCCGCCGATAGAGGCATCCTTTTCCAGCAGGTAAACCTTATGACCCGATTCGGCGATTTCTAGAGACGCCTGGATGCCCGCCACACCCCCGCCGATGACCAGGGTATTGGGGTTCATCGCGACTTCTTTAGTTTCCAGCGGCTCGTGGTAATAAACGCGCTTAATGGCGGCGGCAACTAATGCTTTAGCTTTTTCCGTCGCCATCGCTTTATCGGTATGCACCCAGGAGCACTGCTCGCGGATGTTAGACATTTCAAAAAGATACTGGTTTAAACCAGCGTCCTGGCAAACGCGGCGGAAGGTAGGCTCGTGCATCCGCGGCGAGCAGGAAGCGACGACAACCCTGTTCAAGCCGAGGTTTTTAATATCGTCTTTAATCAGGTTCTGGCCGGGGTCGGAACACATATATTTATAATCACGCGCCACCGCGACGTTAGGTAGGCCGCGGGCGAATTCGGTAACCTTGGCGCAGTCCACGATGCCGGCGATATTGCTGCCGCAGTGGCAAACGTAAACGCCAATTTTCGGCTCCATCTTTACTCCTTATAGATATTTAGCCAGAACCTTTTTTACCGGCACGATGCTGGTTTTGAGTCCCAGTTCTTTTTCATTAAGCCCGAAAGCAATGCCCATCAACTGGGTAAAGAAGAGAACCGGGAGGTGGTAATTCGTTTTAAATCTTTTATTAACCAGCACATGATAGGCATCGACATTCAGCTGGCATAACGGGCAGCCGGTGACCATCACTTCCGCCCCGTTGTTAACCGCCGAATCCAGCAGCTTTTTAATCAGGTCCAGCGAGGCGTCTTCTTCCGAGATGATGAGCGAACCGCCGCAGCAGGCGCTCTTTAGCGGGAAGTTAACGGCTTCGGCGCCCAGGGCTTTGACCAGCTTATCCATATACTTCGGATTTTCGGGATGGTCGCGGCCAAAAATGGGGCGCACCTCCTGGCAGCCGTAGTAGCAGGCTACCTTTAAGCCTTCCAGGTTCTTTTTAACTTTAGCCGCGATGGCTTCGTAGCCGACGTCGTTAACGTAAACATCGAGTACCTTGCGCACCTTAACGTTGCCATGATAAGTAAGACCGCCGGCGGCTAAAGCCTCGTCGACTTCCGATTTTACTTTAGGATATTCACGAAGGTATTGGTTGGTGCGGCTTAAGAACACATAACAGGAGCTGCACGGTGCAACGAGGTCTCCCCCCATTTGCTCGGCTAGCGCCAGGTTTCGGGCACAGACGGCGAAAGAAGCCTGTTCGTGGAGAGTATCGTAAGGAACCGTACCACAGCAGTTCCAGTCCGGTATTTCTCTGAAATCCAGTCCCAGAACTTTATTGACACCTTTAATTGACCAATCGAATGCTTTGCCGAAACCTTCGGGAGAAAGACCACACCCGGGGTAATATGAATAGTGTGTCACCGGGCACCCCCTGAAGATTCCGATTTTTCGATAATAGACTTGAGCTGCTTTATCCCCTCCGGTGTCATTTTATCTATCTTTAAAGATATACGATTGTGTAGAAATAGACTAATAGCCACGGGTAGCATACCAACGGCTTTAAGCAGATTAGTGCGCAAGTAATAGCCAACCATCATCCAGAGTTCGGAAATCCTCCCGGTATTAAGGATGTATTTGTTGAAGCCTTTATACATGACCGGCGTCGTCGTGCGTTTACTGTTCAGCCCGCTGCGGGCTGCCAGGCTTTCAAGAACATGCATCAACCGGGTTATCTTGATATCCCTCGGGCAGCGCACCACACACAAATAACAGGAAAGGCACATCCACATGCCGTTGCTGGATAGAACTTCCTCCCGCATCCCCGCCCGAGCCATGGCGATTAAATGCGATGGGGTATGCTCCATCCTGTCGGCGTTAGGGCAGGAGGCGGTACATGTGCCGCACTGGATACAGACTTTGATGTCCTCGCCGCCGGGGATAGCGCAAATCTCATCGATGAACGTCGCCGTTTTTGTTTCGGGCATTAAATTACTCCCTGAATTTTTGACTATACAAAAAGGATTTTCCTTATTATTACCCTATATTTTAATTATAAGTATAATAGTGTAATAAGTAAAATAATAGGTAGAAAATACCTAATTTTTAACGATTTTTCATTTTGCTACGCTTGAGTTAATTTCTATTGCGTAACAATATTAACAGTTAACTTTAAGGAGCTAATGTTAAGAAATCCGTTCTTTACCGCGCTCCTATTTTAATAGTATAATATAAAGTGCTGCATGGTATAATATATCACGTTATATCGTAATAAATTGTTTCTTTCGGACATTTTTTCATGAAAGTATTTGCGAGATTACTGGTCTTTGTGCGGGGATACTGGTATCTATTAGCCTTCGCCTTCTTGTGTTTAGTTATCGGTTCTCTGCTGGGTATAGCTATACCCAATTTACTGGGCAGCGGTATCGATGCCGCTTTAGGCTCCAGTTCGCGTAGCTTTCTCTTTTTTACCGTTGACAGCTCACAGAGCTTTCTCTGGTGGGTGGCGGGGACAATTATTATTATTAGCGCTTTAAGAGGAGGAGCGGGTTATTTACAGCGCTACCTTAATGAGCTGGTCGCCCAAAAGACCACCTATATGATGCGCAATGCTCTTTACGAGCGTATCCAGCGTTTAAGTTTCGCCTTCCATGATAAAAGCCAGACGGGTCAGCTGATGTCCCGCGCGACGGTAGATATCGAAGCGGTACGCATGTTCTTCGCCATGGGCATACTCGGTCTGGCGCAGACTATCATCATGGTCGTCGCGGTCGCTGTTTTGTTAATCGTAATGGATTGGCAGCTGGCTTTGATGACGCTGGCTTTTATGCCGCCGGTCGCCTGGCTGGCGGTAAACTTCGGCCGCACCATCAGGCCTATCTGGCTAAGAATACAGAATATTATGGGTGTCATGGGCACGACGCTGGAAGAAGGTCTTGCCGGCATTAGCGTCGTGAAAGCGTTTTCGCACGAAAAAGAAAACGACCGCCAGTTCGGTAAACAGGCGACGGTGCTTTACGATGAAGAAATCCACGCCGCCAAACTCATGGGCATCAACGCGCCGACGATGGCGCTACTTTTCACCGTACCGTCGGCGGTTATTCTTTGGTACGGCGGCCACCAGGTCGTTGACGGCGTTATTTCGATAGGGCAGGTTACCGAGTTCATCCTTTATATCGGTATGCTGGTGATGCCTATCCGCCGGCTGGGTATGCTGGTAAATCTTTATTCCAGAACAATCTCCGCCGGACAGCGTATTCTGGAAATTTTAGATACCAAGTCCGAGGTTATCGAAAAGCCTAACGCCGCCGAGCTGGGCAGGGTAAAGGGGCGGGTGAACTTCGACCACGTCAGCTTCAGCTATACCACGATGGATGCCGCTCTGAATGATGTAAGCTTCGATGTTAAGCCGGGGCAGCTCGTGGCTTTACTGGGGCGTTCCGGCAGCGGCAAAAGCACCATCGCTAACCTGCTCGGCCGTTTTTACGACGTTACCGAAGGGAAGATAACGGTGGACGGCGTTGATATCCGCGATGTCACTTTATCGTCGCTAAGGAAAAACGTTGTCGCCGCCCAGCAGGACGTCTTCCTCTTTTCCGAGACCATCCGCGAGAATATCGCTTACGGCGCGGTGGACGCCAGTATGGACAAAATTACCGAAGTAGCTAAAGCAGCTAACCTGCATGACTTTATCATGTCGCTGCCCGATGGCTACGATACCTGGGTCGGTGAGCGCGGCGATACTTTATCGGGCGGCGAAAAACAGCGACTCTCCATCGCCCGCACGCTGCTTGTTAATCCCAGAATATTGATTTTAGATGACTCTACCGCCAGCGTCGATGCGGCTACGGAGAGACTCATCCGCCAGGCGTTAGACAAACTTATTAAAGGCCGAACGACCTTTATCATCACCCATCGTCTGCCCATCATACAGAACGCCGACCAGATATTGATGTTGCAGGACGGCGTGCTGGTGGAGAGAGGCACGCACAAGGAATTGATGGCTAAGGGCGGACTTTATAAAGAAGTGTACGAATCACAGCTAATGTTAAATCTCGAAGAGGACGAAGAGTAAGATGTTTCACGGCGGTCCGGGCGGACATTATCACGGACAAGACGGCTTTGACTCGGATGAAGTTCTGGGCAAGGTCTACGATAGCCGCGTCATCGGCAGGCTGCCGAAATATCTTGCGCCAGTCAAAGGCAGGATGAGTATCGGGGCGGCCGGTATGCTGGTACGCACGCTGGCGACTCTGGCGGCGCCTTACCTCGTCGGGATGGCTACCGACCGTATCATCGGTCACGATTTTGGCGGTCTCTTATTCGCCGTTGTATTTTATGTCTTGGCGTCGCTATTTACCTGGGGCGGGCAGTATCTGGAAAACGTCTATCTGGCTTACGCCGGTCAGGCGATTATCTACCGCATGCGAACCGATATGTTCGACCATTTACAGCGGCTCTCCTTGAGCTTCTTCGATACCCATAAAGTCGGTAAGCTGATGTCCCGCGTGCAGAACGACGTGTCCCAAATCGAGGAACTGGTGACCCAGGGCATATTAACACTGATTACCAGTTTCCTGACGCTGATAGGTATTGCGATTATCATGATTTTCATCAATCCCCGCCTGGCTGGAATTACGCTAACGGTGATACCCTTCATGGTGGTGATGACTATCGTCTGGCAGAAATACGCGCGGCAGGCTTTTATCCGCGTGCGGCGGGCGATTGCCGTCGTTAACTCTCAACTCCAGGAAGACATGAGTGGCGTACGCGTTATCCAGAGTCTCTCGCGGGAAGAAGAAAACATGGAGCAGTTCGACCAGGTGAATAAAGCCCACCTCGACGCTAACGTAACCGCCGTTAAGCTGGAGGCGCTGATGATGCCGATGGTCTTTGTTTTCACCGGCGTGGCTTTCGCTATCGTTATCGTCTTTGGCGGTTTACAGGTGCTGGACGGCGCGATGACCATCGGCGCTTTGATGAGCTTTTTACTTTACGTACAGCGTTTCTTCGACCCCGTGCTGGAACTTTCGATGCAATACACCGAGCTGCAGCGGGCGATGGCTTCGGGGGCGCGTATTTTCGAGTTAATGGATATTGTGCCGGATATCAAAGATAGACCAAACGCTATCGAAATGCCGACGGTGAACGGCGAGATAACTTTTAAGAATATAAGTTTTGCTTATGAGACAAATAAGAATGTTTTGCATAACATCAACCTGACCGTTAAGCCGGGCGAAACGGTAGCCATCGTGGGGCAAACGGGGTCGGGCAAGAGCAGTCTGGTCAGCCTGACGGCGCGTTTTTATGAAGTGACCAAGGGTTCGGTAACGGTGGATGGCTATGACGTCCGCTCCGTTACCCAGCAGTCGTTAAGGAAGCAAATCGGCATCGTGCCGCAGGACCCCATTCTCTTTTCCGGCACTATCGAGGAAAATATTAAGTTCGGGCGACTGGAGGCTACCCGCGACCAGGTCATCGAAATTGCGAAAACCGTCGGGGCACACCACTTCATCAGCCGGCTGGATAAAGGTTACGATACGCAGGTGGGTCAGCGGGGCGTTAACTTAAGCGCCGGGCAGCGGCAGCTTCTCTGTTTAGCCCGCGCGATACTGGCTGACCCGCGGATATTGATACTCGACGAAGCTACCTCTAACGTCGATACCAACACCGAGCGTATTATGCAACGGGCTTTAAGGAAGCTGACCAAGGGGCGTACCTGTCTGACTATCGCCCACCGGCTTTCGACGGTGACTAAAGCCGACCGTATTATCGTGCTGGATAAAGGCAAAATTATCGAGGAAGGTTCGCATAAAGAACTGCTCGACAGGCAGGGACTTTATTATAAGATGCACCAGCAGCTTAACGCACCGGACCTGGCGGGTTAAGATTTACTAAAGTTTCCATACCGACGAAAGTCGGTATCCAGTTACACAACTCTAGAAGATTTTACATCACTTTAACCCAATATCACTGGATTCCGTTTTGCAACGGAATGGCTAGATATAAAGATTTGGTAAGGCGTTGTTTCCTTATCCTGATTACAACCCCATACCGACCCCGTATCGTTGTAAGGGTTCACCCTGAACGATTCACAGTGAACGGGGTAAACTCCAGTCGGTATCCAGCGTAAACCGTATAAGAAAATTTCAGATTTCCTTAGTCCTAATCAACTGGATTCCGGCTTCCGCTGGAATGGTTTAGTTTTATTCGTTTTACTTACGAACCGCTATTATAATGTGACTGCCGGTATCTATCAGACCGGGCGAGTGGTTGATTTTCTTCTCCAGTTCCACTAACGTCGCCCAGGCTTTAGGGTTGGCGGCTATTTGTTCACCGGAATGCGGGATTTCTTCTATGGCGACGTTAGAGCCGACAACTTCGAGTATCCGGCATTTCTTGAAAAGTTCTTTAAGCTCTGCAGCCGTGTATAAGTGCATCGGCGCGTGCATTAAGCCGGCCCGCGAAGGAAAGCCGGGGAACTCGCCCTTTTCCACCACCTCCCACAAGCTCGGAAAGCCCCGCTCGGATTTATCGGGATTTTCTAAACTTGGCAGATAAGGCAATCGCGCCACTCCCTGTGACGTCCCTAACCGGCTCATGACGCTGACCAAGATGATACCGCCGCGTTTAGCCACACGGATTAACTCCGCCGCCGCTTTTTGGTGTTTTTCACAGACGTAAGACAAAGCCCCGCCGTAGCAGATAACCATATCGAATTGGTTGTCTTTGAACATGGAAAGGTCACAGATGTCGCCTTCGATGAACTGCTCTATCTTGTCGAGCAAGCCTGCCTCGGCTATTTTTTGTTTGGCTAACCCCAGCTGTTTATCGGAAATATCGAGGGCCGTGACTTTACCTCCGGCGCGGGCGACGCTAATGCTAAAACGCCCCGGACCGCACCCGGCATCGAGGACGCGGTCGCCGGACTTTAGGTAGCGCAGGATAAAGTCTTCGTGGATAATCGCCTGCAGCCGCCCGAAGGGCGTAGCTTCCAAACGCGCCCATTCGAAGTCACCATAGGCGTTATAAAATTCCTTCGTGTACTTAGGGTCGTACATAATAGGGCATTATAACATATTTATTCTTTAGGGCAACGTTGACCTGTTTAGTAACCGATGCTACAATCCTGTTGTAGAGGAACACTAAATATGTTCAAAGTCGTGATACCGATGTACGGGCTTCCCCGCGAGATAACCGAAAAGCGTGAGGTCGAAGTTGAGTTACGCGACGGCGCTACCATGCCGGAGGTTATCGCCGCGCTAAAAGAAAAAGTGCCCTCGCTGGAAGGACCGGTCATCCGCCGCGGTGAGAACCGCCTGGTCGAGCAGTACAAGTTTAATATCAACGGTAAATTTTATTTCGATGGGCAAGACTTCGAGCTGCATCCCGGCGACCGCATTGCTTTGCTGGTGCCGATGACGGGTGGATAAATGGCAACTGTCATTGCGAGTCCTTCCACAGAAGGACGTGGCAATCTCATGTATATATCAGGTTATCGATTAGGTTTGGAGGTTTTTTATGAGCGTAGATAAAGCAATCCCTTCTTATGAAGTGCTAAGTCCATGGGCGGAAGCCGACCCCATACCGTTAAAAGGTCTGGCGCCCCGACTGGATAAACTGGACGGCAAGAAAATCGGTCTGCTGTGTAATAATAAACGCGCTGCACCTCTTATCCTCGACGTAACAGAAAAGCTGATTAAAGAAAAATTCCCCACCGCTTCTATCACTAAGTTCTTCGCCCGTTCTTTTTCCGTGTCTTCATTAGAAAAGGACAGGGAAGGGGAGTTTAACGACTGGCTGAAGGGGGTGGACGCGGTTATCGCCGCCGTCGGCGACTGAGGGGCATGCACCAAGTACCTTGTGTACGACGCAATTTATATCGAGGGCAAGGGCAAGCCCACCGCGACCTACGTCTTCGAACATTTTCTTAACGACGCGATGTCCGCCGCATCCAGTAAAGGCATGCCGGTCGTCAGGGTGGTGCCGGAGACGATTGTTTCCGAATCAACCGTCGCAGCGGATATCGATGCCGCCATCAAAGCGGTCTTCGATAACGTCGTTATCGTATTAACCAAACCACTGACCGAGGACGAAAAAGCCCCGAAGCGACGCGAACCGGAAAACCCGCCACGCATCGTTTTTAAAGGCACGCTGGCAGAGGTGAACCAGTTCTTTTACCAGCGGGGCTGGACGGACGGCCTCCCCATTATTCCCCCCACCGAAGAAGCGGTAAAAGAGATGATGACGGGCACTGACTTCGCTGCCGATAATCTTGTAGAAAAGCTGGAGCCGCGTTTGGGTAAAGCCACCATCGAAAAAATCGCCATTAACGCCGTGATGGCGGGCTGTTTACCGACTTATATGCCGCTGCTTATTGCCGGCGTCCATGCCCTGGCTTCGAACCCTGTCTGCGGTATGATGGCAGCCAGCACCGGCTCTTTCGCACCGTTCTGGCTGATTAACGGGCCCATCGCTAAAGACATTAATCTGCGTTCGACTTACGGCGCTACCAGCCCGGGCGATATTGCTAATGCCTCTATCGGGCGGGCGATGGGACTCATCACGAAAAATATCCGCGGCATCCGTAAGCAAATCGAAGACATGGGCGTTCTCGGCAACCCCGGTAAATACTCCTGGGTGGCGGCGGAAAACGAAGAGAACAGTCCCTGGGAGTCCTGGCATGTCGAGCGGGGCTTTAAAAAAGAAGACAGCACTCTCACTTTGATGTTTCCGCAGTCTTATCAGCAGATGATGCCTTTCGGCACCGACGCCAAGGGTATACTGGCGACAATCGTCGGCAGCGTCGTTCCGGCGCGGATGGGTTCTTTTGCGGTGCTGCTTACCCCCACCAATGCCGGGTCACTGGCGAAAGAAGGTTGGAACAAGAAAAAGGTTAAGGAATATGTCATCAAGAATGCCGTCGTCCCGGAGGGCTATTATAAGAGGCTCGGTCTGGACGATAGTAAACCCTTCGACCGCGGCAACGTCGTTATTACCGGGTCGGCGAATAAAAACGCTATCCTGGTACCCAATCCCCGCGACCCCGACCCCGTTCAGCTCTTCGTTTTCGGCGGATTCGGTTCGTGGATGGGCTTGATACAGGGCGGTCCCCCGCCGATAATGAAAAAGGTTGAGCTGCCGAAGAACTGGGCACAGCTGGTAAAGAAATACAAGAACATCGTACCGAATTACCTAAGATATTAAGTTTACAACCAAAATAAATGGCTAATAAGAGAGGGAATGTTCCCCTTCTTTTACCTATACTTTCAGTGTTGGCTTTTTATCCAGGCGGCGATATCTTCTATGATTGCCTTATTCACATGCCCGGGCTGACTATATTCGGCAGGCGATGATTTACCGGTGCCGGTAATGAAAAGATGGTTGAGGCCAGCATATCTTTTTAAAGACACTTTGTTCATCCCTTTAAGGCCGTTAGCCCAATTATTGAAATCATCCATGGTAACCTGGTAGTCTCGTTCTCCTTGGAGGATAAACATAGGTATAGTCAGGCTTTTTGCGGTAGTAACGGGATTGTATTTATCCATATCTTGCCAGTAAGCTTTGCCGCACCCTATGATGGCTTCGCCCGGGCTGATATCTAGGTTTTTAATTTTCTGCGCCTGTTTTTTGACCGCTTCAATCTGCGCTGCTTCGTTACTGTCGATTGTCCCATCCAATAATGCAATGTAAGTAACTTGGTCAATTAGAGCGTCTTCTAACTTTCTCGTCAGACCGGCCAGGATAATAATGCCGGCGATTCGACTATCTTGAGAAGCTATCCTCGGGGCAAACATGCCCCCCAGACTATGCCCCAGAACAAAGATGCGTTGGCTATCAATCCCTTTGGTTTCAGCAAGCATAGTAACAGCCGCCAGTGCGTCGTCAATGGTCTCTTCTTGCACGGTTAAAAATTGGATATTGGCGACTGTTTCTTGAGGATATTGCTTGGTTCGTTTTTCGTAGCGGAGAACGGCGATGTCTCTAGAAGCCAGACCCCAGGCGAGGTCCTTGAAGGTTTTACTGGGTCCGAGCGTCTCATCCCTATCGTGAGGGCCGGAGCCGTGTACTAAAATGACCGCCGGGAAGGGGCTGTCGCCTTTAGGCATGGATAAAGTTGCGGGTAAAAGCCACTTACCGGTGCCAACTGTGACCTCGGACTCGGTAAATAAGTTGGTATCAACATATTCCGGAGGTTGATATTTTAAATTTTCATTCGATGGCTTGAAATATAAACCGGCAATTTTCTTTTCGGTATCAAAGGATAGCTGTACATCAAGGGCACCTTTATCGAAATCACAGGTTACTAAGACTACGTTGTAGGCACCAAAGGGGCTGGTTTTAGTGCCTTTGATGCTTTTAAATGCCCCGAACTGGGCGATAATAGAATTCCAGATATCCTTTAGCTGGGCGGCCGTTATTTGCGCCGACACAGTATTATCGAAAGATTTTACCGCTTGCTCGAATTGTTTTTCCACTATAAGGTTCACCCATTCTACAGCCTGTTGTTCTAGCTGGCTTAAATTATTCTTCATCTAATTTTCCCCTCCTGCGTTATACCGTTGACAACTCATTCTATTTTTTAGAAAGCTTTAAGACAGTAGGGATAGCTTTCCTTTTAGTTTTATTACTATCATATATTCAAACCACATGACATTCAAGCTGTTTTAGAGTATCCGGTTTAACTACGTCCCAGCAGATAAGCCGGTTAGGAAGTACAAAAATCACCGCCCCTTTAATATTAGTTACAATGTTCAGTGTTGACAAAACATATTGAAAGTATTATAGTAGTCCTTAGTTAGGACAGGGGGAGGGCGCTATGGATATTACTAATACTGAACGCAGTTTTATCGAAGAAGTCGGGGTGGTTTTTGAGCAGACCGGTTTACCGAGAATGGTCGGCAGGCTTTTCGGCTGGCTCCTCATCGCCGACCCTCCCTATCAATCGCCCGGCGAATTAGCCGCAGTCTTACAGGCCAGCAAAGGCTCCATCAGCACCTCTATCAGAACGCTGACGCAGCTTGGCTTTATCGAACGGCACGTTATACCCGGCTCGCGTCACGACCATTTTCGGTTGCAGGAAGATACGATAACTAAAGTCATTAAGCATGGCTTAGAACAAGAGATAAAAATGTTCAAAGCGCTCTCGGAACGCGGTCTTGAGTCAATGAAAGATATCCCGCCGAAGAGAAAAGCCTGGCTTAAAGAAATCCAGAGCCGTTATGCCTACCTGGAAAAAGCCTTCCCGACGTTGCTGGAAAAGTACGAACGCGAATAACAAACAATATATTTAGTCTTTTACAGTCTAATGATACTTAAGTTTCAAATACACTAGATACAACGCGCTGATTAATGGCAAGATATTCATATAAAGCACGTAATATTCTGGCTTAGTAATTCCATAGAGAATCAAAAACAACGATTGCGCCGAAACGAAATACAAAAACATTAACGACAGGTCCGTCGTTTTTTTAGTGGTAAAGCTCCGGTAGGCTTGGGGGATGAAGCGGACCGAAGTGAATATCCCGGCGATAACCCCGAAGATTGACGCTAAATCCATATGATTTACTCCTTGCTCACATTCTTTAATCTGATCCCGATGGTGATTACGTTAGTAAGTACATTCCTAAAAGTAGTATAATCTCTCCTGCACTGGTCAATCAATAAAGGGTGGTCATTTTAAAATAATTAGTGTGTATAGTATTGACAATACATATAAAACGTATTATAATATATATAAATAAAAATATAAGGAGGGTAAAAAGTGTACTGGATTTATATCGTCATTGGTGTTGTGCTTTTCATTCTTCTCATCTCGTTAAGGACGGTCCGGCCTACCGAACGCGGCCTGGTGGAGCGGTTCGGAAAATACAACCGGTTCGCCAACCCGGGGCTTCTCTTTCTGCTTCCCTTTGGTATTGAAAGGCTGGTCAGGGTTAATATCACGGAAATGATGGTCAGTTCGGAAAAGCGCGAGATTATCACCGCCGATAGTCTTAACGCTTCAGTGGACTCCAACGTTTACTTCAAGGTCAAGACGGAAGAAGAGAACGTAAAAAAATCGGTCTACGGCGTCTTTAACTACCGCGACCAGATTGTCGCCCTGGCTAAGACCACGCTGCGTAATATCATCGGCACAATGACCCTTAAGGAAGCCAACAGCGACCGTAACAAAATCAATAAAGAGCTTTACGAACAGCTGGCCAAAGAAACGGCGAATTGGGGTATCGAAATCGTCCGGACGGAGTTAAAGGAAATCGAGCCCCCGACCGCCGTGCAGGAAGTGATGAACAGCGTCGTCGTCGCTAGCAACCAGAAGGTAGCCGCGCAGGACTTTGCCACCGCCACCGAGACCAAGGCGGACGGCGAAAGAAGGGCGGCCATCAAAGTCGCCGAGGGCGCCAGACAGGCGAATATTCTGCGCGCTGAAGGTGAGGCGCAGGCAATCAAGCTGGTGAACGAAGCCGCTAATAAGTACTTCATCGGCAATGCGCAATTGCTCCGAAAATTAGAGGCGGTAGAAAAATCTTTAACGGATAATTCCAAGGTAGTACTGCCGACCGGTCAGAGCCTGGTTAACGTTATCAGCGATTTAGCTGGTGTTACAACCTCGAAAAAGACCGAAAGGTAAAGTTATAAGGCTTTAATAAAAGGGAGGGGGGTATAAAGCCCCCTCTTTTTTGCACTTATTGTTACCATCCCGACGAAAGTCGGGATCCAGTGAATTCACTTAAGAAAGCTTTAAAATTCCTTAAATATATCTATCTGGATACCGGTTTTCACCGGTATGGATGAAGGGATTGTTTTTTTGTTAGTAATTGAAAACAATGATCTTCTATTTCTTTGATTTATTAGATTCTTTAACGGGGTGGAATTTCAATTGCTTTAGCGTATCCGGGTCAACCTCGTCCCAGCAAATCAGCCGATATTTTGTTCCAACGAAATCTTTGACAATTTCTTCATAGCTGTTGAAAGTATTAGGGTTTAGTTCCCAATTACTGAAATACTTAAAGCCTTCATCCGTCTTAAAGACGCAGACCGAATGACAGTTGTTTATCGAATTAACCATAGCCGTGACCATGATAGGATTGGACGGTGTCTTCAATTGTTTTAGTAGCGCCGCCGCGAGGACAGCGAAACCATCACAGTCGTCCTTCCTTCTTTTCCAGACACGCTGTGGATAGCTGACGCAGTCGAATAGTTCTGGAATCCAATCCTTTTTCCAATCGACTTTGTGAAGTTTTTCTATTATATCGTCCAGGGTCTCGACTTTAGGTAGTTCTACCTTCAGGAAACCACGCTCGAATAAGCAACGGCGGAACTTTGACCAGCCATAACGAGGACCATGCAGCCACCAGGTAAGGAACTTATCTTCTAACCACATCTTCTTGTTCTCCCCATCGCTAAGAAATCCACGAGTTCACTTCAACAAGCAGGAATTTACCGGTTGATGTGCGGTAAAATTTAAACTTCGTCCCTATCGACGAGGTAGGCCCGTGGTAATCAGTCATATACGCGGATATTATCCCAGTATTTGTATCTCTATTTAGAGATAATTGATTAAAGTGTGCGATTTTGAAATCGGGGTTAGCTGCCGGAGGTTCATTCTTAATAGCGTCAATCAAGTTATAGATTTCCTCTACCTCTTTAGTAGAAAAATTATCATTTAGTTTTAGACTGCAGGATTTGATTATCTCGTCGTAAGGAACAAGGATCACCGGTGTATCGTATTCCGCCAGTATTTCCGTGGGTAATTTCTCGTCAACCTGGCAGGAACACCCCGGCATAAACAACAAGGCAAGGACTGAAAAACTGACGCACATTACAAATATGAACTTGTCCACGTAAACAACTTCCGATAAATGTAGTAATACATGGTACCATTGGTAAATCCGTGGTTGTCAAGATCAATATCTAACGGCTTGCGTCAAAATGCCGGAATAGTATAAAATGTGGAAAACTGAATATTGCCACTAGGGGAGCTTAAAAGCTGAGAGTCCTTCCCTCACGAGAAGGACAGACCCTTTGAACCTGAACTCGGTAATGCGAGCGTAGGGAAGTGAATCCGAAACCAGAAGTAGGTTCCCCGCCAGCTTCTGGTTTTAATATTTTTAGGAGGTGATACTATGGCTGAAATGCCGGAAATAGGCAAGATATCCCCGGAAATTTTTAATGAGCTGATTTATCCGCGGCTGGGGGCAAAAAGTGGAGACATACTTGTTGGACCACAGCACGGCGTGGATGTCGGTATCGCCGAAATCGGCGGCAAAGCGGTATCGTTCACTACCGACCCCGTTTTTATCGTACCGGAATACGGCTGGGAGAGAGCCGCCTGGTTCGCTATCCATATCATCGCCTCCGACTCCGCTACCAGCGGTCTCAAGCCAAAGTACTTAACCATCGACCTCAACCTGCCGATGGAGATGACCAAGCAGCAGCTGGAAATCATGTGGGAAATCATCCACCAGGAATGCGAGAAAATGGGTATTGCTGTAATTACCGGCCACACCGCCCGTTACGAAGGCTGCCATTACCCGATGGTCGGCGGGGCAACAATCATCGGCATTGGTGAGTTAAACGAATACGTTACACCGAAATTCTGTAAGCCCGGCGATAAAATAATCATTACTAAGGGACCGGCTATCGAAGCGACCGGCATTTTCGCCGCCATGCTCCCCGGCGTTATTACTGAAAAATACGGCGCCGAGCTTAATCATAAAGCCCAGCAGGTCTTTTATAGAATGACCGTCGTCGAGGATGCGATGGCGGCGGTCAACGTTGGCGTTAGGGATAAAGGCGTTACCGCCATGCACGACGCTACTGAATGCGGCGTATGGGGCGGCTTGTTCGAGATAGCGCAGTCGTCGGGACTGGGCGTCAGGATAGAAAAAGAAAAAATCGTTATCGAGGAATCCGTCGAGGAAGTCTGCCGTCTCTTCGGTATCGACCCTTATGCGTCCATCAGCGAAGGCACGTTAATTATAGCCTGTAAGGAACATAAAGCGTCGGCGGTGGTTGACGCTTTAGCACGAAAAGGCATTAAGTCGTCGATTGTCGGCGAGTTAACGAAACCCGAAAAAGGTATGGTGCTGGTAGAAAACGGCAAAGAAAAGAAGCTAGAGCATCCCATCGTCGACCCCTTCTGGCGAGCTTTTTATGGGGCGCTAGAGAAATATAAAACTTAAACTATTCCGGCCCCGTATCATGGTACAGGTTCACCGTGAACGGGGTAAACTCCAGCCGGAATCCAGTCGACTCCGTTTTTAACTGGACCCCGACCCCGTATCAAGTACGGGGCGTGTTTCCATCGGGATGGCTGATGTTTATTGCTAAAAATTGGGGGGCTTTATATAGTCCCCTTTTTTTTAACTAAATTTTTACGTACATTATTCACGAAACATTTAGGGAATTGACGCCGATATTTATGTTTTATTTACTTTTTTGCAATAAGATTTAATAATAAAATTCTGATAACAGAAGAGTGAATTATGAAGAGACGAATTATCAGACGCGCCAGGTCTGTTAATAGCGGTGCGGGCGTGGCACAAGGACAGCAGGGCGGACTTAAGTTATTAACTAACGAAATAGTAAGTAAATTTAACCCTTCGATACTAGGCTTGGGCGATGTTAACGAGCCCTGTGAGGAAATCGAGGCAGTGGCGGCGGTTTTCGATCTTTCGGGCTTTACCGCTTTCTGCAACCAGGTAGATGCCTATCTGGCAATACCGTCGTTTCTGAACAACTTCTTCGAATGGTTTTTCGGCAGCGTTATTTATGGTCTCACCGATGAAGAAGGCGAGCGAACCTATTTTTGGGCGGATTTGCCGATACTCATGAAATTCACCGGCGATGGTATCCTCGTTGTTTGGAATGCGCACCGTATGAAGGAAGACCAGATTTGTCGTTTAGCCGCCACTCTTTATAATATTTGTTATGCCTACCGACAGGATTTTTATCCCGAGATAAATAAGATAGTCAACAAACCACCGATGGTTCTCCGCTGCGGCGTTGCCAGGGGCAAGGTTTTTGGCGTCGGCAACGGTCACGACTATATCGGGCATTGCATCAATACGGCGTCCCGCCTATCCAAACTAAATCCCTTAACTTTTTGTTTCCCTCACCGCGGTTTCGCCGTGCAGGAGTATTTAGCGCCGGAGTACACCCGGCTCTTCGTACCCAAATCGGTTACCGTCCGCGGCGTCGGTGAAAATGAACTTGTCTGGGTGGTTAAAGAGGAGTTCGATAATCTACCTGAAAAAAACAGGGTCCTATTTCGCAGCCCTGAAAGGGTAGCGGCGTAAGTATCGTATATTGATACTTGAGGAAGCACTGATGGTTAATACTGTAGATAAAACCAAAGTTGGCAGGATACATTCCGGTCGTGTCGAGCGGGATAATATAGCCCGTCTCGAATTGCTTTATGAGGTAAATAAAAAAGCCGCCAATAATGGACGTCTGCCGGATTTGTTGCAGCAGGTAATCACCATGACCCAGCAAACGCTTAATGCTGAAGCGGCGTCGGTGCTTTTATTCCGCGATAATGACCAGGAACTGTATTTTGAAGCGGCTACCGGCCCGGTGAGTAAAGCACTGCGGCAGGTGAAACTTAGTGCACAATACGGTATCGCCGGTCAGGTGATACGCACCGGCAAACCTCTAATCGTTAATGACGTTACCAGAAGCGCTAATTTCCATAAGCTAATCGACGATACTACCGGTTTTTATACGAAATCACTGGTCTGTGCTCCTTTAGCCGTCAAACACAAAATTCTCGGCGTGATTGAGGTTCTCAATAAACGCGGCGGCGGCAATTTCAATGAACAGGATATGGAAGCCGTTGTTTCCGTGGCTACTACTGCGGCGATGGCGATAGAAAATACAAAACTTCAGCAGACTATATTAGAAGCCTACAACAACACTATCATCACACTGGCGGCGACTATCGATGCTAAAGACCCCTATACGCGGGGTCATTCCGAAAGGGTGATGGAGTATACGCTGAAGGCTGGCATGTCGCTCTCTTTCTCTCCCGATGAAATAGAGACGCTGGAATACGCGGGCATCCTCCATGATATCGGTAAAATCACCATCGATACTAGTGTTTTAAATAAGCCCGGTCCTTTATCCCCGTCGGAGTGGGAAATCATGCACGCTCATCCCACCGTTGGGGCGGAACTGTTAAAAGAAATACCATTCTTAGAAAAAGCCGCCGAACTGGTGCTCTACCATCATGAAAGGCACGACGGCACCGGTTATCCCCGAGGGCTCAAAGGTGGAGAGGTTCCGATGGGGGCGCGTTTGATTGCCGTGGCTGACGCCTTCGATACCATGACCACCGACCGTTCGTATCGTTCGGCAATATCTATCGATAAAGCCATTAAAGAACTCAACGATTGTGCTGGCACGCAGTTTTGCCCGATTGCCGTTAAAGCTTTAATCACCGGGCTTCGCCTCAACGAAGCTGGCAAGTAACGTTAGTTTAATAGCCAGCCTGTCACTGTATTTCTTATTATTCCTATCTAATAGCTTCATTTATTCTTGGCATCCCTTAAAGCATTACCGACGTATCATTGTTGGTATAACTGCGCTTGAATATATCTCCCGTACTATATATAATAGCTGGTAATTACGGCTGCTGAATGGTAATGATGAAATTTCCCTATTGAGTTATAATTGCCAGTTAGGCTTGCCTTCATTCCTTAAAACATGTTGTTATATCACGATAAAAGGTTAACGAAACGAGGTATTTGATGAGCGCCAGGAAAAGTGGTCAAAACACGAGAAAAGTCGGCCTGCCGGATGAAAAAGAAATTGCAGCTACCGTGGCTGAAGTTCTGGCGTCTTTTAATGGCGATAAAGCCGAGCTAATACCCATTCTCCAACAGGTGCAGCAAAAAGTCGGCTATCTGCCCCAAACCGCGATGAAAAGAATCGCCGCTTTTATCAGGGTGCCGGAAAGCACGGTCTACGGCGTGGCTACTTTCTACGCGCAATTTAAATTTGTTCCATCAGGACGTAACATCGTCAGGGTTTGCCGCGGCACTGCCTGCCATGTTAAGGGCGGCGTCCGGATTCTTCGCGAAGTCGAACATCGCCTCGGCGTTAAGTCGGGCGAAAGCACGCCGGACTTTGAGTACGCTTTAGAGACCGTCGCCTGTATCGGTGCCTGCGCGCTGGCGCCAACGATGACCATCAATAATGAGACTCATGGTGAAATGACGACGAGGAAAGCGGCGGATATATTCGGCCATAGAAGCGAGGCGAAACAGGCATGAGCAAGGCGCAGGAAAAATCCGCTTCGAAAACTATTACTGTTCTGGTTTGTCAGGGCACCGGCTGCACCTCGTCCAAATCGGAACAGGTCAGGGAGGCATTGGAAGCGGAGGTAAAAAAAGCCGGACTCACCAACGCCAAAATAGACTTCACCGGCTGTCACGGTTTTTGCCAGCAGGGTCCTATCGTCGTCGTCGAGCCGGAAGGTATTTTTTACGCTCATGTTAAGGTCGAGGATGCGGCGGATATCATTATCGGCATCAAGAACAACAAACCTGTCGAGCGGCTTTTCTACCGCGACCCCGTCACTAATGAACCCATCGCCAGCTATCACAACATTAAATTTTACATGAAGCAGAAGCGCCTGATACTGCGCAACTGCGGCCATATCAATCCGGAAAGAATCGATGACTATATCGCCGTCGAAGGGTACCAGGCTCTAAAAAAAGTTCTCTCCAGCATGACCCCGGACCAGGTAATCGCCGAAGTTAAAAAGTCGGGACTGCGCGGCAGGGGCGGCGCCGGCTTCTCGACCGGGCAGAAGTGGGAACTTTGCGCCAAAGAAAAAGCCGACCAGAAATACATGATATGCAACGCCGACGAAGGCGACCCCGGGGCTTTCATGGACCGCTCCACAATGGAAGGTGACCCCCATACCGTTATCGAGGGACTGATTATCGCGGCTTATGCTATCGGCGCCAGCGAGGGTTATATCTACTGCCGTGCCGAATACCCGCTGGCGATAAAGCGTCTCTACGTTGCCATCAAGCAGGCGGAGGAGCGGGGCTTTCTCGGTGACAATATCCTTGGGTCTAAATTTAGTTTTAAGGTACATATTAAAGAAGGCGCCGGCGCTTTCGTCTGCGGCGAGGAGACCTGTCTGATTGCCTCGATAGAAGGTCGCCGCGGTATGCCCCGTCCGCGTCCACCCTTCCCCGCCCAGGTCGGACTCTGGGGTAAGCCTACCACCATTAATAATGTTAAGTCTCTTGCCAGCATTCCGGTCATTATCAATAAAGGGGCGGTCTGGTACGCCGCTATCGGCACCGAAAAGAGTAAAGGAACGGTAGTCTTTGCGCTGACCGGCAAAATCGCCAATAGCGGTCTGGTGGAAGTGCCGATGGGCACGATATTAAGTGAAATTATTTTCGACATCGGGGGCGGCATTCCTAAAGGCAAACGGTTTAAAGCCGTACAAACCGGCGGACCTTCCGGCGGATGTTTACCCGCCAGTTTCCTGAATTCGCCAGTCGATTACGAGACTTTAGCGGCGGCTGGCTCCATCATGGGGTCAGGGGGCATGGTGGTGCTGGACGAAGACACCTGCATGGTGGATATGGCTCGTTATTTTCTTTCGTTTACGCAACTGGAGTCCTGCGGCAAGTGCATCCAGTGCCGTTGGGGCACCAAGCAGATGCTAAACATTTTAGAGGATATCACCAGCGGTAAAGGCCGCCCCGGCGATATCGATTTTCTTATCGAGTTAAGCGAAGCGGTGAAGGTGGGGTCGCGCTGCGGACTAGGCCAAACCGCCCCCAACCCCGTCCTTTCCACCATCCGCTATTTCCGCGATGAATACGAATCCCACGTCAAAAAACTGCACTGTCCGGCGGCGGTCTGCAAGGGACTGGTTAAAGCCCCCTGCTCGCATACCTGTCCCGCCGGCGTTGATGCACCGCGCTATATCCGCGCTATTTTAAACGGTGAGTTGGATAACGGCTTGGCGATAATCCGGGAACGAATACCGTTCCCCTCCGTCTGCGGTTATATCTGTGTCCACCCCTGCGAAGCGAAGTGCCGCCGCGGACAGGTTGACGAACCGATAGCGATAAGAACGTTAAAGAGATATATCGCCGATTACGCTAGAAAAAATACCGCTAAACCCTCTATCGCCGCACCTTCGGGGAAAAAGGTGGCAGTGGTCGGCTCTGGTCCGGCGGGGTTAACGGCGGCTTATTATCTGGCTAAACTCGGCGGTCATGCGGTCACCGTTTTCGAGGCATTACCTAAAGCCGGCGGCATGATGCTGGTGGGCATACCACGCTATCGCCTCCCCGCCCCGATTCTCGAGTCAGAAATCGACTATGTTAAAGCGACTGGCGTGGAGATAAAGACTAACACTAAAGTGGATTCTATTGATTCCCTTAAGAAAAAAGGATATGACGCCGTATTTCTGGCAATAGGCGCCCACGCCGGCACGAAGATGCGCATCCCCGGCGAAGACTCCGAAGGCGTTATCGACGGCGTTACTTTATTACGGAACGTCTCGCTGGGTAACGAGGTAAAGGTGGGTAAGCGAGTGGCGGTGGTCGGCGGCGGCAATACGGCGATGGATGCTTCACGCACGTCTAAACGTCTCGGCGCTAAAGAGGTAACGATTATCTACCGCCGCACCCGCGAAGAGATGCCGGCGGCGGATGATGAGATAGAAGAAGCTCTGGAAGAAGGCATTAATATCGAGTTCCTGACCAACCCGACTAAAATCGTGAAAAACAACGGCGCTCTTAAAGTGACCTGCATTCGGATGCAATTGGGAGATATCGATGAAAGCGGACGGCGGCGTCCGGTCGCTATAGCGGGCAGCGAGTTCGAGCGGGAGTTCGATACGGTTATTCCCGCCGTCGGGCAGGCGCCGGATATCCCTGCTGCCATAGCAATAGGTAAAAACAAAAACGGCACGGTGCGCGTCGACCCGTATACGCTGGCGACCGATGTCGAAGGTGTTTACGCCGGTGGCGATATGGCTAGCGGTCCAGCTTCCGTTATAGAAGCGATTGCCGCGGGGCGTCAGGCCGCGATATCGATTGACAAATATCTCGGCGGTAAAGGCAATATCGTGGAGACCTTAGCCATCCCTGAACCGCCCCAGAAATATCAGGCGGAAGAGGGCGGCGAGGAAAAGCGTCGTAAACCGGCGCTGGTGGACGTTACACGACGCATTAAGAATTTCGATATTGTGGAAAAGGTGTTTACTAAAGATATTGCGTTACAGGAAGCCGACCGCTGTTTAAGGTGCGATTTGGAGGAAGACTAATGAGCTGTCATTGCGAGGAGCGTTCATGGTGAGCCTGTCGAACCATAGCGACGTGGCAATCTCTATCATTAACTAAATCTAATCTATGAGATTGCCGCGCCTTCCCTTCGGGAATGGCTCGCAATGACATTACTAACTGGGAGGACATTATGACTACGGGAAATAGCGCCACCGTTAAAGAAGTTAAAACCATTACCATTACGATTGACGGTCAGAAAATAACAGTACCGCATGACGCAACGGTTCTCGAAGCTGCGCGTCAGGCTAATATCTATATCCCAACCCTCTGTTACGAGCCTGACCTGAAACCTTACGGCGCCTGCTGTCTCTGCGTCGTCGAAATCGAGGGGATGCGGGGCTTACCGACTTCCTGTACTACCCCGGCTAACGACGGCATGGTCGTCCATACCGAGTCGGCGTTAGTCAACCAGTCCCGCCTGATAACGATGGAGCTTATCCTGGCGAACCATCACGGCGACTGCCTGACCTGCGCTAAAAACCAGAACTGCGAACTGCAGAAAGTAGCGCGCTATCTGGGCGTTGAGCAGGCGCGGTTCGACCGCCTGCGTCCCGGCGCCGAAACAAAAATGATGGATGAGAGTAACCCCGCTTACGTGCGGGACTTAAATAAATGCATCCTCTGCGGCCGCTGCTGGCGCGCCTGTCACGAAATAACCGGCATCGATGCTATCGACATCGTTTACCGCGGCGATGCGGCTACTGTCGGCACAATGGGGAATAAACCGATTTTAATATCCCGTTGTGAAACCTGCGGCGAATGTGTTTCGCGCTGTCCTACCGGCGCGCTGACTTTCCGGAATAATCGCCTGGTCGCCCGCGAGGTAAAGACCACCTGTCCTTACTGCGCGGTAGGCTGCCAGGTTTACCTGGGTATCCGCGGCGGCGAGGTCATCAGCGTCCGCGGCGATAAGGAAGGCCCTTCTAACGAGGGTCGTCTTTGCGTGAAAGGGCGGTTCGGGGTGGCGGACTTCATTCACTCTAAAGACCGCCTCACCACCCCGCTGATAAAAAAGAATGGTAATTTTGAAAAAGCCACCTGGGACGAAGCTTTAAATCTGGTGGCGACTAAACTGAAGAATTTTAAGCCTTACGAGGTCGGTGTTGTTTCCTCGGCTCGCAGTACCAACGAAGCCAATTACCTGATGCAAAAGTTCGGCAGGGCAGTGCTGCATACCAATAACGTCGACCACTGTGCCCGTCTTTGACATGCCCCTACGGTGGCCGGTCTGGCCACTACCTTCGGTTCCGGGGCGATGACCAACAACATCGAGGACTTCGCCAACGCTAAATGTATCCTCGCCATCGGCACTAACGCCCCCGAAGCGCACCCCGTCCTGGCGATGAAAGTACGGCAAGCGATAAGGAATAACGGCGCCAAGCTCATCGTCGCTAACCCGATGGAGGTAGACTTCGTCCGCGACGCCGACCTCTGGATACGCCATAAAGTCGGCAGCGATGTCGCCCTGTTGATGGGCTTCTGCCGCATTATTTACGACGAGGGACTCTACGATAAAGAGTTCGTCACCGAACGCTGCGAGAACTTCGGGGCGTTTAAAGAAGAACTGAAGAACTACCCGTTGGACTGGGTAGCGAAGACCACCGGCGTCGACGCCGACCTGCTGGTTAAAGCCGCCCGCATGTATGCCACCAACAGCCCCGCCACGATTCTCTACGCGATGGGTATCTGCGAGCACAGTCACGGCACCGATAATGTTATCGCTAACGGCAACCTCGCCATGCTGACCGGCAACATCGGCAAACCCGGCTCCGGGGTTAATCCCTTGAGGGGACAGAATAACGTTCAGGGCGCCTGCGATATGGGGGCTTTGCCTAACGTTTTCACCGGCTATCAAGCCGTCTCTAACGAGGACGCTGTCAAGAAATTCGAAGCTGCCTGGGGGGTTAAGTTAAGTCGCGAACCGGGCATGAAATTAACGACGATGTTCCCCGCCGCCCTCGACGGCGATATCAAAGCGATGTATATCATGGGCGAGAACCCGGTGGTGACCGACCCCGATAGTAATCATGTCCGGGAGGCATTAAGTAAGCTGGATTTCTTCGTCTTCCAGGACATGTTCCTTAACGAAACGGCGGAATACGCCCACGTTATCCTCCCCGCCTGCAGCTATGCCGAAAAAGACGGCACCTTCACCAACACCGAACGCCGCGTGCAGCGTATCCGCAAAGCAATCGAACCCATCGGCGATAGTAAAGACGATTGCTGGATAATCAGCGAGATTGCCAGGCGGATGGGGGCTAAAGGCTTCGATTATTCAGATGCCGGCAAGATTATGGAAGAAATCGCCCATTTGACACCTACTTACGGCGGCATTACCTATAAGCGGCTCGACGAAGGCAGTCTGCAATGGCCCTGCTTAAGCGAAGACCACCCCGGCACCTGTATCCTGCACGAATCGGTCTTTTCGCGGCCCTCCGGCAAGGGAAACTTCGTGGCTTTAAAGTACCGCCCGCCGGTGGAGATGACAACCAAAGAATATCCCATCTTGTTGATCACCGGACGACGTCTTTATCACTATCACGCCACGATGACGCGCAAGGTGGACGTGCTGAATATATTGATGAACGAGGAAGAATGCCAGATAAACCCCGCCGACGCCGCTGCTTTAGGCATCAATCAGGCGGACATTATCCAGGTAGTTTCGAGTCATGGCGAGGTAAAGGTCCGGGCGCGCGTTACCGACGCCGTACCGCCGGGCGTAGTGCATATGGCTTTTCACTTTATCGAAACGCCCACTAACGCGCTAATCAGCTCGGCTAAAGAAACCCTCGACCCTGTTACCGGCACGCCGGCTTATAAGAACTGTCCCGTGAAAATCAGCCGGCAGGTGGTCGGCGGAAAAGAAGCGATGCTCTCGGTCTTAATCCGCGCCAGCCGCGAACCCGCTTTTATCGACCAGCTTAAATTTGGTAGGGAAGGTGCCTTAAAAGGCTATAACCTGAACGACGCTGAAAGAGCCGCCATCCTTAGCGGCGACGTTGCCAAGATAGAAGCACTGACCGGCAAACTGACAGACAGGTTAAGAGTCTGGTTGCTGTCGCGTAACGACCAGGAGAAATGGTAAACGCCCTGTCATTCTGAGGGAGTCCTTCCGCAGAAGGACGACCGTGAGAATCTCTAACATTGTTTAAAAATGATGGTTGAGATTGCCACGCTTCGCTCGCAATGACGACTTTAATCTATTGAAATACGTCTTTTTGGCGCAGTTTGTCTACCTCTGCCTGGGCCATACCGAGAATCTTGGTACAGATAAAGTCGGTATGTTCGCCTAAAAGAACGGGACGTCCCACCGCTGTTGCCACCGCCGAGAGTTTTATCGGGGCGGGGTGGTAATATCTTAAACGACCCATAAAAGGATGCTCTCGCTCGCGGTAGAAGTTGTAGTAGTTCATCTGCGGGTCGGCATCGATGTCTTTAGCGTTGGAGACCAGTCCCGCTCCTATTCCCCCCGTTTGTAGTTTATCCTGGATTTCTTCCGGCGGATAGTTAATCGTCCAGGACTCAACCAGTTTATCCAAAGCGTCGCTGTTTTTCACGCGGTCGGCGGCTTTAGCGTATTTCTTGTCCAGCGCCCATTTAGGACTCCCTAGCGCTTTAACGAAACCCTGCCATTCTTCGTCGTTCATCACGGCGATAGCGACCCATCTATCCTCGCCTTTACAACGGTAGATACCGTGAGGCGCAGCGAAATCGCTCTGATTGCCCCTCGTCTTAAGCTCGCGGTGATTGACCTGGTAATCGAGAATCAGGGGCGTCATATAATTCAGGCCCGTCTCTATCTGTGAATGGTCGATGTACTGTCCCTTGCCGGTGCGCCGTTTATAGTCCAGCGCCGCCATAATGGAGAGCGTGGCGTACATCGGCGAGAGCTGGTCGGTGTAATAGGTGGAGGGGGGAATCGGCGGTCTGTCGGGCCAGCCAACGATATTATCCATCATCGTGACGGCGGTCAAGATACTTCCGAAGCCGGGCTGGTCAGCCATCGGGCCGGTATGGCCGTAACCACAGGTGCGGAACATGATAATTTCCGGGTTGACTTTCTTCAGTCCCTCGTAGTCCAGTCCCTGTTTATCCATAACGCCGGCGGGGAATCCCTCCGCCACCACGTCCGCCCATTTGACCAGTTGCTTAAAGATTTCGATAGCCTCCGGCTGCTTGAAGTTAAGGCTAATGCCCATCTCCGGCGCGGTATGCGTTATCGAGAAGAAAGCGCTGCGTTCGAGTCCAACCGGTTCGCCCGGTTTAGTAGGAGCAAAGGGGGCGAAAAGCCGTACCGGGTCGGGACGGGTCGAGGTTTCGACGCGGATGGTCGTCGCGCCGTAGTGGGTGAGGTAGTTGCAGGTATATACACCCACCCCCGCCCAGCAAAGTTGTACAACCTTGATACCTTCGAAGGGTTTTTTGTTATCAGGGGTTTTCGGTAATTCTAATGACTTTTTAAATGAGTCCAGTTGCTTTAAAATCTCGTCGTTGTGCTCGCCGATTTTAGGGGCTCTAGTGCGGGGTCCGATATAGCCCTGGGTTGATTTCACCGCCCCGCCCGGGAACTTAAGTTTGCCCAAACCGGGGTGGTCGATTTCCTGCCAGAACTTACGCGCCTCGAGCTGGGGATGCTTTAAAACGTCGGCGGCGTTATTGCAGGGGCCAAGCTGAAAACGGTTCTCCACCGCCAGCTTGAGCAGCTCGTCTTTGGTATGGTTCATGAAAAACTTGCCGAGCGAATCCATCAGTTTTTCCGCCTGCTCGCGCGTCATGTGCTCCCAGCTTTTCTTTTCCCAGTCCCACCCCGCTAAAAACCCGATGTCGATGCCGTCCTTCTTGAGGTACTCCATCATGCTCTGGTTGTTCCTGGCGGCGGTGGGATTGAGGAGGAGGTTGAGGGCGATATAGCCGTCTTTACAGGGCCAGAGGAGGGTGTTATAAAAGGTCGAGCCGTCTTTAAGGGTGACGGACGCCCGCGCCCGGCCGTGCCGCGTTGGAATCTGGCCGAACAGAGCGTAAGGACCTTCGATTTCCGCCGAGCAGATAATATCCATAGCCTGCTGGGTGATGGCGTCCACGTGCTGGCCTGAACCGGTATGGGCGCGCTGGATGAGGGCAATCATCGTGCCGGCGGCGCCGTTCATCGCCCCGGCGCTGTGGGTATGCTCGTAGCTGGTAGTAAGGGGCGGTCGGTCGTCGTAGCCGACGGTATAGACCATGCCCCCTAAAGCCCGCACCACGATATCGGGGTCTTTATAATCTTTATAGGGTCCCTCCTGCCCGAAGCCGCTGATAGACGTCAGCACGATAGCGGGGTTGACGACGCTTAAGTCCTTATAGCCGAGGCCGATGCTATGCAGGTAGCCGGGGGCGTAAGACTCCAGCACGGCGTCCGCCGTTTTAACGAGCTTTAAGAAGGTCTCCTTGCCGGCTTTGGACGTAATGTCCAGCGTGACGCTTTTTTTATTGACGTTAAAGGCGAGCCAGGTAAGGTTTTTCTCCGGGTCGATTTTATCTTTAGGGAAAAGTCCGCTAAAGCGCGCCGGGTCGCCGCCGGGCGGCTCAATCTTTATCACCTCCGCCCCCCAGTCCGATAACGCCTTACCGGCGATAAAAGCCTTTTCCGTCGTCAGGTCGAGGATGCGGTAACAGCTAAGCATGGCGCCCTCCTTGGCTAGCTTAAAAGTTAAAAGTCAAAAGTCAAAACTACAGCTAAAAAGTAAAAACTTTACCTTAATGAAGAATAAAATGAATCTGGATAATTATAGCGTGAATAGAGAGAGGGGGGCAAATACGTGTATTATTCTATCTTATCTCTTTTACCGATGTTATGCTTTGCACATAGTATTTGTATGTTTTCTGAAACTAAAGAAGAGCCACCTTTTGAAAAAGGGATTATATGATCGAAATGAAGATTATTTTGACTTCCACATTTTACACATCTACCTTTGTCTCGAGTCCAGACTGCAAGTTTCACATCTGGAGGTATCATGCGATTATGCTCTAATACTAAATTTCGTCTTTGTTTTTTTAATAAATTAACCTCAGATAATTCCAATTTAAACTTGAAAACCTTACGTTTATTGTCGGTTTCTTGCCACGCATCAGTTAATTTGAATACACCGTTATATACCCATATACCCGCATGTAACTTTTCATACACTTTCACGAATTCAGTAGATATTCTCGATTTTTTATACCTCTGGGCTGTTTTAAAAAATAATCCATTTTGTGTCAAGGAACCGCCAGGATTTTTGATAGGTTGATCAACTGTTTTAGGAATAGGTGTATCTACTGTCTTTGATACATCATGTCCTTCGTATATTAATATACGCCCTTCTTCTTCCACTCTGTCTTTATAGGGAGCATTGGGTCTTAAGCTCATTAAAATAACACTATTTCCTCCACGTAGGTGAAAATTCATGCCACGTTGAAGACTTAATCCTTCTTCTGTACACATAGTTAAGTATGAAATAACATCACCAGGTTTTATCATTTTGTCTTTCAGTTGAATATATATAGATTACCGTATTCTACATTAGCTTTGGAGGTTTGACAATCTCCCCTAGCTACCTTAAGATAATTAAGGTTGAAACGGGGCGTAGCGCAGCCTGGTTAGCGCGTCTGAATGGGGTTCAGAAGGTCGGCGGTTCAACTCCGCCCGCCCCGACCATTATTCCCTAAAGCGATTCCCTTAACGGCGGGGCTAACGCCTTTTCATCATCCCTGATGAGTATTCTGGCGAGCACGATGATGCCGATATAATAGAAGTAGGTCCAGATACTGCGCCAGGCGAAGAAGAGCGGCAGGACAGCCAATATAGGACCGGCATCGGGGTAGCGTTTACCGTAACGCAGGTACCAGAGAATTCCGCCGATAAAAACAACAATTTCGGCAACAGAAAAAGGAATCGACGTTCGGATATCTACTAATCCGCTGGTTACCAGAGAGACAAATCCGACCCCGAGGGGGAACATCGGCTCTATCATCGGCGAAGTGATGGACTGCAACCAGAGCGATGGGTCTTGGGCGATAAAATAAGCGTTGGTGGCGGCGAACAACACCACGATAATTCCTATCGCGGCGGCGACGATTTTAGGTTTAGCTGTCTGCCATAGCAGGATAATGTAAAAAGGCACGAAGAACCAGGCAATCTGCTTGGTAGCGACCGCCAGTCCCATAAAAATGGCTGAAACCCAGTTATTCTCGCCGAGGGTAACCCAGGCAATCAAGAGTAGCGGGAAGACGATAATACCCGTTTCGCCATTAGCTAAGGTATTCCATAGCTCCAGACTGGCAAGAACTACGCCGATGAAAATAAGACGCCTCTTTCCCCGTATCCGCCAGGTGACGTAAATCAGCGCCGCAAGCACCAAGATAACGTATATAATCTGGATATTTTTAATACCAGCAGCGACAAAAGGTGTTAGTAGAAGGAAGGAACCAGCCGGATAATTAAGGTGCGTTTCTATTTCGGGGGGCGGTTGAGAGGGATTCTTTAAAGCTGATTCCCAGACCTGCGTTATCTCTTCCTTGCTGGGGTAAGGGTAGTCATCGGCAAAGCGGCCTAATTTCAGCGGCGTCAAGCGGTCGTAGGCGCTATCGTAGGTGCTAAACGCCGTGACGATATTGGAGTTGCTGTAAGGTTCCTTACCGGCTAAAAGGTTTTCCGCCGCCTGCTGGCAAAGAGCTGTGCCGTCATTATAATGGAAACTACCGTATAACTGCTGCACTACCTCGTCAACACCGCCATTCACGCCGTCGTCTAAAAAGTAAGGAGCAAAGATTCCTATTATCACCGCTTCGGCAACGCCAAAGACAAATAATACAACAAAAATAGTAATCGCCCCGCGTTTTAGGAATCCATAAAATCGGTGGAGTAAATTATCGGTTTGTGGTCTGACAATGAGGAACATGATGTAGAACCATATCAGCCAGAAGACCAGACCAGCTACCCAGAATGCCGCCCCATTCACGCTATAGCCAATCCCGGATAACGCCGAAGCGATTAGCTGAACCATAACCGCTAAAAAGAAAAGAAAGTATCGCGGTTTGATAGTATCGGGGGGAATATTAGGGTGGTTTTCTTTTTCTTTAGCTTTTTTTAGCATTATTCGTACTATTTTAACCCCTATACTTAAAAGTAAGCAAATGATTAAATCAGTAATTATCGCAGGATTATTTGAATTATGATATTATTTCGTATAATATATTATCTACTACTGTCACTGATAAGATAAAACCAACATCATTTTTATCTAGTTAAGATAGTATTTAGTCGATTAAGATATATCACGAAATATTTTTATTATCAAGGAGAAGTATGAAGAAGAATGGCACGAAACTTACTGCTCTCGACCCCAGGGGTCAACCCTCCGGCATTTTTGGGAGAAGGCTTACCCCAGATGCTCCCTGGGCTATCCACGACCCTGCAAATCAGCCAAGAGATACCTCAGAAAGATTAGGCGGTTTAAAAATGGCGCCGCGGCTGGACGGTCTCGAAGGCAAGACGGTTTTCCTGGTGGATACCGGGTTCGCCGGCGCCAAAGATTTTATCGAAGAACTCGATGCATGGTTTAAACAAAACAAGCCGAACATAAAGACCGAAGTCCGCCACAAGAAAACGGGCATGTTCACCGACGAGCCCGAGCTCTGGGCGGAGATTAAACAAAAAGGCGATGCCGCCATTCTCGGCGTCGGCGGCTGAGACGGATGTTCGGCGAGTATCGCTGAATTTTCGCGCACCCTGGAAAACGACCACGATATACCGACCGCCCCCATCGTTACCGCCCGTTTTGCGGACTATGTTCAGCGCGACGGCCGCAGCCACGGCATGAACTTGCGCTGGAGCTTCCCACCCTATCCCGTCGGTTTTGTTTCCCGCGATACATTAAAAGAATATATCAGGGGTAAAGACCCGATTTCCGGCGCGCCCCTGATGGATGAAGTATTCTACGCCCTTACCTATCCCCTGACGAATGAAGAGAAAAACCCAAAAATCGTTAAACGACCTACCTGGCCGCGACTCCTCCCGCCGGATACTGAAGAAAATCTCTACCGCCTTTTCCTCGAAAGCGGCTGGACGGACGGCTTACCTATTATCCTCCCGACCGAAGAACGCGTCGCGGAAATGCTGACCGGCACCGACCACGACCCGCAGGAAGTCGTTGGCATGATGTCCGTCACCACCCACGAAGAGCGGCTCCAATACACCGTAGAAAGACTGGCGGTTATCGCCGTTATGGCGGGTGCCAGGCCGGAACACTTCCCGGTTATCTTAGCGCTGGGCGCTTCGGGACGACCCTCGATGCCTAGTTCAACGACTTCCTTCGCCAGCATGATGGTCGTTAACGGACCTATCCGGCGCGAAATCGGCATGAACAGCGGTCTCGGCGCATTAAGTCCGGTCAATTACGCCAACTCGGTTATCGGTCGGGCCTGGACGCTGATGAGTATTAACTTTGGCGACGTTCGGCCCGGCGCAACCTTTACTGCCACCACTGGCACTACCATCAACTACAACAACATGTGCTGCGCCGAAAACGAAGAATTAAGTGTCTGGCAGCCTTTCCATGTGCGCAAGGGTTTTAAAAATAACGAAAGTGTCGTCAGTTTCTTCCGCGGCTGGAATGTTATGACGATGGGTCTTGGTCCGGCACAGCGGATGCTGGAAGTAATGAAGAACATGGGTGGGCCTTTCGGCGGGGCGTTTACTTTTCTTTGTGACCCGCTGGTAGCCAAGAGTCTGAAGAAGGATGGCTACGACGACCCCATGAAGTTGAGTAAATGGCTTGTTGATCAACTGAACACGCCCTTCAAACGGCCGGAGGCGCTGAACTTCATCGTCGTCGGCGGTGAAATGAACCCGATGTGGGTCACTACTGACTTCTCCTACTTCCAATCGGTAAAAATAGACCCCTGGATACCTAAAGCCGGCATCAAAAAGGACGCTAAACCTATGCGAATGCCGGCAGCGGTTGTCTGCAAGGACGGTTCCTGCGGTATTCAGGAATAAAGAAAAAAGAGAGAAATGGCATGAAAGACCTTAAAGGGAAAGTAGCCTTTATCACCGGCGGCGCCAGCGGTATCGGTCTGGGTATCGCTAAAGCCTGCGCCAAGTACGGCATGAAGGTTGTGATTGTTGATATGCGGCAGAAAGCCCTCGATGAAGCGATGGTCTATTTTAAAGAAAAGGACCTCCCCGCCCACCCGATTAACCTCGATGTCACCGACCGCGTCGCTTATGCTAAAGCCGCCGATGAAGCGGAAAAAGTCTTTGGTAAGATACATGTGCTTGTCAATAATGCCGGCGTAGGTTCCGGCGGGCCAGCGATAAACACTACTTATAAAGACTGGGACTATAGCGTCAGCGTTAACCTCGGCGGTGTTATTAACGGCGTCGTCACTATCTTGCCCCGAATACTGAAGCACGGCGAAGGCGGGCATATCGTTTCAACGTCATCGACCTTGGGCGTCGCGGCGGCGACTAACATGATTGCCTACTGCACAACTAAATTCGCTGTCACCGGCATGATGGAAGCTTTAGCCGGCGAACTTCAAGATAAAAACATCGGGGTTTCGGTACTCTACCCCGGTCCAACGCGGGGAAATCTCGGCCAGTCCACCTTCGAAAACCGCCCCGCCCAATTACGGAATGAAGGCGAAGTATGGCCGCCGCCACCACCTCCGGGGCGTCCCCCGCGACCGCCGGAACATATGAATATCGTGGCGATGGACCCCGTGGAGACCGGCGAACGGGTATTGCGCGCCATCAGGAATAACGACCTCTTTATCCACACCCATCCTGAATTCCGCGAGGGCTATATCGCCCGGCACGAGGCGATTATCCGCGCTATCCCGAATGAATCGTTTAATGAAAAACGTTTTGAACTCATCAGCCACTTCGGGACGATATATCATAACGATATTTACGATAAACAAAAACCGGTCGGACCGCCTGACTGGTAAGTCAATAAAAATATCTTAAAAAGAAAGAGAAAGGAACGATGGAACATATTGAGGGAAAAGTTGCGTTTATCACCGGCGGCGCTAGCGGCATCGGTTTAGGCATCGCTAAAGCCTGCGCTAAATACGGCATGAAGGTCGTCATCGCGGATTCGCGCCAGGACGCTTTAGACGAGGCGATGAAGTATTTCAATGAAAAGAAACTGCCTGTCCATCCTATAAAATTAGATGTTACCGACCGTGTTGCTTACGCTAAAGCCGCCGACGAAGCGGAGCAGGTTTTCGAAAAGATTCACGTGCTGGTCAATAACGCTGGTGTAGCCACTGGCGGTCCCGTGCAGAATATGACCTATAAAGACTGGGACTTCAGCATGAGCGTCAACGTCGGCGGCGCTATCAACGGGCTGGTAACAATTCTACCGCGCATCATCAAACACGGCGAGGGCGGGCATATCGTGGCAACATCATCCACGGGAGGTTTAGCTGCCGTAGGTGGTGTCGTCACATACAACACTACTAAATACGCTTTAGCGGGGATGATGGAAACGGCAGCTACCGATCTTCAGAGTTTAAATATCGGAGCCTCGGTGCTGGTGCCCGGTCCCACTAATACCAACCTCGGTCCTTCTACTTTTGCCAACCGCTCGGAAAAGTACCAGAATGAAGGCCAAACCTGGCCGCCCAAACCGCCTCCTGGTGCCCCCCAACGGCCACCCTCCATGATGATGGACTTTAGGAAAATTTTCATGGACCCGGTGGAGATGGGCGAGCGCGTAATAAGAGGTATTAGGCGTAACGACCTCTTTATCATCACCCACCCGGAATTTAAAGCAGGTTTCAACGTCCGCAACGAAGCGATAATGCGCGCCTGCCCGGATGAGCCGCTGAATACGCAGCGTTATGAGATGTTAAAAAATATGGGAACCCTTGTTTATAATCCCATCTACGATAAGCAGACGCAGGTAGGTTCGCCGGACTGGTAGAAAACCTCTCGTCGGAGGCAAAGAGTGGAAAGGTTTCATAAGATTTTGCACAACCGCCATGAGTACGCTCGCGACTGGAAGCAGCGCAGCGGCGGTAAGGTCTTCGGTTATTACGAACCTTATATGCCCGAAGAAATTCTTTATGCCGCCGGAATATTACCAGTGCGTCTTTTAAGCCAGCATGAACCGGACGACAACACCGACCGCCAGATGTACGGCAACTGCGCCTGTTCCCGCGATATTTTAAACCAGTTCATCAAGGGCAGATACGACTATATCGACGGGCTAATTAACGCTGAAGGCTGCCAGTGGATGCTTAACGCTTTTCAAACCACTTTGAATAATCAGCCTGAATTGTTAAACCATTACGTTTTCGTGCCCGACTATGTTGACGGTAAAACTTCTAAAGATGTCATGTGTTCGGAACTAATTACCTTTACGAAGACGGTGGAAAAGTGGGTGGGTAAGAAGATTAAAGATTCCGACCTCGACCGAGCTATCGAAGTCTATAATGAAAACCGCCGTTTGATGCGGCAGATTTATGAGCTAAGAAGAGCGGATTATCCCGTTATCCTCGGGTCGGAAGCAATGGAGATGGTCCTCGCCAGCCAGGTGATGGATAAAGCCGAGATGAACGTGATGCTTAAAGACGCTATCGCTAAACTGGCGAAGCGAAAACCTATTAAAGATAGCGGCGTCCGCCTGATGCTCGTCGGCAGCCCGACCTCCGACGTCGCTTTAGAAAAAATCGTTGAGTCTTTAGGCGCTAACGTCGTCATCGATGAGGTTTGTACCGGCAGTTGTTACTTCTGGAACGAAGTCATCCCCCAGCCCGACCGCCTGATGGCGATAGCTTTACGATATCTAGGCAGACCGCACTGCGCTTTGAAAGACAATAACTGGCGGCGGCGTCCCGCCCATATTTACCAGCTTTATGAAGACTACCAAGCGCACGGCGTGATTATTGCCAAGCAAATTTACTGCCATCCCCACGGAACGGATAATCCGCTAATCTGGAAAGTCCTTAGAGAACACAATATACCTTTCCACTACTTCGAGCGCGACATGATTTTACCTTACGAAGAAACCGAGTTACGCCTGGAAGCTTTCATCAATATGTTAAAGCCGGTGCTGGTGATGAGGTAAAGCCATTTTCGGAGGCAGGTATGGCTAAACAAAAGTGGGAAACCAGACCGCTGGAGGTCTGGAACAAAGCCAAAGAAATGCGGGCTAAGTGGCAGAAATCCATTGATACTGCCTCTACGGAAAAAGTGCTGCTGGCTCAAGGCAACTGCCAGTGGAGCATCGGTTTTCCAGCGCTGCGGGTCATCGAAGATAATCCTGTAGGCGCGATGATGGCTAACAAAAGCGATGAGTTCGCCCGTGTCGCCCGGTGGGCTGGGGAAATATTGGGGTGGGGACGTGAAATCTGCGGCTACCAGCTCAATTGCTGGGGCGCGATGTATCTTGGTTATCAGATAGACGGCAGTCCCTTCCCCTTCCGTGATTTGGTTATTCCATTCTCCGACCCGTGTGACCAGCATACCAAACGCGGCCAGGCGCCGATGGACTATTCCCCAATCCCACGCTTCCAGGAAAACTATCCGCTTTACACCGGTCCGCAAGACTCCGCCCGCGATAAGGCACTGATTGAAGATAAGGTATATACCACGCTCTATATCATTCAGGAAATCGAGCGGATTTTCGGGCAAAAGTTTGATGATGAAAAGTTCGTCGAAAGCGTTAAGACGATGGGGCAAGTCGCTCCATATGCCCGGGAAGTCTCCTGCTTCATGCAGCATATTCCCTCTCCCTTGAGTCAAAAAGACCTTTATTCTTTTTATACCCTTGGCGGATTAACTAAAGGCGACCCCGGCGAAACGGTGGCTATCTGGAAAGCCCTCCGCGACGAGGTGGAATGGCGGGTACAGAATAATATCGCCGCGGTAGGTAACGAAAGGTACCGCTGGATGGAAGCTCATCCGCCGCCCTGGCATTTCTTAAAATACTACCGCTACATGGAAAAGTACGGCGCGGTCTGTATCGGCTCGCAGTACAGCCACATGATGGCAGGACCGATGGAGCTTAAGAAAGACGGCACCTGGGGTCCGCGCTTTAGCGGCGGAGGTTTTGGGCGAACCATAGACCGTCCCATCAAGACGCGTGAAGACGCCATCCGCGTGATGCTGGGCACCGAAGCTCGGGGCCACCGTTTTAAGGACGACGAGGTAATCCGTCCCTGGGCGCTGAATGACTTCGCTAAAGCCTATAAAGTAGACGGCGCAATTTTGCCGCTCTGGCGCTGTGGGGTAGGATGCACGGTAACGCGTAAGGAGCAGGGTCTTCGCTTGAGCGAGATGGGCGTCCACGTCCTGCATTATGAGGGCTCACAGCCCGGCGACCGCACCGACCTCGATGAAAATCGCCTGCTCGACCAGGTCGATGTCTGGATGGAAAGCCAGGGACTGCGGAAGTTGGAGGACTAGGAGACTGTTATGATAACTGCCGGAATCGATGTCGGCATCGAGAGCCTGAAGGTCGTTATTTTAAAAGACGGACAAGTTGTCGCCAGAGCGGTGGGGATATCGGGTGGGGCTAATCGGGCTAAAAACGCGGAACAGGTCTTTAGTGAAGCCTTAGCGGCGGCGAAAATTAAGTCTTCCGATGTTAATAAAATCATCGCTACCGGACAGGGAAAAAACGACGTTCCTTTCGCCAGCGACCGCTACACCGAACCGGTCGCCGCTGCCCGCGCCGCCAGCTTTCTTTATCCTGAAGCGACCTCGGTGGTGGATATCGGCGCCGACCAAACGCGCGTAATAATATTAGGACCTAAAAATACCATCACCGAAGTAGTCATGAACCAGAAATGCGCCGCCGGACTCGGCATCTTTCTTAAGTCGATGGCGAGAACGCTAGGGATGACGTTAGATGAGATGGGCAGCGTTAATGGAAAATTGCCTAAAGATATAGTTGTTAACGACGGGTGCAGCGTTTTCGCCGAGATGGATGCTTTTAGTTTAATGAACCGCAACGTCCCCCGCGAGGACATCGCCCGGGCGGTTAATGAGGTCGTAGCCGTTAGGGTCAACTCGATACTCAACGATAAAGTAAAACCTGCTAAAGATACCACCGTCCTCATCGGCGGGGTGGCGAAAAATAAAGCGGTGGTTAGTGCGTTAAAGAAACGGTCGGGGATTAATTTCCTGGTTCCCGAAGAGGCGGAATACGCCGGGGCTTTAGGCGCCGCTCTGATAGCGGCAGGGTAAAACTCTTATCCCAGCCCGTCATTCCGTACTTGATACGGAATCCCGGAGGGGATAGGGTGGAGGAAGCAAATGGCACATCAATATTGGCAATGGCCGGAGTCGAGCTGGACGGCGACCGATATCGACTGGCAAAAAGCTAAATCCGTCACCGCCGGCGTCGATATTGGCACCAATAGCTCCCAGGCCGCGATTATCTGTGATAATAAACTCTTCGGTTACGCTAACCTCCGCACCGGACCCGACTATCGTGAAAGCGCAAAAGCGGTGATGGATAAAGCGCTGGGAAATTCGGGAATGAAACTGAATGATATTAAATGTGTTGTGGGGACGGGGTGGGGAAGACGTAATGTTACTTTCGCGCAAAAAACGGTTGAAGAAATCACCTGCCATGCCAGGGGCGCGCGCTTTATGTACGGACCCGCCGTGAAAACTGTCGTCGACCTCGGCGCGCAGACCTGTAAAGCTATTCGGTTATACGGCTGGGATAGGGTGCGTGACTTTCACATGAACGATAAATGCGCCGACGGTTTCGGACGCAGTATCGAGGTGATGGCTGACCTTTTACAGGTGCCGATAACCGAGATGGGCGAAAGGTCGCTCGCCGTCGCAAAGGACCCCGAGCCGGTCAGCACAACCTGTTACGCTTTCGCCAATACCGAAGCGATAGGCTTGTTCCGCGAAGGTTATAAAGAAAACGAGGTGCTGGCGGCGTACCTTTTCGCTATTGCCTGGCGGCTTCACAGCACTATCGGCAGGGTGCAGCCGGAAAAAGAAATCGCTTTTACTGGCGGATTGGCGAAAAACCCCGGCATCGTTAAGCGAATCGAAAAAGCGATGGGGATGACGGCTCTCACCAGCGATTACGACCCCCAATTAGCGGGGGCTGTCGGGGCAGCTTTAATCGCTAGAGACATGGACGAGAAGGTGTGAAACTCATCATAATAAACCATTCCGATGTAAATCGGAATCCAGTTAGATGAATTGTGTATATCTCCCATAATAGGAAAGAATATTTATTATCTGGATAACGGCTTCCGCCGGTATGGTTTACATCTTATCCCAGTGCTATTATTCCGAAAGACAAAAGAGTCTCTAATAAATTACCTTTTCTTCCTTAAGCCTGGTTATCTCTTCACCGGTCAAGCCCAGCAAATCACCGAAAACATATTCGTTTTGCTCTCCCAGCAGCGGCGGACAGCTATAATTGCCTTTAACTTTGCCGTCATGCCGCCAGGGCAACCCAGCTAAAGTTAGATTCCCGATAACGGGGTGCTCGATGTCCACAAAGAACTGCCGTGACTTTAGCTGCGGGTCGGTGACGAGGTCTTTAATATTTAGAGAAGCCCCGGCTGCCACCCCTGCTTTTTGCAGCATTTCCATTATTTCGTACTGGTGGTGTTGACGGGTCCAGGTTTCGATATATTTATCTAATTCATCCTGGTTTTTTCGGCGGCTGGCTTCGTCACTAAAAGACCCTTTTTTAGCCCATTCGGGACTGCCGATAGCTTTAACGAAAGCCGCCCATTCCGCCTGATTCTCCACCGCGATAGCGACCCATTCATCATTGCCTTTACAGCGATAACAGCCGTGCGGCGCCATGACCTTATCGCGGTTGCCGAGGCGTTCCCCCAACTCGCCATTCATCGTATATCCCATGACCATCTCGCCGAGGAAATTGGCGCTCCCCTCAATCATCGCCGCATCGATGTATTGTCCTTCGCCGGTGCGGTTGCGGTGATATAAAGCCGCCATAATCGCGAAAGCCCCGTGCATTGCCTGGGTAGCGTCCGTCCAGGGCGATACGCCGACGGTAGCCGGTTCACCGCCGGGATAGCCATTAAGATAGGTCGAACCGTCGTATGCCTCGACGATTTCCGCATAAGAGGGACGCGCTTTATGGGGTCCGCTCCGCCCGTACCCCGAACCGGCGTAATAGATAATATCCGGCTTTAGTCTTCTTTAACTCTTCGTAGCTCAATCCCCACCGCTCCAAAATCGCCCCGCCGAAATTTTCGGTTACGATGTCACTGATTTTAATAATATTTTTCGCCAGTTCTATAGCCCTCGGCTGATTCATATTCAGGGTGATGCTCTTTTTGCCGTAGTTAAGCGAGGCAAAAGCCGTCCCGGCATTAAAGTTGCTTCTATCGATACCCGGCGGCACGCCGATCATCCGCATAAAGTCCAGTCTTAAGTGGGTTTCCACCTTAATCACCTCCGCCCCCATCACCGCCAGCCACTGCGTTAGATGCGGTCCCGCCCACATCTGCCCGAAGTCGAGAATTCTGATGCCGGATAAGAGGTAAATTATTCATTTTCCTATCTCCTTTCTATCAATGTCATTGCGAGGCATTCGCGAAGCGAAGCGTGGCAATCTCATGGAGGTGACAGCGAGATTGCCGCGCCTTCTGCTTCGGGAATGGCTCGCAATGACAGCTAATATCTAGATTATTCCTGCCTGTTTCATCTTTACTAAATCCTGCTGGCTATAGCCCAGCATTCGTCCGTAGACTTCTTCATTGTGCTCGCCCAGCAGCGGGGCGCGGCGCTTTATCTCCCAGGGCGTCGCCGATAGTTTATAAGGCGCGCCGGGGTATTTAAGCTTGCCGGCTACCGGATGGTCTATCTCGACGAAGAAGTTGCGGTACGCCAGCTGCTCATCGGCAACCAGCTCTTTAACGTTACGTACCGGCGATAACGGCACATCGTATTCAATACCCATCCGGTCAATCTCCGCCATGGTATATTCCCTCGTCCATAGCTCGATTAACCGGTTGCAGTCCTCCATATGCAGCTCGCGGGAGGCGGCGTTCTCGAACAACTCGGTATGCGTCCAATCCGGGTCGCCCATCATCGTCACCAGCTTCTGCCAGTGGGGACCAATCCAGATACAAACATAGCCATCTTTACAGGGATACAATATACCGCCCCGCCGCTTCCGGCCAATTTGGCGGGTGGGGTAAAGCCCCTCGCACAGGCAGAAGGCTAGCTCCTGCCGCGTCACCGAAGCCAGCGCTTCCTGGGCGGAGATATCGATATGCCTGCCGGGTTGGTCCTTCTGCTTCGAGAGTATCGCCGGAATCGTACTCACCGCCGCGGTCAGGCCGGTCATAAAATCGGCGGCATGCATCGGACCCCGCAGGGGACTATAACGTTCTATATCATGAACGACCTTCGGCCGGATTCCCGAAAGCCTCGCTGCTCATGTGGGAGTTGATGAGGTCGCCGCCTTTAAAGTCTTTATAGGGTCCGGTCTGGCCGAAGGGAGTAATGGAGGTCATTATCAACGAGGGGTTTAGTTTTTTTAAACTCTGATAATCAAAGCCTAATCGCTTCATTTCTCGGGGCGGGTTATTTTCGATAAAGACATCCGCCCACTTAATAAGCTGGCGGAAGATTTTACGTCCCTCATTGCTTTCACAATTTAACGTCACCCTTAGTTTATTCGTGTTCAAAAAGAGAAAGAGTCCGCTTTTTTCCGGGTGGGGAATATTGCCCGGAAAAGGTCCCCAGCTTCTGGCGTAATCGCCGAGACCGGGTTTTTCTATCTTAATAACCTCGGCGCCCAGGTCAGCCATCATTTTGGCGCAGTAGGGTCCCGTTATGAACTCACTGAACTCCAGGACTTTTAAGCCGTCTAACGCGCCCATAGTAGTATGCAAATCCTTTTATTTAGCTGGGGACACTGTTGCCACTATAATAGAATTTATCTGGGCTACGATGCAAGTTAAAAAATAGTGTTTGGCTGGGGAAAGGGTGGATGAACCTGGTGGAGCCGGGGTGACAATAGGCAGAACTTTCGAATTAGCTTTTAGCCTTGATATTTAGTTCAATAACGAAATGGACTTTTATTCAACTTGACGGGGAGACGGGGGAGAGATGGACTCCATCTACCCACAATTCACTTCGTATATAAATTAACTACTAATTTTCTTTCTTCTACCAGATACCAGATGAGCGCCTATTATATTATCTGAAGGAGCTGCCTAAACACTTGGCACAGTTATCATACCCGCGCTTATGAGCCTCTTCCAAAGTGTCTGGATTGAATCTTACTGCGTGGCCAGTACTGATTATTTCATAAATTTGACATCCATTAGCGGAGATATCTTCTAGGTCAAGGTCATGAACCTCCATTTTATTGTTATTACCGAGATATTGTTTATCAAGGAATGGAGTTCTACGCATTATTATTCATTTCCTCTTCTCCCATTATCTGAAGAAAGGAGGAGTCTTCATATGATTTCACTCGATAACACCTAGAAGATCGCCACTCCTGTATCTCTTCTTCTGGAATATGCAATTTCCGAGCAATGTATATAGTCTCTAAGGTAACCACATTTGCAACCACCGTTCGTTTTAGTCTATTTTCAACACCTCTGGCTATGGCTTCAAGTATTTGAGTGAACGAAATAGGTTGAACCTCCTGATTTGTTTCATTACGCTCTGTCATATCAGTCAATTTAACCTCTTTTCTCATCAAAAGGATGAAATTCCTACTTTGTTGTTAAAGAATTCAGAGCAGGTGGTGGCGTCTTTTTTACCATCTGGACTATTAAATTAATAAATACGACTAAAATACCAATACCGATTATCACATCACCAACACTAAATACCGTATGAACGGATGAAACAGGAATAATATCAGTGAAAAACCATAATCCGGTTTTTTCAAAAGGCAGTATTATACCACCTGCAGCAGTCAACGTTATTTCGTTAGGTGATGCTACTAAAGGAGCCTTGTCTGCTAGATATCTTATGTCTGGAGAAACGGGCATAAAACCTAGATTTGCTATTATGCCTATAAAGTTTAGTAACGTGCCAAGTGCAACAATCCGGACACCTCGAATATGAAAATTACGAAACAAGGCAAACAGCAATGCCGCATAGGATAAAATAATACATGCCCTCTTTAAATCAACTAGCGAAGATGTCGCCGAAAATACAAACGGCAAACACCGAAGCAATACACTGATGATAATAAGCCACCAATATCTAATATTTAGAGTCGTCCTTTTACGCGTTAGTATTGGTAATGTATTACCAAGATTCTTTGCATCGTTAACGGGTAGATCCATTGATTTTCCTTTCTTAAAGGAACTCACGCCCCGAGTAGTAAGAAAGATCAGTAAAGCTACCCGGGGCGTTGAAACTTAAGGGCTTGTAATATCAGGAGCCCCACCGATGATTGCCGCGGCGATGATGATACCCAAAATTAACGCTAACCTAAGCCAAGGTGCATATTGCCGGATTTTTATTAGTAGCTTCATCATGTCACCCCCTTTCTTTCAGCTTTGAGGTTTTTGGTTTGTCTCTGATGCTAAATGATAGAGGAGTGGGTCTTACCAAACTATTACCAAGAATCGTATTAGAAAAACTAGTGGGGATACTTTTCACGTTAAAGAACGCATAGCTAATCTTGTCCTTATCTGGTAAACGCTCTATAATAGGCAATAAATAATCCGAACTAATTTAGCTCGAGCATTAGAAACAGATAGTCGGACGAATAATGACGTGAAAAAACAATTAACTAAAATGAGTGTCATTAACGGAGTATCAAGCACAAAACTACTCATTCCACAACTGGGGAGTAATCATGTTTATCGTGAGCGTCTAACTGATATCCTACATAGCAATATTCAAAAGAGACTTCAGGTAATTTCGGCACCAGCTGGTTATGGTAAGACTACACTCCTTACCGATTTTATTCATAGCATTGATGTTCCCACTTGTTGGTATTCCTTAGACGTAGAAGATGAAGACCCAAAACTTCTCTTAGAAGGCATTCTTGCCTCTTTAAATTCCTGCTTCACCAACTTTGGTCAAATGACAGCGTCACGGTTAGCGATGACCAATGATATAACGAAAGATGCTCCCTATTTACTCACAATCCTGTCCAATGAAATTAAGGATAAGATATCGGACTTCCTTGTCTTTGTGTTTGAAGACTATCACGTAATAGAAAATTCAGAATCGACGAAGAATATATTGAATCTATTGTTGGAAAAAGTTCCAGAGAATTGCCATTTTATCATTTCTGGCCGCACTCAGGTGGAACTACCAGTCATATCAAAGCTGATATTAAGAAATCAGGTTTCTATCCTTAAAATGGCGCATTTATCATTTTCGGCGACTGAAGCGAAGAGTCTGGCTACTACATGTTTTGGAAAAGATCTGACTGATGAAGAGGCCGATAGACTGGTCGAGGAAACGGGAGGCTGGGCAATAAGCCTGATGCTTCATCTCAATAATACTGGCATAAATGGTTTATATAAATTACCCGAAATCACCCAAGATCAGGTTTCCCGTTATATGACAACAGAAGTATTTGAAAAGCAATCACGGGAAATACAGAGCTTTCTCTTAGCTTCAAGCACCGTCATGGACATGGAATACGATTTGCTTGAACAACTGATTCCAGGTGTTAACTACCATAAGGAGATAAGATACCTTGAGCAGAAGAACCTATTCATTCAATGTATAGATGAAAAGCAGAGACGTTATCGCTATCATCAACTTTTTAGAGATTTTCTACAGAAAAAGCTGAGGCAAGATGATCCAGCCCAATTTGCACTTCTACACTTCAAAGCTGCCTCATTGTACGAACGAGAGCATAATTGGATAGAAGCTATTACACATTATCACAGCGCCGGAAAGTATCACGAAGTTGCTCGGATGGTCAAGGACACAAGCCCTGACTTATTGAAAGCTGGTAAGTGGACTATCATACAAAAATGGCTCAATATGTTACCGGTAAATCTGAAAGCGTGTGACCCCGATTTGGTATTATTGAATGCGCAATGTTTGATTCACTTGGGAAATATAGATGATGCACAGATACTCTTGTCCAGTTTACTCAGCAAACTTTTGGCTGATAAAGACTGGCTTCTAAAGGCAAAGGCATTAAGCTGGCGTAGCGCGGTTTTTCGTTTAAGTGGGTACTTCCGGGAAGCCAAAGACGACGTCTCTATAGCTATCAGTTTATTGGAGGAAAACTATGGACCGGAAGAATTACTCGGCGCTTGCCATCGAAGACTTGGAGATATTTATAAAGACCTAGGGCAATTTTATTCAGCACTCAAGCACCTACGAATCGCGCAAAGATATTATGCTTCTATTTTTGATATTGGTGCCCTAGCTATAGTACACAATTCTCTGGGAGTTATATACAAGAGAACAGGCCAGCTTACCAAGGCAAAAATGCATTTTGAAAAAGCAAGAGTTGGTTGGACGAAAATCAATAATCTCGGAGAACTTGCCGCTACTCTGAATAATATCGGGATTATCCATCAGCGTTTTGGACAATATGATCTGGCATTAGATGCTTTCTACTCTGGATTTGAGAAAGCGAGAGAAACAGGGTATCTGCGTGCGGAAGCAGCAATAAAAATATCAATAGCAGATGTACTTCGAGAATTAAACCGTTTTAACGACGCCTTTAAAAACTACAATGAAGGCATTGAGTTTGCCAGACAGTCAATGGAGGCAACATTCATCGCTTATGCAACCGCTGGCATTGGGGAAACATACCGGCTTTTAGGACAATACGATACAGCCAGGACAATACTCGAAGAAGCTCGCCATCAGGCTGAAGAACAGAAACAACCATATGAGACAGCACTTTTTAATATCCAACTGGAATAATTGCATATGAGGCTGGACATTTCGAACAGGCAAAGGCAATATTGCACAACGCCTACAACCATTTACAAACAATGGGTGATAAAGATGCAATCGCAAAAACTTGTTTCCACCTCGCACAAGTCTCATTCTTAACTCGTGAATACAATATAGCAGCAGAATGGTTAAAAAAGCGTCCGATTTGGCTGATGAATTAGGATATGAAAACTTCCTAGTAATAGAGGGTAAAAAAGCTTTACCTCTAATACATTACGGTGTCACTCTCAAGATCGGAAACGGTAGATTTAGCCAGATTTTGAAAAGATAAAGAATTTCAATGAAATAAAACAAGTGGAATATACCAATAATGCGTCTAAAAACCAAGTAATAAAGTACCAATTTGATATTAAAGTCCAAGCTCTAGGCATTACTGAAGTTTCCGTAAACAACCGCCAAATAAAGGATAATGATTGGAGGTCGAGCAGTGCTAAGGAAATATTTTTCTATTTGTTGACACATCCCCTTGGTAAAACAAAAGAACAAATTTCCGCAGCATTATGGCCAGATCTGTCTCCTGCCAAAGGGAGCAGTAATTTCCATATAAATCTATTTAGAGCGCGACAAGCACTTTTCCCGGAATATTTTTGCTAGAAGGCGGCAAATATAAGATAAATCGTGATTTACATATTTGGTTCGATGTAACAGAGTTCAACAATCCATCATTATAGCAGGTAAAAATCCACCAAAAGAAAAGGAAAACGCTGCCCTTGAACATGCGATTAAATTATATACCGGGTCATTTCTCGCGAGTTCTATACTGAATGGATGGAAGATCGCCGGCGTGAACTCGAAAATACATATTTAAAAATACTTTCTTTATTAGCAGATATAAAAATCAAGAAGGGTAATATTGCAGAAGCCGTAACCTACTAGAAAAATCCATCACCATCGATCCTTATCAAGAGGATACCTATTACCGTATCATGCGTTTATATTTGAAAGGAAACAACAAATCCCTAGCATTGCGTATATATCGACAATATCGTAGATTAGCTGTGGAAGATTCAGACATATCAATGGAGATCAAAAATCTCTATCGTAAATTATTGGTTAGAAGAGTAACCTCTAGCATTCAAACTTCTTGATGTTCAAGAGTGGTTTATTTGTTAGGTTTCTCCATATACATTGCAATGATTTTTAGAAGACTTAGAACTCCAACTAATACACGTTGTACTTCAACGGATTCGCGAGCTAAAGTACCAGCAACAATAGGGTCTATTGCCAAACTATGATTATCACTGCCAAGAGGATTCCTCTCACTACTAGTTGTGTCGGATAAGAATCCAGCTAGCATGAATAAATCCTCTTCTTTAAAACCTAAAGGCTTAGCAATCCTTCGTAAGACACGCGCAGAGGGAAACCGTTCACCTCGTTCAATTCTACCGATGTGGGAGTGAGAAACCCCTGATGTCTCACTTAGTTCGCACAAAGTTAATGGTATTGAAACTCGCCTTCGCCTGATTATTTCGCCAATTCCATTCATGGTTTGTGACATTACGAAAAATAATATACATCGTTAAAAGGCGCTAGTCAATGTAATTTATGGGTATTAAAATATACTACTCCGTAAAATGGCTATTATTAAACCCTTTAGGCTCATTACTGAGATTTGAAATTTCCATTGTCGTAAAGTTGAACAAATTGGACGAATGTTACTCTGAACGAAATATGGCAAACTGCCTTATATACCGGCTTGGCGTATTATTTCTTTGGGTTCTATCCACAGGCGAACACGGGAAAGATGTCGCTCAAGCGCGGTCAGACCGGTATCCGTCATCCCTTCAGTTTATCAAGTTCCTGCTGCGCCATTTGAATCATAAATGGATCGTTCCAGGACTGAGCAATCTCAAGACATTTCTCAAGGTCAGCTATAGCTAGAACTTTGTTGCCCATTTTCTCATATAACACGCCCCGCGACCAATAGTAGGCACTATTATTCGGGTCTAGCTCGATGGCTTTATTATAGTCAGCTAATGCTAGGTCATTTTTGTCCGTAGTATCATAGAGCATACCACGCCAGTGGTAAAAATAAGAGGTATTCGGGTCCATTTGGATAGCCTTATTGTAATCGGCCAACGCCAGGTCATACTGCCTCATTGAATAATAGATTCCGCCCCTTGACAAGTAGTACTTAGCATTATTCGGTTCTAATTCAATGGCTTTATTGCAGTCAGCCAATGCCAGGTCATTTTTCCCTCTTTCCGAGTAAGCGCCTGCTCGGTCAGCGTAACGCGCAGCGTTATTCGGGTCCAATTCGATGGCTTTGGTATAATCGGCGATAGCTAGGTCATAAGCTTCGTTTGCTTTAGTTTCGCCTCCGGGGATGTTCCTATAAACTCTCGCTATTTTGCACATGTAGGCATATCCCCGATCCCTATAAGCATTAGGATCATTTGGATGTAATTTGATGGCATCATCCAGGTCTTTTAAAACCAGGTCATGCAGTGCCTGCTCTGCCTGCTGCACCCATAACGGAACCTGTGATACGACAACACATTTGGCAAAGTCAATTATCGCCAGTCCATTTTGGCCCGTAGCCTGGTATAACCAGCCCCGGAAGAGGTAACTCAAAGCGTAGTTTGGGTCTAATTGTATAGCCTTGTTGAAATCGGCTAGCGCCAGGTCATTTTTCCCCATGCCCTGGTAAATGCTGCCACGTTGGCAATAGTAGGAAGCGTTATTCGGTTCTAACTCAATAGCCTTGTTGATGTCTGTATATGCTAGGTCATATTGATGTTTAAAATTGTAGACGATACTACGTAGGTTGTAGTACCATGCCTTATTTGGCTCTAGCTCGATGGCTTTGTTGGCGTCAGCTAGCGCCATTTCATAGTCCGTTTTATCGCAGTAAACCCAGAACCGGTCGCCGTAGTATATAGCATTATTCGGGTCAAGCTGGATGGCTTGATTGAAATCGGCTAGCGCCAGGTCGGCTTCCCCTTTCTGCTGGTAGTTCTTTCCCCGGTCGTCGTAAGCTACAGCATAACCGGGGTCGACCTGAATAGCCGGATTAAGCTCGAGGGCTTTGTTTAAGTCGGTAAACGCCAGGTCATATTGATGGCTTTTAGCGTATGCCAATCCCCGGTCACTATAGGCAGTGGCATAACCGGAGTCGACCTGAATAGCCGGATTATATTTAAGGGCTATAGTAAGGTCGGCAATTGCCAGGTCATATTGATGGCTTTTAGCATATACCAAACCTTGGCTATGATAGGCAACAGCGTAACTAGTATCGACTTTGATAGCCGGATTATATTTAAGGGCTATAGTAAGGTCAGCAATTGCCAGGTCATATTTACCACTCTTAGCATATGCCAATCCCCGGTCGTGATAGGCATTGGCGTAGCCGGCATCGACCTTGATGGTCGGATTAAGCTCGAGGGCTTTGGTCAAATCGGCAATCGCTAGGTCATATTCACCGCTTTTAGCGTACGCCAGTCCCCGGTCGTGGTAGGCAACGGCATAACTGGCATCGACTTTCATAGCCGGGTCCAATTCTAAAGCTTGAGTCAAATCGGCTATCGCCAGGTCATATTCACCGCTTTTAGCGTACGCCAGTCCCCGGTCGTGGTAGGCAACGGAATAACCGGCGTCAACCTCTGTAGCCGGGTCCAATTCTAAAGCTTGAGTCAAATCGGCTATCGCCAGGTCATATTGACCGCTTTTAGCGTAGGCTAGCCCCCGGTCGTGGTAGGCAACGGCATAACTTGCGTAAACCTTGATGGTCGGATCAAGCTCAAGGGTTTTAGTCAAATCGGCAATCGCCAGGTCATACTGACCGCTTTTGGCGTAGGCCAATCCCCGGTCATGATAGGCATTAGCATAGTTGACATTCGCCTCAATGGCATTATTAAATTCAAGGATAGCCTGGTCATATTGAGCTTCCGCCATCAAGGTAACTCCGGTGTTATAATGCTGTTCAGCACTCTCCGGTTTCAAGAAGATAAATATGGAGACAATAGCTATGACCAGTATAGCCACGCCAGCCCAAGTCCAGCGGGACTTAATTATTTTACTTAAATAAGGGACGATTTTTCTTGGCTGGGGAGCTTTCTTTTTTGCCTCACGTCTAGCTCTCTCCCGAGCTTCGGCCTCCCGATCGGCTCTCTTTCGAACTTCAGCCTCTTGTCTTGCCTTGTCCTTAGCAATTTTTTCGGCTTCTCGTTTTGCCTTTTCTCTAGCAGTTTCCTCTGCTTTCTGTCTGGCTTTCTCTTTAGCAACTGCTTCGGCTTCTCGCTTGGCTTTTTCTCTAGCAGCTTCTTCGGCTTCTCGCTTGGTTTTTTCTCTGGTAGCTTCTTCGGCTTCCCGCTTAGCCTTTTCTCTAGCAGCTTCTTCGGCTTCTCGCTTGGCTTTTTCTCTAGCAGCTTCTTCGGCTTCCTGCCTGGCCTTCTCTTTAGCGGCTTCTTCGGTTTCTCGCTTGGCTTTTTCTCTAGCAGCTTCTTCAACCTCCCGCTTAGCCTTTTCTTTAGCGGCTTCCTCAGTTTCTCGCCCGGCTTTTTCACGGGCGGCTTCTTCGGCACCCCTTGCTTTTTTAAGCCTTTCTTGTTCACGCAGTTCATTCAGTTCACGGCGTACGTGTAATATTCTTGTAGCCTGTGGGGCTACGTTCGGGGGAATACCTAGAGCTTTAAGTCCCTCAATGACACGAGGAAGGATGATGGAGACTCCCTGCCGGGGAATACTTATCGAAGCCGCTGCACCAATAGCTTCTCGCCATTCTGGCTGACGATTTTGAAATTCAACATGAGTAATGTCCCGCAGTATGGGGATGAACTCTTTGTCGCTTTCGTGCGCCCGGACAATTTCTTTGGTGACCTGTCGGGAGCCGAGCGAGTGGGGGGATATCACCACGATGACAGCCTTGACCTGCTCAACGGCGTGTCCTGTTTGTACCAAATACGACGGACCCGGGATGCTATCTAACTCATAACACCATGTAGTATATCCTGCCTCTTCCACGCCAAGAGCGATTTCCAAGGCAACATCAGCATCTTCTTCGACATGGGCAATGAAGATGTCGCTCATCAGCTACCTCACCACTCCAGATTCCATGTTACTCTCTACCCTTAGAGTCTCCTCAATTATACCAGATAAGAAATTAAGTTCAACTACTCCGGCTACTTGCCGGAGTATCGGACGGCTACTGGTTGCGGCGAATCTCAAGACTAACTTTGGCTAACAATTCCGGCATATTTCGAACTGCCTGTCTATCTCTCTCTCTAATTTTACCAGGGAGTTTTGTCCAGGACACGAGGTAAGGGCTGACCTTATTGGCTGCATCTTTCACTTCGCCATGACGCCACCCGCCGCGAAGTCGCTCGTTACACCACCGGACGTGTTCCATCTCGGCCATAATTTCAATTTCATCTTTAGTAAATTTTAACTTGATAACATCACGCCCCTTGACTTTGTGAACGGTGCCGCCGATGCGGCGCAGCTTTTCGAAAATGTGGTTAGCCTGATGCCGGTTGGACTCCTGCAGATAGTTCGGTAACCTATTCCACGGTGCCGTGGCAAGATCATCATTATCTGCCTCGTCCTGCCAGGTCCGACGGTAAGCCTCGTGTATGGCTTGAGCGATAATCTCACGGGGGCCTGGCTCAAATCCGGTGATGATTTCATCAGGGGTGGAATCGCCGGCCATCATGCCCTCATTATCTTTATCTGGCACCTGACTCTCCTATTTCCTCAAATTCCACGGTAATGGCCCGAACCGGCCGCGGTTCAGGCAGGCACCTCAGGTTCGTGAAACCGTATTACTACACGCCAATCCTCGTTTTCGTGTAACATGGTTTCTTCTGTTTCTTTCAACAACGTCTGAAGGCTGTTATAGTCCCGGGCGAGCATTACCCTGCCTTTGAGCTCTTGCAGGTGGCGCACCATCTCAGCGGAGCGCATTGAGCTTCTCAAGTAGTCACGGTGCGTTCGAATTGCAGATAAGCTGGCAGCAACAGCCGGAAAAACAATAGCGGCGAAGGCAAGGATACTCTCCACTAGATGGGGGCCAATGTTGACAATATGAAGCAGCGCAACGCAGATAGTGAGACCGAACAGGATGTAACTGGCGCTGGCCATGCGGTAGTGCTGGCGGTGGTGCCGCTGGCTGGTACTACTGTGATAGCGAATTTGGTCTTCAATCCAGGCCTCGCACAGGAAACTTTTTAGCTTTTCTAGCGCAGAGGAATCCCAATCCTGAAATCGGGGTCTTCGGTTCCAGATGGTCGAAAAAGCCGCCACCATCCAGTCTTTGGAGGTATAAGAGAGGCTTAGGTGGCGGGGGGGGCGCAACGTTGTCACATCGATAATGTTGGCCACCGCCATGAAAAGTGCCGAGTGCAATCTCTCAGCTAGGAATCTGTAATCCATCCATCTGGCATGCCACAGCTGGCGCCGCCCCACCCCGATAATCGCCAGGGCGATTAACATAAGCACCACTTCGGATATCAGAATCTTCGGCTGGTCAGGCACAAAGAGAATCTGGAAGGCGGCAATAGCTACGGCTGCCAGGGCCATTAAGTAAGCCAGGTTTTGTGTTTGTTGATGCCGGTATTGGTAACGCATGGCTAACAGATTGCTACGGACAAAGTAACGCAGGATATACTCCAGGGTCGACCGCAGCCTATCGATGGACAGTCCGGCGCGCTCGATTTCGCCCACCAAGTAATCCTGCTGACTTTTCAACTGCTTCTCCGACTTGGCAGGATTAACCCGCTCTGTGTTATATTCATCAAGGTCCTGAAATGGACTCGGGTCTAAAATACGATTCAACTCAACAGTGACTTCGCCTGGATTAGCGGTATGTATCCAGACTAGAGGACAACTAATCTCCCGGGCGTACTGCACCACTTCCGCAGCACCCCCGCGGCCTTCAGCCGGTTTGCCATCCCAGAGGGCAATGAGTATATCGCACTGATCAACAATATAACGCCCCAGCCACTGGTAGGCTTCGGTCTGGCTACCCTGGGACGGAAGCCGTCTGACACTACTTGCTTGAGAGAGCAATTCCTGGAACTCTTCCCTGGACTGGCTCGTAGTGAAGTCCTGCATATAGACGTCTTTTTCTAAGGGAAGGACCACCTCCAGCATGGCTCCAGGGATTTTAAGGACTTCCCGTGCTACTAGTCGGTCAGCCCCTTCAGCCAGAAGAGAAAGAGTAGTCAGCACCACCGGTGTGTTGCACAGGGGAGGCACCATTTGGCTGATTTTTTCTATGGCTGTCTGAATAGCACTGGTGAGCACAGACAGGTTCTCCAGTTTTCGGTGGCCGGTGACCCCTATCACAATTCGTGCCGGAATCGCCTGGTCAGAAGCCTTGGATATTGGTTTTAATCGTCCTACACCGGACAAACCCTGCCCTCCTAAAAGTGAACACTGCCGATGCCAGGTCAATCATTCGATATTGTTATTTGTTATCAAAGTAAGACCAATGACTACGATATTACGCTACAAAAGGGGTACTAGTCAACCTGCATGGAAACATGGCGAGAGCACGCCGACGCGATTGGGCATTACGTCCAAGATGAAATTTGCAGGAACTATATCAAGGCCGCCTGCTTAAAGTACCTTAATCATCTTTGCTTCCAGTTATTGAACGATGGTTTGGTGTAACAATTCGCTATTTTGTGCAACGAGAGTTAATTGAACGATTTATCTGAAAGTGACTATCGGAAGATAAATCTTTGTAGATCAATAAGATAGAGACTGTGTTCTTGACTATCCTTTCACACTTATTTTAAAATTACTGAAATAATCATTAATCTGGAAATAGCAAGAAATGGAATCTGAAAGAATTCAGGATAAGTGGGCGCAATGGCTGTTGCAAAAGCGGCATGGTGGCGATATCGAAATGCAAAAGACCATGCTTACATTCTTGGAACAGGTACGAGATAAAGTACTTCAAAATGCGAAAATATTAGAAGGCAATACTGTGCTGGACGTAGGTACCGGGGATGGGCTGATTGCCTTCGGAGCTCTGGATCGAGTTCGTAAGCAAGGCAAGGTTATTTTTAATGATATTTCCCAGGATTTATTAGACCATTGTCGCTCTTTAGCTGAAGAGTTAGGGGTAGTTGACCGCTGCCAATTTCTTAAATCCTCAACCGATAACCTGGCTGGTTGTGATGTTGCCGCAGTTGATGTAGTTACCGTACGTTCTGTGCTGATATACGTTGAGGCAAAGCAATCCGCCTTTAAGGAATTCTATCGGGTGCTTAAGCCGGGAGGTCGTTTGTCTATCTTCGAACCTATCAACCGCTTTGGGCATAATCCTGCCAATATTTTCAGGGGTTATAATGTGGCACCGATAATCGGAATCGTAGGAAAAATCAGCACTATTTACAGCAGTCTTCAACCTGCTACAGATCCAATGCTGGACTTTGATGAGCGTGATTTATTTAGCATGTCCGAGAAGGCAGGATTCAGCGAGATTCATCTAGAGTTACATGCCGATATGTCTTCAATAACAGCGGTTAAATGGGAAACCATGCTGCGAATGGCAGGCAATCCACGTATTCCTACACTCGAAGAAGCCATGAAACAAGCCTTGACTGATGAAGAGATTGAGATTTTTACCAACCATCTGCGCCCTCAAGTTGAAACAGGCCAAGGTATTGGAAAATCAGCCGCTGCTTACCTTTGGGCTTTGAAAAAGTAGAGCGAAGGTGGTAACTTTGACCTAATTCCGTTTCTTCCAATGTCTCAATCTACTTTCTTGTTTCATATAGGTACTATTACACGAACATGGGGATATTTGCCCTTTCAAGCGTATATTTTTCCATAATCTTAAAGCTGATGCAATAATATCAGGCTTAGGTTGAAGGTTCGAACCCTATACCGCCCACCATTTTTCCCCAAAATGAGGAACTACTGAAAACCGGGCAAAGCCTTTATTCTTGACGGTTGGCAGATGGTGGTCTTGGAAGTAAGTGAGTTTCTGAATAGAAAAGTGAACTAAAGTCATGTTTGAGTGACTAATAATTTGCAATCAGGAGTTGGAGCAGGTTGACTTAAGAGTTATAATCAATAATAAATTGTAAAATAACTAAAAAGAGGCGAAAGTTATGGATAGTCATCTTATTGATTATCTCCAATCGGGAGAGGCCTGGTTATTGGTTGGCAGTGGACCCTCGTCGGAAATGGGGTATCCGAATTGGGAAGAGTTGGCAACAAACACTCTCAATACTTTGAAAGGGGAGTGTGTGGGAGTAGATTTTTCAAAGGCTGATGAAGCACTACGAAGAAAAGACTTTCCGGCAGTTTTTCAAGAAGAGTGGAAAACTGTAGGTGGTCAGAGAATAAGACAAATAATAAGTGGTTACCTATATCCTGCTAGAACTGGGAGAATATATGAATTGATAGCCAAGTGGCCAATAAAGGTATATCTGACGACCAATTATGATGACGCAATTCATGAGCACTTGGCACGGATAGGAGAGTCTTATCGTGTATTATCAAATTCAGAAAGCCACATTGGAATGCTTAATCCGAGCTTGACAAATGCTATAGTCAAACTACATGGAGATATGACCTCAGACGATGGTTTAATACTAACGTCTGACCATTACAAAGACATATTAGAAGGTGAGAAATGGTCGTACTGGCGAATAAAGATGACATCGGTTTTCCAGATGTGTCCATTAATTATCTTAGGGCATTCCTTATCAGATATAAATATTCAAGACATTCTTTCACTGGCAAAAAGGGGTGCTAGTGTAGAAAGACCAATATGTTGGATTGCTCCTAATGTTTCGCAACAGGAATGCAGTGAATACCTAGAAAAATACAGAATTAGAGTAATACCATATAACGCCGACGAGGCGTATAATTCCCTATTCAGAATGGTTGAGACAATTACGGATTATTTTGTTCCGCCACGCATTTCAATTCCAATGATTCAGCAGATAAGAAAAGTGTGTCAACAAGGGATAGAGCCAGACACTGCGGCGGCCAGTTTCTTTGTTTTCAACAAATTCTGTGAACAAAAAGATTTAGAGTTAATTCAAGCTGAAATAATGGTCGCAGCCCTGCAATCTGCTGTTACGAAAATGAAAGCTATTGGCGAATTTACGTTGGAGGATGGTTTATGGCTTGTTGGATGGCCGACTGGTCAACCTATAAGTATAAAACTTAAGAATGCTATAAAAACTGATGCGATCGAAAAGGGATTATTAAAACAAACAAATAATGAAAGATTCATAATTGGAGATAACGCTGAGAGGTTGTCATCAGAAAACAAGACAAGACTCAATCACCTAAGAGAACGTTTTATTGATTCGGTCAAAATAAGAATAAAGCGAAAATTCCCTACTTTAGAATCCGACGCGGAAGGTCTGGCTACCGATTTGGAAAATGCAATGGTCGGATATTTCAAGGAGATAGGCTTGACCTTAGCAAGTATATTGACTTCAGATCAATACAATAGAGGACAAGTTATACCAAACTCGATACTGGCGTTCCTCAACTTAGCTGCTGCTAAGTATGACGTCTGGGTAAAAAGACAGGCTTTTGCCACAGTTTCATTAGATATCTTTAAACAAGCGGGGAATGCAGAGAGAGAATATCTCGGAAGAATATCCCGAGGTTTTTATGCCTTCCATGCTTTGGGGGTTTTAGGAGATGTCGCACGAGAAAGATTGAAGCAAGCAAAAGAGGCAGTATGGCTTGTAGATTCGAATGTTCAGATTAGAGCATTAGCGTTAGCAAATATTGGAAATTATTTAGTGAAAGATTGTTTACTGAGGTCGAAAGCAATAGGCATTAGATTCTATACAACGGACAAGCTATTAGAAGAGACGGTTACACACTTGCGATATGCTGACGGGGTTGTAAGAGAGCATGGGGCAAGCTCTTTCCATGTAATGGCAGCAGCAAAGGGAGAAATTCCTTATAAGAAGCAAAACGAGTTTCTTAATGCGTTTATAAGATGGCAGCACGCTGGTAACAGAAGCGACTGGAGAAGTTACCTTTATAAAACCATTAATAGTACAACCGTTGATATGGACTCCATTAAGAATGCACTTAAAGATATTGGGATAGAGACAGTATTTTTGCAAGATTGGCCTGGATTTGCTGAAAAAGACTTCAATGCCATTGAGGAGAGAACAAAATTAATTAGAGATGCTGTGGTAAGTATCAGAGAGCGATTTGACGAACCAGATGAGGAAATATTGAGTGAGGCACATAGAAAGGCGTTACCGGAGGGTGAAGCTTCGATTGTTATCAAGAAAGAGAGAAGTGGCGATTATTACGTACATTCTAGCCCCGGTACGAAGTCTGACGCGTGGTTCATAAGTAAAACATCAATATTGAATCTCGTAGAAGAAGGAGGGGCTAGGATTACTTGGCAACCTGGGTCTTTCTTTAACTTTGCATCAACAATATGTTCAGGGGCAGAGCCCGAAGAAGCTGACAAATCTTTCGAGGCTATTCTTATGAACGTCGCTGAATCCGGGCTCAATTTGCTTGATGATGAGACGCTAGGGCAAGTGTTTGGTGGTATTATTGACCAAGCGAGCCTAAGCATTAAAGAAGAGAGAGATAAATATGGAAAAGGAATAGAAGAAAAATACGGAGAGTCTCCGGATTCTATAATGGCAAGAATAGCTCCACTTGACCGACCTATGGCTGCACTACAAATTGCAAATGAAGTAGCTGAGTTAGAATCAGAGAAAAGGAAAGCAGCAGAGGGAATCAGTGCAAGTGCCGTTAAACGTGCTGCTTCGGCTGAAAAAGAATTAGCGAGTGTTAAAAAATTTAGGTTAAAATGGATTAGGAAACAAAGCAGACCTAAGAAGAAAACTTTTAAAGGGAAGAAAAAGAAGAAAGGTAAGAGTTGAGGTTATCTGATTCTAGTGTGTCGAGAACGACTGAAAGCCGGCCGGGTGAAGTCTTTAAGGCAGTAAGCACCTCCACTTATTAGCAGAATTGCTTCGTTGTACGCAGTTACTTTTAGAAAGATAGGCTAAATGCCAGTCCAAAGGTTCTGGTTCTACCTATTGATACTTCGACTCCATTCCACTTTATTTCGCAATAGTTTAACAATTTGAGTATTTGTGCAATGGGTGAACAGTCTGCCTGTTATTGAACGCTGCGCAATGCGAGCTTACTGTTAAGTGAAACCTATTGTCTCTCATGGCGTGGGACATAGCTCCTACCGGGCTATGGTGTATGTGGGTCGGAGCTATATTGGTAGCCTGAGAGTGGCATAGGGAAACCCTCCATAAACCTCACAAAGTGGGAATCGCCAAGCAGCCAATGATAAAGATTGCGGTACTTTGTGTCAGGATGGATTTTAAGCCCTACCCCGCCAATTCGTCCCAATTCTCTAGTTAGTATTGGCTTGATAGAATTAAAGACCGGCGGAGAGAACGAGCTTTCACCTCCCACGAAAGCTATGGTGCACGATGTCACAACATCAGCAAGTTGCAGAAGCCGCATAAATCTAGGTGGAGAAGTTAAAACATTGAGAACAATTCTTTCCGGCTTTACATAGTCGGTTCCGGATCTCAAGGTTTCGAAACAACCCGCCAAGAATTTATTTTCGCTCTTGCGGTCGCCACTTGGCTGTGAGACTATGACCATTCCATTGCTTTGTCTAGCAGCAAGCTGGTGATGGGCACGTTCAAGAAAGAGTTGAATGAGGTCTGTCTCTGGGCTTTGAGCTCTGGTGGCTGTTTTGCAAGAGGTATCTTCGATGATAACCATTGCCATAGCACCATTATCTTTTGCTAAATCGAGAATACGAATAAAGAATTCTCGTCTTTTTTCACCTACGAGATTCTGGTGCATCCATAGTTCTCGGCCTGGCGACCACTTAAAAATCTCGTTCGGAGGGAACCCAAATTCTTTACATATGGACTCTGTTTGCTTCTCTAAGTCTTGCAGGGACTCCTCCACAACATGTATACCGCCAACGCCCAAGAGCGGCCCCATACCGGGACGGCTAGGGTTTTTCTGTGCAGCATCGTCCACGAAGAATATATCCATCGTGATTCCTAGTTCGACGAGTTTATTATAGACTACGGCGCTTTGGATAGCCAAAAATCAACTACTGCTTGCTAATGCCAGGGAGACATTTGCATATGCGAAGCAGCGGAGCTTAGACCCAACAATCGTCAGAATTGTGCAACATCATCATGCAGGGTTATAAACACCTGGCAACGACAGAATAAGCCGCCCTCCGTTTTGCAAGCAGACACACTTTAGATCGATGCTTCGCAGACACCAAAATGATGAGCATTTTATATTCGCAGTAAAAGCATCACTATTTCACAACACACAAAGAACGCTTGACTACTCGTCTCTAAAAGCGTACAATCTTGCCCGCAACATAAACGATGAGGAGGTCATATGACTGAATTATCTAAGATAGAAAAGTATCTGAAGGAGTTGACCGAACTGACTGAAGACCTAGTCCACAAACGCTTAATTGCTTCATATAAGGGAGATAATCCAAAGCAATCTTTAGAGGCAGAACTGGGTCTAATTTTGGAAGAGGTGATCAGGCGTGAAAATTAAGAGTCTAACCATAAGAGGTTTTCGTGGTTTTAGTAAGGAACAATCCATTGATTTACACCCTACCCTCACCATCATTTATGGGCCTAATAGTTACGGAAAGACGAGTGTCACTGAAGCTGTTGAATGGCTACTTTACGGAAGGACATCTAAAGTTGACAGAGGAGAATCCAAAGAAGAATACAAAGGCTCGTACCGCAATTGTCACATTGATAGTGCCACCAGCACAGTTGTCAAAGTATGTTTTTCTAGGGATGATAAATTAACTGTATTTGAGTCGGAGTTGGTTGATGATGAGGGGATGAATAAATCCGTCGATGGGCTTGCTGTAGAACAATGGCCAATCGATGCTGACCTAAGCGTTGTATCGAAACCATTCATTATGCAGCATGCATTAAAATATCTACTCCTCGTTGGTCCGGACCAGCGATTCAGAGGCTTTGCTCAACTCCTTGGTCTTGACGAATTGGGGAATGTGCAAAGTGATTTTGTTTCGCTCTGCACAAAACCAGAATCTTCAATTCCTTCGGATGTGTCACTCTTCCGCACTCGGGTTGCTTCCATAGAAAATCGTCTCTCACTTCGTCCAGCCCTAAAAGAAGTTTATTCTTTATATAAGAAAGGCAAGGATTCTCTTCCCTCTCTCACCACTTGTATATGGAAAGAATGCACGAATCGCGTACCGGAGGGAACACCAAGAGAGTCAGTACTTGCGAACTTACTTAGAATACGTGATGAGGCAGTAAAAAAGGTTTTCCCAGGTAGGATAACACTGGCTCCTTTCAGTGCCGATGATAAGACATCTGACTCGGCAGATTTACAATATTTCGTAAAGTTCGCTTCTGAGGATCTCATTACTAAGTACTGTGAACTCGTTGCCCTGACAACCCGCGACACCATTATTAAGCAAGCCGAATTCTATAACCTAGGAGTGGAGTTGCTTAAGCAGCAACCATCAGAATGTCCATTCTGCGGTCAAAAGCTTACTACAACTGTCACCGCGCATATTAACAACCAGCACAAGGAGCTCAAAGAACAGGGTGAACGTTCAAGTAGCCTCTTGAACCAAAGACAGGAAATCAATGACATGCTTTCTGACCTAAAACGAAGGTTGGAGAAATGTCAGCAGCGGCATATGTCGAGGCTAGTTACGTTCCTATCAATCAGTACCTCTATGACAGAACTTGCAAAGATATTATCGCCGAAGCATGAGCCTTACATCCAATCTGTCCGTGACGCAATCGTACAATTACAAAAGGTCAAGAATAATTTAGACCGAGACTATCTTAATGTTTCCAAGGCATTAACCGCGGTACAGCTTTCAGTTCAGCAATCAAAAGAGGACGTCACGATAATGAAAGACCTAGGACAAAATCTCGTGACTTACTCGAGCCAAGTAGCTTCTTCAGTCCCTGTCATATCAGCCTTTGTGTCCCCTATGTCAGATGCCAATGAGATACTTAGACATGAATTGGATTCAGCAGCCGGAACTGAGGATATTGGTGTTCTAATAGACTTGATTGAAAAACAGAAAGAAATCGAAAAATATTTGGAGGTTGAGTCTATACTTGCTGGATTAAAAGAGCTTCGAAAATCTGTCGACCAATATGTGGGTTCTAAGATGCTGGATGCAGTAAGCAATGAGATGACTGCTGATGTCATGGGTTGGTATGACCAGATTCGCACCACCGGCGACCCGGATGTCCATTTCTCTGGGTTCGATATGGATAGAACGAAAAAAGGTGAAATTAAGTCTCGTCGCGTACAAATCAAGGCTTCATCATACGGCAAAGACCTCGTCAGTGCAGTATCTTCCTTGAGTGAATCGAAGTTAAATGCTTTAGGGCTCTGCCTGAGTATCGCTACAAATCTTAAACCAGGATGCCCATTTGGTTTCCTTTTTATTGATGACCCAATACAATCATGGGATGATGAACATGAAATCCAGTTTATCGACGTGATACGAAAGTTGGTAGATAAGGGGAAACAGGTAATTCTCCTATCACACAATAAAGGGTGGCTAGACCAAGTACGAGCAGGCTGTCGTTCGTTAAATGGATTCTTTTACGAAATAACATCATATACAAAAAATGGTCCTAATATAGCGCAGAAACCCTGGTGCAGTTGGAGACAACGGCTCGATGAGGTTGATGCTATATTGAAAGATGCAACTGCTGACAGTGTCAGATTACAGCACGCTGAGGAGGAAATAAGGTTAGTAGTAACCGACTTGACTTCTGCACTTTATCTGAATAAAAAAGGTGTACACAAGGACCCCAATAAACTCAATTCAGCGTCGGTTAGGAAGTCACTAGTTGAGTGTGGTATTCCTACCGAACTGACAGACCACATCAGTCAGACGTTTGAGACCACTGACGATGCTCATCATGTGACAGACTATGTTGCTCAGCGTGAGAGAATCAGACGCTATTATAACTGGGCTCATGAGTTGGCTAAGTACGTGCAGTAGGCTTGTTTGACTATTACAATCATTATAATATGTATCGTTCTGGCTTTTCCGACGTCTTGTTAGTGTATTAGTAGATCTTTTTTGTTTGCATTGGGATTTGGGTACAAGGGAGACCGTGCCTATCATCGTCCAGCCGAAAGTAGTCCTCTTTACGCCCTACACAGTACGTCAATTTGTGTACCTTTCACTGAAGGCATTTTATCTGAGGGTAAACGCCACACTGAAAAGTGAGTCTTTGATTTATGAAAATCTAAGGTTAAGAACTATTTGGGTGGTGATACATCTTTGAGTTTTTCTGAAGCTGGTTCACCACCAACGCCCCAATGCGTTTTTGGTATTTCATAAACTATTACTTCTACGGCATGTTCCGGGACACCTAAATCTACCATAACATTTGTAATACCGCGTATCATCGTTTTGACTTTTTCCTTCCCAACGCCTTCCCAGAAGTCTACTCTAACAATAGGCATTTTTTACCTCCTAATCAGATGTTTTATCTAAACTTAACGTTAAGTATAGCCATCTCAAATGGAAAAATCATCTTAGATATGAAGGCAAAGCTTTTTCCACGCCATTACTTTTCATATGAATGTGAGTCTTTAAGTCACAAAAAGATGTAATGTGACTCAACATCCCGATGAAAAGTTAAACGAAGCAGATGGGACGATTCTTGGCAGGCAGCACCGGCCACACCAATCGACGCTTCCTATAACGACTTTGTTGACTGTCCTGCCTCTGATTCCTCGGTTAACGGGACATCCTGGAATTCTAAACAGGTAAGCCAATGTACTTTCCAACAACTTTGCGGAAGTGATATCCGTAGACGCTAAGACTCATGGAAATGGGAAATTTCCGCGGCTGTCTGAATAGGGTCGAAAGGAATAACCTCCAGTAGTATCTTCTCTTCCCTTTTCTAGGATACCCAAAAACCATATAGATTTAATGAATGCTATGATATGGTGAAATTGCAGCCGGCTAGATATATTCCCCCGAGGTTTGTATTCTCTTAAAAATGTTTTGACTTGTTCATAATAATGCCTTGGGGAATAGATTGTATTGAGAATGTGCTTGTAGCCAGTAATGAGTGTTTCATGGTTCATCTTAGGAATGAAGTTGAGAGAGCAATCTGTATTGTTACCGGTAAAACCTTTTATCAGGCGGTTCTCCCTTTTTAAGCGCTGGTGTAGTCTGGTACCGGAGGAGCATTCAACAAACCGACCATGGCGGTAACAATGCCGCTCTTTTGAATGAAGCTGATTTGCTTTCTAAAGATGGATAGTGGGTCGCTATCAAAACCGACAATAAACCCTCCCTGTACCTGCAAACCATAGTTCTGAATCTTCTTGACCGAAGCCACTAAATCACGATTCTGGTTTTGCGACTTAGCGCATTCAACCAGACTTTCCTCAGTGGGGGTCTCAATGCCGATGAATACCGTGTTAAACCCGGCATCCACCATCAACTTCATTAGTTCTTCATCATCGGCCAGATTTATTGATGCTTCCGTAGACAGGGCGAAGGGATACTTCTTCCCCTTTCTCCACTCAATTATTGCCGGAAGTATTTCCGACTTTAACTTCTTTTTATTGGCGATGAAGTTGTCGTCAACAACAAATACACCACCCCGCCAGCCGCGGCGATATATTGCCTCCAGTTCTGCCAGAATCTGTTCTCTGTCTTTAGCGTCTGTGGCTCATGTCCGTTTAATATGACAATATCGCAGAACTCACAGTTGAAGGGGCATCCCCGAGAAATATTGAACATTCATTGATGAAGAGCCCTTCATGTTGATGAGGGGCCATAATGGGATAGGAGTCTTGCTTATGTCCGGTCGCTGGTTGGAGGTATAGATATGCCGGGCACACCCTTTCTTGAGGTCTTCTAAAAAGAGGGGCATGGTGACTTCAGCTTCGCCGAGGACAAAATGGTCTACCCCATCAAATTCTTCGTATCCGGTAGTAAATAGAGGGCCGCCGGCAACAATCCTGGCGTTCAGTTTCTTACATCGGGTAATAACAATCTCTGTTACCGAATTTTGTTGCACCACCATGGCACTGATAAACACACAGTCAGCCCATCTGATATCTTCGTCAGTCAATCTGGTGACATTCATATCGACCAACTTTTTCTCCCACTCGGCGGGTAGCATGGCGGCTATAGTTAATAGACCGAGCGGCGGAAAAGCTGCCTTTTTAGAGACGAATTTTAAGGCATGCCTGAAGCTCCAGAATGTGTCCGGATACTGGGGATAGACGAAAAGTATTTTCATAGTGTTATTTTTATTGTAATGCCCTTTGGGCTAAAAGTCTATGATGGGGGTAAGGTGCCAACAAAATGGCTGATTGTTACCAGCGACCCTCAGCAATTATGCTCTGAGGCGCTCCTTGTGTCTCAGCGCCGCCAAGAGACGGCTGCATTTTCATCTCCCGGAACTCTTTGATGGCTGGCATTGGCTATCGCTCAGCTGAGAGTTCTGTTGAGATTTACATATTCCACAACCTTGTCGCCTTCGAACCGGGCAAAGTAAGTCTCTTTAGTTATCGAGGGCTTGCCGGTCGGAGCTGCCTTTCCCCAACCTCCTGTATCCGTACCTGTCACTGTCATTCGAAAGGCTACCTTTTCTCCTTCGGCGACCATGTCGTCAATTGTGATCCGACAATCAGGCATGGCCTTCAATATCATGGCAGACATCCCCTTGTAGCCCGCTCGGTCCATCGTCTTCATATCGTGTGCGTGTCTCACGAAGTTATCAGCAAAATACTCATCAATCACTCCCAAGTTGCCCTTGTTGACCTCATCCCAAATTCGGCGGATTATTGCTTTGTTCTCTTGAATAGACACGGGCAGTTTCCTCCTTTTAGATCGTTATTTCGTGGCTACGGCAGAAGGAATAGCCCTCCCAACGAGGTCAAGTCTATGACCGCCGGGCAGGAATGTCAAGCTGTGTGTGATTGCACATTGTGACGAAATGTGTAGTCTAAGAAAAGGATAAATCTTCACAGACGGGGAGTTCGAGTAGGGTCGAACTCCACCTACCCACATAGCTAAACTGGTCAAATCGAGGAAGGCATTTATGGTTTCTTATTGTGGGAGAACGTAAGAGCCAACCATGGCATCTCCACCTACCCACAACTAATAAATTTTCGGGGAGTGATGTCAATTCAGCTTGTCTGAAATAAAGTAAAATTCTCTTATCTTGAACATTTTTTCGTAAATGATAATCTACTGTGTTGTAATTTGCCAAGGAATTTATATTGATCCATTATTCGTCAATATCTTGAAACAATAGAATAGGAAAATTTGTTTGAGTCACATCATTTCAGATGCTTATCGAGAAAGATTAATACTTTATTTACATTCTCTGGAGTCTCAAATTTCGGGTCGGCATGTTCTGCTTCTTCGATCAATTCTAGTTGTACTAGTCGATTCTCGAGAACTTCCTTTAATTTGGCTGTCAGGCCGATGGACTGCTGTACCGGCACAACTGCATCTTTAGTCCCATGTTGTATAAAAAACGGCGGCGTATTTTCCCGGATATAAGTTATGGGATTAGCTGCCTCGACTTTTTCTGGAATTTCTGTGATTTTATGCCCAAAAAGCATCGATTCAGGCGAATGTTTCCCGTTGTGTTCCATCCCAGGTGGCGAGTTTAGACCGCTTTCTGCCAATTGTTCGTCCATCTTTAGAAAATCAGTCGGACCAAACCAAGCGACGACAGCCTGAACATTACTGGGTTTATCCGGATTTCCCATTGTCAAATCTTCTAGTGTCGCGACTCCGCTGGAAGTTCCCAACATTATTGCCAGGTACGCTCCTGATGAACTTCCCCAAGCTGCGATTCGGCTGGGATTAAAATGGTAGCGTTGAGTGTTAGCACGGACCCAACGTACAGCAGCCTTAGAATCATACACTTGAGCCGGGTATTTGGCTTCTAAACTTGGCCGATAATTGATGGCTACAACTGCATATCCTCTTTTCAAACTTTCTAATGAAGGTAAAACTTGAAGGTCACCTTTATCACAACCCATAAATGCTCCACCATGTATCCATATGATGACCGGGAACGGTCCTTCGCCTTTATCCGGGAGATAGATATCCAATTTTTGTGCCCTAGATAGATTGGCATAGGGAATATCTAGGTATTTTCTTTTAATATTATCTGTATTTGCTTGTGGAGGTTCATCCAGGATTGCATAATGTTTCTTGGGTCTCGGGTCTTTTATCATTAATCTTAGCAGCCTTTCTGCATGATTATTTCAGATAACGGTCGATAAACTGGAAAACTCTATTAATATTTTCATCAGTCTCGAACAATGGGTCACCGTGACCGGCATTTTCCAAAATATCGAATTCAAACCGGTCATGGCTGACGAGTTCTTCCAGTTTCCATGCAAAGTCTATCGATTGTTGCACCGGTACGTTTCCATCGAGTCGGCCGTGCTGTATTAAAATTGGGGGCATATCTACATGAATATAATTTATCGGGTTAGCACGCTGTACTATTTCTGGTACATTAGTGATTTTTGCTCCTATATATCTAGACTCGGGTGAATTAGGGCTGTTGTGATCTGGGAAACCAAGCTCGCTTTCGATAAACTGCTCATCCATTTTCAGGAAATCTGTCGGGCCAAACCAGTCCACGGCCGCTTGCACATCGCAAGGATATTCTGGATTACCCAGACTCAAGTCATTGAGATCAGGCACATCAGGTGTCAGACAGACCATGGCAGCATAGTTGCCTCCTGACGAGCCACCCCAGACCGCAATCCTGTTGCCATCAAGATGGTATTCCCGCTGGTTCGCCCTGAGCCACCGGATGGCGGCCTTGATATCCTGCAGCCCAGCCGGGAATACCGATTCTCCACTCAAGCGATAGTTCGCACTCACCACGGCATACCCGCGCTGCAATCCCTGCAAGATGGGCAGGATGTGAATATCGCGCTTGTCCCCGATGGCGAAAGCGCCCCCGTGTAGATGCAGTATTACCGGGAAAGGCCCATCTCCTTTGGGAGGTAGATAGATATCAAGCTTCTGCGATTCTGAAATGCTGGCATAAGGCAGATCCAAATATTTCCGGCGGATGTGGGTAACATCTGCCTCTGGAATTTGGAACATACTATCATCAAACTGTTGGAATTCATTAATATTAATATGATATTCTCCTTTTTTAACTCAGTCTGGCTTCTTACACTTGCTCATGTATATACCTAACTATATTTGGACTTTTGCCTTGAGCGTGCGGACTTTTGGTATTCATCAAAAGCCACAGCACCTAAGAGGATCAGCCCCCGCACAATGAATTGGGGATAAATTCCCCAACCAGCAAGCTGCATGCCATTCCCCAGTACCGCAAGGACAAATACACCGGCAACAAGGGCTGGTATATTGCCCTCCCCTCCCATGAAGCTGACCCCGCCAACAATGGCCGCTGTCAGGGCTGTAAACTCCGTCCCCGGTCCAAACGAAGAGTGAGTTGTGTTTGCTTTGGATATCATGATCATCGTGGCAATGGCGGTGAAAAACCCGCAGATTGTATATAGCGCGATTCTCATTTTTCGTATGTTAATGCCTGCTAACCTGGAAGCTTCCTCATTTCCACCTAACGCCACAACTCTTAAGCCGAAAGTCGTTTGATAGTAGACAAAGCTTACCAAAATAATAATCACCAGGGTTAGAAATATGTCAAATGGCATTCCAAGCACCTCGCCCTTAGTGAAAAAGAGGAACTCTTCTGGGTAATTACGATATGTTTTAGATTGGGAGATGATATACGAAATTCCCTGAAAAACGACACTGGTCGCCAGTGTCACAATCAGTGGAAACATCTTGATCCTGCTCACTATGATGCCGTTGATCATGCCCAGCACTATGCCAAGCAATATTCCGACACCGACGGCAAGCCACACTGGCAGTTGGTAAACGACCATAAGTATAGCAGTTACCACACCAACCAGAGACATCTGATAGCCAACCGACAGGTCAATCCCGCCGCCCATCATCACAAACGACAAGCCTACGGCAACAATAATAAAATAAGTATTTTGGGTGATGATATTCATGATGTTTCGCAGTGTCAAGAAGTATGGGCTGGTAAGCGCAAAGAAACCCATCAACAACAACAGAACAATCATGACACTGTATTTGCTCAGTCTCCGTAAGTTGAGTTTCGACATTATCTTTATCCGAAAGACTTGTATTCTATAGACTTGGTCTGCGTTCCGTTTCGATCCTTGCCCTTGATGATCATCGTCACCACATCATCGAGTGTAACTTTGCTAACGTCAAGGACATCCTGTCTTTGCCCGCCTTTCAGGACGAACACCCGGTCCGCAATTGACAGCACGTCCGGTATACGCTGGGTAATCACCATAATCGCCAGTCCTCTATCTCGCATGTTCCTAATCAGACTCAACAATTTGCTGGCTTCGGTTACACCTAGGGCAGCCGTGGGCTCGTCCATGATCAGGATTTTTGATTCGAAAGCGATGGCGCGAGCGCAGGCAACCATTTGGCGCTGACCGCCGGACATCCCTGCCACATTCAGCTTGGCCGAGCTGATATTGACCTGCAGCTCCTTGATCAGCTCCTCCGCCTTCTTGTACATGCTTTTTTTATCCAGCAGCAAGTTGAAAGGCCCACGGGAGCTTTCTCTACCGATATAGATATTCATCGCCACATCCAGATTGTTGAATAGAGCCAGATCCTGATAGATCATGCCGATTCCCAGGTTGAAGGCATCTTGAGTGTTCCGGATGTGTGCTTTTTGCCCATCGATATAGATCTCACCCTCATCCGCTTGATAGGCTCCCGAGAGGATCTTCATCAACGTGGATTTGCCTGCGCCGTTATCGCCAACAATCCCCATAATCTCACCACGGTGAAGTTCTAAATTCACATCTTTAAGGGCATGGATGCCACCGAAGCGTTTACAAATGCCCTTCATCTCAACAATGTATTCTGACATCTTCACAATCTAGTGAATTATTTCACTGATAAAAACACTACTTTGCGGTACAAAGTTATATTATCACACCCTGTGCTAATATATCACCAAAAACATAAAAACTGGATTGAGCACGTTTGTTTAGGTTCGCCTAAATACCTTTGCTGACTCAATCAGAGTGTTTTATCTTTTTTAGGTCTTTAATAACTACGCTCAGGTTGATAAAGTCTATTATTTATGGTGTAACAGTAATCACACCTGAATTGGGCATCGGAACTATATTTATCTTGCCATCTTTAGCTGTTACCAGCGCAAGCTCATCCCAGGTGACTTCAGGATATTCTTCTCCATTGAGCATCTTGGAGGCAATACCCACTGTTTTTCCAGGTAAATCTCCACCGCCAAAAGCAATCACACCGCGTAAGACGCCCTTTCCCTGGCTTGACTCGATGATCTCATCCTGTTCAGGACCGAACATTCCAACGCCAAAAACTGCGACTTTGCTTAAATCTTTGATGACGCTGTTAACCCCTTTCGCGTATTCGTCCATGATTGCCTTAGAGGCACCGCCACCGCCATCCGAAGCATAGGCAATGACGAGTTTAACGTTGGGATTGGTTGTTAAAACATTCTGCATCGCGGTCTGACCGGCCTGGAACATTTCAGCGGTTGGAGTCTGAACAATTTTAACTGCTGGACAGTATGTAGGGTTAGGAACCCTATCGCTGGCGGATTTTCCGGAAATATAATTTCCCTTGGTATCTGAAATTGGTGTCCCTACAGCATCGATATACGCGCCGTCAGAGTTTTTCAGATACGGCTCGCTGATCATTAATAAACCGTTGGAACGATCAATCGCCTCCGGGTTTAGAGTCGAGATAAACACAGTCGTTTCAATCGAGCCAGCAGCCGCATCGGGATAGGTCGCGTTTACCCAGTTTTTAGCCATTAAAGCTGCGTATTCGCCCGATAAGAACTGATCCATCTTCATGACGGCATCACGTCCGGATGCACCCGGTTCGCCTCCGGCTACCATAACCAGGACACCGGCCGCCCGTGCTGCTTCCAGTTTGGGCAGCAGGCTGGAAGCCTCTACTGCCATCACGAACATGAACTTGACTTTCATGGCAGTATAGTTTTCAATTTGCGTCGCTTGCGTGTTAGGATTGCCATCCGCGCTGGCTACCTGAACATCATACTTGGCACCGAATGTGTTTACGAAAGCGTCCCTCAACGCGAGCATCAAAGGATTATCCAGGGCAGGTAAGCACACGGCAATGGTTGCCTTTCCTTGTACCACCGGTGTTGTTGTGGTCGATGTTGTGGTCGATGTTGTAGTCGTCGTGCCACCACCACAGGATGCCATTAAAAGTAACGATACAAGCATAATGATGGTTATGACATACCAAGATTTTCTCATTTTACCCTCCATAAATTATTTGAATTGATCTAGATAAAATTAACTACAAATTTTTGTCCATTCTCTCCTCCTGCGGTTATTCCGGATTGGCGCAAACAAAGTCCTAAGCGTCAATTATGTCGGCCGAAATAAAAAAGGTATCGTACAACCACAATTGGCTGTTTCGATACCCTTTTATTCTCGGTATAGCCTTGCCTAGTATTTCTAAACAAGGGTATACCGAATTTGTACTGAATAATCTAACATCTTTAAAATAATTTGTCAACCCCTATTAAATAAATGGGTAACGATTCAGTAAAGCACCAACATTTGACTGTTGGGGCTAAATTAAAACTTGGTGGAGACAGGGGAGGGTCGAATTCCACCTGAAACACAATTTATCGTAAATTGGCTTACTGGGTTTGTTCCTGCATCTACCATTTCGTAAACATTTGTTTCTCTTTTCGAGATTTGGTCTGGTATCGTTTTTAGGAAGCAGGGCAATTTGCACAATCCTGACTTTTGTTCAACCGGCTCCATACAACAAAAAGTCACAAGGTAAAATTTCAAGCTATGTCATCTCCATCACATGCAATTTTCTTTAAGTAATTAAAGAAAACATAAATCAGAGCAGATAGTACATACCAAATGAAACGAGTTGGTTTGTATGGTAATCCATAATGAGACCGGGGGCAGTGGTATAATATTAGTAAGATGGTTCGGAAGAATTTACAGAAACAAATAGACGAGACTATCCGGATGGAGCAGGAGGATGTGTCTCATCAACATGTTAAAAATTGGTGTAAGCACATCAATATCCAACAAGAGAATGTGAGTTTTGTTGGACAGATGGTTGGCCTTCCAATCGGGGCAAAACGCGTAGGCTGCCGCTTCCACCATGGTTATTCAGGAATGACCGTAAGGCAAACGGCAACCATATTCATCGAAGCCAACTGCTGTGATTGTCCTCACCACACGCTTGTTAGCCATGACAACTTTGGAGAGGCTGTTATCTCGAAGGTACGAGACCGTAGGAAGGTCAAAAATGAAGTTGATAAGGCGAGTCAATTACTACAAGGAATGACACCTTCAAATCCAACAGAGGTGCTTGCAGCAGATGTCGAAACAGATGCGAAAGCACGCGAACTAGCTGGTCTCCTATCAAGCGACGAACACAAACAAGAGGCTGCGGATAAGCTCCTTCAAGGTACTAAGTATAAACCAACTATAATATCGCCCAGTTTGGCGTCTGTACTCATTGGCGCCTTTCTCGATACACAAGTCGGAAGTAGTGTAATGGAAACTGTACTCTTGGCTGGGCGAAAAGACAAGAGCATACTGTCCGCTGCAATTAAAGGCGCAATCGTGGCTCTTGACGAGGGTAGAAACATAGATTCTGCATGTATGATAGTCACCGAAGCTATTGAACAAAACGAAATTACTTTAACGACTGAATTAGTGAGTACTGTAGCTTCTTGGCTTTCTACACCCATTGAGCCCTTCCCACATTTTGGGTCTCGCCATTCCAGAAAACATCGCGAAGGTCCTGAGAAAGCCTTCAGAGCTATTGCAGAGAGGGATATTAAGCTTGTCCGCGAGGTAATTATAAGCCTACTTAATTCTAACGAATCACACTTAGTTGCAACGACCTGTGCAGCAGTTCAAATCCTCTTGGAGGTGTCACCAGACTCCATTGTAGATCATTGCTTTCAACCACTACTGAAAGCACTATCCAAAGAACGGGAAGACGAGGAGATGTATGTAGACGCATCGATATGCGAAACGTTTGCTAAAATGCTGGTTCTTAAGCCTGGTGATGTATCCAAAAAACTTTTTAATGCCATTGAAAAGGCCGATGAGGATCTACAAAAAGCACTGATTCACGTGTTCATACGTAATGAGGCAATAAAGGCAGCTAAAGTCTGGATTGGACCTTTCATTCACCTTCTTACGATCGAAAACCTTAATGACCAAACCAAATTTGAAACCTCAGACATGCTATCGCATGCAACCAGACAATGTGCTGACATTGTGTTCGCTCATCTTACGTCCCTCTTTGGCGTACTTGCTATCATTACTGAACGCTTGGACAATAAACGGACGAATGTACCCCCATCAGATAAGTTGGATATTTCTTACCTCGAATACCAAACAGATCTTTCTGCTTTAAGCGGAGTAGCGCGCAATTTGCGGGAAGTCATCAGCCAAGTCGGATTTACGGATATTGAGAAGACCATTACTGAGATCAAGCAACTAATTCGAAGTTCTGATACAAAAGTTGCTGCTTCTTTTAAAAGTGAACTCTTATTACTTTTAGGGGACATTGGAGAACGGAATACAGAGCTCGTGGTTAATATAGTACCAATAGTGTTTCCACACCTTTTTGATCCTATATCTGCCATTGTTCGTGGTGCTGCGGCTGAGGCAAATAAAAAGCTAGTCATGCGTAATCGGAACTGCTTACCTGAAGATGTAGTAGTGGCATTGGCAGCACTATTAGGCGACCAGTATTTATATCCCACTAAAGCTGCTGTTGAAGCTTTCGAGTGGATCAAGATAGAAGACTTCAGGTTAGCCGGACAAGTCGCAAATCGTCTAATGATCCTCTATTCAGCCTATAGGGAGGAACCTTCGCAATATCATTTTCTTGAGAAAATTTCGGCTGCACTCTTGAATGTAGCGAATTCGCATTCTTCTTTTTTGCCGTATGCTGCATCAATCATTAGAAACCTCGCAGGTCACCAATATTTCTACTCCGCAAAAGATGGGCTTCGCCTATTACGTAGGCTCGCTCGGGGCCATGAGGAATATCAAAAGTTATATCTATCAGCATTATTAGATTACTATTCTAAATTTGATTTGGAGATAACAACAAGTCGAAGCGGATATCATAGCGGAAAAAGTGATGACGAGTTTGAGGAATTATATGACCTCAACCCAGAAATAGTGAGAGCCGAATCTGCTAAGCTGATGACCGTTGCTCAAGCTCAAAAGGAGTCACATAACCTTGTTCACTTCGCTTGCCTCCTGGTAACAGTAGAACTGTACAATGAAGCCGCAGAGTTATTCGATAGGTATTCTGCCTTATTACCCTTAGAGGAACGGCACGATTGGGAGCGAGCCCGTTACAAGACGCTGTCGTTACTCCTAATGGTCGAGACAACTTTGGCAGAATCCGACCTAGATAAAGCAAAGGAGCTTGTAGAACAAGCCTTAGAAGTAATAAGTTCGCAGGATAAACCCAAAAGAAGCCTGCCATTTGGATTGGATGAAGTCATTCCTAAAGAGGAAGAGAAACCCGATTTTTACACTGATTGGTTACAAGTAAGAAAATCATGGTTGAATCTGAATGATAACCCAGTAGCTTTACAGGAATCATCCGAAGAAATAATTGGCCGGATTGAAAGATTAAAAAGAGTCCTCGTTGACCAAGTCGATGAAGGAATTTTACACATTCAAGAAGAATTGGCATCGGCGGCTAAATTCTTAGCCCAGTGGTATCAATGTGTGCTGAACGGTGAACCAGAGCAAGATGTAAAGCGAAACGCAATTAAGGCTCGACTATCAGAGGCACTTAAGAGTAGCCTAGCAAATGGTCATGAATTGCTCGGGGGTCATATCAAAGATCAAGTAGGCAGGGTTGATTCTCTTTCGCCAACTGAAGGCATGCAAGAATTCCTACAAAAGTTAAGACTATTTCCAATGCCGATGCCGCGACAAGATCTACCGATGCCGCGGAGTTGGCGTAGTCGTGCAAAGCAAGACACATCCGAAGTAGAGACCAAAGAAGAGACCACTCATAGCCATGCAAGAGTGGCATTCGTTAATGTTTCGATTGATGGTCAAGAAATTCCTCAAGTAATCAGCATGGTGGCTGGTCGTATTCACGACTTACGAATCGAAGTAGAGCTCTTTGAGATAGACGCGGAGACACAGGAACTATATCTAACACCGGTATCGACTCTTCCTGAAGATGAGTATCATTTCCCTAAACAATCAGTACCTCTTTCGAAAGGGAACAACAAGTATGAAATAAAGGGATATCTCCAATTCAAGCATGCGCAATCAGAGTCTAGTGAACCAATTAATATTAGTATTCATGCGTACTTACATAAAACTGATAGTACAAGTGAGTCTTGCACAATTTTCGGGAAATCGCAACTGAAATTCCGAGTGTTTGATGAAGCTAGGTTATCAGCACAAACACCATCAGAAGCCAAAGCCATTGAAAAGGTGCTTAAAGGTCTTGGGGACTTTGTGTTTGATATTTCGTCAACAGCCTACAGCAATGAGAGAGAAATTATTACAAGTATTGTTAACTACGCTGGTTACGAACTTAGTGATCCCAGCTTTACAGACTTGGAAACGAATGAGAAGGACTTTCAGAAAGATGTGTCGCGATACTTATACATTCACTTCAACCGTACTGAAGTTCTCCGTGAGGTTCAGTCAGGTAGAGGATTTGTAGATGTACTGGTGCGTGGCGTTCCGGTAGAATTGAAGGTATTCAAAGGACATGAAAAACTGGAAGACTTTATCGAATCTAGCCTTCCCCAGGCTACGCAATACGTTGTGAGTCAAGGTCGCAGGCTAGGTTCATTGTGCATACTTGATGTTTCAGAGCGAATGACCTCTGCACCAAGCCTTATCGATGATGTGTTGGTTTGTAAGGGCTTGACAGAAAAGGGCATCGATCCTTCACCAGAAGGAGCTATAGGTATCGTGACTATAGTCGTACGTGGAGCACTCTACCCGGCAAGTAAGCTAAGCAGTTAGCCTCGTTGATTTACCTTTGCCACAAGCCTATCTAAGGTAAGCTAAGGACTACTCCAAAACTTGATATGCACGTATCAATTACTCATTTTGTTAAGGTAAGGCTCCGCTAAATGCTACCCAATTTTTGGGTATATTTGCACCATTGACAATTAGCCGAATGTTCCGGTGCTGCAGGCGATTCAAGTACATCCAACAACTCATCTATGAAATTTAGGAAGCTTTGCTCGTCTTTTTTGATTTCAACCCAAGTAATATCAGCTTCGTAGGAAAGCCGCTCAATACCTTGCTGGTCGATGCTCGATGGGTAGAAATACAACAATCCTAGCTTTGTAATAGGGTACAAAGCAAGTGCACCAGGGTCGGGGTGTTCCAAGGCATACGCATAGGCATGTAGCTGCCGGCTATAAAGATTGGCGGATTCCGTATTTGGATTACTGGTCTTGAAGTCTATGACGCCATAGGTTCCGTCTTCAAAACTAACAACAATGTCAAATCTCCCACTTATGTAGCAGGTATCATTATGTTTTGGTAATTGGATAATCTGAGACCTGACGTTCTTCTCACCGTGACTCACCGTTCCCGGAGGAATGTCAACGTGTAATTCGCTCGTTTGTTTACCATCATAATGGTTCTTTAAGAGACCAGCGATTTGGGCAAAGATAGAGGGTAAAGGAATTGAAGGTTGAGCTATGTTGTGGACCATCTTCAGGTAGAAACACCGCTTGCAACCTTCATAAAGGAACGTAAGGTCTGAAGGGCTTAATTTATAATTCATTTGTTACCACTTTGAATTATTAGCAATTTAATTATATCATCAAGAGCATCTTACTGCACAAAAGCTTTATTATCTCATTGCACAATCTAGCGAATTGGTCAATAGGGAATAAAAAGGTCCTGTTTTGGTTTGGCATCTAGCTTTGATGATTTAGCCTCAAGAATGGGGAGACCTTTTTATAGTTACATGACAATTTAAATGACCAGATATATTTCAATACTATGCAGAGTCTTGACAGAACTCCACATCGGGGTTAGAGTTACCATAAGAGATGGATCCTTGCTTTTTGTGTGCTGGATGTATACTCCAGAAGCTACAAAGATGACAATGGTTTTTACACTAGTCCGGAGGTTCGTGCAACCACTAGGTGTCAATCAATAGGATATTAGTTATCGAGAAAAATAAGTCTAATTCTGATTATGGAAAACAACAAATTGTATTGTCAGTTCTCTGAGGGCATTTGTACAAGGACTGGTGTTTCCGCATCTAAAGATTGTCTTTTCTTTGCTTATCCTTCCAAGCCTGAAACAACTGCCGAAGCAATTCAACGAGCAATTCACCTGTTATCGCAAGACAAAGACAACAATCTTACAGTAATTGACTGGAAAAGCTTACCTATTGAGGGGAATGTAATATTTTGTGAAATTTGTGAAGCGATTAGGAAATCAACTTGCGTAATCTTGAATACGACATATATTAATTTCAACATAATGTTCGAATATGGTTTTGCCATAGGCTCCCAGAAGACAATATGGCCAATCGTGGAAGAAGGTGTGGCCAAAACGGATCGTACTTATACTAGGATTGAAACCTTAACTACTATAGGTCACGGAGCGTTTGCAAATGGTAGGGAGATTTATTACAAACTCCAGCAAAAGAAACCTTGGCAAAGGGCACCAAAGTTCTCTTTGCCGCAACCTCTTCGCACAGAAGCAACTAGAGAAGCAATAAATTTACTGTATCTACAAAGCACCTATGATACTGAGCCCAGCTTAAGGATATCTGAAGCCTTGTCGTCAATACCAATGGGTAAGATTGTAGATAATCCGAGAGACGTACCATTTCAACCACTATCATGGTATCTAACTAATATTGCGAAAAGCTATGCTGTAATAGTCCATTTGGGTAGTGAGAGGGTTGATGGTTACAATCTTCACTGGGCGAAATGCGCTCTGGTAGCAGGAATGGCTCTTGCCTTGGGGAGAAGGTTACTGATATTGGGCGAAAAAGTGAGTTTCAAACCAATTGATTATCACGATATCATTAAGAGCTACACAACGGCAACCAAAGCTGGAGAAATTGCGCTGGATTTTGTCTCGCCAATTAATAACATCATCTTTGACTTTAAGAAGTATATACAATACGACATTACATTACCCAAACGTATAAAGGAATCAAAAGCTGAAATAATAGCATCAATTGACCTTGGAGATTACAAAGCCGAGAATGAGGAAGAAGCACTAAGCAGATATTTCGTTGAAACGCCGGAGTTCCAGATGGCCTTGAAACCAGCCTACAAGGTCTTTATAGGCAGACGGGGTACGGGCAAGACAGCCAACTACTATATGATTTTGAACAGCTTGCTCAGAAATAAAAGTAATCTTGTCTGCAACATAAAACCCGAAGAATGGCAACTAGATGAGCTTCAACAGTTCATTGAAAGAGACTTGGATAAAGCTAAGAAAGGTTACTTGCTGCAGAGTCTATGGAAGTTTATGATTTATTCGGAAGCAATTAAGTTCTGCCACGAAAAAATAGAGACTTCACGACTACATAGCGGTTTATCGAAGTGCGAAGAAGACATAGAAAATTACGTTGAAAGGAACCAAGATCTCTTTCAGTTGTCCTTCACAAGTAGATTAATCAATACTGTTCGAAAGGTCTGCATGAATATCAATCTGAAGGAGACCGTAGAAGTCGCCGTTTCAGAAATACTACATATTCAACTCATTTCAGACATGCATAAAATGCTCATGAATTACGTAAAGGAGAAAAAAGGTAACTGTGCTATTGTCATTGACAGTCTAGATACAAATTGGACCATCGGGCCAGACTACAAAGTCATGGCTAGTATACTACTATCTCTCCTAGAAACAACAAGAGATGTTTGGAGAATGTGCACAAAGAGACTAAATGAGGAAGGTAATATTAGTAGTGGTTTGTCGATGTTAATATTCCTAAGGAGTGATATCTTCAAGGTTGTTCTTGAAGTGGCAAGAGAACCAGATAAATTAGACTATGAATTGATCTATTGGAAAGACATAAATTCATTGATGGAGATAGTTAATCAAAGAATTCTAGCAAGTCTTGCAGACTTGGAGATCGAAAAAGTTTTGAACTGGGAAGACCTACTAGAACTAGGATATTCACCCGAAGACATGAAGAATTTCCTCAAAGAGAATATTCTCTTTAGACCACGAGATTTCATTTTTTTCTTCCAGCGTTGTTTTTACATTGCGCGCTCCCGCAATTCAGAGCATTTAACAAAGGCTGATTTCGAAACCGCTATGATAGATTATTCTGAACATGCTTTCAAGTCTCTTTGCGCCGAAACACAGCCTTATATACCAAATATGCAATTGCTCCTTTATGAATTCGCCGGAAAGCCTTGCATTCTAAGTAAAGACAGAATTCTCGAGATATTGAAAAACCGCAAAGTCACTAGGAACGTAAGAGCGACTATCAATTTTCTCTTGGAGTCCAATTTCTTGGGCTTTAAGATGGATGATGCTTCTTTTCATTTTCCCTTAAGCCCAACTGAACTCTCAATAGTGTCCCGAAAGGTCTGGCAACGCAAAAAATCTCTCAACCCTAAGGTCTTCACAATTCATAATGCTTTTCACAATGCCCTGCTTATTGAGCCGGTATAAGTTCCCAACTTTTAGTGCTTATGACCTTGTATCTCAAATAATATGATAGAATGTGTTCCGGAAGCTGGGTGTGGCAGATCGATTGACCTTGGGGCTAACAAGACCGTGGGTAGGCGTGGTCGCCATACCCGAATCTCCAATAAAGCCCGAACAGTTGATGATCTCAAAGTGGATACGTGAGAATATGTAATTAAAGCAACGATTTGTGCGGAATTTACACATTTATTACTCCTTTAGGTGTCACTTAAAAATGTATTGTGACTGTCACTTAAGTCCAAAATGTGCAACATGAGTATTAAAACTTGAAAATGTTGCCTACAATTCTCCATCAATGAATCTATTCTTTTACCTTCATATCTTTTTTGAATTTCTCGATTGATTTCTTAAATTCGATCGACTGTCCTAGTTCACTTTGCCAGCATGAGGTATGTGCAACTCCAATACTTTTAACAGCCCTCTTAACATTATATTCATCCCATTCTTTTACTGGCTTCCGGCACACTTCACAAGGCAAATCCAGGAAAGCTTTGAATGGCTTAAGCACCTCATGTTCTTCTAATATTTGCTCAACATACAGAGTTTCTCCCAGGTATTTTTCTGATACCAAGGCTTTAAGGAATAAATCATCTGCCTTGACTCCGAACGAATAATGACAAACGGGACAATAATAGTTTTGGCCGAATGATTTAGCCTTCAACATTTGATTAGTCACAAATTTAGCCCCACATGCATCACACCGAAAACTCTAAGGTATTTTCCCATTACTAAACGAACGAAAATGCTTCTCATTTCCTCAGCATTCCTGGGTATATTCCACCCCGGTTCTTTTAGTTGTTGGAATATGCCAATAAGAGAGTCAAGAGATTCAGTAACCGAGGGAGATCCACCATCGCCATAAACCCACAGAACAACTCATACTGGCGTCCGAAATCTATTAATTTATTAGATATAGATATAAGTTGATTCTGAAGAGTTTTATTCTTTGTTTCCAAATCCTCTTTTTCACTAATGAGATTATTTCTCGTTACTAACAATTTATCAATTTCTTGTCTAAGTAAGTTTCTTTGTACTTCTAGGGCAGTCTTATTCAGTTCCATTTGTTGAATAGCCTTTTGTAACGAACCGAATTTCTGCAACGCCTCGTTTAACTTAGCAGTATTTATTTCATTTGTTTCCATGACCAAACTCCTGTGCCAACTTCAATACCGTCGATATACTTAATCCTCTTTTTATTAGCTCAGCTTTTAGCCTAGCTACTTCTTCTACTTCTTGTTTCTCTACCTCTAAGCTCTCCATTTTTAAGGATAGTTCATTGTCAATCTGAGCTTTGTTATCTCTGATCTCGTTTTTTGATAATTTTTAAAATATTCTCTTAGATTTACCAGGTTTTGTTTCTCCACAACAAGGGCCTCGTTTATTGATTCCAACTCCGCTTTAGCATCAACGATCTTCCCCTGTAAATGATCGATTTGCAACCGTGCTGCCTCAAAATCAGCAATTACCTTTTCATAGCTCGTTCTGTTTTGAGCCTCGAGTTGAGAAAGCTTTAGAGCTGCCCGGACAAAAACCCAGTTTCGTTACTTCTTGGCATACTTTTACTAGAGATAAATGTTGTTCAGGACTTACTCCCAATTTAAGGAAAGCTTTGATGATTTCATGACCTTGTTGTGCCTCTACTACTGTAAGTTTTGAATTATAAAGCTCGACCGCCAGTCTTCTGAGAGAAGTGACTTCATCCACTATTTGATACTCCTTTCCTGCAGCTAATAAGCCGATTTGAGTAGCTGTCTCTTTAAAGTAACTCGCATAATGAGAAACGCTGCTTTGATCGACTCTTGTCTTCTTTGCTATTTCGGTTTGAGGTTGGCCCTGGAAGTAAACCCTCAGGATTTTGCTTATCTTATGTGACGATAATTGTACTGTCATTCTTGTTTATTTCCTTTGAAGTTGCTATAGAAATATATGATAATAGTGAGAAAATTATTATTGTAAATGAGGGAAAAATCGTAGCTATTATAGGGATATTACTAATTTTCGACATCATATAGTTCATATTCAAAATGTTTTTCCTACACTTCATTAACATTTTATGTACAATTAAATTATGATTTTACCTCCATTAAGACTTACTGGACCTTACTATTTGTTGACTTATTTCTGGCAATATTACTATTGCCTGGTTTTAACTGCCTATCTTTTTGAATCTGTCGAGTAATAATATGAGCTAGTATCCTTAAGCATTCACTGATCTCAGGTGAATGATACGTAGTTATATCTGGTCCTGGGTTAGGTTTATAGCGTATAATCCTTTTCACTATTATAAGAATAGCACATAGGAAAATCATGGAATATGACATAATGAATATTGACAAATTATGCAATAATACATATAATATGGAGTAAATGTATCTGTAATATTAATGAAGGTCATTGTCAAGAGGGGTTTTTAAGATGGCAAAAAAAATTTCTATCGAGATGAAACGACGTTGGCTTGAAAAATACGAAAAAGGTGTAACTGTACAATCCCTAGCCAAAGGAAATAATTGTGACACAAGGACAGTACAGAAGGCGCTGAACGATGCGAGGCGTGAACGAGATGCCAGATATGCTAGATCGGAACTGATGAAAGAAGCATTACATAATCATCAAGATATGTTAAAAAATGAACTTAATAATATACTGAAAAGCCTTGAAATCCCGAGAGTCGATTACGTACCGCTTTCATGGAGTCAGGGTGATAATTCTATATTTTCGCCTCCTATTGAGAATAGCGGTTCTAAGTATATACTTGGAATAGCGAGATTTCCGGGGAAACCACGAGAAGCAATTACTTCGGTTACTGAATTGCTACGCCAACATCTGAAAAATGAAAAAGCTTGGAAGCTACTAACGCAATGTGATAAAACACATGCTGAACACCTGGCTGATAGGGAGGCTTTCCAGAGGCAAGTTAAATACACGCTGGAAACAATAACAGGGCACGATTTTAGTGACAAAGATATTAAGCCTGAACGATTTCTATACTCTTACGTGATTGGCCCGTCAGTTTATAGCTCTATATTGGGAGTTTTCTTAGAAGGGCGTAGTAAAGATCAATTTGAGAGTGATATTAAAATAGACATTAAAAGTGGTTCGGTAAAGTACCAGGGTTCAACAATGGCAGAAGTTCGTGGTAACGAAGAAAAATGCCGGAAAAATATAATAATTGGCTTAGAAGAACTTTTAGAATCTGAGGAATTAAAAAAAGTCCAGACTTCATCTGCACTTCTTAAACAGATATACAATAAATCCAAACAACTAGTAGATGAAGTATTAATGCTGGGTTACATTCCTGGAAGTTGCCGTGTCTGTCAACGTCTGGGAATGTAGGATGTATTTTTAAGGAGGCAAGATATGAAAGTTGCTCTTTACGCTCGTGTTTCATCGGACAAACAAGACGTTGATTTATCAATATCAGCCCAGTTGAAAGCTCTTCGAGAATATGTTGCTCGTAATGGACATCAGGTAGTAAGGGAGTTTGTGGACGAGGCTGAAACAGGCAGAACAACAATGCGTCCAGCCTTTCGCGAAATGGTTTCACTTGCTCGTCGCCCGGTAAAGCCTTTCGAAACCATCCTAGTTTGGAAACTTAACCGTTTTGCCCGTAGCCGGAGCGACTCCATCATCTATAAAAAGCTACTCCGGGATAGAGGCATTAAACTAATATCTATTAATGAACCATTAGAGGATAACCCCTCGGGCCACTTACTGGAAGGCATGATCGAAACGATCGATGAGTTCTACAGCGAGAACCTGGGTGAGGATATCAAACGTGGAATGCGAGAGAATGCTGAAAGGGGTTTCTTCAATGGTAGTAGGCCGCCCTATGGGTTTCACAAGGTAGAAGTGATTGACGGCGAAAAAATCCGCCACAGGCTAGAACCAGATCTTGAAGGCTCAACTTCCCGACAGGTAGTCAAGCTCATCTTTAACTTGATTTCAAAAGGAATGGGGTGTAAAGAGATCGCAAAATTCTTGAATAAAGAGGGTTTTCTCACTAGTAAGGGGCAGAAGTGGGGTCGGACTACGGTACAAAAGATATTAAATAATGAGGCTTATTGCGGTACCTTAGTTTGGGGAGGTCGGCCTGGGCATCCGGCTATCCACAGCAGCACTCCTCCAGTAAGAGTGGGAAATGCTTGGCCGGCGATTATTGACCGGGATACTTTTAATAATATTCGCCAAAAGATGGCAGCTAATGCCCCTCAGACCGTTCATCCTCGAATCGTTCCTAGTTTTTATCTTCTTAGCGGTCTCCTGTTCTGTTCCTGCGGACAGGCAATGATTGGACGTAGCGCTAAGTCCCACCAGTACCATTATTATGTCTGTAACCGGGGTTATAAACAGGGTAAAGAAAGCTGCAATGCTAGAGACCTACCGAAAGACGAGATTGAGAAGATCGTGATTGCACAGATTAGGCAGAAGGTATTGACCCAAGAATGCCTAGAGGAACTGGTAAAACTAGTGAATGAGGAATTAGACTCGGCACAAAGTTTGCTTAAAGATAAGTTAGCTGCTATTGATGCGGAGTTGAGTGATGTTAGAGCCCGGTTATCCAAACTCTATGATGCCCTTGAAACAGGCAAACTGAGCCTGGATGATCTGTCTCCCCGCCTCAAGCAACAGAAAGTCCACCAGGATGAACTAATGAAAGCCAGAGTTCAAGTGGAAGCAGATATGGTGGTGGAGGGAGTTCAACACGTGGAATTGGAGACGGTCAAGGCTTATGCTCAAGATTTGCGAAATCTCTTGGAAGAAGCAGATTTTGTCCAGAGTAAAGCCTTTCTACGTTCTTTTGTAAAAAAGGTGATTATCAATGAAGATAAAGCTAAAATCCAGTATCGTTTACCTATGCCGCCGGATGGAAAGAGGGCACAATCCATAGGAGTTCTGCCTATTGATACCCCTGGTGGAGCCGGGGGGATTCGAACCCCCTACCTTCGCGATGCAAACGCGACGTTCTCCCGAGTGAACTACGGCCCCGTCTGACGTAAAAATTATAACATATTTAATGTTGTTCGCCATATTCTTGCCCCTCTCACTGGATTAAGTTATACTTTATATGTCTTTTTAGGCAGTATTAACTATGGACTACGAAACGGTCATCGGGCTGGAAACTCATGCCCAGCTTTCAACCAAGAGCAAGATGTACTGCTCCTGCAGTACGGACTATGCTAATACACCGCCCAACACCCACGTTTGCCCGATCTGTCTGGGTCTGCCCGGCGTCCTCCCGGTTATCAATAAACAGGCGGTCGAATACACGATGATGACCGCGCTAGCGCTCAACTGCCCGGTTTCAGACTTAACGAATTTCGACCGAAAAAATTACTCTTACCCCGACCTGATGAAGGGCTACCAGATTTCGCAGAGTTACCAGCCTATCGGCAAGCAAGGCTATATTACCATCGAAGTCGATGGCACGACGAAACGCATCGGTATCAACCACATCCATCTGGAAGAAGATACCGCCAGACTTTTACACCGCTCCGAGCCCACCGGCGAGGACTATAGCCTGGTGGACGTTAACCGCTCCGGCGTACCGTTAATGGAAATCGTCAGCGAGCCGGACATGCATTCGGGGGAAGAAGCGCGCCAGTTTCTCATCAAGCTGCGCAGTATCCTGCAATACCTCGGCGTTTCTAACGGCAATATGGAAGAAGGCAGCTTCCGCTGCGACGCCAATATCAGCATCCGTCCGGAGGGCTCTAAAGAGTTGGGTCCTAAGGTCGAAGTTAAAAACATGAACAGCTTTAAAGCGGTCTATCTGGCGATGGAATACGAAGCCAAACGCCAGCGTAAAGCCATTGCAGAAGGTAAAAAACTCATCCAGGAAACCCGAGGCTGGGTAGAAGCCGAAGGTAAAACCGTCTCGCAGCGTACTAAGGAGTATGCCCATGACTACCGCTACTTCCCCGAGCCCGACCTCCCGCCGGTAACCATCGGTCGGGATTGGGTGGAGGGGTTGCGTCAAAAGCTCCCCGAAATGCCGGAAGCCCGCCGCGATAGATTCGTTAACGAATATAACCTGCCAAGTTATGATGCTAATTTACTCACGAGTTCTAAAGCAATGGCGGACTACTTTGAAGAGGGTGTCAAGGTCACTAAAGATGTATCGCCTAAAGAGGTTGGCAACTGGCTCCTGGGTGAGGTGAACCGTATCATTAACGCCGATAATATCGACATTGAAACCTTCAGTAAAAAGGTCAGTCCCGAGATGCTTGCGAATCTGATATTAAGCTCGCATAGCGCCATCAACGCCGCAACCGCAAAATCCGTTCTAGAAGAGATGTTTAAAACCGGCCAAAGCGCAGCGGAAATTATTAATAAACGCGGCGTCAGCCAGATTAGCGATACCGGCGAGCTTGAGAAAATAGTCGCTGAAGTGATAAAATCAAATGTGCAGCCTGTCGCCGACTATAAAGACGGGAAAGAGGCAGCTTTCAAGTTTCTGGTCGGGCAGGTGATGAAGGCAAGCAAAGGGCGGGCTAATCCGCAGATTGTGAATGAGGTTTTAAAACAGAAGCTGGCTGAAGTATAATAAGGGGTGGTAAAAGAATAATGGTAACTTATTTATATATCGCGCAAATAGTCGTTGCTGTATCTTTAACCGCGGTCTGTTTATTACAGGTGAAAGGCGGCGGATTGGGTGGTATTTTCGGTCAGGCGGATACGGTCTATCGTACCAAGCGGGGCTTGGAAAAAACCCTCTTCCAGTTTACTATCGTCCTTGCCGTTATTTTCATCGTCCTTTCAATCGTGGCTCTGCGAGTGGGAACTTCTTAAGAAAACCCTAGCGTACAGGAAAAATCCCTTATCAACATTATCCTTGACTGAACGGCTGCACGTCTTCAATTCTGACTACTTGATTGCCCCGGTGAATGTATTGATATACAGTACCCCCCACCAGCCCCACCTTACCGTCGGGCGTCACTTTAATCGCCGAACCAGCAGCCAGCCCGTAACCTCTTGCACCGTCCTTTTCCAATATCAAAGCTGTCTGTAATTCCTCCCAGCCAGCCTGTTCATCGTGGGCATCGCAAATAACCGGCGCAAAGCCCAGGCAGTTGAAAAGCTCGGCGGAACTATCGTCGTTAGGGTCGAGCCAGCGTACCCATTTATCTGCCAGCATAAGGGCGCCGGCGGAGATGCCGAAGAACGGCTTACCCTGCCGGTAAAGGTCGGTTAAAAAGTCAATCATCTTCTTTTCCTGCAGGATTTCCATACCGGCTTCGACGTCGCCGCCGCTGATAAAGACGATATCGGCGGATTCTAAAATAGACCTGGCTTTTTTCAGGTCAGCCCCCGGCGGCGCGATGATGGCATGGACTACTTTATCCGCCCCTCCGTCGGTAATTTCCGAGGCGATAAAGTTGAAGAAACCGTGGTCATCACCGCTGGCGGCGCCGCTATAGGCTACGGTCGGGTTTTTTATACCGTATTCCTTAAACACCGCCTGCAATAAGGAATCCGCCCCTTTACCGCGGTTATGCCTTCCCCCCGCTAAAAGAAATACCGGTTTTATATTCTGTGGCATTTTCAAAACGTCCTGCTGAATATTTTATAAGGTCGGCTATTTCGTGTCCAGATAATTAACGATATTGAGCGGGAAAAGCATTTTCGCCAGACAATATTTACCCGAGTCCTCCGGCGAAAGGAAATCCTGGTAAACGACGGATATCGACGCTTTATCTCCATAAATAACGCGTAATGTTTCCGTCGCCTCTTTGGTTAATTTATCTTTATCCTGGCGCTGGCTGGCAAGATAGAGATTATAGGTGCCGGGCGCTGATTGCTCTAAACGATATTCATCGATATTATTAAGTGCGCTTAAGGTGTCGTCAAGACGGCGGAGGGTAACCAGCTTGCCGTCGCAGGTTAGGGTAACATTAGTCCACCGCCCCTCGATGGTATCGACGATAAAACCACTATCTCGGCCGCAGGAGCACTTTTGCTCTTTATCGATATGAGCGAAATCGCCGACGTCGAATCGTAGCATATAATACCAGGGATTATTAAAGGTGGTCACCAGCACTCGGCTGATATCGGGTCCGCCGTGTTCCCGCTTCAACGGCTGAAAATCAACGCGGCAATATTCGCTGTTCTGGTGGAACTTACCAGCCTCGCACTGCATAAAAACATAACCGGTCTCGGTGCTGCCGTAAGAACTGGCGAGTGCTGATTTGAAAACGCTGCGAATCTGCTTATAGTGCAGTTTCGAAGGATATTCATAGGTAAAAGTGATTAACTCCGGCTGGAACACTTTTTTCTTTTGGGCGGCGGCATAGCGGCAGAGCTTAGCCAGCAGCGATGGGTTAGACTCCAACACTACCGGTTTGAAGATATCCAACTCGCGTAGCATCCGCTCCATTATCGCCGGCGTCCAGCGCGAGGGATCGGTCTTTTCGTTAAGGTAGAGGAAACGTGAAAGGCGTCTTTTTTCTAATGGCAGGTCAACTTCATCCGATATAGTGCCTACGTTACGAGCATTAGCTAAAATCACTTCCGGATGGTCACCGGTGGCGAAATTTGATGCGTAGGAATTCAGTTTCCACGAGGCTCTTTCCGAAGCGTCCCACCACTGTTGGTTCCAGATATTGGTTACCCTGAAAGCGTCGCTGGTGCCGCTGGTACTAACGAAATGGATTTCGCCGGATTCGAGGCCGGCATTGATATCTTTTTCGGCGGGCACGAATCCTTTAGGGAAGTGTTCGCGGATTTCAGTCTTGGTAAGTACCGGTAAAGCAGCATAGCGGGAATCGACAGAATTATTCGAACCGGGGTCGTAAGCCCGCCAGGAGCGATAGGCGCTCAACTTTTTTAGCGATGTTTCAAGAATCTCCAGGGATTTTTGAGCGTATTCGGGCGTAAATTTGGGGTGATGATTCATTAAAAACCCTTTCTTTATGTATTAGACCGCATGAAGCACGCGCAAAGCACGTAAAGTGACCCATTTGTTAGGTTGTTTTTTGGGTCCAAAATTGACCCAGGTTTTATCGGTATAGTCGTATTCCAGCGGCCAGCGCCCCTGGTCATCCTGTTTATCGCGGATTAGCTGTAAAGTATTCACCAGCCGCGGGTCTTTACCGTAGCCGAGAGTTACCAGCGCTTGGGCAATTTGCAGGATATCAGAAACGTAAAAATTGGGGAAGCCGAACTTCCACCAGTTGCCGCTTGGTTTACCATCTGGTGTTTGAGGAAAACCTCGGGGATAATCGGCGGTAGCGGGGTCTTTGCTGAAAAGAAAATCCACCCCTGCTTTAATGGCTCTGTTTATTAAAGGCGTCCTTTTTTCTTTAGGTAGTTTGCCGAATGCCAGCATAACGTCTACCGCCCCCCAGGCGCAGGGCTTATTATAAGTACCGCTGCAGGCAAAAAGCGGGCCGCTTTTACCAGCATAGTAGCGTAGAGGGGCATTTTTTCCTGGAGCTGGAGCAACGCCTTCGCCGGTAACACTCCGTGCCATATATTCATAAGCTTTATCAAGTCGCGGGTCAGTGCATCCCATCACTAAAAGGGAATAACAGAGATTCCCCTGCAAACAGTCTAACGTTCCTGATGGGGCGCCGGTGGCGGAAAATTGTCCGTTTTTTGTAAGGCTATGGTCGAGGACATAAGCGCAGGCGGTGGAGATGCGTTTATCCATGTCTATAGAAGCGCCGAGCTGCGCCAGTAAAATTATCGACCATACTGTCGCGATGTATTTTGGATTGTACCCGGCTCCTGGTCTAGCCCAATAGCCTTCCGGGTTCATATTCTCAAGGACTGTGGCGATAGGTCCTTCTTTATGGGCTTTAATTTTTGCCGCATTTAGTTCTGCTTTATCCGCTTGTACCAGGTCGCGCAGGGCGAGGTGCCTGACGCCGCTATCGGCGGGTTCCAGAAGCCAATTAATCGTGTTGGTTGAAGTTTTTTCCATAAGTTCGTTTGCCACCACTTGAACAAAGGTTCTACTAATATTAAAACATCTTCAGCTTATTGTGCAACCCCGGCGACTACATTTTTAGTAGCATCAAGTTTCCTGAATTTTATGATTAATGGTATTAGTAGAGCTGCCACCAGCAGGAAGCCCAGCGTATCGGAGCCGGGGAAAGCTAGCCAGACGCCGTTCATCTGCCAGAAATGGGGCAGTATCAATACCAATGGAATCAGGAATATCGCCGGCCGTGCGATAGCAATGATGAAAGACTCCCAGACCTTGCCGATGGAGGGGAAGACCAGCTGCCCGACGTTAAACAGACTGAATAAAGGCAGCACGCTAAAGATATGCCTCACTGCAACGATGCCTTCTTCAACCAGGACGTTATCGCTGGTAAAAATCCTGATAATCGGTTCCGGAACGAGCATCAGGACGGTAAAAGCCGCGAGACTAAATGCCGTAGTGGCGGCTGAAGCGAGGAAGATTACTCTTAACGCTAGTTTATAGTGCTTAGCGCCGTAATTATAGCCCAGTATCGGCTGCATCGCCTGCCCGAGCACCATGCCCGGCATCGAAGAAAAGAGCATGATACGCTGGATGATACCGAACGCCGCCAGGGCGATATCGCCGCCGTAATTAACCGCCATTCTGATGAAAAACATCGCGGAAATTGTCATTGCAACCGTCTGGGCGAGCTGTGTCACACCGATAGCAAAGATATCTTTGACAATTTTTATGTCCGGCTTAAAATTACTCCAGCGGAATTTCAAATAACTGCTGCCGGTAAAGTAATAGCTTAAGATATATGCCATCGAGACAGCCTGCGATATTACTAACGCCAGCGCGGCGCCCTGCATTCCCATCCCCAGCGGTATCATGAATATCGCATCCAGGGCGATGTTTAGCACAGATTGTAGTATCAGCGATATCATCGCCACCCGGGTATTGCCTTCGGCGCGCACCAGCATCAGGAGAACGTTGTTGGTAACGTAAATAATCGTCGCCGCGAAAATAATGGTAAGGTAGCTGCTTGCCAGCGGCAGGACTTTATCCGATGCGCCGATAAGTGTGAGCCAGAAGTTTAGTCCGGGGAGAATAGCTAATGTTAATACCACGGAAAATATCAGGCTGAAACAAATACTGTTGGCTAAAGCCCGTTCCGCCCGGCGATGGTCGCCGCCGCCGATAAGCCGTGAAATTAATGAACCGCCACCGATACCCACCATGTTACCTACGCCCATCGTCAGCATTTGTATCGGGAAAACGATAGAAAGCGCGGCGATGCCTTCCGACCCGACGTAATGGCCGACAAAGATGGTGTCAACGATGTTATAGATATTCTGAACCAGCATGCCGAAGAACATCGGCGTCGTCAGCTTAAATAAAAGCCGGCCGATTTTATTCGTGTCCAGTACGTTGTGGCCTTGACTTTGCATATTAATTATCTAGGTTTGCGGTCAATCGGCGGAATATTTCCAGCCAGTTGATACGCCGGTTGGTTTTCTAAAGTAGCGTTACGTTGAAACTCCCGGATAACAGGGATAATAAGTATAATCGTCAGGATAAGGGTCAGCGCATCGGAGGTTGGGAAGGAGAGGAAAACGCCATTAAGTTCGAAAAATTTAGGCAGGACCAGCACCGCAGGAATCAGGAATAAAGCCGGTCGGGCGATTGCGGTAATGAATGCCTGCACGGCTTTGCCGATGGACATGAAGGACGTCGAGCCTACCATCACCAGACCCATCAACGGCATGCTCCAGAAGACCAAGTGCGAGGCATGGATCCCGGCTTCTACCAATGCCGGGTCGGTATTAAAAATCATAATAATCGAACCGGGGATGAAATATAGTATGGAGAACGCAATTACGCTGAATGATGTTGAGGCAATCGCAGCTATTTTTAAGGCTTTCAGGGCAAGTTTATAGCGTTTGGCACCATAGTTAAAGCCGAGGATAGGCTGTACGCCTTGACCGGTGACCATCGCCGGCATCGTGGCGAACATCATCACGCGCTGGATAATGCCGAAGGCAGAAAGGTAAATATCGCCGCCGTAGAAGACTACTTCTCTAAGCAGGAACATGGCGGAGATACTGCTGGCAACTGTCTGCACGAACGAAGAAACGCCGATAGAAAACATCGATTTCAAGATACTGGCATCCAGCCGCATGTTCTTCGGATGGAACTGAAGGTAGCTATTCTTCGAAAGGTAGTAATAGCTTAGATATATCAGTACTACTATTTGGGCAATAACTGTTCCTAGGGCCGCCCCTCTGACGCTCATGTTGAAGTGGATGATAAATATCCAGTCGAGAATGATGTTCAGTCCAGCGCCCAGTATGTTGGCAATCATGGCCGCACGCGCGTTACCTTCGGCCCTCACGAAGTTCAGTAGAGCCATACCGATGAGATTGAAAACCGTGCCGCTGACGATGATGACCAGGTACTCGCGGGCATAAGGAAGCACCGCGTCCGAAGCGCCAATCAGCCGCAGAAAGCGGTCGATATTCGGCAGCAGGATAGCTGTTAACAGCACCGATATGATGATAATACAGGTAATGCCATTGCCTAGCGTGCGTTCCGCCCGTTCAATTTGCCTCGACCCGATGAAGCGAGAGATGAGTGATGTTCCGCCCATGCCTACCATCATCCCCACGCCCATGAAAAGCATCTGTATCGGGAAAACGATGGAAAGACCGGCGATAGCTATCTCGCCGTTTACTGTATGGCCGATGAATATCGTGTTAACGACGTTATAAAGCGTCTGGACGAACATCCCGAAAAACGCCGGCATCGTTAGTTTAAATAACAGCCGCCCGACGTGTTCGGTATCGAGTATGTTAGAATTAAAGGTTTGTTTTGCCATATCAGTGGTTCATTTTTTCTAGTTAAACAGAGATAGATACTTTTTGGATTATAGTAACCTAAATAAAATATCCCGCAGGCTGCGTAATGAGTTCGATAATGATTCCAATTCCGAATCCGCGAGCGAAGTCATGTTAGCGTTCATCGCGTTGATTACTACTTCATCCTGCTCTTCTAGGGCTTTACGTCCCTTTTCCGTCAGCGAAATATTGAGGGTACGCCGGTCGTCGGCGCACATTTCTCTTTTAACAAAACCCAGCTCAAAGAGTTTGTCGATAAGATGAGTCATCTGGGCTTTAGCGATGAGTAATTTTTCGCCGATTTTAGCGGGATGCATCGTTCCCTCATCCTTAAGCACGTGCATGATTTCAACATGCAGCAGCTTGATATCCGGGTTGGAATCTGCCAGCGTCGTCGTCAACACCCTTTGGCGTACCAGCCGGAAAATTAGCGGCGGCACCGATAGTAAATCTAAAGTAACTCTTCCCTGTATCTCATCGCGCTTCATGGTGTCCCTCCTCGTAAAAATAGGGCGGAGTTAGTATAGAATATATATAGTTTAAATACTATATAGTATATATTATATACTATTTATTTTCCAGAAATCAATGCGTTTTTATCGAGTTGTGCTAGAATGGAAATAGCGAGGGGCAAAGGAGGGTTATACGATGACGATTAACCATGTTGCCGGTAAAAATAAGGGTAAAGTGATGCTTTACGCCTTAAGCACCTGCGGCTGGTGTAAAAAGACTAAAGCCCTGCTTAACGAGCTGACGGCGGAGTACGACTATATCGACGTCGACCTGCTTAAAGGAGCGGAACAGGACGCCGTGGTTAAAGAAATCATGAAATATAATCCTGCCTGCAACTTCCCGACTTTGGTGATTAATTCCAGTAAGTGTATTATCGGTTTTAAAGAGGATGATATCCGGGAGGTTTTAGGTTAATGAATGGGTCGACCGACATTTCAGAACTAGAAATCGATAAACTCTACCAAAAACTGCATTCCGAAGCAGTATCCGCCGGCTATAATCTGAATCCTGATACAGCGATGACCCGTGAGTTAATAAAGGGTCTGCTGGTGAACGAAAAGCGCTATGGCTACCCCGCTTGTCCGTGCAGATTAGCTTCAGGCATTAAAAATGAGGACCTGGATATCATTTGCCCCTGCGATTACCGCGACCCCGACCTTGACGATTATAACGCGTGTTATTGCAGTCTATATGTGTCACGCGGTGTGGCGGAGGGTAAAGTGAAAATAGGCTCGATTCCCGAACGCCGCCCCCCGCCCGGCAAGCGGCAGTTAAAAAAGGCGGAAACGCCTAAAACGTCGCTTTCGTCACTCCCGCTGCCGGTCTGGCGGTGCAAGGTCTGCGGCTATCTTTGCGCCCGGGATAGTCCCCCGGAAGTTTGCCCTATCTGCAAGGCGAAAAAAGACCGTTTCGAGCGATTTATTTAGCACTGGCTGTTATTTGACACTACCTGTGCCACAGCATAAGATATTCTTGTAACAAATACGCTTGGGTCGAGTCTCTCTATTCAACTAAAATTCAACTTTACCCAGATTAAAATGTTGGTTAAAAAGGCACGCTGATAGAAAGGAAAAACAGGGCTATGGCAGGTATAACATCGATTGGGGCTTATCTTCCCGTCTACCGGCTTACTCGGGAGGAAATCGGTAAGATATGGGGCGGAAGGGGTGGAAGTGGCGCTAAAGCCGTAGCGGGATATGATGAAGACACTGTTACGTTGGCAGTTGCAGCGGCACTGGACTGTTTGAATAGGGGCGGGGCTAATACAGATGGACTATTCCTGGCGACGACTACCGCGCCTTACCGTGAAAAATCATCGGCGGCGATGGTAGCGAGCGTGGCTGACCTTAATCCGGAGTGCCATACCGCCGATTATACGAATTCATTAAGGGCGAGTACGGCAGCTTTGAAAGCGGCTATTGATGCAGTTAAGTCAGGCTCGGCAAAAAAGGTAATGGTCGTCGCGGCGGATACGCGTCAAGCCGCGGTTAAAGGCGCATTAGAACAAACATTAGGTGATGGAGCAGCGGCTTTTATTATAGGTAAGGAAAAAGTCATCGCCGAGATTGAGAACAGTTATTCGTTATCCAGCGATTTTACTGATATCTGGCGCACCGACGATGATAAATTCCCGCGTTCCGCCGAAGGACGCTTTATCGATGAAGTCGGCTACCTGCCGACGATGCAGTCAGCCATCGAGGGACTGCTTAAAAAGTCCAAGCTAAAATTAAACGATTTTGCGAGTGTTATTTATTACGCCTCCGACGTCCGTCAGCACGCGGCTTTAGCCAGAATACTGAAATTGGATAAAGCGCAGGTGCAGGACCCGCTTTATAACGCTATCGGGAACACCGGCACGGCGGCGGCGTTTTTAATGCTGGCGGCAGCCCTGGAAAAAGCTAAACCGGGCGACCGTCTCCTCTTCGCGGGCCACGGCGACGGCGCCGATGTCTTTAGCCTCCGCGTCACTGACGAAATTACGAAATTTCAGAAAAATCCCGTTATCTCAAATAAGTTAGAGGGGAAAACCGTTATCAACTACGGACAGTACCTCACCTGGCGGGGTCTGGTGCCAATCGAGGTTTCGACGCTGCCGGAAAGGTCGCCGATATCGCTGCAGACCCGCTGGCGCCAGCGAAAAATCATCATGTCCCTCACCGGCGTCAGATGTAAAAAATGCGGCCAGCCGCAGATGAACCAGATCGGGCAAACCGCACGCGTTTGCGTCAAATGCCAGGCTAAAGACCAGTTCGAGCCATACAAGTTTTCCGATAAAAAAGCGAAGTTGTTCACCTTTTCCGTCGACCAGCTGATGCCGACGCTTAATCCGCCCGGCGTTAACGGAGTTATCGATTTCGAGGGCGGGGGCAGGCTTATCTGTGAACTAACCGACTGTGATATCAATAAATTAAAAGTCGGGTTGACTGTCGAAATGACTTTCCGCAAGATGTTTACCAGCCGCGGCATCCATAACTATTTCTGGAAAGCGAAACCGGTTGATTGATGATTTACCTGTCATTCTGAGGGAGTGAAACGACCGAAGAATCCGTCGGAATTGTAAAAGAAACGGATTCTTCACTACGTTCAGAATGACTAAATAACAGGAGGAACGTAAATGGACGGAATTAAAGATAAAGTAGCTATCGTGGGTATGGGCTGCTCTAAATTCGGGGAGCGGTGGGATAAAGGGGTGGAAGACCTGATTGTCGAAGCCGCCTACGAGGCTTTTGAGGACGCCGGCATCGAGCCTAAAGATATCCAGGCGGCCTGGGTAGGCACGGTATTTTCCGGTCTTTCGGCGATTACCCTTTCGCCGCTGCAATTACAATACATCCCTATGACGCGCGTCGAAAACATGTGCGCCACGGGCTCGGAGGCTCTAAGGGCGGCGAGCTACGCCGTCGCCGCCGGTGTTTGTGATATCGCTATGGCGGTAGGGGTAGAAAAGCTAAAGGACGCCGGCACGACGGGCGTCAAAGGTCCCAGCGTTGTCGGCGATAATCAGGACGGCAGTTCGGGTATCGGTCCCGGCTACAGCGCTCCGGCATCTTTCGCTTACCTGGCGACGCGATATTTTAACGATTATAAAATCAAGCCTGAAGACGGTAAAAGGATTTTGGCACAAATCGCCGTGAAAAACCACCATAACGGCAGTCTGAATCCTAAAGCGCATTTCCAGAACGAATTGACAATAGAACAGGTGGTGAATGCGCCGATTATCGCCTGGCCCTTAGGACTTTATGATTGCTGCGGTGTTAGCGATGGGGCGGCAGTGGCGATAGTTACCCGCGCCGATATGGCGAAAAAATTCCGCCCCGACCCCATTTATATTAAAGCTTTACAGGTTATAGTTGGTGCCCGCCAGGGGGCGATGATGTCGGACTACGATTTCACGCACATGGAAGAAAATGTCCGCGGCTCCAAATTGGCTTACGCCGAAGCCGGCGTGAAAAATCCCCGCAAAGAAATCAGCTGCGCCGAGGTGCACGACTGCTTTAGCATCCACGAGATGATTGTCTACGAAGACCTCGGCTTTAGTCCTCGCGGACACGCGCCGGAAGATATCGAAGCTGGAACATTCACCCTTAAAGGCGAGCTGCCGATAAACACCGACGGCGGACTTAAGTGCTTCGGGCATCCCCTCGGCGCCAGCGGCTTAAGGATGATGTACGAGGTTTATAAGCAGCTGCAGGGCAAGGCGGGTCCTCGGCAGGTAAAAAATCCACGCCTGGGTTTGACACATAACCTCGGCGGCAATGCCGGAACGGGCGTTTGCTCCTGCTTTATCGTGGGGAACGAGAAATAACGACTATTGTCATTCTGAGCGAAGCGAAGAATCCGTTCGTATCACTTAAACAACGGATTCTTCAGTCGTTTCACTCCTTCAGAATGACAATGTAACTAGGAGGTAGTTGATATGAAAATGGCTCTAGAAGGTATCCGCGTCCTCGATGTCAGCGAGGCGGGACTGGCTCCTGTTACTTGCCGCATCCTGGCAGATATGGGCGCCGAGGTCATTAAGGTGGAGCGCACCCAGGGCGGCGACCAGACGCGCGGGATTTTAAAAATCAGCGGCAATGTACCGATTTACGATATTAACTACGTCCTCGAGTTTTATAACATGAACAAAAAAGGCATCACCCTCGACCTGAAAAAGAAAGAGGGACGCGATATTTTATATAAACTGGTCGAAAAGTCGGACGTTTTCGTCTGCAACTTCCGTCCCCACGCGCTTAAAGACTTAAAACTGGAATATAAAGATATTTCGAAGTTGAATCCGAAAATTATCTATACGCATCTCTCCGGCTACGGACTCCACGGTCCCGAAAAAGACACCGGTGCTTACGACTTCGTCGGCTACTGGGCGCGGAGCGGCGTCATGTCTTGTTTAGGCGAGCCGGGCACGTCTTTGCCTTTCCAGGTGCCGGGCTTCGGCGATAATACCACCGGTATGTATGCCGCCTGCGCGATAATGATGGCGCTCTTTCACCGCGAGCGTACTGGCGAGGGTCAGGAGGTCTGCGTGTCTTTACTGGGCGGGGGGATATGGTCGATGGGCATTGTGCTTTCCTCTGTTTTAGCCACCGGTCTGGAGTACGGACGCATTTCGCGTCTGAACCAGAGCAATCCGATTTTTAACAGCTACGAATGTTCGGACGGACGCTGGATTCAGCTAGCCTGCATCCAGGGCGATAGGTACTGGGAAGGCGTTTGTAAAGCATTGGAGCTGGGAGAGTTAGAGCACGACCCCCTTTATGCCACCCACGAATTGCGTATGAAAAACAACGTGCCTCTCATTAAAATTCTCGATAAGATTTTTAAAACCAAAACCCAAAAAGAATGGACGGAAAGGCTGGCTAAAGAAAATATCATCTGGACGACGGTGAGAACCCCCGGGGAAGTCGCTAACGACCCATCGGCGTGGGCAGCCGAATATTACCGAGAAATCGACCACCCGGCTGGGAAGAAATTAAAGGTTATCACGCCCCCCTGGCAGTTCAGCAAAACCCCTATCACTATCCGTAACACCGCCCCCGAGTTCGGGCAACATACGGAGGAAATCCTTACCGAGGTTCTCGGCTTAAGCTGGGACGAGATAACTGCTCTAAAGGAAAAACAGGTTATCGCGTAGGAGGATATAGTATGGGCGATTTATTAAAGGGAAAAGTAGCGGTAGTTACCGGGGCGGGTAAAGGGCTGGGACGCGCCGAAGCGTTAGAATTGGCGAGACAAGGCGCTAAAGTGGTGGTCAATGACCTGGGGGCGGCTACCGACGGCAGTGGTATCTCCAGAGGTCCGGCCGATGAAGTTGTCGCCGAGATAAAAAAAGCCGGCGGACAGGCTGTCGCCAGCTATGCCAGCGTCGCTGTAGTCGAAGGGGCGGAAAGCATCATTAAAACCGCCGTCGATAGCTTTGGGCGCATTGATATTTTAGTAAATAACGCTGGCTTCAACCGCGATCGCATGATATATAACACCACCGACGAAGAGTGGGAGTCGGTATTAAAAGTAAACTTAAGCGGCACTTTTTACTGCACCCGCGCCGCTTGCAGGATAATGAAGCAGCAGAACTACGGACGCATTATTAACACCTCCTCCCACGCCGGTTTAGGCAATATGGGGCAGGCTAATTACAGCGCCGCCAAAGAAGGTATCGTGGGGCTGACACGTACGGTAGCGCGGGATATGCAGCGTTATGGCGTAACCTGTAACGTGATACGTCCCGTGGCCGGCACCAGGGGTTTCATAGAGATGCTTAAAGAGAAGGGACTCCGGGAGGCGTGGGTAAAAATGTGGGGTGCCGAACTGGCAGAGCGGCGACTTAAGCAGATGCTGGAGCTTAACCAGCCGGAAGACGTCGCTTCGTTAGTCGTGTATTTAGCCACGGAAAAAGCCGATAACATTAACGGCTGCGTCTTCGAGGTCTGGCACGGACATATTGGCATCTTCGTCGACCCGCCGCCGCTAGAGCAGGTGCTCTGGAAGGACGGACGCTTTACTGTCGAAGAGCTGGTGGAAACGATGCCCTCGACACTAACCAAGAATAAGGAACACGATTTACCGGCGATATTTCCGTTTTAAAAGTGGCTGTCATTCTGAGGGAGCGAAGCGACCGAAGAATCTCGGGGAAGGGTAGAGAAAAATTCCCTCTCCCCACCCCTGGATTCCCGCTTTCGCGGGAATGACGATTAAAAGGAGAGTTACCTATGTTAAAGAAAATCGACCATATAGCCGTTGTTGTTAAGGATGTTGATAAAGCCGCCAAATCTTACGCCGATATGTTCGGCTTTAAAATGATGGAGAAGAGGGAAGGTCCGGGCGGCGAATTCATTTCGGTGATGATGGCTTTAGGCGATATTCGCCTGGAGTTATTCGCCCCCTTAAAGCCGGGGAATAGTTTTTCGAAATTCCTGGAGGAAAAAGGGGGAGGACTACATCATGTGTCCTTCGTTACCGACGATATCGTAAAAGAGATGAAAGCACTAAAAGCACAGGGCAGAAAACTCCAGAATGAAGAGCCGATATCGATGCCAGGGGCAAAAATAGCCTTCGTCCACCCCTCCGCCGCCGAGAATGTTTTAATTGAGCTGGTGCAGAGGCTTTAAGCTACTAATAGCGATACCAGTTTCCTGACGCTGTCGACTTTTTCCAGGTGCAACAGCTTATCCAGCAGCTGCTTGGCTTGTTTTCTTTTTATTGTCTTCGAGAAATCGACGTTTATCCAGAACTTGGCGATAATATCTTCGTGAGTCATGGGATTATAAATCGGGTCGCCTTTAACCTGGGTTATGGTCTCGACCAGCTTGTTGCCGTCTTTAAGCGTAATCATCATCCGCGCTTTTTCGAACTCAATATCGTCGACGTCATTAAGTTTTATTTTCTTGATAAACTCCGCTACGGCAGGGTGTTTTATCGCCGGCTCGGTCATATGCTCCGGCCTGACGCCGCCGTATAAAAACGCCGTGGCTATCGTGTATTCGTAGCTAAAAGCGGCGTTACCGTGAGGGAAGGGTCCAATCTTAAATGGATATCCGACAACATGCTCGATGCCGCCCGGCGCGGTATCCAGGTTGACCGATTCAATCATATCGGCTTTAATGTTGTATTTCTTTATCAACGTTAAAGCGCAGTCAATCGCCGCGTGGGTGATACGGCAGCAAGGATAAGGTTTAATCGTGGCGTCGTAATAGAATTTCGTGCCAAGGTCTTTAGTTAAAGCTTCCGGCTTATAGCAGCCGTTAGTAAACATCTTATAATAGCCGAACTTGCCAAAAAGAGCGTCCTCCGGTCCCGTCCAGCCGGCGTTGGCTAATTGAACTGACGTTATACCGCCTCTCGCGGCTAATCCCTGCGGTAGCTTAAAAGAAGTCGTGCCATCCCAGAACGATTGGAAGGTAGTGCCAATCTGGTTTAAGGCGATACCTAAGGCGTTTCGCAGCTGCAATCTATTCAATTTATAAAAACGTCCTGCGATAGCCGTCACGCCAAAGGTATTAACTGTCCCCACACCGTCCCAACCCAGCGAAAAGCCAAAACCGGAGGCGGCTAATAACCTGGTGGCAATATCGTCGCCAACGAGCAGGGCAGTGATTAACTCTTTGCCGGAGGCGTTAAACATCTCGGCTAACGTAAAAGCAGTCGGTACGGTTGTACCGCTGATATGCCCGGGACAGCTTACACCTTCAAACAATGGACTGACCGGCTCGAAATCGAAAGAGCGCGCCATGATGCAGTTAATAAAAGCGGCGCTGGCAACCGGCGCTTTATCGCCATGGACGAGGATGGTCGCTTCTTTCTTGCCGTCGGTGTCCTTGATAAGGCGTAATAGTTCCGGGTTGCCGGCATCTTTCGCGCCGCCGATTAAGCAACCCAGCGTATCGATAATGCGGTATTTAGTAGCCTCCAGCGTGTAGTTATCGATGTTTTCGAAACGAGTATCCAGAGCATGAGTGGTTAATTTTTCGATGACGGTAGATTCTTGCGATATAGTCAAATTCGTCTCCATTATTTACCGATTATTACCGGACTTTTACCCGGGGTAGCAAGCTTTTTCACCGCGTCTTCGTTAAGTTCGACGCCGATGCCGGGTCCGTCGGGCGGATAGAGAAAACCGCCTTCATAGCGCGGCACTTTTACCGCCAGGTCGTTCTTCAGCGGCGTGCTGACGGTATCAGGAATATTATAAAGATTAAGCGGTCCGATGGCTTCCTGCTCGATTTTACCTATCCATTCCGTCGCCGCTAAGAATTGCGCCGTGCAGGCGGCGCCGAGACCGGAATCTATCATGCAGCCGCACATCACCGGCAGGTTCGCCGCCTGGGCGATAGCCACCCACTTTTGCGCCTTTAAAATACCGCCGGCTTTAGGCACTTTCAGGAAAAGTCCGTCCGCCGCTTCTTTCTCGATAATCTTTATGAGGTCATTAAGCTCTTTAGCCGATTCGTCAGGGAAAATCGGCACATCTACCTTGCGACGCAGTCTCGCCAGCCCGTCGATATCCCACCAGGGGACCGGCTGTTCGGCGACATAGACGTCGTATTTCGCCACTCGCTGTAATACATATAGCGCCTGGTGATAGACCCAGCCGCCGTTAGCGTCAATCATTATCTTAATATTATTCCCCACCGCCGCCCTTAAAGCCCCCACCAGCTCGATATCTTCATCCGGCGTTCGGGCGCCGACCTTAAGTTTAAGTCCCTTAAAGCCGGCTTTAACCAGCTTTTTCGCCTCTGCGCTAACCTCGGCGGCGGTGCCGGAAGACATTACGAAAGCCAGCGCAATTTTGGGATTAGAAAGTCCCCCGAGCAGTTTGTAAACAGGTACTCCCAATGCCCTGCCCATGAGGTCGTGCAGGGCGTAATCAACGACGGCTTTAGACTGGTTATTAGCGCGGGCGGCTTTATCCATCCTCGCCACGATTTTTTCAATGTTGAATGGGTCTTCGCCGATTAAAATTTGCGGCGCGAAAACGTTAACGATATTGGACATTATAGAGTCCTGGCTCTCGCCCATGTACCAGAGTGATGTATCGCCGCTTTCGGCCACGCCAGTGACGCCTTCGTCGGTATGTATCTTAAGGACAACGGCGTCGGCGCATTTAGCGGGACCGCCGGACATCACAATCGGCTTGGTGAAGGGATACGAAACGGGGATACATTCTACGTTGGTGATTTTCATTAGATTCCCTCCGGATAAAGAATCAGATTTTATGAAACCAGTCTTTTCCCCAGTTCGAAAGCCGCGGTGAGGTAGTCGGGGTGGTCTTTAATTTCACCCTTTTTATCAACGCTCCTGATGAGCAGCTCTTCTTTAAGTTCGGCGTTGATAGCCTGGAAGAAGTACTTAATCGTCAGCTTGGGTCCGTCGAAGAGTTTTTGTCCTTTGGTAGCACCGACGGCGATGAAAGCGCCCCGCTTGACCGGAATATCCAGATTTTTTAAGACGTACCTCCGCGACCATAACGCCTGACAGCGGCTGATAAGCGCCATGAGTTGAGGGCTGATGGTGTAGAAAAAGATGGGCGACGCCACTATCACCGCATCAGCGGCGAGGATTGTCGCATAGATATCTGTCATATCGTCTTTAAGCGGGCAGGTACCGTCTATCAGGCAGTGATAAATTTCCTTACAGGGAGTAATCTTAAGCCTGTCCGCTATTATTTTTTCTGTTTCCGCCCCTTGACTCTCTGCCCCTTTCAGGGCTTCATCCAATAGCAGGTCGGTATTGCCCTTAATACGAGGGCTGCCCATGATGCCTAATACTTTCAAGGCGTCCTCCCTAACGATTAGTGACCTTCACTCCACATTTTCCCGCCCATGGCGAAGTTATCCTCTTTCATTTCCACAATATCAATCTGCACGGCGGATGGCGGGCAGCCGATGTTTTTCGCGATAGCATCGGTAACGTCTTTAGCCATCCCCTTCTTTTGTTCTTTCGTCCTGCCTTCGATGATTTTAATCGTTACTAATGGCATGTCAACCCTCCTGATAACGTCTCTGGGAAAAGTGTAATGCTTTAGCGGAGATGAGTCAAATGAGGTTGTTAGCTCCTGATTTTAATAACAATCACGAGGACAATTAATAATGACAGTAAGACTACGGCAAAAAGCCCGGCGAGAATATAGATCAGCCAGGCGGGCATATCGGGAAGGAGGGTTACCGCAGTAGATGGCGCCGGCGCTGAAGGGGGTGGTGGGGATGTCGAGGGGGCGATTGTTGGCGAGGACAAAGCTGTTAAAAGTTTCTGCGATAACAGCTCGGTCATGGTTGGCGTTATCGTTGGTAATGTTACAGGAAATTCGGTCTCCGTAGTAAAGATACCGACGGAACTCCAGGCGCTTTTAGTATTCGTGGTAGTTGCCCTGATTTTCCAGTAATATACGGTGTTGTAGTCCAGGTTAATGTCGCAGTTCCAGGCGTTAGTTTTGAGGGCATATTCATCTATTTTAACGATAATCGGGTGTGCAAAATCAGCATCGGTGGCTACCAGTAGTTCATAAGCATTAACCCCCAATACAGCCGTCCACTCGAAGACGGGTTTAATCGAAACGTCTGTAGCGCCGGGGGAAGGGACCTCCGGTTTCAGATTCACTTCCTCGGTATCCATGCAGGTTGTGAAAGAAAACCTTAACGACCAGGGGCTTAACAGGGGGTCGCGGTCGCGGACACGCCAGTAATAGGTGGTGGCCGGTTCTGAAGGCGGTAGATGGACGGAACTAGCGGAGGTTGTACCATTAAAACCAGTAGGTATTGTCGAAAAATCATTGTCGTAGCTGCACTGCCATTCATAATTCGTTACACCGCTTATAGTGTCCCAGTCGATGATAATATTGCGGGCGGTGTGGTCGACCAAACTGCCGATGCCGGATATTTCGTTTTCCGGTGAAGTCTGGATGGGCGGTATTACCAAAGTATCATTAAAAGTCATTAATTTGACGTCGGAAATATTATGGTTATCGAGCGACCATAACTGATTATCCCGTTGCCATAATCCAGACAAAACCGCACCGCTGCTTAAGCCATTAGTTACTGTTTCAAATGTCGCATCCGATATCGCGTCAGGATTCAGGCAGCGTTCCATGCCCCCATCAGGGTCGGAGTTGGTGCCATAAAACACCCCGTTAGCCGAAAAAGTCAATCGGTTAATTATAGCCCCGGTGGGTAGTGTATCATCGATACTCTCCCATTCCTCGCTGCTGCCGATGATAAAACGATAGATACCGCTACCAGCAGTGTCGCTGGCAGCGTAGATAGTATGGTTCGTTTTAAATTCGGGGTCAAAAGCGACAGACATGTCACCGTCGAGGGGAGGAGAAGTAGCGTTAGCTGGCAGAGGTTGAAATGAAAAACCGTTATCGTTGGACCAATATATCCAGCCGCCAGTATTCCCCGCCAGGATAGTATCATCCTCATTGATATTTGGTGAAAGTGCTAATGAGCAAAGAGGTAAAGTACCAACCGGCACGTCCTGGGAATAGCTATAACCGCCGTCGGTAGTCCGGTATATCATGCCTTCAGAGCCGTCATAGCTACTGGCGATAAAGGTGTTTTCATCCTCGATAGTCCAGGCATCGATAGTAAAATCAACACCGGTGGTAGGAGCATGAGTGAATCGACTCTGGAAATGTTGACCGTTATCTTTGGAAACCCAGATAACCGGGTAGCCGTTACTTTGCCCGGCGACGTATACCATCTGGCAGTCAGTTCCATATTGCGGAGGTAAGTTAACTAAAGTCAAACCATTCAAACCTGAGGAATCGGTGTATAAAATTCTTTCCCAGTTAGAGCCGTCATTGAGACTGCGCCAAAGGCTTTCCCCCGGGCCGGATGTTATCATAAACAACGCGTTAACATCACTGGTTGCCGAGGAGGGCACAAAATCAATGATATTGTTGATTACGGTATCAATCAGACTAATTTGAGTCCAGCTTGAGCCTATATCGCGGCTGATTGATAGGGCGCTATTGTCGCCGCTGGTGGCGGCATATATTACACCTGATAAAAAGAAATCCGGTGCCATTAAAATCTCGGTATCTGATTCACCGGTAGGTGTATGCTTGCTTTTCATCCAGGACAAGCCGCCATCCTTGCTGATAAAGATTTGATTGCTTGATGTTGCACCAGCCAGTAAGATAACGTTTAATCCTTCGCTGTATACCGTTAGTCCAGCAATATCTATATTCGTTATACCGTATACGCTACCGCAGTTGAGGTCGGTCGCTATCGCATATTCAGCGTCATTGGAACAGCTTATTTTATAGACGTCGCCCTCACCGTTGCCCGTCTTAATGCCGACATAAAAGTTACTATTGATAATCGAGTAGTAGTCGTTAGTAAAGGCGATTACCGACCCGTTAGCGGAGACGCTGGTGGGTACACCGGAATTATCTTTATCTAAAACGGCGGGGCTTATAAAAGCGTTCCATTCCGCATTCCCGGTTTTATTAAATACAAAGGTATCGGTTTCATTGTTCGTTACAGCGACGATTTGTCTGTTCACGATGTAATTAGGACAAAAGCTCAAACCGTAAACGTCATAGTTGCCGATGTTGGTATCCGTCCAGCTAGGGAAAATATCGCTCTCATCCAAGGTATAAACACCACCATAGGTAGCATTGCCCGCGTCTGCTGTGCCTATGGCAACAATATAATCGTTTAGCCAGGTAACTGTAATTGATGTTATATTTTCCCCGGTTGCCAGCGGGACATCCGGCAGCGCGGTAAAGCTCTTACCGCCATTACTGGATTTATACACCGACGTTGTCGTGGCATAATAGATAATTTTTGTATCGTTAGGGGGTACCGCAATACCAGTTATCGCGTCTTGTACGTTGCCGATGTAAGACCACCTTAATCCCCCATCGGTTGATTTATAAAGAGTGTAAGTAAGCCCTTTGACGTAGGCGTAAAGCGTACCATCAACCGCTGTGGTCAAGTGCTGGATATCGGAACCGTTGGCTAATACCCATCCCCCCAACACTCCTTCGGTAGGGATGTTCACTTTTGTCCATTTTAACGCTACCGGGGTGGCGGCTAATGATACCGCCGGGTGAATCATTACCAGGCTCAACAGGAGCGTGGAAATGATTGTAATGGATAATGCACAACGCACGTTTACGTCGTTATGTTTATTTGACACATGGCGAATTTTACTCTTGAATAAAGCTAAAGTCAAATCTTTTTATAAAGAATATTTCATTTGAATAAGATAATCGCTGGAGTATATACTTGTAGCAGAAATAAAGGTTGTTTAAATGATGGATTTTAAAAAAGAAATTAACGAAATCGATGAAGGCACGGACTACGTCGGTTATCGACAAGCCTTTGAACTTATCACCCCTGGCGTTAGAACCGTAGGAATTGAGGAACTGCCGCTGGCTTTAGGCGTCAACCGTATTGCCGCCGTGGACATCGTCGCTTCAGTGAGTTATCCAACATCCGATGTAACGTTAAAGGACGGTTATGCCGTTATTTCGGCGGATGTTGAAAAAGCCTCTGCGCAACACCCGGTGCGTTTAAAAATTACGGGCGCGATGTACGCCGGCAGCCATTATGAAGGGGAGGTAAAGCGGGGCGGTACAGTTAAAGTATGTTCCGGCGCTTCGATACCTAAAGGCGCCGAAGCGGTAGTATCGATAGAGCTTTGTGAAGAAATTTCCCCCAACGAAGTGTTAGTTAAAGCTGACGCAGCGAAAGGTCGCAACGTACTTAAGGCTGGAGGCGAAGTTCGGGCTGGTGAGATTATCGTTAAAAAAGGGGAGAGACTTTTGCCGGGGTATTTAGGACTAGCCGCCGCCGCGGGCATCGATAAAGTTAGCGTTTTCCGTAAGCCTAAAGTAGCCATTATCGGTGTCGGCGATGAGGTAGTCGCCCCCGGTTCCCACCTCCACCCCGGTCAGCTTTATGCTAGTAATCTGGTAACGATGGAAGCCTGGCTGGCTTCTTTTGGCATGTCCTGCCTGGCGGCGATAACCAAAGATAACGAGGACTCTATTAAAAGTGAGTTAAAGAAATATCTTAAGGATGTCGACGTTATTCTTACCAGCGGCGGTGCCTGGGGCAGCGAGCGTGACCTCGTTATCGGGGCGCTGGATAAATTAGGCTGGCGCGAGGTATTCCATCATGTGCGGCTGGGTCCGGGTAAGGGTATCGCCTTTGGCATCTGGGAGGGTAAACCGGTCTTTTGCCTTCCGGGCGGCCCCGCCAGTAACGAGATGGCTTTCCTGCAGTTAGCTCTCCCCGGTTTACTATCCATGGCTGGGGATACTACCCCACCCCTCCAAACCGTCCCGGCTAAACTTATGGAAGATGTTCAAGGCCGCCACCCCGCTTGGACGGAGTTTAAAGATGCGATATTATCGCGCGATAAAAGGGGTAATTACAGCGTGCGGCTTTATAAAAATAGGAGTCGGTTGCAGGCTATCGCCAGCGCTAATAGCCTGATTTGCATTCCAGAAGGTGTCAACTCACTGACTAAAGGCGCGTTAATCCCGGTACAGCTTTTGGCCCCTTGTCTTGAGCAATTTTAAGACGTTTCCTTTTTCTATTATTAAAGACAAAAAAAGAGAGCCCCGACTTAATGTCGGGGCTCTCGTCCTTCCGAAGAAGGTCGTCCGTCTAATCAGACACTAGTTGAGTTTAGACTCTTCGAGTTCTGAAGATCAGGACGATTACCGCAATTACCAGGACCGCGCCGATGATAATGATAGCCCAGATGTAAGAAGGATTGACTACATTTTCGGAAACAGGCGCAGTTACTACAACTGAAGTTGCAGGCGGATTGGTCTGCGTAAGAATGACTGTAGTAGGTCCTGCCTGGGTTACGGTGACTGGCGGTGTCGGTCCAGCAGCCAGTTTTATCCAGAAGTTGGCAACTGTCGACCAGTCGCCAGGATAAGGTTCGACTACTTGGACGTGCCAGAAGTACTGCGTGCCATCTTTCAGATCCTTGCTCAAGCCATACCCAGCGCCGTCAACAGTGCTCGCGTCGATGATTTCATCGACAACGATGCTGCTAGTCCCGAAGGTAGCACTGGTAGCGATCTGAATGTGGTACTTGCCGCCATTGACGAAGCCCATTGGCGTCCAGGAGAAGCCGGGTCGCAGATAAGGAACTGTTCCGCCGTTAGCCGGTGAATACAGTTCGGGTATCGGCGCCCTAATAGGCTGGACGTCAAGTGAGTGGACAGCTGACCACGGAGAGTAGTACGGGTAGGAAACGCGCACTCTGTAGTAGTAGGATTCGCCGGGCTGATAGCCGAGGAAGAAATTGTAGCCAGTGTGCGGTCCGACTACAAGGTCTTTGTGTGTGCTGTAGATCACGCCAGTGCTGTAAGTACTGCCGTATTTGTGAGTGCACGCCCTATCGTAGAATACCTGGAATTGATAAGCAGTATAAGGAATAGTAGTAAAAGAAACAGTGACGTTGTAAGCCTCACCAGTCTCGCGGTTAACCTGGACAACTATTTCGTCCTTAGAAGTAATTGTGGGTATGTAGGTTACCAGAGTATCGGTGAAGCACATGATCTGATCCGGAGCGGGAGTAGGAGTGAGGAATGCACCGGAAGCGTCGGTTAACCATAGCTTATTGCCGGAACCAAGAGCCGCATCAACGCTGAATTTGAGGACGTCCGGTTGCCAGCTCATCACTGATTCGACTTGGGGATCGGTTCCGTAATACGTGATTGTATCGAATGCCCATTCACTCGAGTTGGGGACGTTAAGAGCGGGCATAAGAGCGCGGCCGAGCCATGATTGGGTAGCGTTGCAGGCGACATAGTACATCGCACCATTATATATTGCTAGGTCTTGTGCAACCTGGCCCATCGCAGCCATACCCGTGCTCCCAGGATAGAGGTCGTTTGACCAGCCAAGGCTGGTGCCAATCACCCAAATCCAGATCTCGCTGGAGCCGGTATTAGTAGCGTAGATGATGTCACCACTATTAAGGCTTGCAGCGGTAGCATGAACAGTACCGTCGCCAGGAACAGCAGGAATGATGGGCATCCAGAACGCTCCGCCGAACATAGTATAAGCAACGCCACCGATGGCGCCGCCGGCGACCAGGTTGTTCGGGCTAACCAGGGTTAGGGTTCTAATTTGTTGGGCGACCACTCCTCCTCCGAATACCGCGTTGAAGTAAGGCGGACCCGTCGGCCAGATATTACCGGTTTCCGAAAGCCTGGTTACACAGCCTATACCGGAAACCTGCGTAGCTACCCAGAGGGTCGCATCGTCCTGAACTGCCATATCAGCCAAGCCACTGGTGAAAGGAGTCGGGCAGGTGCGTTCTAGCCAGTTAAGCCTACCGGCGGTAGCCGTGTAGCGAATCATGGCTGTTGACATATTGGCCAGATAAAGGACGTTGAAGTTATTGGGTGATGCTCCTGCAATGTAACTATCAAATCCAGAATCGGTTTCATGGGCGCGGGATGTATATTTTTGATAGTGAGAACTCTCTCCCAGTACGTGCCGTCCCAATAGAAGACGGCAGGTCGCGTTACCGGTAGCCGATAAGTTGCCGGAAGCGACGACATAGCGTTCTACGCCAGTAGCGGCATTGACGACATGGTCATTGATCCACGTCTCGATGAAGTTTACCATGCGAGATATCGTTGAAGGTATAACCGGTGTCGCGGGAAAGGGCGAAAGCGCCTTCGTAGGTGCCAACCCTGGAAAGAACCACGCCAGAGCTAGCAAAAGCGATTGTCTGGTAATCGCAGGCAGAGCTGAAGCCCTCGAGGGAACCGCCGCCGCTCCTCTTAACGAGACGGCTCGGGGTAAAGGCGATCGAGGTAGAGGAGGAGCCCTTAGGAGACGTGATTGTCCAGGTAGTGCTGGCATTACCAGAAGCCGCCACCAGCGTATTGCCGTCGGCATTAATGGCGATGGACCAAACTGACGGTGCAACAGTGAAGGTGGGGGTGTTAGCCAGTGAGGTTGGTGGTAACGTACTGGGCCAGCATTATCCGTTACTCTGTAGAAACCACCCTGATAGGTACCAGTCGTATGCGTAATCCACACCGATATAGGTGAATCTGGATTCTTCATCCCCAGCCACGAAGGCGGGGTCGAAGACGATGTCAGCCCTATCGAGAGCAAGTGGCAGGTGCATGAGTGCATCGAGTATAATACCGGCATCGTTGTAGTACTGGTAGGAGGGGACACCGGTATTGAACTGGTTCGAGTTGAAGCTGACGATGTCAATGGAGGGTACGGTTCCATTGTCGCCTACCACGTAGGCAACATAGTCGCGGCTGAAGTTAGGTGAGTGTTTAACCGTCACGAATCTAGTAAAGCGCCGGCTGTGAAGTGGTCGGGGAATGTCGGGTAAGCGGTGGATGATAGAGCATTCGTCCCAGGCAGCAAAATCGGCGCCATAGTTGAGATAGTACAGCGCGGCTGTGCCAGACCATTATCTTACCAGATACCAGGACTAGCTGGACGGACTGGCCGTGAATTACAGCTGTAGGGCAGATGTCAACATCGGTGACAACGTTGAGCACTCGCTACAGCAGTCCCACGGTGGCGACATGCAGATTATAACCGCCCGTGCTGGAAAGACCGTACTGCTGGGTAGTAGTATCGAGGAATACCACCAGATTGGGATTATCGGGAGCTACGGCCACACGGTTAGTGCTGACCATTAGATGAGTGGCATCGAAACCAAGCAGCCAAGACCAATTCCAGTCTGTATAGAGATCGCTCCAATGGCGGCCTGCATCCGTTGATTTGAAGCCGCCATAGCTGGTGGCAGCATAGATGGTCTTGCCGTCGCTAGCGATTGCGTAATCATAAACGACGCAGCTTGCATGAGCTCCACCAAGGAAGCCCCAGTACGTAGGTGCAAAGATACTGTTGGGATTGGCGGCTATTAGCGGGCCAATCGTGCCGCCCGGCAGGTTAGCATAGTCCCAGGCGAGGGTATCAGCTGATGCCTGCGGGATAGCCCCAACCAGCATCGTGGAGAGCAGTACTAGTGTAAAAGCCACTCCCCAAAATCTTTTAATTATTTTTTTCATCGACTTTAAGTTTTCTCCTTAGTTATTTGTCTCAGAACTGATTATGTTATACCCCTGCTATCAGGTTTGTTTTGTATCTGCAGAGGTACCTTGACTTAGAAGCAGATGCTAGAGCAATCTAGCTCTATCTCCCTTGCGGGTGATTGACATCGCATCACCTCCTTTTAAAGTACAATAGCATATTAGCGCACCTCTCTCAAGGTACACTTCATATCCACTATAGCATAAATACTTGATTTGTCAACCCCCTCTTGTACGTAGCGGCCTATTTCTGCTATACTTTATTAAATAGCACAAAAGGAGTCAAATTTGAACCTTTAAGCCAGTCCCGCGAGGCCGGCAAGGGAAAGAACCGGATATACGTATATTTGACCCCTTGCCAACGAGCGGCAAGGGGTTTTTTTATGTCAGAAAAGATAGTGATGACCGCGGAGGATATCCGCCGCACTTTAGCCCGTATCGCCCACGAAATTATCGAGCGTAACAGGGTTATCGAACAGCTATTATTGGTAGGTTTACATACCCGCGGCGTACCGCTGGCAAAACGCCTGGCTAATAATATCGAAATATACGAAAAATCCAGGGTATCGGTCGGGGCGCTGGACTTTAGCCTTTACCGCGACGACCTCGAAAACTCCGAAGCGAAAAAAGCCATTCAGCCTACCGATATACCGTCCGATATTACCGATAAAACCGTCATCCTCGTCGATGACGTACTTTTTACCGGCCGCAGCATCCGCGCCGCGATGGACGCCCTGGTTGATTTAGGCAGGCCGCGCTCCATACAGCTGGCGGTACTCATCGACCGGGGACACCGCGAGATGCCCATCCGGGCGGACTATGTCGGTAAGAACCTCCCCTCCGCCCGCCACGAAGAAATCCAGGTACGCCTTACAGAAACCGATGGACGTGATGAAGTAGCGATTGTCAACGTTAATGACGTTAAAACTGGTAAAAGTCTAAAAGAAAAGCTGGAGACCCGGTAAAAACCGGGCAAGGAGAAGTTGCCATGAAACTAAAAAACAGAAATCTGGTAACTATCGATGACCTCTCCAACGGCGAGATTCTCGGCTTATTTTCGCTGGCTAACGAGATGTCCGCTAATATGACGGAACAGCTCAACCTGTGTCAGGGGAAAATCATGGCCAGTCTTTTCTTCGAGCCGAGCACCCGGACGCGATTATCCTTCGAAACCGCGATGCACCGCCTCGGCGGTAGCGTGATTACAGCGTCGGATGTCGGCGCCAGTTCACTGGCAAAAGGCGAAAGTATCTCCGATACCGCGCGGATTGTGGGCAGCTACGCTGATATCGTCGTCATCCGCCATCCATGGGAGGGGGCGGCTAAAGTAGTGGCAGACTATGCCGGCATACCGGTCATTAATGCCGGCGACGGCGGTCACCAACATCCCACCCAGACTCTTTTAGACCTTTATACCATTATTAAAGAACGCCATAACATAAAAGGACTTAAGATAGCCCTCTGGGGCGACTTAAAATATGGCCGTACCACCCACTCCCTGATTTTCGCCTTAGCCCGGTTCGGGGCGGATATTTTGTTCTGTCCCAGTCCGGGTCTCGAAGTGCCGGAGCACGTTATTGAAAAACTGGTAACCGAATACGGCGGCGAGGTGAAAAGCGTTAAAGATATTCCGGAATCGGGAAAAGAACACCTCTTCCCGATCGACGCTTTTTACACCACCCCCAACAGCCCCCACCAGCTGGCAATGATGCCGGACCTAAGTATGCAGGTGGAACTGAAGGGTGGTGTCGATGCGCTTTACGTTACCCGACCCCAGAAAGAGCGGTTCACGGATAAAGAGCAGGGACAGAACCAAAAATCGAAAATACCGGTGGTGGATAAAAAACTGCTGCAGGATAAAGTATTTCGGAAGACGCTGGTGATGCATCCCCTCCCCCGCATTGATGAGCTGGCATATGATATCGATGCCGACGAGCGGAGCATGTACTTTAAACAGGCTGCCCGCGGCGTGCCGGTGAGGATGGCTTTACTGGCGGCTTTCCTCGGCGCTAAAGAAATCGACGTGCCGGCGGTAGAATCTCCCAAGCCGGTTGCCTATCCCGTCTATCAGCAGGAACCTCGACCGGTATGCCTGAATCCCAGGTGCGTCTCGATTCAACCCACCGAGACGAAGTATCTCAAACCGGAATATAAGATAGTGAACACGAATCCCCTGACGCTGCGCTGCGTTTACTGCGAGCACGGCTTCGAGCCGAAGTTCGTCGCCAGCACGGACTGGCATGAACATAAGCTGGACACAAGAAAATACCACAGCGCCGATAGTCACTGGACTAAATTCATCCACCCGGAAAACTTAATCGTCTTTAACAGCGAAGGAAGAAGCCCAGGCTCTCGGCTTCAAACCGAGCTACTTTACGGGAGGTCACCACTAGAAAATGCCGGATTCTTTACTCATCCGCGGGGGACGCGTTATCGACCCCAGCCAGGATATTGATAAAACCTCCGACTTGTTGATCAAAGACGGAAAGATATTATGGCTGGAGGAGGGCAAAACCCCCGAGGATGATTATGCCGTTCTCGACGTTAAAGGGCTAATCGTTTGTCCGGGGTTTATCGATTTGCACTGTCATCTGCGTCAGCCGGGCTTTGAAGCAAAAGAAACGATAGCTTCCGGCACCTGGGCGGCGGCGCGGGGCGGCTTTACGACCGTCTGCTGTATGCCCAACACCAAGCCCCCGCTGGATAACGGCGATATGCTGAACTATGTCAGGACGGTAGCGGCGCGGGAAGGTATCATTCGGGTCTTCCCCATCGGCTGCATTAGCGTGGGACGCAAGGGTGAAGAGCTGGCGGACCTTAACGAGATGGAGATGAACGGGGCGGTGGCTTTCAGCGACGACGGCTCGCCGGTGAGTAAACCGGAAATTATGCGCCGCGCTTTAGAGTATAGTAAAAATTTCAGTCGACCCATCATCGACCACTGCGAGGACCTATCGCTGGCGAAAGACGGGCAGGTTAACGAAGGGGTCGTTTCTTTAGAGATGGGACTCCGCGGTATACCGGCAGCTGCAGAGGAGTCGATGGTTAAAAGGGACATCGACTTGGCTAAAGAAACCGGCGGTCATATTCACATCGCCCACGTTAGCACCGAAAAATCCGTCGACTTGATACGTACCGCTAAAGAAGAAGGCGTTAACGTCACCGCCGAAGTAACCCCCCACCACCTCACCCTCACCGAGGACGACGTATTAAAATACGGCACCCTGGCGAAGGTCAACCCGCCGTTAAGGACTAAGCGCGATACCGTCGCCCTGCTGCGGGCTTTGAACGACAGCGTTATCGACATCATCGCTACCGACCACGCCCCGCATACTAAAGCCGATAAAGCCTGCATCTTTAGCCAGGCGGCTTTCGGCATCAGCGGGTTTGAAACGGCTTTAGGGTCGTTGGTCGGGCTTATCTTAAAGAGCGAACTAACCTTAAATAATATGATTGCCGCGCTAACAATGGGACCGGCGCGGGTGCTGGGTTACGCTAAGCTGGGTACGCTGGAAACCGGCGCGCCGGCGGACCTCTGCATCTTCGACCTGCATAAAGAATGGACGGTCGACATCGAGAAGTTCGCTTCGAAAGGCAAGAACACCCCCCTTAACGGCCAGACGCTTAAGGGTAAAGTAATGGCGACGTTTTATATGGGGCAGCCGGTTTATCTGGACGAGGGGATGAAGATAGGGGATAAGTAGCAAGTAACATGTGTCAAGTAACAAGGAAAGTGGTAGACTGTCATTCTGAGGGAACGAAGTGACCGAAGAATCCGTTAGTGATACGGATCCTTCGCGGAGTTTACCCCGAGGCAATCGGGGCTCAGGATGACTAAAGAACAAAGAGAGATTAAGAGGGATTTTATGCATGGTACGAAGAAAAGAAGCATGAAAAAATTCTTTTTAAACCTGTGGCGACCGGTAATAAGCATCGTGGTGATTCTTGTATTAGGGCTTATTTGGTGGATTACGCCCTCGACGAATACGCCGCAAACCGAACAAGAACCAATACCTTCAAATAATACTTTAGCCAATACTTTAACCGTAGATGAAACATATCATTGGAAATTAAACATCAATAATGCTCTACTCAATAAACTTTACGGGCAAGTCTATAACCTGGTTGTTTTGGAGATACCGGATGCCAGGTTATCCGAATTTGATATTGATGTTTTCCCTTATTCTAATGTGTCTAAAGTCAGGATAACTTATTGTTTTTATTCAAAATCTGCAGATAGAGAGATGGATTACGTTTTTAGAGATGATTTAAGTATTTTTTTAGAGAGGGATATATCAGGTATAGCCATTGTGAACCGGGTACCTTTTGATAACTTGCCCTGGCTAGCCAACCGGGAATGGCTGCCATCGATTAAAAAGGCATGTGAAAGAGTCGGTCCGCTAACTCCTGATATTGCCACAGGTTATTTAGTCTGGGTAGTCAATTCACCGACGCTTACGTGGCATATAAATATTAATGATAGTGTTAATTGGCATTGGACTCTCTTTAAATGGTATGGCCAGGGAGACCCTGTATTAGTTAAAAAATTTGGTGAAGATATCACAATAAGTCATTTAGTATATTACCCATAGTCTTTTTCTAAAACAGGAGTATTTAATGCATCAACTTAAAGCCCCGATCGTCTCGGTCGTCGAAGCGATAAAGGGCATCTACCTTTTCTGCCTGGAGGCGCCGGAGATTGCTCAAGCTGCCAAGCCCGGCCAGTTCGTTATGGTGCGGTGCGGTAAAGAGACTATCCTGCCGCGCCCCTTCAGCGTCCACAGCGTCGAGGGCAAGCAGATATCCCTACTCTTAAGCGTGGTGGGTAAAGGGACGGGGTGGCTAGCGAAAAAGAAAAAGGGCGACACGATGGATATCTTCGGGCCACTAGGTAATGGCTACTCTATAAATGCTAAGTCCCAGAACCTTTTACTGGTGGCGGGGGGGATGGGCATTGCCCCCTTACGCTTTTTAGCCGAGCGGGCGGCGGGGGAGGGTAAAAATGTCACCATCATTAACGGGGCGCAAACAGCGAGCTGTCTGATATCGGTCAACGCGCCGCAGTCCTTATATAATAAAGGTATGTTCCCTGCCAGCTTTCAGTGCCTTAACGCCACCGATGACGGCTCGGAGGGTTTTAAAGGACTCGCCACCCAACTAATCCCCCACTACCTGAAAAACATCCACCAGGTCTTCGCCTGCGGTCCGGTCGCGATGTACCAGACGATGATGCGGATGCCGGAGCTAAAGGGCAAAGACGTCCAGCTCTCTTTAGAAAAAATGATGGGCTGCGGGGTGGGCATTTGTTACGGCTGTACCATCCGGATGAAAAGCGGACTAAAGAAGGTCTGCAAAGATGGTCCGGTTTTTCAAATGGAAGATGTAGATTCTTTTGACAATATTTAACGCCCGTGACTATAATTAAATAAGGAATATAATCACGCAAAGAGGTAATAAATTATGGCTAATACGGTCGGCAAGAGATACCGCTGCACCAAGTGCGGCGCTGAAGTGATTATCACCAAGGGCGGCAACGGCACCATCATCTGCTGCGGCCAGCCCATGGAAATCAAACAGTAAATTTCATCGTTGGCAGGAGGTTAAAAAGTGGCAAGTCAGTTAGGCAAAAGATATCGCTGCGCGAAATGCGGCACCGAGGCACTCTGCACCAAAGCCGGCGCGGGACAGCTTACCTGCTGCGGTGAAGAGATGAAAACACAGGAAGCCAAACCCATCCCTTCCTCTGATTAATGATTCACTAAGTTTAAATAAAAAAAAGATGTACCGGAATTCTAAATTTAGGTCCGGTACATCTTTATTTTTCAGCCAGATTTTTTAGTCAGCTTTTTTAGATTTAGACGAAACTTTCGGTTTAGCCGCAGGTTTATTCAGCTTCTTCAGTAACCGCGACTTGCGCCGCGCCGCGTTATTCGGGTGCAAAACCTTTTTCCCCACCGCTCTATCTAAAGCGCCGATGGCTGTTTTTACAGCTGTCTGGGCTGCCTCGAGGTCGCCGGCGGCGATTAGTCTTTCTGCGTTAGCGATATCCGTTTTTACCTGACTGCGCGTGGAATGACTGCGGTCCTGCCTTTTGATTGAAACCCGCGCTACCTTTTGTGCTGATTTACTTCCCAAGATTTACCTCCACTTAGTTTTTGCTTGTGCCGATATCCTCGGACTATTTGGTTGTGGCCGGGGAATCAGCGGAACCCTGTTTAGTTATATCATATCCGATACGGTTTATGCTAATCACACCTTTGACGCCGTCTATTTTTTTCAATATTTCACTTAACTGCGGCAATCCTTTGGTCTGCAGGGTTAAAAACATTGAGACCCGCTGGCCGTCGCCGTTAGTGAGACTCATCGACGTGATATTAATCTTTTCTTCGGCGACAACGGTACTGATGTCCCGCATCAAACCCACTCTATCCCAGGCATCTACCTGAATCCTGACGGGATAAAGCAGGTCGCTCTGACCCCACTCCACCTGAATTAGCCGCTCCTTTTCATCCTCGTTGACAACGTTATGACAGTCCTGGCGGTGAATGGAAACGCCGCGACTGCGCGTAATATAGCCGATAATCTTATCGCCGGGGACGGGATTGCAGCACTGGGCGATGCTGGTCATCAGGTCGCCGACGCCCAGCACCTGCACGCCGGAGGGCGACGTTGTCGTCGGGACGGAGGTTTCAGTGACCGGCTCCGCTTTTTCTTCCTGTGCCGCCAGTTTTAAAACAATCTGGTGGGCAGAGATATTGCCGTTACCGACCGCCGCAATAAAATCATCCAGGTTTTTATAATTAAAAAGCTCTGCCAGCACCTGACGTTCGGTTTGAATACCAAGGCGCCGCAGTTCTTTATCCAGAATTTGCTTACCGTGTTCGATACTTTCTGTTTTTTCTTGCTTGGTGAACCACTGGCGGATTTTCGTCCGGGCGTGGGAAGTATGGACGAAACCAAGGTTGGGATTCAGCCAGTCCAAACTCGGACCCCGCGGCGCTTTAGAAGAGACGATTTCGATAACGTCGCCGTTTTTCAACTGGTAGCTTAAAGGGACAAGCTTGCCGTTGATTTTCGCTCCGATGCAGCGGTGCCCCAGATCGGTATGGACGCGGTAGGCGAAATCGAGGGGGGTGGAGCCTTTGGGGAGGTCTTTAATTTCACCGAGGGGAGTATAAACAAAAACCTGGTCGATAAAGATGTCGGTCTTTACTGATTCCAGGAATTCATCGGCGCCGGGTAATTCGCGGTGCCACTCGATGAGCTGTCGCAGCCAGCTGACTCTATCTTCAAACTCCAGGTCTTGCTTGCTGCCTTCTTTATACCGCCAGTGGGATGCCACGCCGTATTCGGCGACGCGGTGCATCTCGCGGGTACGGATTTGCACTTCCAGCGGACTAGTACCGAAACACATCACCGCGGTATGCAGTGCCTGATAGCCGTTAGGCTTGGGGTTAGCGATATAGTCATCGAACGTGCCGGATAAAGGATGCCAGAGACTATGGATAATACCAACGGCGGCATAACAATCCTGCTCGCTTTCCACGATAATCCTTAAAGCCAGCAGGTCATATATCTCGTCGAAGTGTTTACCTAAAGCGTCGTACTTTTCCATTTTCTGGTGGATGCTGTAGATATGTTTCGGACGACCGAAGATATCGGCAGTTACCTCGGCTTTTTCCAGTTCCTTCTGTAAAATTTTAATCGCCCGGTTGATGAATTTTTCACGCTCGGTACGTTTAATATCCACCAGACGGGCGATACGCTGGTATTCCTGCGGCTGTAGATACCTGAAGGCGAGGTCTTCCAGCTGCCACTTTAATTCCCAGATACCAAGGCGGTGCGCCAGCGGCGCGAAAATCTCTAAAGTTTCCTGGGCGTTTTTTAACTGGCGGTCTTTAGGGAGGGCATCGAGGGTGCGCATGTTGTGCAGCCTATCGGCGAGCTTGATAAAAACGACACGGACGTCTTCCGCCATGGCGACCAGCATCTTGCGGAGGTTCTCCGCCTGTAAGGCTTTAGATGCCACACCGGGCGTCGTCAAAGCGACTTTACCCAGTTTAGTGGCGCCATCGACCAGGCTGGCTATTTCGGCACCGAACTTTTCTTCGATAACAGTAATCGGGAGTCCGGTATCCTCGGGGATATCATGCAGCAGCGCCGCCGCTAAAGAGCTGGTGTCGAGTTGCAGTTCCGCCAGGATGTAAGCCGTCTGCAGGGGGTGCACCATAAACGGGTCGCCGGAAAGGCGCACCTGCCCCTTATGTTTTTCCGCGGCGAATTCATACGCCTCTTTCAAAACCGGGAGTTTTTCCGGCGGGAGGTATTCTTTGGCTTTTTCCAATAGTCTGGCGAATTCCATATCAGTATCCTGTGGTTAAGGCAAATATACCCTTCCTACCAATATTATATATTATATATCAAAGCGAGGAGCGGGGAGAAAAAGGAAGGCGTTATTTAGTTTTTTTGCAAAACTTCGACCGATGCTGTATTCTTGCTTTAAGAAAACCCAAGTTAATGTCATTCTGGCGGAGGCCAGAATCCATACCCCTTTTCCCGACGCCTGGATTCCAGCTGGAGTCTACCCCGTATACCGATACGGGGCTGGAATGACGTAATTGCAGATAAAGTAAAGGAGTCAAGACTTGTATCAGGCGCCGCGCGGCACAGTGGATATTCTCCCGGAAGAGCAGTCCTACTGGCGTTACGTAGAAAAAGTAATCGCCGACGTCACAGGGCTTTACGGATATAAGCGTATCGATACCCCGATGTTCGAAGATACGACCGTTTTTCAGCGGGCGGGCGAATATACCGATATCGTCCAGAAAGAAATGTATATCTTCGACGACCGCGGCGGGAATAGCCTTACCTTGAAGCCGGAGGGGACGCCGGCGGTTTGCCGCGCCTATGTCCAGCACGGTATGCAAAACCTCCCCCAACCGGTTAAGCTTTATTACCTCTCTCCCATTTTCCGTTACGACCGTCCCCAGGCGGGACGCTACCGGCAACATTACCAGTTCGGCTGCGAATGTATCGGTGAGGATGACCCCGCGATGGACGCCGAAGTTATCGACATGGCGTGGCGGTTCTATAAGACTTTAGGATTGGGGAAAATAAACCTACAACTTAATAGTATTGGCTGTAAAGAATGCCGTCCCGCCTACCTCGAAAAATTGAAGAAATATTACAGTAAACACACCGATAAACTCTGCGCCGACTGCAAAAACCGGCTGGAGAAAAATCCCCTCCGCCTGCTTGACTGTAAACAGGAGGGTTGCCAGAGTATCGCCGAAAACGCCCCTAAAAGCATCGAGAGTCTTTGCCCCGCCTGCACCGCCCACTTTGAAAAACTAAAAAAATATCTTAAGACGTTAGCCATTCCTTTTGGCATCAACAACCGGCTGGTGCGGGGACTCGACTATTATACCCGCACGGTTTTTGAAGTTCAGCCGGAGGACGAAGGCAGCCAGACCACTATTGGGGGAGGGGGAAGGTACGACGGGCTTATCGAGGAGTTGGGCGGTAAACCAACGCCCGGTTTAGGTTTCGCCACTGGCATCGAGCGGATAATCCTGAATCTTAAAAAAGAGAACGTTAAAATCCCCGCCCCGCCACAATTGGAGTCATTCATCGCTTATATGGGCGACGCCGCGCGGGATAAAGCGTTAAAACTGGCAGCGGACTTAAGGCGGGCGGGCATCAGCACCGTTACCGGAACAGGTGATAAAAGCTTAAAGGCACAACTCCGACAGGCTAATACCCTGGGGGTACGCTATACTCTAATCATCGGGGAGGAGGAGGTAAAAGCGGAGACGGTTACCTTACGCAGTATGGCGGACGCCCAGCAGGAGACGGTTGCTTTAGATAAGTTAATCAAACGGCTGAAGCAGTAAACTATACGGTGTTGGGCTTTTCCAGATGCACCAGGTCCACTTTTTCGTTAACCTTCTCGGTTTTTATCTGTTTATAGCCGAGTTTTTTATATAAATGCAGATTCCGCTCGCTGCGGTGACCGGTGATTAAAGTATACTTTTTTACCTGCTTAAACTCATCTTGTATCGCCTGCATCAACCGGGTACCGATGCCTTTGTTTTGGTAATCGGGATGCACCATCAGCCGGCCGATATAACAGGCGTCTTCCATAAGTTGCCCTCTGACCGAACCGATGATAACGCCGTTTAGTGTTGCCTTAAGAATATAGTTATTTTTAAAATCATCGCGTACTTCCGGGAGTATTTGGGTTAAAGGTGGGATGGAATAATCACTGTAAATTTTAGCTTCGCTGATATAAGCCAGTTTCTGAAGTTTAAGTATTTCATCGGCGTCATCGATTAATGCCCGCTTGATAACCACGTTCGATTTCTTCATAAGCAATTATATAGAGTAACCAGTCTGTTAAGTCAAAAAATATCGTTGGTCACCTTGCGCTCTCGTGCTATAATACCTTATAATTTCCTTTGGCACAGGGGTGTAGCTCAGTTGGTAGAGCAGCGGTCTCCAAAACCGCCGGTCGTGGGTTCGAGCCCTGCCACCCCTGCCACTCTTTTTAACGCGCCGAGGTGGTGGAATCTGGTAGACACGCCATCTTGAGGGGGTGGTGAGCGTAAGCTCGTCGGGGTTCAAATCCCCGCCTCGGCACCATTTTTCACTTTAAATTCTTCGCTAGCTATTCTCTTATTGTTCCTGACGTAGTAAAATATTCGTTAAAGGTCATTCGGCATGACGGAGAATAAGAAAGTGGATATGAACGAGTACGACTATATCGTGGTAGGGAGCGGGATAGGGGGACTTTACACCGCCCTTTTAGCCGGCGCGCAGGGCAGCGTTTTAGTTGTCACCAAGGGCAGCATCGACGACACTAACACCAAACATGCCCAGGGCGGTATCGCCGCCGCTATTAGCAAAAACGACTCCCCTGAACTCCATGTGCAGGATACGCTTAACGCCGGCGCCGGACTCTGTAACGAAGAAGCGGTGAATATCCTGGCATCCGAAGCCGCATCCCGCATCGCCGACCTCGTTTACTACCGCGTCCCATTCGATACTATCGATGGTGAGATTGCCTTAACGATGGAAGCCGCCCATAGCGTACCCCGCATCCTTCACGCCGGCGGCGACGCAACGGGTGAACAAATCGAGCTGGCTTTAAGCAAGAAGGTGCGTGATTCCCGGATTCAGGTGCTGGAAAACTTTTTAGCCACCGAAATCTACGTCGAAAAAGATAAAGTAACCGGCATTAAAGCTATCGATTGCCGTACCGACACGGTAGAAAACTTTAAATGTAAAAATCTTATATTAGCCACCGGCGGTGCTGGTCAACTGTTTAGATACAATACCAACTCGAACATCGCTACCGGCGACGGTATTTCGCTGGCTTTTCATGCCGGCGCTGAAATCGTCGATATGGAGTTCTTTCAGTTTCACCCCACCGCCCTCCGCATGCCCGGCGTACCGCCTTTCCTCATCTCGGAGGCGGTGAGGGGGGAGGGAGGCATCCTCCGTAACGCCGACGGCGTCCATTTCATGACCGGCTACCACGAAAAGGCAGATTTAGCCCCCCGTGATATCGTTGCTCGGAGTATTTTAAACGAAATGAAAAAGGCGGGGTCGGACAGGGTTTATCTCGATGTCACGCATCTGTCACCCCAGCTTATCACCACCCGCTTCCCTCATATTTACCGTTTTTGTCTCGACCGCGGACTGGATATCACTAAAGCCCTGATACCGGTCGCCCCAGCGGCGCATTATATGATCGGCGGCGTTAAAACTAACAGCTGGGGCGAGACGAATATCAACGGTTTGTTCGCCACCGGCGAAGTCGCCTGCACCGGCGTTCATGGCGCCAACCGTTTAGCCTCAAATTCGTTACTGGAAGCGATTGTTTTCAGCAAGCGGATTATCGAAAGAACAAAGAATAAATCTAAAGAAAAATACGAACGGGATTATCAAATCAAAGATACACATATATCACTAAGCCTCCGGCCGATGCCTAAAGTGTTGCCGACGCCGAGTATCACGACGCTCCAGCAGCTGCACTGGGATAAAGCTGGTATCATCAGGGATAAAGATGGACTTAACCAGGCGGCGGGGATACTGGCGGGGTGGCAAAACTCTTTACCGCCGCCCACCGACCAGCCGGCTTACGAACTTGCCAACCTTATCCTGACCGGGCGATTACTAACCGAGGCGGCATATATCAGGGAAGAAAGCCGGGGCGCCCATTTCCGCTCCGATTTCCCCCAGAGTTCACCCCGCTGGCAATGCCATATTATCTGGAAAAAGTAAGCTGTTCTAAGGTCTATCGCTAATCAAGTATTGACGGCTCATAGCTGTTAAGGTATAATCATATTACCCTTAATTCGGAGTATTGTTTAGTGTTTTATGCCATAATTAAAAAACGATATAATATCGGCGATATTCTTGGTACTACTACGCCCGTGAGGGCTCGGTGTGTCTCCGGGGGGCGACTGGCTATTAAGTAGTCGTTAAACGGGAGATACATTCAGAGCCCGGATATACCGGGCTTTTTTATTTTATAAATTTATCAGTATAGGAGGATAACTATGAAAATAGAAATTTACTACTGTTCGCCTTGAAACTTTTTACCGCAAGCCGCCGGTCTGGCGAACGAGTTATATCAGGAGTTAAAGGTTAAATCCAGCGTAATTCCTGGTTCCGAAGGCATCTTTGACGTCGTCGTAGATGGGAAATACGTTTTTTCACGTGCCGAAACTAAACGCTTCCCCCAGCCTGGAGAGATAGCGAAAAAACTAAGAAATTCTTAAAAATTTGAAAAATGTATGGCTCATGCATTATAAATATAGAGTATCAGGGTAAACAAAAATAAATATATAAGGGGATACTACCTTGGCTAAGAAACAAAATATTGCAAATGTACCACGGGAAATGACGCACCGCCAGCTATCGCGGCATCAAAAACAACAGCGACGCCAACGATTTATATTCTTCGGTGGCATAGGGATTATCCTCGCTGTCATCTTAATTATTGTGGGAGGCTGGTATTTCAGCGAATATGCGCCAATGCACCAAATAGTATTACAGGTATATGATACCAAGTACGATGCCTCATATTTTATCGATACGTTAGCTATTTACGGCAGAAGTCAGGGTGCACAGTATTTGTCATCAATGGCTAGCTCAATTGAGACTCAAATCGAGCAGAATGAAATATTAAAAGTAGAAGCGGCCAAGCTTGGTATTACTATTAGCGATGATGAAGCTACCCAATATCTAACGAGTGCGGGTGTACCTTATAGCCAGGCTGGTGTCGACCTTGCCAGAGGTTATTTATTATCCGAAAAAGTTAAAACCGCGCATTTTACCCCCATGGTCCCCGGGTCGGGTATACAGTTATGGGTAAAAGCAATGATGTTAGAGAGTGAAACGGTGGCTAAGGAAGTAAGAGAAAAAGTAATCAACGGCGAAAACTTCACCCAGCTTATCAGTCAATACGCCGTTGATTATGCCTCAATAAGCAATAATGGCGACTATGGATGGCATCCCCTTGACATCTTAAAAAACAAGCTGTATTCGACATTTCCTTTGGAATATATTTCCAGGGCGGACGCCAAAGCAGGAGATGTTAGTCAACCGTTGGCTGATAATGAATCATATAAGAAAGTCGGTTATTGGTTGATAAGAGTAAATGAAAGACCCAATGAAGAAACCGCCAATATATCTGCCATTTTCTTAGGCAGCGAAGAAGAGGCTATAGCCATCAGGGCAAGACTTTTAGCGGGAGAAGAACTTGCCCCCATCGCTGGTAACCTTTCGCAATATGAGATGTCAAAGTCTAAACTCGGCGAACTGGGTGCATTAAACGTATCAGAAAATATCACGCCTGTTTTTAATGCCTATTCTTTTAATACGACAACCGAATTGGGCGTCTGGAGTCAACCGCTTAAGGAGGATACGTTGTATACTAGGGGCGGGTATTGGGTAGTAAAAATTGTTGATAAAGCGGAAAATAAAGAGTTAACCACCGAAGACCGGGACCAACTTATCAGTAATCTCTTTTCAAATTGGTTGAAAGAAGGAACCGATGCTGCCTCATCAAGCATCGTTAACAATATGAACGACGAGTTATTGTCATGGCTGATATCAAAGGCGATGGTAAGAATGCAAGAAATGCAAACCGGATAAACGATGAAAAATAGCATTGGCATCGGACTATTAGGTTTGGGGGTAGTTTCCGGTCAGGTCGTTAAAGTGTTGACCGATAAAGCCGGTGAACTGGCCGAAAAGGTCGGTTGCCCTTTAGTCCTGCGTAAGATTAAAGTCTTACCGCAAGACCTAAAACGTCCGCAGGCTAAGAAGATGCCGGCTAAACTCTTCACCACCGATGATGACGAGTTTTTCAATGAACCCGATATCGATATCATTATCGAAGCCATCGGCGGCGAACATCCGGCTTTCGATTACCTGAAAAGAGCTCTATCCGGCGGCAAGCATGTCGTTACATCTAATAAAGAGGTCATCGCCAAACACGGCATCGAGCTCCTTTCTTTAGCCCATCAGCACGGTGTCGGTCTGCAATACGAAGCCAGCGTCGGCGGCGGTATTCCTCTCATTGCTCCGTTTAAACACGATTTGGTGGCTAACAGCATTAATGCCATCTACGCCATTATCAACGGGACGACCAACTATATCCTGACGATGATGGCTAAAGAGGGGATGGACTTCGCTTCAGCCTTGAAAAAAGCACAGCAGCTCGGCTATGCCGAAGCCAAACCGGAAAACGATATCGAGGGCATCGACGCTAACTATAAGCTGGCGATACTCGCATCTTTAGCGTTTCAGACGCAGGTGCGACCGCAGGATATTTATCGTGAGGGCATCTCGCGTCTGACGAACCGCGATTTTCGCTATGCGCAGGAGCTTGGTTTTACTATCAAGCTGCTAGCCATAGCCAAGCAATCAGGCAAAGCTATCGAAGCCAGGGTACACCCGGTTTTTATCCCGCAGGATTCTTTCCTCGCTAAAGTTGACGGCGTCTTTAACGCTGTCCATGTCGAGGGCGACCTGGTAGGCAAGGTATTATTCGTCGGGCAAGGGGCCGGAGCATTACCGACCTCCAGCGCTGTAATTGCCGACGTCGTATCTTCAGCGCGTAAAATCGTGCTGGATATCGGGAGCATTTCTACCTGGAAAGAAATATCCGGCAGGGTTATTAAACCGATGGATGATATCGAAACACAATATTATATTCGGCTGGCGGCTAAGGACCGTCCCGGTGTTTTAGCGCAGATTGCTACCATTTTCGGTAAAAACAATATTAGTATTTCCTCCGCCATCCAGCCGGAGTCCGACGAAAAGACCAAGACGGCTGAAATCGTTATCATGACGCATCCGGCGATAGAAAAAGCCATGCAAAAAGCCCTTGGCGAGCTAAAGAAGCTGGAGGTAGTCAAGGAAATCAGTAACTTTATCCGCGTCGAGGATATCGAAGGAGGCTAGCTCTGAAAAAGGGTGTTCTTAACCAGTACAAAAAATACCTCCCCATCACCTCTAAAACCCCCATCTTCTCTATCGGTGAAGGGGATACGCCGTTAGTCAGGTGCGACAAGCTGGCGAAAAAGTACGGCTGTAAAGAGCTGTATTTTAAACTGGAAGGCTGCCACCCCACCGGCTCTTTTAAAGACCGCGGTATGGTGATGGCTATCGCTAAAGCGGTGGAGGCGGGGAGTAAAGCGGTTATCTGCGCCTCGACGGGTAACACCAGCGCTTCGGCGGCGGCTTTCGCCGCTTACTGCGGATTGGAATGTATCATCGTTATCCCCGGCGGGAAAATAGCGATGGGCAAGCTCGCCCAGGCGATCGTTTACGGGGCGAAGATTATCGCCATCGAAGGTAATTTCGATAAGGCGCTGGAAATAGTGCGCCAACTAAGCGAGCGAAACCCCGTGACTTTGGTGAACTCCCTCAATCCCTACCGCATCGAGGGGCAGAAAACAGCCGCTTTCGAAATTATCGACGTCCTCGGCGACGCGCCGGACTATCTCTTTCTACCGGTGGGTAACGCCGGCAATATTACCGCTTACTGGAAGGGCTTTAAGGAATATTACGCCGCCGGCAAGGCAACGAAAAAACCGAAGATGTACGGCTTTCAGGCTGAAGGGGCGGCGCCTATCGTTCGCGGGTACGCTATCGAAAAGCCGGAAACGGTCGCTACCGCTATCCGCATCGGCAACCCAGCCAGCTGGGAAAAAGCCGTCGCCGCCCGAGATGAAAGCGGCGGCATTATCGATATGGTCAGCGACGATGAGATACTCACCGCCCAAAGAATTATGGCTTCGGAGGCCGGGGTTTTTGGCGAGCCGGCTTCGGCGGCGCCGCTGGCGGGCTTAATCAAACTCACGAAAAAAGGCGAGAAATTCACCAATAAAGTAATCGTCTGCGTGGTCACCGGCAACGGACTTAAAGACACTGAAACGGCTTTAAAGAAAGCACCTAAAATAATGGAGCTTCCGGCAGACCTTAAAATTGTGGAAAAAGAACTGGGATGGGGTAGATAGAAAAATCAATTTGTCATTGCGAGGAGCGTAGCGACGCGGCAATCTCCATTTTTATATTAACGCATTCATTGAGATTGCCACGCTTCGCTCGCAATGACAGATAAAAAATCGGGAGTTAAAAAGGAGGTGGCGTATGATTGATGAGGCTAAAATAAAAAAAGCTGTCAAAGAATTACTCGAAGCCATCGGCGAGAATCCGTCCCGCCAGGGACTTAAAGATACACCACGCCGGGTGGCAGAAATGTACGTCGAACTTTTCGCGGGTTTTGGGAAAGACGCCAAATTAGACCTGGGAGTGGACTTCGAGCTGGGGCACCGCGAAATGGTCGTCGTTAAGGATATACCGTTTTATTCGATGTGTGAACATCACCTCCTGCCGTTTTACGGCGTCGCCCACGTTGGCTATATCCCCAATAAAGAGGGTCGCATCGTCGGCATCAGCAAACTGGCGCGGGTGGTCGAAACCGTTGCCCGCCGTCCGCAGGTGCAGGAACGCATGACCACCGAGATTGCCGACATAATTTATAACGGTCTTAGGGCTACCGGCGCGGGGGTAGTAATCCAGGCGGAGCATATGTGTATGATTATGCGCGGCATTAAAAAACCCGGCAGCAACGTTATCACCTCGGCGCTACGCGGCACTTTCAAGAGTCAGGCGGTCAGCCGCGCCGAGTTCTTCTCAATCATTCAGCCGAGGTGAAAATATGGATAGAGTAAAAGCAGCCCAAGAAACCATGGCGGCAAGAAAAGCCAACTGCGCGCAGTCGGTATTGACGGCGTTCAGTGAGGACTTTGGACTAAAGCAAGATATGGCATATAACATCGCCCAGGGGTTCGGGGGCGGGATGCATATCAACGGCGCTTGCGGCGCGGTGACAGGGGCTTATATGGTACTGGGGCTGGCCAACCCGGTTTCTCAAGACAATCCGCGTCAGAACATGGATAAAGTCGTCGCGCTGGAAGCTGAATTTAATCGTAAGTTCAAAGACCTTCATGGCGCTCTAAACTGCACGGAGCTTTTAGGTTACGATTTAAGTATACCAGAACAATTAACAAAAGCCCGTGAAAAGGGATTGTTCACTGATAAATGCCCCGTCTTTGTCGGTGATGCTGCGCAGATAGTTGAAGACCTGCTTAAGCAATCCTAAATATCCAGTTTGGCGTACTTGGCATGCGCCTGGATAAAGGCTTTACGCGGTGGCACATCCCCGCCCATCAACATCTGGAAGGTCTCGTCGGCTTTAGCGGCGTCCTCGATGCTGACGCCGAGCAGGGTGCGGTTAGCCGGGTCCATCGTCGTCTCCCAGAGTTGCTCCGCCGTCATTTCGCCGAGGCCCTTATAGCGCTGGAGTTCAACCTTCCTGCCGCTGGCATTCTTTAACGCTTCATCTCTAGCCTGTTCGGTATAGACCCATTTAACGCCTTCGCTGGTCTTGATGCGGTATAGCGGCGGTTGGGCTATAAAGAGATATCCGGAGTTGATAAGCTTGGTCATATGGCGGAAGAAGAAAGTGAGTAAAAGGGTGCGGATATGCGAGCCGTCAACATCGGCATCAGACATCAGGATTACTTTATGATAGCGAATTCTTTCCGAGACGAAGTCTTCATCGATGCCGGCGCCGATAGCGGTAATCATCGTTCGGATTTCTTCATTAGCCAGCATTTTATCGGGCGCCGCTTTTTCAACATTAAGAATCTTACCGCGTAGGGGTAGTATCGCCTGGAAGCGGCGGTTGCGTCCCTGTTTTGCCGAGCCGCCGGCCGATGGACCCTCGACGAGGAATAACTCACATTGCGACGGGTCTCTTTCCGAACAATCGGCTAATATGCCGGGCAGTGTGCCGGATTCTAAGCCGCTTTTACGAATGATAAGGTCGCGGGCTTTGCGGGCAGCTTCTCTGGCGCGGGCGGAGGTAACGCATTTTTCGATGATTTTCTTGGCGTCGTCCGGGTGCTCTTCCATGTAGAGCGCTAGCCCTTCATTTACAGCGCTCTCGACCTGGCTCTTCATTTCGATGTTGCCCAGCTTGCCCTTGGTCTGCCCCTCGAACTGCGGTTCGGCAAGTTTGACGCTGACGATAGCCGTTAAGCCTTCGCGGACGTCTTCGCCGGTGAGGTTGGGGTCGTCTTCTTTAATCAGTTTATTCTTTTTAGCGTAGTCATTCAGGACGCGCGTCAGGGCGGAGCGGAAGCCGGTTAAATGCGTGCCGCCGTCGATGGTATTAACGCAGTTAGCGAAACTGAAGGCGGACTCGCTATAGCCGTCGTTATATTGCATCGCCACCTCGATGGTGGTGGTATCTATCGACTTGGTGATGTAAATCGGCAACTGGTGGCGGACGATGCGGTTGCGGTTAAGATGGCGTACGAAGCCGGTAATACCGCCTTCGAAGTAAAAGGTTTTTTCTTTATCGTTTATCTCATCGAGTCAGCGATATCTCCACGCCCTTGTTAAGATACGCCATTTCGCGGAGGCGCTCGCTTATCGTATCGAAATCGTAAGTCAGCTCGGTGAAAATCTGCTTATCGGCCAGAAAGGTGGTCGTGGTGCCGGTGCCTTCTGCTTTGCCGATGACTTTCACCGGCGACAACCGGTACGCCGCGCTTATATTCCTGGAAGTGGACTTTGCCGCCGAGTTTGACCTCGACCTTCACCCATTCGGATAGGGCGTTGACGACCGAAGCGCCCACGCCATGCAGACCGCCGGAAACGGTATAAGACTTGCCGCCGAATTTAGCGCCGGCATGAAGCACGGTCATGACGGTTTCCAGCGCCGAAACTTTCGTGGTGGGGTGGATATCGACCGGGATGCCGCGCCCATTATCAATAACCGTCGCCGAGCCGTCTTTTCTTAAAATAACGTTGATACGGTCACAGCTGCCAGCCATGGCTTCGTCGATGCTGTTGTAGACGATTTCATAAAGCATGTGATGCAAACCGCGCTGGTCGGTGCTGCCGATATACATGCCGGGACGGCGGCGTACCGCCTCGCGTCCGCCGAGTACCTGGATGTCTTCAGCGGTATATTTAGCGGCGGTTTTCTTCACTTTTTTAGGCTCAATTTCACCTGTCATGAAAGACCTTCTTTCATCTTGAGCGGAACAAATGGCGATACTAGAACTAGCGTTCTCATATAGAAGCTATTTTAGACTATTTGATTATAGCATTTTTAGACTATAAAGTAAAGCCAAAAAAGGGTAAAAACGTATATAAAAATTACTCTCCCGAAGGCGGTCTGGTATTGGGCGGCGGAGGATTCTTCATGCCCAGTCGGAAAAGCTCGCCGGTATCTTTACGCTTCCAGTTCATGGAGATTCTTTGCTGGGTGGGGTGAAGCATGGTAATCGCACCCGGACGCGGGCATTCCTCGACACAGCCGCCGCAGTACCAGCACTCCTCCGGGTAGACGACGATCGGTTGTTTTTTCTTTTCGGGGTTGGGCATCATTACGTCCGTCGGGCAGACCTCGACGCACCGGTTGCAGCCGATGCAGATATCCGGGTTAAACGCCACGGCTTTATTGGGGGTTGGGGGATTGGGTACCATATATGCTTTATCACTCATGGTAGTTTCTCCTGATTATTAATCGTTATTTTATGATATGTTTCTGGTAATTCTGCTTCGTAATCGGAAACATAAGGGTCTTTAAGGTGGAAGTCCAGCGGCAGACTCCGTACTTTTACTTTATCGTTCTCCTGGCGGATGGGTAAAAGTTTATTCCATTCCGGCGGGTCCATCGCCGGGTAATCATAGCGGTGGAAATCGAGGATGGAGTTGGAGGCTTTCCTTTCCAGCGAGGCTTTCATCACCAACTCTCCGACGGCGATTAACGCGTGGCATTCCAGCAGCCTTCCCAGCTCATGCGGATTGGATGCGTAAGCCGAGGCCAGCTCGTTAGTCTTTAGTTCGTTAAGCAGTCTCAAGCCGAGGTTCAGCGTCGTCGCATTCTTATATCGACCGCAATAATCGCGCATGATGCGGGCGATAGCGGCATTAATTTCTTTCCAGCCGTTGCCCTCTTTACTCTGATGTGTCGCGCTGTAAGCCGATTCTCTTTCTCTTTCCACCTGATTTTTATCCACGATAGCGTCGAGGGCGGTTTTAGCGTATTCGGCGGCGTGTTTACCGGCATAACGTCCGGTGGTATGCGATTCGCCGTGGCAGCCGCCCCCATAAATCGTCCCGCCTGCGCCGATATAGAGTCCCTCCAGATTCGTCTTTAAGTCCCAGTCGGTTAAAAAGCCGCCCCCGCCCAGCATCCGTATCGATGGTGGGGTATTAACGCCCGTCGCCCAGAAATTAGAGTGGGCATAGCCCTCCGGCGATGTGACCGGCGCCTGAAAGAGGTCTTTATCCGGGTCGAAGCCGGCTTTAGTCATTGTATCGTAAATCGCGATGCGGGTCTTGCCTTCGTTCCCCACCATCATCCCGAAAATGCATCGCCGTTCCAGTTCCGATAGACGGGTAAAGTCGGCATAAAGCGGCAGTTTAAATTCACCGTTGCGAATACGTTCCACGAGGTCGCGCGTCAAGTCGTTGCCGCGGAACTGCTGTAAATAGGGTCCGATACCGATGCCTTCGCCGAGGATGAATTGCTGTTCTCCGTGCGGCAGGAAGCGGTCATCGACGGTTTTAAGTAGATTACCGAAAACATCCACCCACGGCACTTCTTTCCCCTCCGCGTCGACTATCGGCGTGCCGTGATAGGTATTATGAGTGTTCGCCATACTGTAAGGCGCGTAGGCATGGCCGGATAAACGACCCTGTCCGCCCCCCTCCATACAGACGAACTCCGCCCCCGCCTTCCAGCCTAAAGCCTGCCCTACCCCCGCCGAGTTCATGTCCGCCATCGAACTGGACGCGGTAACTTCGGGTTCGAAGTTAAAGAGACGCCCCGCCCCGCCGGTGGCGATAACGGTGGCTTTAGCCTTAAAGACGTAGAATTCGCCGGTACGGGTATTGACCGCCGTCGCCCCCATGACCCTGGTACCCTGGATGCCGGCGTAAGTTAGCAGGGCAGTAGGCATCATGCGGTTCTGGATATTAACGCCGAGTCGCTTGGCTTCTTCGTAAAGTCTGGGTTTGATGTTCCAGCCCCAGACGCGGACGACATGGCGGTTTTTATAATCGTAAGCGAACATCAGCTTGGTATTTTCGTCGCGGAAAGGAGCACCTGTAAATTCGTCCCTGACATCTCTAATCTGGATGCCCATTTTCTCGCATTCGAGCAGGGTGTCCCAGCTTTCTTTGGTGATGATGTAACGCACATGCGCCCCGGTCCACCCCTGCATCGAGTCGTAGCAGGCACTGGTGTACATCATCGGCGTCACTTTAGAGCAGGGATTAGTCACCGCCCCGTGCCAGTGGTCAACGCCCGCCCCGCCCGAACCGCTCCGCTTGGCGTGCCCCCTCTCTAAAACGGCTACCTTAACGCCTTGCCTGGCAGCGTTAATGGCGGCCTGGAGTCCCGCTACCCCTCCCCCGATAATTAAAACGTCCGCAACGATTTCGTTCATCTTGCCGTAGTTGACTGGGTAGGGCCATTCCGGCACTTTGCCGGTTTTCTGCACGTATTCATGCCAGGTAGACATATTAAAATCCTCCTTTTATTGTGTTAGGTCTTCAGGATGGGGAGTATCACGCTGAATGTCCCGGCTGTATAATTCTACCCAAGCCGGACGGTAGCCGAGGGAAAGAGCCGTCCTTTGGGACGCTATATTAACAACACGTGTGGAATAGTAGGGCAGTATGCCTTTTTCGAATAGGATTTTGGTTAGGGTACTGACCATGGACTTGGCAATACCGCGGTTCCTGTATTCCGGGAGGGTATCCACGCCGATTTGCCACATCGGGTCGCTATCGGCGGCAGCCGCCGCCATGCCGACGATTTTGCCATGGAGGTCCGCCGCCAGTATTATCCGTGGGCGTTCGGGATTTTCGGCACGGCCGATGGCGTTGGGGAAACTATCGCTTAATGATAATTCACGCACTTTTTCGTCCTTCGGTGTAACTATTTCGATATCTCGATTCGGTGTAAAAGGCTTAAAGTTTTCTAGTGTGCAGACAAAAGCAATATACAGGTGCATATTCTGCTGGTCGCGCGAAACGTATTGCTGTAAACGGGAGATAACAGCAGTGGAAAAGATGTTGTCGCGTGAAAGATTACCCAGATGGGCTTTGACCCAGCGCTGACGACCCGCGTTGCAGCAGATGACTACACCCCGCCCCACAGTCGCCATCGCGAGGTATTTTTCGGGGAGGGGGAAACGCCTTCGCCCCGGTATAAATTTCGCCCGGGTAATCAAGGTACCATCTTCCTCAAAGTCATCAGGGTTGCAGGCAAAGTCCGCCGCGAGGACTTTTTTAACGATAATCAGGGCTGAATTCCAGTCGGTAGTCATTGTTTTTGTGACTTAAAACGGTGAATTGTTTTATGAGAATATCAGAAATATACCCAAAATACAAATCCCCCTTCTCTCGTTTGACATAGCTTTACCCCTCCGTTTATAATGCGCTTTAGTGTAATTAGTATATTATTTTTCAGGAGAGTAAGATGGCAGGAAAAGAATGGTCGGCGATGACCCCGGACGAAAAACGCGAGGAGAGATTCAGGAGGTGGCTTAATCCGGCAGGGAGTGAAATTTAAAGACGCTAATGCGGAAAAAGCTTATAAAGAGAGAGTCACCCGTTTTACTAAAGTCATTAAGCTGGAGGAACCGGACCGCGTGCCGGTACTGCTGCCGGCGGGGACTTTCCCGATTTATGAAGCCGGCATGACGCTGAAAGAAGCGATGTACGACAACAAAAAGACCGTCGCGGCTTACCGTCGGTTCTTTAAAGAATATGAATCGGATACTTTCACGGGGGGAATGGTGCCGTCCGGTCGTTCCAACGAAATTATCGATACATTAACGATGAAATACCCGGGGCATGGCTTGCCGGACGACGCTTCGATGCAGAACTTCGTCGAAGGCGAGTACATGTCCGCCAACGAGTACGACCACCTTATCGATGACCCGTCCGACTTCTTTTTCCGTAAATATTTGCCGCGCACTCTCGGGGCATTAAAGCCTTTCGCATTATTTGAGCCCTTCGGGCATCACCTGGGCTTGCCTAACCGCTTCCTGGGTCCGGCGTCTTTACCGGAAGTTCAGGCGGCTTTCCAGGCGATTATCGACTATGGCAAAGAGGCAGTCGAATGGAACAAACCGATGATGGAGTTTGCGGCGGAAGGTCTCGCCGCCGGTTATCCGTCTTTTATGGGCGGCTTTACCGGGGCTCCTTTCGATATCCTCGCCGATACGCTGCGGGGCACTAAAGGAATCGTGATGGACATGTACCGCCAGCCGCAAAAAGTCCACGCCGCGATGGAAAGGCTTGTACCTTTAATGATTAACGCCGGCGTGCAGGCGTCCGGCGGCGCTATGGGGGTGATGGTCTTTTTCGCTTTACACAAAGGCGATGATGCCTTCATGTCCGATAAACAGTACGAGACTTTTTACTGGCCGACGTTCCGAAAAGTCATTATGGGGGTTATCGAAGCCGGCATGGTGCCTTATCTCTTCGCCGAGGGAAGCTATAACAACCGTCTGAAGACGATTAAAGACCTGCCGAAGAGCAAGGTCATCTGGTACTTCGACCGCACGGATATGTTCAAAGCCAAGGAGGTGCTGGGCGATAGGGCTTGTATCGCCGGCAATGTGCCGACATCCTTACTGCGCAACGGCACCAAACAGCAGGTAAAAGAATACTGCCGTAAGTTAATTGAAGTCTGCGGCAAGGGCGGCGGCTTTATCCTGGCGGGTGGGGCGGCTTTAGATAAAGGCAAAGGCGAAAACCTTAAAGCGATGTGGGAAGCGGCTAACGAATACGGGGTATATAAGAAGTAATCGACTTGCTCCATTGAATATAAGCCGCGGCAAGCCGAAGCCCTCTTTTGAGTCCATTTCTGCCTTATGATATACTCCGAATAGAGCATACCCAACATAAAACTAGAATCAGGTGAGGCGGATGGCAAGAGCAGAAGTAAAAAACGATAAAGCGAAACAGCTCGCCGAAAAAATCGTCCAGAATGTTAATAAGGTGATGGTCGGCAAGGAAAACGTCGTCCAACTGGCGGTTATCGCCTTAATCAGTCAGGGACATCTCCTTATCGAGGACGCCCCAGGTCTCGGTAAGACGATGCTCGCCCGCAGTTTAGCGAAATCTATCGACTGCAGTTTTAAGCGTATCCAGTTCACCCCCGATATGCTCCCCGGCGATATTATCGGCGTCACCGTCTATAATCAAAAAACCCGCGACTTCGAATTTCACTCCGGACCTATCGATGCGCAGGTAGTTCTGGCGGACGAAATCAACCGCGCTACGCCCAAGGTGCAGTCGGCTCTATTAGAGGCGATGGAGGAAAGGCAGTTAACGGTTGACGGCGTCACCCATAAAATGCCGTCGCCCTTCCATGTTCTCGCCACGCAAAATCCTATCGAGTATGAAGGCACGTTCCCCCTCCCCGAAGCCCAGCTGGATAGATTCCTCCTGCGGCTGAATATCGGCTACCCAAAGGCGGAAGAGGAGGTGGCGATTATCGAAAGGCAGCAGATTATCCACCCCATCGAACAAATCGGACCCGTTGTCGAAGCCGCCGATATTCTCCTTCTCCAGGAAGCCGTTAAGCAAATCCACGTCAGCGACCTCGTCAAGCGGTATATCGTCGCGCTGGTAGAGGCGACGCGTCACCATCCGTCGATATATCTCGGTTCTTCGCCGCGCGGTTCGCTGGCGCTTTTCCGTACCGCCCAGGCGCGGGCGCTACTGTTGGGACGGGACTATGTTTTACCCGACGATATCAAGGCTTTAGCCGAACCGGCTTTAGCGCACCGTTCGCTGGTATCTTCTGCCGGTCAATCGCAGGGTAAAGACAGCCGCGCTTTTATCGCCGAGGTATTGGCGGCAATCCCTGTCCCCGGCGCGCTCGACGATAAATAAAGCAACGCGGGAAAAACACTATAACCTCCCCCGGCTGGAAAAAGATATGAAAATTCGCTGGTTCGTTATCGTTCTCTTCTGCCTAATTTTAATCGCGTCTTTAGCCACCGGCTCGACTATGCTCTGGCGGCTCTTTATGTTCTTGGTGGCGCTGCTTTTCATGAGCTATTTATGGATGCGCATCAACGTCCGCAATATTGAAGGTAAAGTCGTTAAACTATCGCCTTATTGCCAGGTCGGCGACCGTTTTGAAGAAGAGCTGACTTTTACTAACAAAGGCCGACTCCCGACCGTTTTAATCGAGGTTAAGGAAGAAACCGTTTTCCCCGGCTATCAAAGCGTCAAGACCTTCCACCTGCCCGCCAAGGGGTCTTTCAGTTGGCATTCCGAGGGGATTTGCCAGCGGCGGGGACTTTACGATATGGGGAAGCTGATGGTCAAGATGTCGGACCCGCTGGGCTTCTTTTCGGTGAAAGAGAGGATTTTCGATAGCAAGAGTATCACCGTTTTCCCGACGACCATTAATTTGCCATATTTCCAGGTGCTGCCGCGGCAGGAAGTTGGGACGAGCAAGCGCCGCTGGTTTACCAGCGAATCCGGCACTAACGCCGCCCGTGTGCGCGACTATTTGAGCGGCGACAGCTTCCGCAATATTCACTGGCACACGACCGCTCATACCGGCAACCTCATGGTGAAGGAGTTCGACCCCGACCTCGCTAATTACTCTTATAAAGATATCTGGATTGTGCTCGATATGTTAGAGGGTTCACATTGCGGCGAAGGCGATGATACCACTGAAGAATACGCGATACAAATCGCCGCCTCGCTGGTGAAAAAGTTCGTCGATAGCGGTAAAAACGTTGGCTTGATAGCTTCCGGCGAACGGACGTTTCTTTTACTGCCGGATACCGGCGAAGAACACCAGCAGGAACTGATGCGGGTTTTAGCGGTCATTAAAGCCAACAGCACTTTAGACCTTGACGGTCTAATCGAATCGCAGGAAGAGCGCTTCGAGCCGGGCGCCGCTGTAGTTGTTATCAGCCCTTCCGCTAATATCCAGGCTACTTTACGCCGGATGGCTTTTCGTAATACCGTAGTCACCGCCATACTGCTCGATGCCGCCAGCTTCGGCGGTAAAATAAAAGCCTCCGATACTGCCCATAGACTGATAACGATGGGGATGCACGCCTATATCGTCCGGCGGGGTGCGAATGTCGTTAGAGCCCTCGACAGCCGCTACCTGTTATCGCCGATGTCGACTACCGGGATGATGAGATAAACATGAGCGATGATGTAGTAAAAAAGCGGGGATTATTCGACCGGGCGAAAAAACCGAAAGAGCCCAAAACCCGACCGGAGATAGTCCTGCCGCCGTGGAATAGATGGCAGGGGTGGGTGAATGTCGTTTTGGTATTCATCACCCTCGAAGTAGCCGTATTATCTATCGACCAAGCCCATTGGATTTCGCCCCAGCCGTCGCTGACGCTGGTTTTAGTTCTCGTGGTACTGCTGACGTCTTTAGCGGCTCGACTTCGCATTCACGGGGCGTTTAAGCCCGTCATCATGGTGGTCATCGGGTTATTAGTAACGTTATGGCAGACGATTAGTTGTCTGGAACCATCGGAAGCAACATCGAGCTTTACGCGCCTGATAGATATTTTTCAGGGGTATTTTCAAGGCTCGCAGTCATTACTACCCGGCGATAATAAGATAATCTACGTCGTTTTCATCACCTTCGTGACCTGGATTATCGGCTATCTATCGACCTGGTTTATTTTACGCAAGAATAACGCCTGGGTGACGGTGGTGCTGGGGGCATTAGTAGTGTTATTCAATTTAAACAACCTGTCGGATTCCTATTACCTCTACTTCATCTTTTACTTCTTCGCCGCCGCCCTGCTTATCGCGGTGACACGTATGTCGGGGCAGGCTTTCGGTTTGGGACAAACTTCCAACTATTCGATCGGGAGTCTGTTTTACTTAGGGATTTCTTTGTTATGTATCACGGCGCTGGCGGCTTCGATTTCCTGGATAACGCCGCAGGCGCGCGCGACGGGTCTGCAGGACTTTATCGCGACCAGTATGCCATGGCAAAACGACCTCGTGGATTCTAAAGCCAACATTTTTAACGTCGTGCCATCGAAACAGTCCATCAGCACCGCCAACAATATGAAAGATATCAACTTCGGCGAGACCTGGAACCAGGGCGATGACATTAAATACGTCGTCCTTTCCGAGCGCCCGTCGTACTGGCGGATGAACGTTTACGATACCTATTCTTCCGGCGGCTGGAAGAGTAATGTGGCGAATAAGTTTTTACAAAACACCGATATTACCTGGAACAGCGATGAAGTGCTTACCAAACAGACCCAGATGAAATACGCCGTCGTTAACAACATCCTTACCGACATTTTGTTTACTAACGGCGGCTTTATCTCGGCCGACATACCGGTTTGGCTGAACGTTGACGCGGGACGTGAAATTCTATCGATTAACGCACCCCGCATCCTCAACCCCGGCGAACGTTATACAGTTACGACCTATGTTTCGACGGCGACGGAGGGTGACCTGGCGCAGACCGGTAATACTTACCCCGACTATATTCCAGCGACCTACCTTCAGCTGCCCGACGATTTGCCCGAAGATATCAGATTGTTGAGCGAAAATGTTACCGCCAACTCGACAACACCCTATGCAAAAGTTAAAGCGGTGGTGGATTATCTGGCGCAATTTCCTTATTCGTTAAAAGTAGACCCTGCGCCAGAAGGGGCGGATAATGTCGAGTACTTTTTATTCACCAGGAAAACCGGCTTCTGTCTCCACTACGCTTCAGCGGCGGTGCTGATGCTTCGTTCGGTGGGGGTGCCGGCTAGGCTCGCGGTAGGTTATCTGCCGGGCGACCCGGGCACAACCGTCGGCCAGTACATCATCCGCGATAAGAGTTATCACGCCTGGCCGCAGGTTTATTTCGCGGGCTATGGCTGGGTGGATATCGAAGCCACCCCCGGCGGCGCCGCGAGCGGAGTAACCCTCAATACCCCCTGGATATCCAGTCCAACGCTCGAAGAATCGTCGCAATGGAACGTCTGGCAGGGGGTAATCCCTCCCCCGGTACAGAGTATCACCAATATCAATGTCGAGAATATCATGAAGGGCGGTTCGAGCAATAGCGGGTCCGGATTGCCTTCGGGGGTCGGCTACATCCTGCTGATTGTATTCGGGGGTATCTTGATACTCGCCTTATTCATCGGCGTCGCCGTAGTCATGCGGTCGCTTTCTTTCCGCAAGATATGGCAGATAAATCGTGATACCTTAGCTTACGATACCTATATCAACATGTGCCGTTTAGCTGCGACGGTTGGCATCATCCCCCGCCCCCAGCAAACCCCCCTGGAGTTTACATCGGAGCTGGCCGCGGTACTGCCCCAGCAGTCAAAAGAGATTAACTTCATCGCCCGGCTTTATATGGACAGCCGCTTCGGCGATAAGGATGCCAAACCGGGGACGGCGGACGAGGCGGAAATACTAAAAGCGCGCCATGTTGTCTTTCACCAGCTAATGCAGCGGCTAGGTAAGGTAAAAAGGCTCTTCGTTTTAGGTAAAAGATAAACCCTTAATTCTATTCAGCGAAATGCTTGCTTTGTTTCAAGCTGGCGAACTATAATTTAGCTAACAAGGAGAGCCTATCTAGTCTAAAAGACTGACCTGCTGGTTTCTAAAAGAATGAAGATTGCTATCATACTCGGTACCCGCCCGGAAATCATCAAGATGGCACCGCTGATAAAGCTATATCAGAAAGACCGGGCGGATTTTTTTTTACTCCACACCGGTCAGCATTATACCTACCAGATGGATAAGGTCTTTTTCGACCAGCTAAAGCTTCCCCAGCCGCAATATAATATTGACATCGGCTCCGGTTCTCACGCCGAACAAACGGGGAAGATGCTGATTGGTATCGAAAAAATACTTCTTAAAGAAAAACCGGACCTGGTTCTGGTGGAAGGCGATACTAATAGCGTCCTTGCCGGCGGATTAACGGCTAATAAACTCGGCATTAAAGTGGGACACGTCGAGGCGGGGTTGCGTTCTTACGACCGGACGATGCCGGAGGAAATCAACCGACTGTTGACCGACCACCTGGCGGACTTTCTTTTCGCGCCGACGCCTAAAGCGAAGAAAATCCTCCTCGGCGAAGGGATTGATAAAAATAAGGTCTTCGTTACCGGCAACACCATCGTCGACGCCGTTTTTCAAAATTTAGAGCTGGCGAAAAATAGTAAAGATATTGTAAGTGAGTTAAAACTTAAACCTAAAGATTACTTCCTCGTAACCCTACACCGGCAGGAAAATGTCGATAACCCCTCGAGGTTCGACTCGATTCTGCGGGGCTTGAGTATAGTCGCCCAACGCTATAAAATCCCCGTCGTTTATCCCATCCACCCCCGCAGTAAGAAAATGATGCAAGAGTTCAGGTTAACGCCGAAAGACATTATTATAATCGAGCCGGTGGATTTTCTCGGTTTTTTACAGCTGGAAAATAACGCCAGACTAATCCTTACCGATTCCGGTGGCGTTCAGGAGGAGGCTTGCATCCTCGGCGTTCCCTGCGTCACCATCAGGGATAATACCGAGCGTCCCGAAACATTAGAGGTCGGGGCGAACATTTTAGCCGGCACTAAATCGGAACGGATTTTAGAGTGTGTTAATATGATGCTGAAAAAGAATAAAAAATGGTCCAATCCCTTCGGCGACGGTAAAGCCGCGGCAAGAATTACTAAAATCATTACGGAGGCAGGAAATGGCTAAAATTCTGGTAACGGGCGGCCTGGGATTTATCGGCTCCAATCTAGTCCCGGAACTAAGGAAGCGAGGGCATGAGGTATGGGTTTGTGATTTAATAAATTCCGGAACCGAGAACTATGTCCGCTGCGATGTAAATAAATACCGGCAGTTGGAAAGGATATTCGATAAACATGACGTCGATTTTGTCTATCACCTGGCAGCAGAGTACGGGCGCTGGAACGGTGAGGACTACTATGAGAATCTCTGGATGACCAATGTCATCGGCACCAAAAACCTAATAAGAATACAGGAGCAGAAAAAGTTCAAGATGATATTCTTCTCCAGCGCCGAGGTCTATGGGGATTATGATGGTGTAATGAGTGAGGATGTAATGGATAAGGTCGCCGTCAAGCAGATGAACGACTATGCCATGACCAAATGGGTGGGAGAAATGCAGGTATTAAACTCACACCTGATGTTTGGCACGGAGACGGTAAGGGTGCGACCCGTCAACGCTTATGGGCCTCACGAGCACTATAGCTCTTACCGGGGCGTTATCCCTGCGTTTATTTATAAAGCTCTCCATGATGAACCGTATACCGTCTATATGGGGCACCAGCGCATCTTTGACTATATTGAAGACACCTGTCGCACCTTCGCCAATATAGTCGATAATTTCAAGGCGGGGGAGGTCTATAACGTCGGCAGCAAAGAGGAATGGGAACACGATATCAAATATGTCTCCGACCTCATCTTAAAGTATTTGCATAAGAAAGACTCCAAAGTCACCTACAAACAAGGAGAGCTTTTTACCACCCGGGTCAAGCACATGGACTTCTCCAAAATAAGAAGAGACTTAAAACACGACCCTAAAGTCCCGCTGGAACAGGGCATACCTAGGACCATTGAGTGGATGAAACAATATTATGGCTTCAAGTAGGGGAGCGCCGCTGTGAATATTCTCTTTATCCACGAAGTCGATTGGTTGAACAAGGTGGTATTCGATATTCATACGCTGGCGGAGTCTTTATCTTTGCGGGGTCACCAGGTCTACGCCATCGACTATGAAAATACGTGGAAACGTAAAAGCTTCTTTGACCTGGGTACCCTGAAAACCCGCGAGGTCAACGGCGTATCCCGGGCTTTTAGTGGTTCTTCGGTATCCTTAAGAAGGCCCGGTTTTATCCGGATTAGTGGCTTGAGCCGTTTATCCGCCGCCTTCACACATTACCGTGAAATCAGCCGTACGATAAAACAGAAAAAGATTAACGCTATAATTCTTTACTCCATCCCCACCAACGGTTTACAGGCCATCCGCCTGGCAAGAAAGTTCAATATTCCGGTAGTATTCCGGTCAATAGATATATTAAATCAACTGGTGACACGGCCCATGCTCCGCCCCTTGACCAGGTTTCTGGAAAAGCAGGTATATTCAAAGTCGGATTATATTCTGACTCTCACCCCCAAGCTATCCAAATACGTTACCGATTTAGGCGCCGATCCCTCTAAAGTGGGACTGCTTTTAATGCCAGTGGATACCAAAATGTTCCACCCCATACCCGATTCGGATAATCTCCGCCAGAAGTGGGGTCTAGGAGCAGAGGATTCCATAATACTGTTTATCGGCACCTTGTTTGATTTCAGCGGGCTGGATATTCTTATCCGCCGGTTTCCCGATGTATTAAAAGAGATACCAGGGGCCAAGCTGCTGATAGTGGGTGACGGCCCGCAGCGTTCCAGACTTGAGAGAATCATCGCCGAAGCCGGACTGCAAAAACAGGTAATCGTTACCGGTTTCCAGCCTTACGATACCATGCCCCGTTATATAAACCTGGCGACGATATGCATCAATACCTTCCTTACCACCGATGCTACCAGGGATATCTTTCCCGGGAAGACAGTGCAGTATCTCGCCTGTGGTAAGGCAGTAATCGCGACCCGATTGCCCGGCATGGTTGCCGTAATACCGGGGGAAAAACAGGGGGTGGTATATTGTGGCAGTATAAATGATATGCCGGGAGAAGTAGTCGCCGTACTAAAATCACCGGAGTGGAGGCGGCGGCTGGAGCAAGCAGGCCTGGACTACGTGACGCAGGTACACGGTTATGATAAAATAGCTCAACAGCTTGAAGAAAAATTGGTAGAGGTTATCAATGACAAACGAACAGTATCGAAACGAATATAAAGGTAAAAACGTCCTCATCACCGGTGGCGCCGGCTGTATCGGCTCCAATCTCACCAAAGCTTTGATAAAAGCCGGAGCCGGTAAAATCATTGTCCTCGATGACCTCTCCGCCGCCGAGAAATGGAATATTCCCGTGGCTCCGAACGTGGTCTTCGTACAGGGCAGCATTTTAGACGAAGAGGCACTCAAGAGGACTTACTCTCAAAAAATCGACTACGTCTTTCATTTGGCAGCTCATTTCGCTAATCAGAACTCGGTGGATAACCCGGAGACGGACCTCCTGGTGAACGGACAGGGAACGATTAAGGTCTTACAGTACGCTCACCTTGCCAGAGTTGCCAGGGTGGTTTTTGCTTCATCGGGGTGTTCGGTATATGGCAGCCAGGCGCCCCTGCCTCTTAAAGAAGACTATGTCTCGCTTCACCTTGATACTCCTTACCAGATTACCAAGCTGCTAGGCGAGCTTTATTGCAATTTCTTTAATAATTATTTCGGACTACCGGTAACGATTGCCCGCTACTTCAACGTCTATGGACCGGGCGAGATACCCGGGGCTTACCGCAATGTTATTCCCAACTTCATGTGGTGGGCGCTCCATAAGCAGCCGCTACCTATCACGGGAACGGGAGAGGAAACCAGGGATTTCACTTTTGTAGAGGATATCGTTGACGGCACCTTGCGATTGGGGGTAGTCCCTGAAGCCGTGGGTGGGGCTTTTAACTTGGCATCGGAAAAGGAAACGAAGATTATCGATATCGCTAACATGGTAAATACCCTTACCGGCAACGAAAGCGGTGTTAAATTGGTAGCTAGAAGAGATTGGGACAAGATTACGCGGCGGCGGGCATCCATTACCAAGGCAAAGAAAGACCTCGGCTACGAGCCCAAAATGAATATTAACGATGGCATTAAAAAAGTCTACGAATGGATTATCCAGAACCGCGTATTAATCGATAGAGACGCCAGGTTTTAATAGGCTTTTTTACTACTCTATTTAATCATTACCGATATATTCAAAAATCTTTACCGGCTGCGTGCTGTTGGTGGATGACGCCGAGCTATAAATCTCTTGATAATCCTTTACTGCATCCAGAGGTATTGGGCTAACTAACGGGTCAGTACCCACTATATCATATAAAATCTCCGTAGAGTTTTGACTGGCTATGTAATCGACCGCTTCTTGATAAGACTTGAATTCCTGGACATCAGTAATTTGTTTTACTTCCAATCCGCTGGAGGTTTCCGTCATTACATAAGCAATTACAGTTGGGGACGCCGTAGTAACGCTTTTACCATCGAAATTATACAGTCTGACAATTAGCATACGATAGTAATCAAGGCTGAAGACCTGCACCGGTACTAGCTGGTTTTGTTGTGCTACATAGTATAGAGGCAGGTATTTTTCTCTATCCTTTTGTGCCCATTTTAATATTGCCGGGAATTTACTGACGGATGTATCATAATCGGTGACTATATAAGCAGAGCCCAGTTCTTTTCTTATGGATTCTATTGTAGTCTGGTCATCAGATATGAAGAAATTAGCTACTTTAATAATCGGGGCGGCGCGCTGCGAGGGGTTGATATTGGGGATACGGTGCGCAATACGCGTAATCCAGTAACCGTAGTCCCACCAGGCGGTTACGCCATAAGCTGTATCAGGATAGACGAATTCTTCACCCGAGGCTAATGAATCATAATCCCTGTAGTAGGCAGCAGGGTCTCCCATGGGGTCCGGTGTATTATCCTTCATCCAGACCAGAGCATCCTGCCAATCATTTGAAATAGCAAAAGGTACATAGGGTGCCTGGGCTTGAGATTTGGTGATATTAGGGAAGTATACGAATAAGAATACCACGACGATAGCCAGGACAACGTTAATAAAATTCATAACGTTACTGTGGCTACTCTTATGACTCTGCAGCTTTTGTTTTTCGACGAATTCACGGATGGATATATCATAAGAAGCACGTTGGGTAGGATTGGTAAGTGTTTGATGAGCTCGGGTGAGTTTTTTGAATCTAACTTCATCTTCAGGCGTGTTGTCAGGACCGGGATGGTAGTTAGCGGTGAGTCTGCGGAAGGCTGAATGTATTTCTTTAGTAGAAGCGTTTTTAGTAACGCCAAGTAATTCATAGTAGTCCTGGTTCTTTGCTTCTACCGCGAAGCTTGGGTCTTTTTTCGCCGCTTCTTCCGGTTTTGCTGTTAATTTATTGATGCCCGAAAGACGTATAATTTCCCAGCAAAGGTAACCGGAAAGCAATGCCAGATTAACAACTAGGTAATACTGGAAGCGGCGCTGTATCATCGGCAGAATAAGGATTATTATTGACCAGATGAGGAAAAGCCGGAGCTGATCATCGCCTTCGCGGTACTTGAATAAGATATAGACTAAAAACACCAGCGGTACCAGCGCTATGTAACGCATCTCTTGATAGGATGCGAATAATATCAATGCTGCTAACACTATCAGTATCGCTAAAACCCAACCGGCAGCCATATACCATGCCTGCTCTTTGCCTCGTCTGACCATCAAGTAAAGTAATACGCTTAACCCGATTAAACCTATACCTGGTATAAACTTTACATCCTGGTCGCTTAATGCATAGGCTGTCGACTGCTGCTGCACCGCGACTAATATCATTAATGCGGTAGCGATGATGAAAAATACCAGCAGCGATATACCTGCTCTTTTCTTATTGCCTTGGTAGAAGAAATAACCGAATATCGCTGCTGCTGCCAGACCGGGAATAAGCCACCACGGGGCGACAAAGAAGCTGGTGGCGAAATTACCCCAAATAACCATGGTCGAAAATTCCCCCGTGGGTATCAATGCCGGAGCCATTTCGGTAGTCGTGGCGGCAGTCGCGCCGGTTGGGAAGAAGACAAACTTGAATTTGCTAAACAACAGGTTAAATGTTCCGGGAGCTGCAAAATAGAAAATCGCTACCGCTGCTGCGGCGATACCGACCAGGATTAAAGGATAATAGAACGTGCTTAATTTTCGGCTCGACAGGGCTTTGGAGATGCCGTATAAAATCAGCGGTAAAATAGTGGCGAGAACCATCGCGATAGTAACATCGGTAGAAAAAGGATTAAGTATTAAAATGATCAAGGCGAAGAAAAACGTGATAAAGCTGACGATACATAAATATTCATTTGATTTCTGGTGGATGTGGTTAAGTATAAATTGAACTATCAGATAAGCGGCGATGATGAAGACGAATATCAATGCGCCTTGCCAGGAGGCCAGATAGAGACCCAAAAAGATGCCGGCGAAGAAACTACAAATAAGCGGTTTACGTATTATCTTCCAGTCTCGTTTCCAGATATTACTGAAAGTCAACTGGTTTTGACTGGCTGACTTTACGGCATAAATCAAGAAAGCCAGCGCCGCAGTGGTAAAAAACGTTTCGGCGACGGGATTATCGGTCGAACCTAACATCGAACGAGCTAGATACTCTCCCGGGAATACCGCCATCAGCCCGGCTGCTAATACCCCGGTCCATTTATTGAATAGCGCTTTCCCGATAAAGAAAACAGGGATAATCGTTAACGCTGCTATGAAAGCTGGCAGATAAACACCAATCAGGTCGATGAGTTGCTGGGTCGGGTGCCCTAAACCTATTACCCAGGCAAAAAAGGCAATCATCCAGTGGAATAAAGGCAGGGAGGTAACATTAATGCCGCCGGGGTAAATATAATAAGGGTCGAATTGGGTTAAATGGGGGAAATGATTCGATACGTTATCTACTAAACGCATGTAGAAATAAGAGTCGTTATTAGCGTACTTTATCGTGTCGCCGATAAAGATATCGTTATGAGGGAGGTAGATGCGGAAAATCAGTGAAATTCCGAAAAATAAGACGAGGAGTAATCCGATAAGCAGAGCGGGTGAGATTTTAAATTTAGCCATTTCTTTTTCTGCTAAAACCTCTTCATTGGCTATTCTTCGTTATCGATAATCAATACACAAAGATGGCTACAAATGCTCTCTTGGGATAAGATTATCATGTTTAAACTGATACGTCAATACGGAACATGGCCGGGAATAACATAATATAAAGAGTCGTTGCTGCTCTATTAAGTAATTATTTTTCGTTCGTAAATATGTTATAATACCTGCTTGAAAAGACTCCCGAATTATGAACGTTGTAGAAATCAAACGTGTCGTTAAAGCCTATGCTGATAAAGTCGCGGTAAACGACCTCTCCTTTACTATCGGGCAGGGTGAAATTTTCGGTTTAATCGGTCCCAATGGCGCGGGTAAGACCACCACCATCAAGATGATGATGGATATTATCAAACCGGATTCTGGTGAGATAACCATCCTCGGAGAGAAACTTAGTGAAGCTACCAAGAACAAGATCGGTTACATGCCCGAGGAGAGGGGACTCTATAAAAAACAGCGCGTCCTCGATACTATCGTCTACTTTGCTTCACTGAAAGGCATGAACCCACGTCTGGCTGTAGAGAGAGGTAATCAACTGCTGCAGCAAACCAGCATGTTGCCCAACGCTCGCAAGAAGATAGACGAGCTAAGTAAAGGCATGAGCCAGATAATCCAGTTTATCGTCACCATCATACACAAACCGCAGCTTATCATCCTGGATGAGCCTTTTGGTGGTCTCGACCCGGTTAATACCGAGCTGATAAAAAACATGCTCGCTGACCTGCGTAGTCAGGGCATAGCTATAATTCTAAGCACGCACCAGATGAATCAGATTGAGGAGCTTTGCGACCGTATTCTAATGGTTAATCACGGACGTTCGGTGCTTTACGGCAACCTTGCCGAAATTAAATCGAGGTATCGCAATAACGCTGTCCTCCTTGATTATCAAGGCAAACTCGGCGAAATTACCGGCGTTACCGAACAACGTAAACATAAAGATTATATCGAGCTTGTTCTTGACGGGAAGACGACACCGCAACAGTTATTAGAGCGTCTGTTAAAACGCGATATCGTCATCAATCGTTTTGAAATCGCCACCCCGCCGCTGAATGAAATATTCATCAAGGTCGTAGGTAAGGATAATGAATAAAACGTGGTTGATATTTAAGCATGAGTTTTTGAATATGCTGCAGAGTAAAGGATTCATTATTATGACCCTTATCGTACCGCTGGTATTCCTGCTGGGAATCGTAGCATACCAGATAATATCGGGGGCGGTAAAACCGTCGGAGGAAATAACCAAGATAGGTTATGTTGATAATACCGGCGGGTTTACACAATATAGGGAGCAGAGTGGTATTCAGCTAGTATCGTTTGCTACTGTGGAAGAAGCTACCAAAGCCCTGATTACCAATAACGTTAAAGAATACTTTGTTATCGAGCCGTCTTATTATTCTAGTGGCGTTATTAATTTTTATACTTTAGAGAAACAACTCACCCCGCCGCCGGAAACCGTAACAGCTATTAAGCAATTTATCACCAGAAACATATTAGCCGGTAAAGTAGACCAAAGTAATATCGACCTGATAAACGCGTCTTTGAATATTGTTTCGGTAAGACTCACGGATACCGGTGCCGTTTCACCGAACCAGGGCGGATTAGGCGACCTGATTCTACCTATGATTTTCGCTATATTACTGTATTTTTCTATTGTCTTTTCTTCCTCTTATCTTATCCAGGGTCTCGGCGACGAAAAAGAAAACCGCCTTATTGAAGTGTTGCTGTCCTCGGTATCAACGCGGCAATTGATTACCGGTAAAGTCCTGGGGATAGGGGCGGCCGGTTTAATATCGGTGGTGGTTTGGGTAATATGCGCTCCCTTCCTGATTAATTATGCCACTTCGTCTATTGGCGGTATCTTGAGTTATATCAAGCTTTCTCCCAGCTTTTTTGCGTTGTGTATCCTATATTTTATACTCGGATATCTCCTGTTCGCCGTTTTTTCTACCTGTATCGGTGCTATTACTCCGTCCGCACGTGAAGGGCAACAGTTGGCTGTGATATTGACGTTAACGGCAGCTGTGCCGCTATGGTTCTCATCTATAATAATCATGTACCCCAACAGTCCGGTCTGTATTTTCCTCTCGATTTTCCCGCTTACTGCGCCCGTTACGGTAATAGCAAGGCTCGGCGCCACCGATGTCGCCGCCTGGCAAATCATCCTAAGTATAGGGGTAATGCTGCTAACCATTGCCGGAGGTTTGTGGTTAACCATAAAAATTGTCCGCACCTTTTTGCTTATGTACGGTAAGAGACCCAATCTGGGGACGATTATCCGCAGCCTTAAAAGCGGGTAAAACCTTTTAGCACAAATATCTCCCTATATCCACCGGCTTTTTCTATCTCTCCCCGAATTAAAAGTGATATAATCGAACCGATAGAATATGGCGGTAGAAATATATATTCCTCCTGTTTTACAAGCGCTCGTTAACGGCGTAAACCGTGTCTATGTTAACGGTGCAACTATCGGCGAATGCCTTAAGGAAACGGCGCGAAAGTACCCGGCTTTAGTCCCGAAGCTCTATGGCAAAAAGGGGAATCTGCTCAAAGGTGTCAATATCTTTCTTAATGGCGAAAGCACTAACCCAAAGCCATTATCTAAACCAGTCCGTGACGGTGATAAAATCCACATCTTTCATATAGTTTTAGGTGGATAGCGGTTAGCATTAGTAAAAAATGGCGTTTCCTTATCTTAAAAGTGTATGATAGATTACCGCCATTAAATAAGGAGGTGGCTATGGCAATGAATACCGGCAGAATTTTAAGGATAAATCTTTCCAATGGGAAAATAGTTACCGAAATTGTACCCGAATCGATAGCGACTGATTTTATCGGGGGGAGGGGTTACGGCGTTAAGTATCTTTACGATGAAATAACTCCCGGTACTGACCCCTTAGGCGAGCAAAATAAACTGTTTCTCTTAGCTGGTCCTCTAGCGGGGACGATGGCACAGGCAGTATCACGCTGGATAGTCTGCACCAAGAGTCCCTTGACCGGTGCTTTTGCCCGCTCGGTTTGCGGCGCTGATTTTGGTGCCTGGATGAGGTTCGCCGACTACGATATCATCATTATCGAAGGTAAAGCGGCGAAGCCGTCATATATCCACCTGACTCCAGATGGCTGTAAAATCTTAAGCGCCGCCGAAATCTGGGGCAAGGATACCAAAGCAGCGCAGGCATGGCTGGTTAGCCAGTATGGTAGCAATACCCGCGTTGCCTGTATCGGTCCTGCCGGCGAAAACCTGGTAAAGTATGCCGCTGTCGTTAGCGACCGCCGTACCGCAGGACGCTGTGGTACGGGTGCGGTGATGGGTTCAAAAAACCTAAAAGCCGTAGCCATCACCGCCCCGCGCGCTCTCCATCTCGCTGACCCCGATACATACACTACATTAGCTAAAGAACAGGTAAAAATCATCCGAGGTAACGGCAGTTTTAAAAGTCATAAAGAATGGGGTACCACCAATACCCAGGATGTCACTAATGCCATCGGGATTTTCCCTGTACGCAACTTCCGCTACGGTCAGCTCGTCGACTATAAGAAAGTCACCGGGGATAAATATAGAAAGTTGAGAGTAGGGGACATGGGCTGCTATTCCTGTCCCGCCCGCTGCGGCAAGGTGCATACGGTGCCATCGGGCATTTACGCCGGTGCTCATAGCGAAGGACCGGAATATGAATCTATCTGGGCTTTCACCGGACCTATCGAGAGCGACAATATCGAAGCCAGTATTGCCGCCGATGAGCTATGTGATGACTTTGGTTTAGATACCATCAGCACCGGTAATAGTATCGGTTTCGCCTATGAGTTATATGAAAAAGGACTGATTAATAAATCAGATACCGACGGACTGGAACTGGTTTATGGTAAACACGAGCCGATGATTGCGTTGGTGAAGAAAATCGCACTGCGCCAGGGCATCGGCGACCTGCTCGCAGAGGGCACGAAGCGCGTTGCCGCGAAACTGGATAAAGGGTCGGATGTCTATGCCATCCACGTTAAAGGGTTGGAGCTGCCGGCTTATGAACCCCGCGGCGCTAAATCACAGGGATATAATTATGCTACTGCCAGCGTAGGCGCCAGCCACTGCTATGGCTACGCCGCCCAGGATATTTTCGGCGCGCCCTTCCCCCATCCCACCGACCGTTTCGACGAGGGGAATGCGGATATCGTTATCTTTAACCAGAACGGCACTGCCACGAATGAATGCGGCGTTATTTGCGCTTTCGCCGGCGGATGGGGGTGGGCAAAGCTCTATGGGAAGCTTTTAACCGCCGCCCGCGGCATTGATGTCTTTAAAGACGATGCTTACTTAGCAAAGGTCGGCGAACGATTGTTTAATCTGGAAAGGGCGTTCAACATCCGTCAAGGACTGGGGCGTAAAGACGACTATCTGCCGGAACGTATTCGTACCGAACCCCTCCATACCCGTAAGGCTAAAGGTGAAGGACAAATAGTCAGCCATAACGATGAATTCCTCGATAAATACTACGCGCTGCGCGGCTGGACGCAAAAGGGCGTCCCTACCGAACAAAAACTTAAGGAATTAGGATTGGCTTTTATAGTAAAAGATATCAAGTAGTTAAAATCGTCTTATCAAGAAAGGAGCAATACTCATGGGAAAATCCAAGTATAACAAGTACATTACCACGGAACTGAAAAGGGGCATCGTGATGCCCGGCTACAAAGGTCCCCAGCAAATCGTCCAGGGCTACCGCGACGGCTACCGCCTGGGACTGGAGCATGTTATCTGGATGGATAACGAAGTGCTGCCCGGCGCTTTCTACGGCGAATATACCTGGCAGTGGCCCGGCACGATGAAAGACCAGTTCCAGATGCCGCGGATGCCGATGCCGGAACTGGTGACGCCGGAGCTGGTTAAGAGCGGCAAAGTGCCCGGTATTATGCCCCACGCCCATCCCTTTATTGAAATCTTTTCTTATATGGGCACGAATATCGACGACCCCTCCGACCTCGGCGGAGAAATCGAGTTCTGGCTGGAAGATGAAAAGTTCGTCCTCACCAAGAGCTTCATGGTCTATATCCCGGCTAATATGGAACATTGTCCACTTGTCTTCCGTCGCTTTGATAGGCCGATGTTCCACTTAACCCTTGGTTCGGGCGATAAATACGTTTAAGAAATCCTTAACTGATTTAGAAAGAGGTAATGAAAATGCATCAGGGAAAATACGCTAAATACGTTGTCGATAATCCTAAAGCTAACGCTAAATATCCGCCTTACCGCGTTAAAAACGACCCTAAAGTCGTTAAGCCAATCGTTCAGGTTGACGCCGATACCGTGCCCGGCGCTGAATTCTATGCCGAGGCTAAATGGATATTACCCAGCGGTGATAAAGAGATAAAGCTTTGTGAATCGCATACTCATGAATTCAATGAGGTACTCGGCTTTTTCGGCTACAACTACGATAATATTCAGGACCTCGGCGCCGAACTGGAAATTACAATTGACGGCGAAAAGAACATCGTTGATAGGAGTTTCGCCGCCTGCATACCGGCTGGCGTCCCGCATGGTCCGGTCATTATCCGTAATATTCAACGACCGATTTACCACGTTTCTTCCGCCAGGACGAGCCAGTATAAATAGTCGTTTAACTACTCCCTTGACGTCAATTCAGGAGGTAAAAGACCATGGCTACCGTTAAAGACTTTAACCGTTTCGGTGAGGAACTGGAGAGAATCTTAATCTTAAGGACCTCCCCCGTCGCCGTTAAGATGCTGGAAAAAGTAACTGATATTCCAACTAGTGCAGTACGTCCCAAGAAGGACCGTAAATACCATCTTGCGCAGTGCCAGGCTTTTGCCCTTTCGCGACGGGACGGCACAACTGTCGCCATGCTTAAGGAAGACCACTGGTGCCCCGCCGCTTTAATGGCTTACGGTATGGTGCCCCTACCATCAGGCTTCAACCCGACGAGGATGCACCCATATGAAATGTTTCGACTATGGCAAATATATCGGCATTCTTACGGCGCCCCTAAAGACAGCTTCCTTTAAACCGGACGTCGTGATTATTTATTCCAATACCGCCCAGCTGCGGAGTCTTTTACTTTCCATGGGACTGCGATGACGTCAAGCAGGTGAGTGGTCGATTCTTTCCGCCCTCTTGCGCCCACGCCGTCGTTACGCCGATGCAAAAGGGCGGTTACTGGGTTGTCCTTCCCGACCCCGGCGAGTACCAGCGGGCGCTTTGCGAGCAGGGCGACATGATGTTCGCCGTACCGGCTGATAAACTGCCCGGGCTAATGGTTGGACTCAACAAGTTCCAGGAACAGGGATTTAGTTATCGCAACAATAATTACTTTATACAGCCGGATTTCCCGCGACCGGATTTTTACAAGAAAATGTTTAAGGACTGGGGATTGGAAGATTATTAATGGCAAAGTCACATCATCCGCACGGTCATTCGCAGGTGCACGATTCCGCCAGAATCACTGAAAAACTACGGGAAAAGGGCTATCGACTCACTCCCCAGCGCCGGATGATTCTGGCAGCGATAGAACATAACGATGAGCATATCTCGGCGGAAGAAATATATGCTCAAGTCACCGCCCAATATCCCGACGTCAATATCTCAACCGTCTATCGAACACTAGAGCTTTTAAAAAAGCTTGGTTTGGTCTATGAGATAAACCTCGGCGAAGGGCGTATCAGATTCCACGCTGAAGAAAGCGGACACCATCACCACCTGGTATGCCAATCCTGCGGTGCGGTTATCGATATCGACGAATCGGCTTTATCCGGCCTGCGCGATATTTTAATGAAAGATTATCGTTTTGAAGCCGAGCTGCGACATATCGGCGTTTTCGGTATTTGCGAAAAATGCCGCCAGAAAAAGTCCGTTGTTGGGGGTAAGGTTTAGTGTCCTCGAAGCGTAAGGAAAAGTGGGAAAAAGATGTTTTACAACCGGTTCTTAAGCGCTTCCCGGAACGACAGCCGTCTTTCGAGCTAACGTCGGGCATCCCAGTTAAGCCGCTTTATGCCGAAGATGATTTGGATGGCGTGGACTTTGATGAAGCCCTCGGCTACCCAGGAGAATACCCTTTCGGGCGAGGTATTCAGCCCACGATGTACCGCGGACGGCTCTGGACGATGCGGCAATATTCCGGTTATGCCTCGGCGGCGGAATCGAACCGGCGTTATCGTTATTTATTGGAGCAGGGGCAGACCGGTTTAAGCGTTGCCTTCGACCTGCCGACGCAAATCGGCTATGATTCGGATAATCCTTTATCCCGCGGCGAAGTGGGTAAAGTCGGCGTCCCTATCGATACCTTGCACGATATGGAAGTCCTCTTTAAGGATATCCCGCTGGATAAAGTCAGCACCTCGATGACCATTAATTCTACCGCTCCCATCCTCCTGGCGATGTATATCGTCCTCGCGAAAAAACAGGGGATAGCTTTAGATAAACTTGATGGCACGATACAGAATGACATTTTAAAGGAATATATCGCCCGCGGCACCTATATCTTCCCTCCCGCCCCTTCCATGCGCCTAACGACTGATATTTTCGAATACTGCGGGAAGAATTTACCCCGTTGGAACACCATCAGCATCAGCGGCTACCATATCCGCGAGGCTGGCTCGACGGCGGTACAGGAAGTCGCTTTTACTTTTGCCAACGGCATCGCTTATGTCCAGGCGGCTCTAGACCGCGCACTCAATATTGATGATTTCGCGAGACGTCTTTCGTTTTTCTTCGACGCCCATAACAATCTGCTGGAAGAGGTCGCCAAGTTCCGCGCCGCCCGCGTCCTCTGGGCGGAGATTATGCAAAAGCGTTTTCACGCTAAAGACCCGCGTTCCTGCATGCTGCGTTTCCATACCCAGACGGCCGGCTGCGCTTTAACCGCCCAGCAGCCTTATAACAACATCGTCCGGGTAGCGGTGCATGCTTTAGCAGCCATCCTAGGCGGCACGCAGTCTCTCCACACTAATTCGTACGATGAAGCCTACGCCACTCCCTCAGAAGAAGCGGTGACAACTGCCCTGCGTACCCAGCAGGTGCTGGCTTACGAAAGCGGTGCGGCGGACTCCGTCGACCCATTGGGCGGGGCTTATATGGTGGAGTCTTTAACGCAGGAGATAAAAGCGGCGGCGCAAAAATACATCGAAAAAATCGATTCATTGGGTGGGGCGATTAAGGCGATAGAAAAAGGCTTTCCGCAACGCGAAATCCAGGAAAGTTCTTATCGCTACCAGCAAGAGATAGAAACCGAAAAACGGACAGTCATCGGCGTTAATAAATTCGTCGCCCCTTACGAGAAGATTACTAACATCCTCCGTGTCGACCCGGCGGCGGAGAAAAAGCAAATCACCGCGTTAACTAAAGTAAAAAAAGAGCGTAACGCTCAAGAGGTCGCCGCGTCTTTAGATAATCTAAAAAAAGTCGCCTTGAGTAAAGAAAATACGATGCCGGCTTTCATCCGCTGCGTCGCAGCTTACGCTACCGTCGGTGAAATCTGCGATACTTTACGCGGCGTTTTCGGCGTGCAAAGGGAGTCGTTAATATTCTAGTTACTTTTGTAAACATGTCATTCTGAGCAAAGCGAAGAATCTCGGTGGGGGGAGGGGTAATAAAAACCCCCTGATTCCCCCTTTACAAAAGGGGGAAGTAAAAAAGGGAAAAGCATGATAAAAAGAGTCCATCATATCGGCATCGCTGTCCATAACCTTAAAGAAAGCGTCGTCGTCTTTGAAAAATTGCTTGGTATTAAGGCTTATATCCAGCCGGTGCCAAGCCAGCAGGTGACCGAGGCTTGCTTTAAATTAGGCGATGGAGTAGAAATCGACCTCCTTGAGCCGATGGGTCCCGATAGCGCGGTAGCCAAGTTTTTAGAAAAGCGCGGCGAAGGACTCCACCATATCGCTTTAGAAGTCGATAATATTGATAATGAGTTGAAATCTGTCGAAAAAAAAGGCTTTCAGCTTATCGGTAAAGAGGGGAGGGAGGGGGCGGCGGGTAAAATAGGTTTCGTTCATCCTAAATCTACTAGCGGCGTGCTGGTAGAACTTGTACAGCCGAGAGAAAAAACAAATAAAAGTTGACAAAATAGATAATGGCGAATAAATTATAAAGATGATTCAAGTTATAATTTTAGGCATATATCGAGATGAATAACATAACTATTTTAGACTTATTCTTGATGCTTACACGTTCAAAAGGTGATCATCAAGTAAATATCGATATACTAAAATCTATATACGAACAAACCCGTGGTTATTATATAGCGATTTTTACTGCAGTATTAGTCCTTGTGGGTGGGATTCTAGGTAGTTTTATAACATCGTTAACACAAGAACAAAATACTAATAACTATATTACATGGATTGCGTTAGTAGCAGCAGTTATTTTAGTGATATCTTTGGTTTTACTAATAAATAGAATGAATCGATTACAAAGGAATTACCTCGATATTTTGCAAGTATATCATCTTTTAGCTCGATTATTTTAAAGGAGACTATAGTGACAGTAATAGATATTATTACGCTTGCGATATCAATAATTTCTATTGTTGCTGGTATCGCAACCTGGTTCATTTCTTGGCGATATTCTGAAAAAAAAGAAATGGAAATGTTTATTGCTGATGCACAAGGACACGCAACTATCTTGAAAATGCTTCGCTCATCAATGAACAAAAAGTTCGATGATAAACAACGGGAAGTAGTAACAAAAATAATCTGGAGGAATTCCAGCGTGTCACTTATTGATATACTTAAAATGCCTAGAGAACGTTTCAATATTTTCCAGGGTTTGGCTGATCCAAGTAAATATCCTTGGGACGATGATTGATGTGATTATTTGTAGTTTTGAGGCTAGTTGCAGTTGACTCATAAGAAAATCCGCGTCCTCATTGCCAAGCCGGGACTCGACGGTCACGACCGCGGCGCTAAAGTCGTCGCCCGCGCTTTACGCGACGCTGGGATGGAGGTTATTTATACCGGCATTCGCCAGACGCCAGAGATGATTATCCAGGCGGCTTTACAGGAGGACGTGGACGTTATCGGCTTAAGCTGTCTTTCCGGCGCCCACCTCGAGCTTTTTAAAGACGTTATGGCAGGACTGAAAGAAAAGAAGATGGCTAACGTTACCGTCGTCGCGGGCGGCATTATACCCGAGGACGATATCCCCGCCTTAAAGAAAATGGGTATTAAGACAGTTTTTGGTCCCGGCACGAAGACAGGCGATATTGCTAAAGCGATTAAGAAGTTGTTAGAATAACCTTTTCGTCAAACATTAATACGAAAACTTGTTTCCTTTTTACAATCATCTCTAGTATAATGCCCTCGTGGATTCTGTATCTTTCGACTCTATAGCCTCGATATACGATGCAACACGTGTCTTTGACAAAGGTTGTTTTAACGCCGCACTGGACTATATCGCGGAGAGATTCCCACCCTTAAAATATAGGAGACTCTTCGAGCCGGGCATTGGCACGGGGCGGATAGGTATCCCGTTGGCGGAGAAGGGATATGATGTTACCGGCGTTGATATTTCCGGGAAGATGTTAAAAATGCTGGCAGGCAAACTTTCTCGCCGGCGCCCACCCCTGCCGGTGACCTTTCAGCAAGGCGATATCACCGTTTTGCCCTTCCCGGATGCGACTTTTGATATTGCCTTAGCCGTACACGTATTCCACTTGATACGCAATTGGAAAAAGGCGATGGGTGAAGTTTTACGGGTTATTAAACCGGACGCGCCGCTTATTTTATTATTTACCGGTAGCGGCTATGAAGTCCCCAGTATGAAAGAGAGATATAAAGCCATTTGTGCCGAATGGGGTTATTCGACGCAGCATATTGGTATGATTAATTCCGATGCAGACCTTCCGGAATATGTTACCAGCTTAGGCCGCCATATCGAGCGGATAAATGACCGCTGGAAGTGGCAGCAGCATGTACGCATAGATAAAGCTTTACACGACCTTAAAGCTGGGTTTTATTCTTCCTCTAAGTTAGTACCGGATGACATCCACGATAAAGTGACAAACATGCTTGAGATTGAATTCAAGCAACAGTACGGTAATCTCGCGGTAGAGGTAGAAATCCCCACTCAAATCGCCATGGTATTGGTGCTCCCTGGTTAATCTGAAATGTTGTCTTTATAACTTGAACATCTTACGATTCTTGCTATAATTAGTTAAGTTTAAGGTGATATTATCAAGGGGGTAAGTTATGGCTGATACTAAAGAAAATCTTAAGGAAGCCTTTGCCGGCGAAAGCCAGGCTAACCGAAAATACAACTTCTTCGCCGAAAAAGCCGACGAAAGCGGCAACAAACAAATCGCCCGCCTTTTCCGCGCCGCCGCCGAGGCGGAAACCGTCCATGCCCGCAACCACCTAAAAGTCCTCGGCGAGATAAAGTCGGACAAAGATAATCTAAACGAAGCTATCAACGGCGAACATTACGAGTTCACCAGCATGTACCCCGGCTTTATCGAAAAGGCAAAGAACGAAAATAAAAAAGAAGCGGTCGGCAGCTTTAACCTCGCCAACAAAGTAGAGCAAATCCATCATAAGCTGTTCCAGTCCGCCTTAAGGGCTTTAGAAGCGGGCCGAACTCTTAAGGAAGCTCCGTACTATGTTTGCCAGGTTTGCGGCAATACCGTTGAAGGAGCCGCCCCGGATAGATGTCCCATCTGTGGTGCCCCGCGCGATAAGTTCAAGAAAATAAACTAGCTTTAAGTATATATAAAATAGGGGGTAACGAAAACCCCTTCTTTCAACAGGTTGAACATATTTTCGCGATAAGCTTATAATCTACTAGCTATGAAACCACGAGCTAGTTTACCGGTAATCGTATCCCAAGCGGAAATCGCCGCGGCGGTTAAACGCCTGGCTGGCGCGATAACGAAAGACTACCGCGATAAAAACCCCCTCCTCGTTGGCGTTTTAAAAGGCTCGTTTGTTTTCCTGTCTGACCTGATGCGGCGGCTCGATTTTCTACTGGAGATAGATTTTATCAGGTTATCCAGTTACGGTAGCGGGACGCAGACCTCCGGTAAAGTGAAAGTGATTCAGGAGCTTATGCTGGATATAAGAAACAGGCATGTATTGGTTGTCGAAGATATCATCGATACGGGCGTCACTGTCGCTTTTCTGCTTGACTACTTACAAAAGAAAAATCCTGCCTCGCTTAAGCTTTGCGCTTTGACGGATAAACCGGCGCGGCACCGTGTTCCGGTTAAGATTGACTATAAGGGGATTACCGTGCCGGATAAGTTCCTCGTCGGCTACGGATTGGACTGCGACGAAAAATATCGTAATCTCCCCGATATCTGCGCCCTGGAGGAGTAGTTCATGTCGGATAACGTTACTGATATCCAGGCTTATTATGATGCCAATGTAGAAAGAGAACACGCGCGGCTGAAAAGACATCAGCAGGAGCGCGATATTACCTGGCGCTATCTGGATAAATACCTGCCTAGACGCGGCAAGATACTCGAAATCGGTGCGGCGACCGGAGCCTACACTATCCCGTTAGCCAAGAAAGGCTATAACGTCACTGCCGTCGACCTGTCGCCAAATGCCGTTAAAATGTTGAAAAAACGGGTTACCGGAGCCAGGCTACAAGATAAAGTTAGGTGTTTTACTGCCGATGCACGCGACCTTAAAGACGTGCCGGGCAGCGACTATGATGCCGTCCTGCTCATGGGGCCGCTCTATCATCTGGTTGTTGAAGAAGACCGAGAAAAAGTGGTACGGGAGGCTTATGACCGGTTAAAGCCGGGCGGCGTGGTATTTTCCGCCTTTGTCAGTCGCTACGGCATCTGGGGCACCATTATGGCTAAACTCGCCTTTTTAATTGACCGGCAGGCGGATGTATATTCCGTGATAAAGAATGGGAAAGATGTCGAAGGGCCGGCAGGGGGCTTCCGCGGTTATTTAACTAACGTCAGGGAAATCAAACCGCTGCATGAAAAGGCGGGTTTTAATACGTTAGTTCTGGCGGGGATTGAGCCGGCGAATACCGTCGCCGATGACGCGTATAATGCCCTTAAAGGCGAAAGAAGGAAAAAGTGGCTCGACCTGCTGTTCACCATCAGCACGGAACCGTCGGTTATCGGGGCTTCAGACCATCTCCTGTATATAGGGGTTAAAGAGGTACGATTTGAATATAAATAGATTATTTTTTTTGTTTTTTATATTTTTTGCGAAACTTGGGAGAAAATTAAATTTTCTGCGGAATTTTATTCTAAAATTCCCACCGACTAATAAAGTATATTTCTTCATCTACTATAACCTAAGACCTAAGAAACATACGGTGATAACGGTACAAGGCAGTAAAATGCTTGTTGACCCAAGACATAGTCTTGGTGCCAGTTTATGGGGAACTGGCTTTTGGGAGAAGATGGAAACTATAATTATTCAGGAATATATCAAAAAGGGTATGGTTGTGGTGGATGTTGGAGCGAACATCGGCTATTATTCACTGCTGGCAGCGAGGCTCGTTGGCAAGGCTGGCAGAGTATACGCCTTTGAACCTGCTCCTGAAAATTACGCAACGCTTACAAAGAATATCGAAATGAATGGTTATATGAATATTGTTCCTGTACAAAAGGCGGTATCAAATAAAAATGGAGTCGCCCAACTCTTTATCGATGCGAAAGACCCTTTATTCCATCGACTTCAAGATTCCGAGAACACTCAAAATACTATTGAAGTTAGTACGGTTACTTTGGACGATTTCTTTAGAGATAAAGGTTATAAAGTTGACCTTATTAAGATGGATGTCGAAGGCGCCGAGATGTTTGCTTTAGAAGGCATGCAAAGTATATTAAAAGAGAATAATAATCTAGTTATTTTTTCAGAACTCAACCCTCATTTACTAGAGTTATCGGGTGTTCGCCCCATCAACTATCTCAACAAGCTTGTTGAAAATGGCTTTAAGGTATATGAAATTGACGAAGAAAATAAAGCCATACATAATGTTGATTTTACTGAAATTACACAAGTATATGATAATCACGGCATTCGTAGATATCCCACCATACTCTGTAAGAGAGAATAACTTGACGCTGAAAAATGACAGATATTAAAAAGAAACAACACTTCATCTCGGTAGCTAAAGGCGAGTCGCCCGCCGACCTGCTTTTAACTAACGCCCGTGTGGTCAACACCTTTAATGGTGAGGTCGAGACGGCTAATGTGGCTATCTACGATGGTTTCGTGGCAGGCATAGACGACTATAAGCGGGCTAAAGAAGTCGTTGACTTGAAAGGCAGCTATATCGCGCCAGGTTTAATCGATGGTCATGTTCACCTCGAGAGCTCGATGTTGGATGTAGGGCAGTATGCACGGGCGGTAGTACCGCACGGCACGTCAGCCATCGTTACCGACCTGCATGAAATAGCTAACGTCTGTGGTCTGGCGGGGATAAAGTATGTCCTCGATTATGCCCGCCGGCTGCCGCTGGATACATTTCTTATGGCGCCATCTTGCGTGCCAGCGACTAATATGGAAACTTCCGGGGCGACTTTAAATGCTGATGATATTAAACAAATTTTAAGGCTCAAAGAATGTATCGGTCTGGGTGAAGTCATGAATTATCCCGGCGTTATCTTCGGCGATACCGAAATGCTGGCAAAAACTGCCTCCGCCCAGGGGAAAATAGTTGATGGTCATGCCCCTGGCGTTAGCGGTTTAAACCTTAATGCCTATATCGGTGCCGGTATCGGGTCCGACCATGAATCGGTAACTCTCGCCGAGGCGGCGGAAAAGCTGCGGCGCGGTATGTACGTCATGATTCGCGAAGGCTCCTCGGAAAAGAACCTCGAAGCTTTACTCCCGCTAGTGACGGACAAGACCTATCCGCGCTGTTTCTTCGTCGTCGATGACCGACACGCCGAAGATATCCTCCATGACGGCGATATCGACGCCGTGGTGCGCAAGGCGATAAAGCTGGGACTAGACCCCGTCCGCGCGATTCAAATGGCTACCATCAATACCGCCAACTATTTCCGACTCGATAAATTAGGTGCTATCGCCCCAGGCTATTACGCGAACTTTATCGTGTTTGATAATCTTAAAGACTTCCGGGTGAAGGCGGTTTATTATCGCGGTCAAAAGGTCGCCGAAAACGGCAAGCCTGTATTCAGTTTGCCGCCAGCACCCGCTAACCGTCTTAATCGTTCGGTCAATATCAAGCCGTTTAGTCTTAACGCTCTAAGACTTAAAGCTACCGGCGAACAAACGCTGGCAATCGAGATTGTGCCCGGTCAGATAATTACCCGCAAAAAACAGGTAAAAGTCAGTACCAGAGACGGTTATATAATGCCCGAACCCGCCCGTGATATTTTAAAAGTCGCCGTCATCGAAAGACATAAAGCCACCGGCAATATCGGGCTGGGGCTGGTGACCGGATTCGGCATAAAACGAGGAGCGTTGGCTTCGTCTACCGCCCACGATTCGCATAATATCGTCGCCGTCGGCGCCAGCGATGAAGATATCTATGTTGCCGTTAAAGAGTTGGAACGATTACAGGGCGGTCTGGTTGTAACAGCGGGGGGTAAAGTGCTGGGCAGCCTGGCGACGCCGATTGCCGGACTTCTTTCCGAAGAGCCTTTAGAAACTGTTGTAACCGGTTTAACGAGCCTCCAGCAAATCGTTAAAGACCTGGGGTGCATTTTACCCGCTCCTTTTGCTACCCTTTCGTTTTTAGCCTTGCCGGTGATTCCCGAATTAAGGTTAACCGACCTCGGACTGGTGGATGTTGTTGCGTTTAAACTGATAAAATAATATAACTGTCTTAAATAAAGAGTTTTTCTATGCGTCATTCTTCTGTCCAGCCCCTTTTTGAAAATCGTTATGATGCCGGACATAAACTCGCCGAAAAGCTGGTGGGATATGCCGGAAAATCGACCGTGGTGCTGGGTATCCCTAATGGCGGGGTTGCGGTAGCGCTAGGAGTTGCTTTAGCGCTAGGGGCAGAACTAGACCTGATTATATCACGCAAAATTCCCCTGCCGCAGAGTCCCGAGGGCGGATTCGGTTCCATCACCGATGACGGCACCATCATTCTCAACGAAGAACTGGTGAAGAAAACCGGTTTGACCCGACGGCAAATCGATGAGCAAATCAACAAAGTAAAGTCCAATATCGAACATCGCAGCTCAATCTATTATGATGGCCGCCCGCCGGTAGTAGTTGCCGGACGAACGATTATCATTGTGGACGATGGGTTAGCTTCCGGCTATACGATGCGCGCCGCCATCGCCTCACTGCGTAAACATAAGCCTAGAGAAATAATCGCCGCCGCACCGGTAGGTTCCGCCCAGGCGGTAAGGGACGTTCAGAAAGTCGCGGATAAAGTCGTTATTTATGCCGTCGGCACGCAGTCGGCTTTCTATGTCGCCGATTACTATCAGCAGTGGTACGATATATCTGATAACGAAGTTCTATCCTGCCTTAAAGAATGGGAAATCAGGCGTAACGGCGGCAGGATACAATTGCCGGAAAGAAAACGGCGGATAAATTAACGATTTATCCGAGTCCCATCCCTCCATCCACCCCCAGAACCTGACCGGTAATATATCTAGCTTCCTCCGAAGCTAAGAAAGCCACCGCTTCAGCGACGTCTCGCGGAGTGCCGATACTTTGCAGCGGGATACGCTGCGCTAAAATCTGCCGCTGTTTTTCGTCGAGTTGTTCGGTCATTTTTGTCTCGATGAAACCCGGGGCGATAGCATTGGCGGTAATGCCCCGTGACCCCACCTCTTTAGCGATGGACTTGGTCAGACCGATGATGCCCGCTTTTGCCGCGGCGTAATTTGACTGCCCCGCATTACCCACGATACCCACGATGCTGGCGATGCTGATAATCCTGCCCCAGCGTTGCTTCATCATGTAGCGAATGACCGCCCGACTGCACAGAAAAGCGCTCTTAAGGTCGATATTCAGGACGGTATCCCATTCTTCGTCGGACATGCGCATTAAAAGCTGGTCGCGGGTTACTCCGGCGTTATTAACTAATATATCTATCCTGCCCATCTCCTTGGCGGCGGTTTCGATTAAACGCGTCACATCCGCCGAGGAACTGACGTCTGCCGTGATAGCTAATGCTTTTCTCTTTAGCGTCCTGATTTCATTGGCTGTGACTTCTAGAGTATCGGAAGCGGCCGGGATATCGTTAACGACGATGTCCGCCCCGACTTCAGCCAGCTTAAGTGCGATGGCTTTGCCGATACCGCGGGCGCTGCCGGTAACGATGGCTACTTTATTCGAGAGGTCCATAATATTTCCCTCCCAATTTTAAATTTGAGTTATTAAAGCCTTTATCGCCGCTAAATCACCGAGGTTTAGGGTTACGGCTTCTTTATTGATGCGTTTGATAAGCCCACTTAAAACTCTGCCGGGTCCTATTTCGATAAAGGTCGTCACGCCGTGCTGTACCATATACTCGATAGTTCGTATCCACTGGACGGGGTTTAGGAGCTGTTTTTTAAGCTCGGTTTTAACGTCTTCCGGGGTGATGAGGGGTAAAGCGGTAACGTTGCCGATAACAGGGATTACCGGGGCTTTAAAAGACGTGGCGTCGATGTATTTCGTTAAACCTTCAACCGCCGGCTGCATCAATGGTGAATGAAAAGCGCCGCTGACCTGTAGCTGCACCGTAAGACTGGCACCAGCAGCCGTCGCCATCTCCATCGCTTTAGTGACGTTTTCATCCGCCCCGCTGATAACGATTTGCCCCGGTGAGTTGATATTCGCTATCACGGTATCGGTTTGTTTACAGACTTCGGCTAGTTTAGCTTCGTCCAATCCCAGGATAGCCGCCATTGCCCCCGCCCGCATCCTTCCGGCTTCGTACATCAGGCGTCCCCTTTCGCGGGCTAAGCGTACTGCCGTGCTGAAATCGACTACCCCAGCCGCCGCCAGCGCGGTGTATTCGCCGAGGCTATGGCCGGCGGTAAAAGCTGGATTGGTTAATTGACTTCCGGCAATCTCTCTGGCGGCTTCGAGGCAGGCATAACCGGCGGTGACTAAAGCCGGCTGGGCGTTAATAGTTTGCCGTAGTTCATCTTCAGGACCCTCAAAACATAGTTTAGAGAGAGAGAATCCTAACGCATTGTCCGCCTGTTCGAAGACAGCCCTGGCTGATTTTACGTTGTCATGGAGGTCGCGGCACATGCCGACGGCTTGTGAGCCCTGACCGGGAAAAACCCAGGCTAGCTGCGTCATTTTGACTCGTCCTCCCTCGGAAAAATAGTAAAGCGCCTAAGCTATGTCCCTCAAACGGTGACATCAGCGGGCGCTGTTACGATAGCTTATGCCTTGGGGGTAGTAGGTTCCGGTTTCTTCGGTTCTTTAATGATAATGACATCGCGGCCGTTGTATTTACCGCAGGTGGGGCAGGCATGGTGGGGTCTTATCATCGCGTGGCACTGCGGACATTCCACCAGCGCCAGGGGTTTAATCGCGATATGGCTTAGTCTTTGTCCGGCGCGTGACTTACTCTTTTTTCGCTTTGGTAGTGCTCCCATGTTTTACTCCGTTCTATTGCTTTATAGCTTCTATTGTACCAAAAATCACTTCAGTTCCGCCAGCTTCGACCAGCGGGGGTCGTTATCGTCTTTCGGGCAGTGGCATTTTCCTTCGTTCAAATTCTTGCCGCAGGTCGGGCATAAACCGGCGCAGTCCTTCTTACAAAGGGCTTTCATTGGTGTCGCCATCAGCGCATATTGCCGCACCGCTTCAGTCAGGTCGAGGGTGTGCTGCTCGTCAATCGTGAAAGCGCCCGATTCTTCCGACGGCGGCAGCGGCGTACCGTTTAATATGTCCAACGTTGGTAAAAACTCTTCTTCGAACTTGATTTTTAACGGTTGGCGGAACTTTTTTAGGCAGCGGCTGCAGGTAAGCTCGACTTCGGTATTTATTGCGCACTTAACGAGAATGCTGCGTTGCGTACGGAGCAGATTACAGCTGCCCTGAACTTTAGAGCGGTTACCCTCGCCGTTGATATCGATGGTTGAATCTATCTGGAAGTTACGCGTTGACCCGATGGGGTCGCGCAGCAACTGGGATACGTTAATGTCCATCCCGCCTCACCTCCCAGCAATTAATTATAGGGGAAAAGGGGTAAGAGGGGCAAACCGAGTATGATTGCAGTAACTATTTTGGTTTGCTATCGTTATATAAAATATGGGAAATAAACTGCTATTTTTTCTCACTTTGGTACTGTTCTTGACTGTTTTACCTGCCTGTAGTTCACCCCCGACGGTCCCGCTGCCGCGTTCGATGAAGGGCTACGAACTTTATTCCTGGCAAAATGGGGGTGAGTGGCACTTTACGCTGATTACCGGGACAAACCGCAATAAATTCCTCGAAGAAATTATTTCTAACGACAATACCGAGTCTCCGGATGGTTGGGTAAACCTACATGCGGTAGGGGTGGAGGGGGTTAAAGCTATCCTGCATAGAGTTCCGGCGGGAGAGTTCTTAATCTGGGTTGGCGGAGGTTTCGTACAATCGCCCGAAGCAGCAACCGTTAAACTTATAATGCCAACGGTGGATGTTGTTAACGAAATTAAGGATTATGCTAACCAGCTTGGTTTGGACTTTATGGTGTCGGGTTTCTAGTAAGTTATCCCTTCAGCTTCTTAATCATCAGAGGCACCACCTGGAACAAATCCCCGACGATGCCGTAGTGCGCCACCTGGAAGATGGGGGCGTCGGGGTTATCGTTAATGGCGACGATACAGTCGGAAGTCTGCATACCGGCGAGGTGCTGAATAGCGCCGGAGATACCGCAGGCGACATAGAGTTTAGGGCAAACGGTCTTGCCGGTCTGGCCCACTTGGTGACTATAAGGTATCCACCCCTCATCCACCGCCGCCCGGCTCGAGCCTAAAGCCGCGCCCAGACAGTCCGCCAATTCCTGCAGGAGTTTAAAGTTTTCGGCTTTGCCCAGCCCCCGCCCCCCGGAAACGATAATATCGGCGTCTTCCAGCTTAATTTTTTCGGTCAGGTCTTCAACAAAATTCAGGAGTTTTGTTTTAGCGGTGACTTTTTCTTTCTTGAAATCAACCTTAATAATTTGTCCCTTGCGGGCGGTGTCGGGGTTGTTTTTCTTAAAGACACGGGGACGCACCGTGGACATCTGGGGACGTTTGTTGGGGCAAAGAATCGTCGCCATAATGTTGCCGCCGAAGGTAGGGCGGGTCTGGAGGAGGAGGCGTTTCTCGGTATCGATATCGAGTCCCGTGCAGTCAGCGGTTAAGCCGGTATTCAAGATAGCCGCCACGCGGGGGAAAAAGGAGCGACCTAAAGCCGTCGCTCCGGCGAGGACAATTTCCGGTTTGTACTGTTTTATCAAGTTGAGAAGACCGTGCGTCAGGTAGTCCTCCTGATTGTCGGCGAGGTCGGGGGAGTCCACCAGATACACTTTATCCGCGCCATGAGAGATAAGTTTTTTGACGTCAATAATGTTATATCCCAGGCAAACAGCACTAAGCTCCGTCTTTAAAGTATCGGCTAACTCGCGTCCGCGGGAAAGGAGTTCGTAAGCGACGTTTTTAATCTCACCGCGTCTCTGTTCGGCGAAGACCCAGACACCTTTTGCCGAAGCACCGGCTTTAGCGACTGGCTGCGGCGTTTCGATAGTGATAGCTTCATAGGCGCAGACATCCTTACAAATGCCGCAGAGGGTACAGCCTTCTTTAACCACTATCTTATTATCGACAACGTCCAGCGCGTTAAAAGGACAGGCAGACACGCAGTTGCCGCACATGACGCATTTTTGGGGGTCAATTGTTAAAGTCATTTTACTTCTTTTTCTTAGGTTCTTTCTCTAACGTTATGGCAAAAAAGGCGCAGGCATTGACGCATTTACCGCACGATATGCAGCCTGGGTTAACTCTGGCTTTCATATCCACCAGTTCCAAAACTCCCACCGGGCATACATAAAGACATGCCCCGCACCCCGTGCACCTCGTCGTATCGATTTTTACGCCCATTTTTCCTTTTCCCCATCCCTCAACCTGTCATTCCAGCGTAGGCTGGAATCCACTTTAGAATATTATCAATAAATTTCTTTTTAGTATGGATTCTGGCTTTCGCCAGAATGACATTTAACTTTTACCTTTACCCGTCTCCCTCCTTGAAAAGGAGGGAGTAAGGGAGATTTTTTATATCAAATTCGCCGCTTTAAGTTTTTCCATTAGTTTATCCACCTGCGCCGCCGCGTCGCCGGTCAGGACCTCCGCTTTAGAGACCCGCTGCGGGAAGAAGATTTTAATGACCTGTGTCGATGAGCCGGCCAACCCTACCGCATTAGCGTCCACGCCCAGCTCGTTAATGCCCCAGGTGGTGATGGCGACGCTCTTGGACTTCATAATGCCTCGTAAGGAGGGGAGGCGGGGCACGTTAATTTCTTTAGCGACGGTGATAACGGCAGGGAGGGCGGTCTCGATGACCTCATGGCCATCCTCGACCATGCGGCTGACCCGCAGGTAGTTATCCTTAATCTCTTCTATTTTGCTAACATAGGCGACGAAGGGGATACCCAACATCTCCGCCATTTCCGGTCCCACCTGGCCGGTATCGCCGTCAATAGTTTGCCTGCCGCAAATAATCAGGTCGTATCCCAACTTAAGAACAGCCTTGGCTAAAGTATTGGCGGTCGCCCAGGTATCGGCGCCGGCAAAAGCGCGGTCGGAGAGTAAAACGGCTTCATCGGCGCCCAACGATACGGCTTCGCGTAAAGCGGCGTCCGCCTGCGGGGGACCCATCGTAATAACAGTGACTTTACCGCCGTGCTTCTCCTTGAGACGTACAGCTTCCTCTAATGCATAAGTATCGAAGGGATTAATGATGTTCGGGATTCCCTGACGGATGAGGGTGTTGGTCTGGGGGTCGATTTTAACCTCGGTAGTGCCGGGCACCTGCTTCAGGCAGACGACGATGTTCATGCCGTTCGAGCCTTCCTCTTGCGCAGGTTCATGGCGATGGCGTTGCGGAGAATCTGGTTGGTGCCCTCGTAAATCTGGAGGATTTTAGCGTCCCGCATCATTTTTTCCACAGGATAATCGCGCATGTAGCCGGAGCCGCCGCAAATTTGAACGGCGTCAACGGTCACTTTCATCGCGGCGTCGGAGGCGAAGACTTTAGCTGTGGCGGATGACTCGGCAACGTCTTTAGCGCCGCTGTCGACGTAGCGGGCGGCGGCGTAAACTAAAGCGCGGGCGGCTTCCGTCTGAATCGCCATATCGGCTAACATCTGCTGTACGACTGGTATAGTTATTAATGGTTGGTCGAACTGGACGCGTTCCTGGGCGTAATCGACGGCGGCTTCTAAAGCCCCCTGGCAAAGCCCCACCGCCTGCGCGCCGATGCCGGGACGCGATTTATCGAAAAGGCGCATCGCCTCGACGAAGCCTAATCCCGGTTTACCAAGTAGATTGCTTTCTGGTACGAGGCAGTTACGGAAGACCAGCTCCCGCGTGGCGGAGGTGCGGATGCCCATCTTCTTTTCTTTCTTCCCGAAGGTAAAGCCTGGGGTATCTTTTTCCACGATAATGGCGCTGGCGCCGCGGGCACCTTTAGTCTTGTCCGTTAAGGCGATAACCGTGTAAATTTCGGCTTCGCCGCCGTTAGTGATGAACTGCTTGGTACCGTTAAGCAGGTAGCCTCCCGCTACCTTTTCCGCCGTGGTCTTAATATTAGAAGCGTCAGAGCCGGCGGTAGGTTCGGTGATAGCAAAAGCGCCCAGCTTTTTACCGGCGGCGATATCAGGGAGGAATTTCTTCTGCTGCTCTTCGGTGCCGTACTCCATTAAGGTCATGCAGCCCAAAGCGCTGGCGGCATAGGTGACGGCTACGCCGGAGCAAATACGGCTTAACTCTTCGGTAACGAGACAGAGGTCGAGGCAGCCGCCGCCCAAGCCTTCATACTGCTCCGGCACAAAGACACGGAACATATCGGCGGCGGCGAGTTCTTTAACGATGTCCCAGGGGAATTCCTCTTTTTCGTCAAGCTCGGCGCGGACGGGGAGGATTCTCTCCTCGGCAATCCGGCGGGCGAGCGCTTTAATCGTCTTTTGCTGTTCGGTTAAAAAGTAATCCAATTGATACTCCTCCCTTAACGAGAGTCCGGATAAACAATATCACCCTCAATAGTGATTTGAATCAACGGGATAATGACGAACCTATCGAATAAACTAAGTTAAATTATAAGGAGTGAGGGAAGGGGAGTCAAGGCAGGACTAAATAACTACCCCACCCCCTTTATCCCTAATACCTGGCGTACTCCCTTAATGAGTCCATCAGTTTCTGGTAGCCTTCTTTAGTGCCTTTGTCCGGCATCCTTACCTCAACGATTAGCCCGCCCCCTTTACGGCACTTATCCATCAGGTCTTTGGTGAATTGCTCTACTTCGTTGAGCGACCATAGCTTCGACGAAAGCGGGATGCGCACGAACAGGCAGGTATGGTCTTTAAGGATTTCTTTAGCCTTAACGGCATCAACGTATTCGATAGAGGCGATGACCTTGCCCTTCGGCAGCTCCAATAAGCGTTCCAAACGCTCGCCGAACTCCGCCTCGAAAAACGGCACCGGCACGTAGCCGAGGTCGATGTGTGCCTGGAGGGCTTTTTTAAGCCCGGGCCAGTAAAACTTTTCGAACATTTTCTGGGACATGAAGGACTTATCGCCCCGCCAGAGCGGGATGCCGGCTCGCTTAGGATTGCCCCGTTTATTGGGGTCGGCAAGGATGCCCTGGGCGATACGTTTTTCCAGTATCATGTCGCAGGCTTTGAGCAGTTTTTCGGGTCGCTGGTACATGTCCAGCATCGAGCCTTTCATTCCCCGCAAGAAGCTGGAAACGGTATCGAAAGGAGCACCCCCCACCCCTCCGGTACGCACGTCGGCGAAAGCCGGAAAACCCAGTTGCGCCAGCTCTTCGTACGAATCGCCGATAGTCTCGCGGAACTTCTTGATTTCCTCCCCCGCTTTGTATAAAGCTTTAGCCACTTTAACGAACTCCGGCGAGGCGAACATTGGGGTCAGCATTTCGAACCCCTGGAATAACATACTCAATGGCGGAAGCTCGGCTAAAGGCTTCATCGCGCCGTACATCCGCGGCAGGTAGTAGCGTATCAAAAAATCGGTGGGGTCGTTGAGAAAAAGGTCATACTCATCAGCCTTCATCCATTCGCCCTCGACGAACTGGTAATCGTAAGTGGGGGGTAAAGGACCGCCGGGCCAGAGCCGGTTCTGGACGTCGAGGGCGGCTAAAGCGGCGCCGGAAGTCGGCAGACCGGCATTGCACATATCGGGCTCGAAATCCAGCGTAATCTGGCGCATCGCCCGCTTAAAGCCAATGGGGTCGTAATAGCCGGCGGAGTTGGGGACTCCGGTGTAATTCTGGATATTGATATTAGCCGTTAAAGGAATTCTATCCGGCACCTTAAGTTCGATAGCGTCCCGGACTCGCTTTTCTCTTTCCGTATAAAGCTGTTCGACGGTTTTGCCGGTTCGTTTTTCGATTTCTTTTTTAAGTTTTTCGTTTTCCTGCTGGTAGCGCTTCATGGCTGACGAGATGGACATATGCCCCCCTTTTTTAGTTTGCTATTACTTGAAGTTTCTTCATTACATCTTTGACCGTCTGCTCATCGGTAGAGGCGCCGGCAGTAACGCCGACCAGTTTTTTACCCTTAAGCCAGGCGGACTTAATCTCGGCGGCGGTTTCAATAAGGTGCGTCTCGGTAACATCAGCGCAAAGCTCGGCGAGACGGTTGGTATTAGCGCTGGAACGTCCCCCCACAACTAACATCATATCGGCGCGTTTTGCCAGTTCTAAAGCGGCGGACTGCCTTTCGCGGATGTCATGGCAGATAGTATCGATTATGCGTATCTCGGAGTCCTTGTTCAGCGCGAGGTCGATGATTTTCTTGGTGAAGGCGGCGAATTGGGCAGGTACTTGAGTGGTCTGGGAGAGGATGCCGAGACGACGGGGGAGGGGCTTTAGCGACCTGATGGCTTTTTCGTCGGTAGTTGCCATACCTTTACCCTGCGCCCAGCCCAAAATTCCTTTAACTTCAGGATGATTGACATCACCATAAACAATAACGAAAAAGCCGGATTCCGCCAGACGCCGGGCGGCTACCTGGGCGCGCTGGACGAAAGGACAGGTAGTGCTGATAACGTTAATATGGCGGGCGCGGATTTTGTCTTCCAGGTCCGGACTAACGCCATGAGAACTGGTGACCACCGTATCCCCTTTGATAGCGTCAACCTCGTTAACTACCTTGACACCGATTTTCGCCAGCTTTTGCAATACCTGCTGGTTATGGACGACCGCCCCTAAAGTTTCCACGCCGCCGCGTTCGCGAGCTATTTTCTCGAGGGTGTTGATAGCGCGCCGGACGCCGAAGCAGAAGCCGGTTCGGGCAGCTTTTTCAATTTTTAGTTTTTTCTCTGCCATAGATACCTCGATACGAGGGAGGGAGAAGTTCGGCGATTTTGTACATGATATCATCGCAGAACTGGTTGCGCTGTGCTCTGGTCGGCTTACCGTCGCATTGAGGAGGATTAAAAGGTTTGCCGATGGTGATGGTGACTTTAGGGTGGTGGAACAAAGCCCATTTGAGGTTGCGGACATATTGCGTGCCGGTGATGGCTACAGGCACAACAGGCACGCCGGTGCGTAAAGCGATGAGCGCCGCGCCTGGCAAAGCCTCTTTAAGCTGTGCATTCATGCTACGCTCGCCTTCCGGGAACATAATCAGCGATATGCCCTTGCCCAGCCAATCCTCCGCCTGCCGGATAGCTTCTCTATCAAAGGCGTTGCGCTTGACTGGGAAAGAGCCGAAGTTTTCTACCCAGAAGGCTGTCCATTTATCGTTCCAGAGCTCCTCTTTGGCCATAAAGACAGCTTTACGGGGTATGGCGGCTGCTACTACCGGCGGGTCGGCGATATGCAGGTGGTTGCAGCAGAAGAGGAAAGGCCCTTGCTTGGGTAAGTTTTTCTTGCCCCTTACTACCCACCAGAAAAACGGGATGCAGATGATGCGGATTAAGACCCGCCCGAAGTAATAAACCCAGTGCATGTGCGGTTGCATATGGTAGATATTATAACTTGCGGATGGAAGGGAAGACAAACGGCGTAGTTAGAATTATGCCTTACCCCCTAGCCCCCTCTCCAAAACGTGTAAAAAAGTAACTCCTTCTCTAATTGTTTGGAGAGGGGGTTTAATTTTCTTAAGAGAGGCTAACGCCCCTCTTCGTCACCCCGTTTTGGGGTATTGACGTCCCTCTTTAGTAAAGAGGGACAGGAGGGAGATTTTATTTCCACCTACTCCCAGAGCTTCTCGATGTCTTTAGGGGCTTTGTCGTCGGAGGATTTGCCGGGGGAGGTGAAGTCTTTATACGACGCCGCCGAGCCGTACTCGCGGGGCTGGAAGGCTACCGGCATCGGCACGGCGTGGCCGAAGATTAAAGCCTGCTGCTTGGGTGCGAGGCGGGCTAAAACGGCTTTGAGCTCGTTCTTGCCGGAGACACCCGCCAGCACGGCGTCAATATCCCGCTCGTTATCGAGCAGGCAGGTGATTTTCGTGCCGAGCTGGGACATCACCTCTTCGTTAATGCCGCTGGGACGCTGGTCGATGACGAGCAGGCTGACGTTATATTTGCGCATCTCGCGGGCGATGGTGCCGAAGATGGTTTTATCCGCCACTTCGGGGTTAAGGAATTTATGCGCTTCCTCGATGGTGATAACGAGGGGGCGGGGCTTCAGCGCGTCGCTGTCGGCGGCGATGGCTTCTTCCATCTTTTGTCGGTAACGGTCATAAATCCGGCGCGATAAAAGGTTGGCGACTAATAGATAGGCGGCGATTTCCTGGTAACGCCCGAACTCGAGGACGACATTGCGTCCCTGCTGGAGGTAGTCGAGGATGGTTTTCACGGCATCGTCTTTAGCTTCCGGGACGACGAAGCCCAGGCGGTCTAGCATGCCCAGTCCGCGCTTGAGACTCTGCAAAGAGCTTTCGTGGATGCCGGTGTCTTTTAGTGTGTTTTCCAGTTCTTCATCGCTCAAATGCAGCATTTTGCCTAACCAGTCTTTACCGAGGAATTTGCGGAGCTGATAAGCGGCTTCTACCGCGAGATCGGTGAGGTTTAACGTCGAGCGGAGGATAGCGACATCCTCCGGAGTTATTTCATTCATACCGATTTTCACGACGAAGTCCGTGGCAACCTTACGCCGTCGCGAGCTTTCTTCGTCCAGGGTAAAGACGGCGACACTCGAGGGGAAAAGTTGTTTTAGTCCTTTGACCGGCGCGCCGCCTTCGTGAGTGCCTTTCCAGCCATACTCACTGTGCATATCGAAAATCAAGTTGACGGCTTTACTTTTTTGCAGGATGCCGATGAGTAAAATGCGGGTGAGGAAGGTCTTACCGGTGCCGCTCTTGCCGAAAATGCCGTTAGAGCGTTTAACGAATTCCTCGAGGTTAAGGCAGAGCTTGGTCTCCATATCCAACGGGTTGCCGATGAAGAAACGCTCCTTATCTTCCTTGCCGAAGACGCGCTCGATATCGGCTTCCGACGCCAGGTTGACGGCGCAAAAGTGGGTGGGGATGGTCTTGACAGGCTGGGGACCCTCCGCTATCGCTGCCGCGTCGCCGCCGATGGTGAGCATCGGGGTAACGTGAATCTGCCCGAAGGTACTGGTGCCGCTTAAGACCTCGGCGATAAAGGGGTCGGAGACATCGGGAGGGGAAACGGTAAGACTTTCGTCGGTAACGCCTAAACGCACGTCGGTAATCATCCCGAAGAAACGTCTCTTTTGCCCCTCGATAGTAACATAGCGTCCCACCACCATATCCTCAACCGAAACGGGGGCATCCAGGCGGACGTCTACGCCTTTTTCCAGCGAGGCGTTAGTGACGATGCCGAGTTTATCAGACATGTTTCAGTCTTTCCAGGATGTTCTTAAGGCGGGCGATATTACTGCTTAAAAGATTGGACAATTCTTTACCCGCTGCCACCAGGAAGGAGTGGCCATCCTTTTGCACGCGGCTCATCTGCCGTAAAGCGGCGGAAGTAATTTCCTCAATGGGGATGGGGACAGCGGCGTTAATTAAAATATTGAGAAAGCTGAATGATTTGCTGAATTCATCCACTTCTTCGGGTTGGCATAAGTAAACGAAGCTATGGATGTGGGCGGGTTCCGGGGGGAGATACTGATAGATTTTACCGTCCTTTTTATAACCCACTACCGCCGCCGTGAACTGACTCTTTAAAAGCTTTTTAAGCTGGGGACTTGATTCGTAAACAGCCGACTCCGAGGCTTCGTCCTTCCCTCTGGCGATTGCCTTGCGTCCCGGCTCCAGTCCGGTAGTCTCGGCGTAAGCAACGATGCCGTAAATGTCACCGGTCTTTACCAGCGCGCCGAGGGGTGGTACTTTATAAAGTTCATAGCACTGGGCGGTGAACTGGGCGGTAGAGGCTTCGATAACTTCGGCGATTTTGTTTTCTTTTTCAGGCATAATTTCGCTATTCCTGTTATTATTCAGGATTTTGGGACAATAGCCACTTATCATTCTGAAGGAGTCCCTCGATTACTCTCGGGACGACTGAAGAATCTCGGGGAAGGGCGGGGGTAAAGATTATACCTCCCCACCCCGAGATCCTTTCGCTTCACTTCGTTCAGTGTCAGGATGACATTTTGGTATCTTGGGTTTTACTTTTTCTTGGGTGCGGCTTTTTTGGCGCCACCCTTGGGTTTCTTGACGTTTTTTCTGCCTTTGCTACCCATTTAAGACCTCCTGTTTTTATTAAAAATTGGTAAAAATCTTACTTTTTCGTCACCCTCTGTCCGACCGGGCACATCCTCATACAGGTGCCGACGAAGGTACAGCCGAACGCCGCTGCATCGCCTGAAAAACCGACGCACTTGGGGCGGTCGAGGGTAACCGGGATATCGATAAAAACTTTATCCAGGTCGGTGCCCGGGCGTAAAGATATCGCTTTATTTTTGCACTTTTGCTGGCAGGCGGGTCCTTTAGAGCCGCCGCACTTGCCGCGCATGCAGACCTTTTCTTTAATCAGGGGGTCGGGGTCTAAAGCGGCTTCGGTGATGACCGAAACATAACGCATGCGGGGTCCGAATTGCGGCGTAATGACTAAACCGCTTAAGCCGAACTCGCCGAGACCGGCGCGTACCGCCGCGTGACGCTGGGAGAAAAAGCCCATCGGCGCCGCCATCACCGGATGACCCAAACCGGTATGCGAGGCGTTAGGAGTTGGCAGGGAGCGTAGACCGTAATCGATTTCCAGATAGTTCGCCAGTTTAGTAGCGATAGTGTTGAGCATCATGTCCTCGACGTAATGTCCCATCTGCATATAAAAGTTCTCGATACTCGCCTCGATGCCGAGGGACTCATCCATCTCTTTCATTTTAACATGGTATTCATCATAGTCAACGACGGGGTCGGGAATTCTAACTCCAACAACGATAACGGACTTCGCCTGCGGCATTAAATCGAGGGGACCATGCCCCGCCGGTGCTCCGACGAATCTATCAACCGACGCGATGCCGACTAAACTTGCCCCGAATTCTTTAGCGAGTTTTTTTATTTCTTGACTGTTTGGTTTTGGCATTAAAAAAAATCCTCATTAATAAATTACGTCATTATCGGACTTGACCCGATAATCCAGCCTCCCCTTTACCCCCCTCTGGATTCCAGCTTTCGCTGGAATGACAAAAAGGTTATAACCACCGCGTCTTTTTACTTAAACTTTTTCTAGATGAAGCGCTTGAGATATGCTCCTCCGTTAATGTTGATTCTACCAGTTCTCTAAAATTTTCTCTATCCGCGCCGGTGACGACCGCCTGTTCGTGGGCTTCAGAAAGGACGACCGGATAGCCCTGTCCCCGCTGGCACTGGTCAAAAACGAGACTATGAGTGAGGTTAAGCAAGTCTTTATTTTCTGCTACCCATTGCGGTATTTCGATACGGGCTATCTCGTCGCCGACGCGCAGGTAAAAGAAATGGACTTTATGGTCGCCGTAATAATCTTTTACGATTTTCGAGGGACTGATGAAGAGCGCCGACCTTTCGCCGTCCTTTAATATATTATAAAAAATATCGCGGTCGAGCACGCTGTTTAGTCCGGCGCAGTTCCGCTCTTTGGTCGATGGGCACTGCTTATCGCAGTCGGGGATATCGTTAGGACAAACCGCTACCCGAAGGACATTAAGGACGTCCGTGCTGCGGGGGTAACTGATATAAGAAGCGAGGGCGAGATGGCGGTCTTTATTTAGTTGTTTTAGTTTGTCCAGGCACTTTAGCATACCGTTAATCAACAGCGTATCTGTCACGAAATCCGGATAAGCTTCCAGTCCCCAGAGAATCAGCGTCCCATCCAAAAGCGCCAGCGTAACGCTTTGCGGAGGTTGGGAGGCAGCTAAAGCGACTAAAGCTTTACATTCTTCGACCGAGCGTTTCACACCCAGGAGATTGCCTTCGACCACCTGTTCGCGACCGCCGCTTGGCGGCGTAATCACCAGGTCTTTATCGTCGGAATAAAGCTGCGGCGTGCTGTTGAGGAAGGCGTCCGGTTGACTGCCGTAATTAATAATTACCGAACCGATATTGATTAAATAACAGCGGGTCGATTGATGACGGTCGACGTCGATATGCGAGCCGTCGGCGGCGATAACGGTAAAGTCTTTAGGCGGGGACGGGAGGGGATAATGCTGGTTTAGTCCGTCAACAATTTCCGCCACCAGCCAGGTTGTTTTCGCGGCTTTTGTTTTTTTCTTTAAATCTTCGAGGTCAATGGCGGGACTATTTAAAGTCTCTAAGGCATAGTCTAAATGTTTCGCGTCTTCCGTACGTCGGTCTTTAAGTCCGGTTATCATGGCGATAACCTGCGCGGCGACGGCGGTCAAATCAAGCGACATTTTTTTATTTAATTCCTTTGGCTTTAGTATAGAGCAAGCTAGAGGGTAACTCAAGATAGGCAGTAAAATATCATTGCGAGCGAAGCGTGGCAATCTCCTAGATTATATTAATTCAATGATAGAGATTGCCACGTCGCTTATAGTTTATACTGAGCGAAGCGAATGTACTCCTCGCAATGACAATGCCGTTACCTTAAAGGTATAATAAAAGCATATTTATTTTTCTGGAGGAGCTTTAATGCTGGCGGCTTTAGGCACGGTTGTCGTGACCTCTCTATCCGGCGTGATGATGCCGGGTCCGATGTTCACCGTAACTATCGCCAAGAGTATGAAGTCGCCGTGGGCGGGGGTTTTAGTATCTTTAGGGCACGCCGTTATCGAAGTGCCGCTGATACTGCTGATTTACTTCGGGGTGGGGCATTTTTTTCAGAACGAAATCGTTAAGCTGGTTTTAAGCGTGCTGGGCGGGGGGATGATAGTCTGGATGGGCTTCGACCTTTTTCGCGCCCGCCGTAAGCTGGCTAAAGAGGGTAAGGATACATCTTATAATGCCTTCGTCGCCGGCATATTGATGAGCGGACTTAATCCGTTTTTCCTGGTATGGTGGGCGACGGTCGGCAGCCTTTTATTAATGAGCTTCATTAATGCGGTGGGGACGTGGGGTCTGCCCTTTTTTATTATTGTACACTGGCTCTGCGACCTTGTCTGGTTGTCAATTGTTTCTTTTGCTATCTTTAAAACGCATCGCTTCTGGGGCGAAAAAGTCCAGGAATGGATTTTTATTATCTTAAGTTTGGCGTTGCTTTATTTCGGTTTACAGTTTATCGTTAAAGGGATTATAGATAACTACCAGATGGAGACACTATCAATCATTGTAATTAGCTTAGCCTTTATTTGGCTATTGATTGAAACAAACTTTTTGCTTATGAGGTCGCCAACAGGTAAAAAGGATGAAGGTTAGGTAGTTTTCTAACGAGGCAGTCATTATGCGGGGGTGGGGACTTAAAGCATCCCCACCCCCGTTTTGTCTTCTCTATAATTTATTCTATTAAGCTTTTACCGCGGTGGACTTTTTCTGTCCTAAGAACCTGCCCCACTCACCTTTATCCCAGACCACCAGCAGTCCCGGCGCCACGAAAACGGAGTCGAAAGTGCCGGCGATAAGACCAATCATCAGGGCAATTACGAAGTTCTGGATTGACCCGCCGACGAAAAACATCAGGGCAAGTAAGGTTATCAGGATGGTGATGGTGGTGTTTAAAGACCTCCCTAAAGTTTCTATCTGACTGCGGTTGACCACAACTTCGAAGTCGGCACTGACGCCGTTTTTCTGATTCTCGCGCATCCTGTCGAAGACGACGATGGTGTTATCCAGACTGACGCCCACGATGGCGAGAATGCCCGTAATAAACATCAGGTTCATCTCCCAGCCGAGGAAATGCCCGAGCAATGAGAATAGCCCCAGCGTTACCAGGATATCGTGCAGCAGGGCGAGCACGAAGCAGGTGCCCCACCGGAAAGAGCTGGGCATTTTACGGAAGGCATAAGTCACGTAAATCAACATACCCACCATCGATATTGCCACGGCGATAACGGCATTGCGCGTTGTTTCCGAGGCTATCATCGGTGAAACGGAGTTATATGACGACTCTGAAAGATTCCCGAATTTCGCTGATAAGTCGGCTTCGAGTTGCGTTTTTTCTTCGTCGGTCAATTCGCGGTTGCGGATGAGGAATTGACCCGAACCGGTACGTTGAACGATAGCGTCATCATAACCAAGATTATTTATTTCTTGTTGGAAATCGCTATATTCAACCGGTGTTTCGAATTGTAAAGAAATTATCGAACCGCTGCTGAATTCGATACTTGCTTTAAACCCGAATGCAATTAACGATACAATGGAGACTACAATAAGTATTCCTGATATCAGGAAGTACCAGAATCTTTTACCAATTATATTCAGCATTATTTCTTGCCTCCGGTTATAGTGAATAGCGCGGTCTTACTTGCCAGGCCTGTGCCGTTTAGAGCGCGTAAGAGCGTTCGCGTAACGAATACCGCAGTGAATATACTAACGATAGCACCGATGAACAGCGTTACCGCGAAGCCGATTACGGCGGCGTTATGCATCGCCGTGCTGCCCAGCCAGTAGAGGATGATACAGGCGATGAAGGTCGTCATGTTGCTATCCCAGATGGCTGACCAGGCGCGGTGGAAGCCGGCTTCGATAGCCGCTCCCAAAGTACGCCCGGCGCGGAATTCCTCCTTCATCCTCTCAAAGATAAGGACGTTAGCATCCACCGCAATGCCCATGGATACGATGATACCTCCGATGCTGCCCAGGCTCAAAGTTATCGGCCATAGTTTACAAATCGTCAGCGTCAATGTGCCGTAGAAGATAAGCGCCAGGCTAGCCATCACCCCGGGCAGGCGGTAGTAAGCAATCATGAATAACATTACCAGAGCTATACCGATAAGCCCCGCCTTCCAGCTATTATCGACGAATTCAGCACCAAGTGTGGCGGAAATCTTTTCTTGATATACCGGTGGTTTCTTTAAAGGCATCGGCAGCGAGCCGGATTTTAACAAGTTAGCCAGTTCTTCAGCTTCGGCAAGGGTGAAACTGCCGGAAATTGTGCCTTTGCCTTCGTATTTTTCCGACGTCAGCTGGGGGGCGGAGAGGAGGTTGTTATCGAGGAAAATCCCTAGAGCGTAATCCAGTGCATAGGTACCTCCCGTGCCGGCTGGGTTATGTAAACGCAATGCAATCTGGTCGAAAACTACCGCACCTTGGTCGTTCCACTTGATATCAACTTCTGGTTTAGACGTGCCTTGACTAACGTTTGGTTGGGCGTCAGCCAATAAACTACCGGTGAGTGGCGATCCGTCATCACCCCGGGATGGAACCCAGGATGCGGCACTGCCGTATATTTTAAGAGACGCTTTATCCAGGATGGTGCCATTGCCGGATGTAAACACCAGCTTATTATCGGTCACGGTCATAATAGCGACCAGCTTATTGTAATCTTTCTCCGAGCTATTCATATTCACAAAAATCCTGTCGGCGGTTTCCTTAGGATTTATAAAGCCGCCGGTATGATTCTCTGATATGTAATCGCTAAGGTAGACCAGCTTATTGTCGGTGGTTCTTTCGACCTCTCGGAACTCAAGAAAACCGGTTTGTTCTACCAGTTTTTTTGCGGCTTCAATATCCGTGAACCCCGGCAGCTGAATCATGATACGGTCAGCGCCCAGCTGCTGGATTACCGGCTCGGTGACGCCGAACGCATCGATACGTTTTTCGATGGTAAGTATCGTTCGGTCCATCGCTGCCTGCGGGTCGCTAGTCATGTTGCCGGAAAAGTCCGCTTGGTAGACCAGGTGTACGCCGCCCTGGAGGTCGAGCCCCAGCTGGAGTCCGGCGCGTCCGAATATTGACGTGCCGGGCAAGACCATCCATACGGTAACACCAAAGATAATGATGATGATGAGCATTATTAGGTTATTTCTTCTTGCCATATTTCTCTCCGGGTATATTTATTTCACTTCTTTTTAGAAAGTAAATCCCTGATATATTGTACAGCCTGTTCCCGCGTAGCAATTTCGCCGGCGGCTTGGGCTTCCTTTAGTGCTTCTAAAAGCTCGCCGACTTTTGGTCCGGGTTCAAGCTGGAAGATTTTTATGATATCATGTCCGTCGAGTATTTTAGGTGGCGCGGACAGTTTTTCTTCGGTAAAGTGTTTCGTTAGGACGTAATCCGTCATACGGCAGTGCTCCCGCCACTCGGCTATATCCAGCGCCGAAGCTCGCGCGGCAAGATGGTCCGCCAGGCAAAGGTATAAAAGGTCGATACCCGACTCGCCGGTATCGCGGAAATAGCGGTAGATAGCCCGGTCGGTGGGCATACCGCTGTGACTCATCTGGGTGGGGCGGAGGTGGTACTTCACCAATAATTCAACCAGCTCGATTTCGCGGTTGCTGAACCGCAATCGCTCCATGATAACAGCAGCCGTCGCCGCACCGATATCCGCGTGACCCAGAAAGCGCGTCCGTTCAGCTTCGATAGTCTTGGTTTGCGGCTTGGCGATATCATGGAAGAGCGCCGCTAGCTTTAATATTGACCTGCCCGTGCTGCCGCTGCTGATTTCACGGTCGAAGTGTGATTTTAACTGCTCTGACCAGGGCACCATCGAGAGTATTGCTTTATCGGCATACTCCCAGGGGGATTCTCTCAATACCGCTTCCACCGACGCGACGGTTTGCAGCGAATGGTCGAAGACATCCCAGGCATGTTCCAGAGGCTGCTCCACGCCTTTAGACGCCGCTAGCTCTGGGACTAAGGCAGTGAGGAGTCCCAATTTATCCAGGTAAAAAAGGCGTTCGCCCGCGCCTTTAATGTTTAATAATCGGAGCAGCTCTTCGCGGACTCTTTCTCCAGCGACTTTAGTAATTAGTGTGCTTTCTTGAGAAATAAGTTTTTCGGTGGCGTTTTCGATACGGAAATTAAGCTCGGCGGATAGGCGAACCGCCCGTAGTAAACGAACTGCATCCGACTGGAAGGTATTATCATCAACCACCCTTATTAAACGGTGTTTCAGGTCATCCTGTCCGTTGAAGGGGTCGATGATATTTTTAAAGTTAAAATCGATGCCGAGCTCGATAGCCATCGCGTCGATAGTAAAGTCGCGCCGGGCGAGGTCCTGATGGATATCACGATTGAAAGTAGAAAAATCTACCTGCCATTTACCGTCGGGCAGGATTACCCTGCCGATTAGGTTGATATCATCGAGGGAGAAGAATTTTGCGTTTAGTGCGTTAGCAATATCAGCGGCGATTTCGAGTGCATCGCCATCGATAGCGATATCGATATCCGCGGTAGGACGTCCTAAAAGCGTATCGCGTATAAAGCCGCCGACGATATAAGCGGGGATATGTTTTTTGGCGAGTAATCGGCTGATTTCACTTAAAAGCCGGGAAGCTTCGGGCTTAATAGTCAATATTTTATTTTCCATTACTAGTGAAGGCATCTGTTAAACTATACTATCCTACGCTGAAATTATCAAGTGTAGCGATATAGCGTCAGTGTTTTTTATCGGATGATTTACGAGACACCCATTCTGCCCGGTTGTGGACGTCGCGGTCGAAAAACAGGCGGTTGAGGATGAGTTGATCCATACTGATCTGTCGCTTTTCGGTTGATGCCTGGGCGATAAGCCGCTTGACAATGGCAATAACGATTATCGCGCCGTAACCAAGGTTCACGGCCAGCGGTTCTTTAACGGCAGCGCTGACGATAGGCATGCTGATTAAAGCGAGGAGTACCGGCACCGGCGTGCGGCGGAAAAACATGAGGGAACCTATTCCAACTACACCACAGGCAATCAGGGGCCAGTAGGTTATATCACTCTGGTTGATGATGGGTAAAAGTATAACGATGCCCAACGTTGTGGCGATGCCCCGCCCACCGTGAAACTTTAAAAAGACGGGCCAGTTATGCCCGATAATAGCTCCGATACCCACTAACAGCTGTTGTCCGGCTTCCAAGCCTAATCGCCAGCCGATGAATAACATTAACGCGCCTTTAAGAAAATCGAAAATGCCGACCAGCAAACCCAATGTACGGGAAGTCGTTCGCCAGAGATTACCGCCCCCCACCTGTTGCGTACCCTGTTTACGCAGGTCGATGCCCCGCGACCTCGCCGCCAGGTAAGATAAAGGTAACGAACCGAGGAGGTAGGCGGCTACTATCAGTATCGCGGTTATTATCCAGGTATTCATCAGTCTCCTTCAAAAGATATGACGAGCTTTAGTAAATTATATTATATTTTACGTTTTATTGGGGAGTCTTTTTCCCTAGAGCTATCAGCTTTTCGGCGGCTTCCAGCGGTACTTCCACGCCGCCCATCATTACCTCGTTAGCGCTAATGCCGTGGTAGTCGGTGCCGCCGGTGGCGATAAGCCCGTATTTTTTCGCCAGCTTGAGGGTGGTTTGGGTGGCAGCCGATGTATTATCTTTATAATAAACTTCTAAACCCATCAGACCGACTTTCTGCAGGCTTTTAACCATCGCTTCTGGGTCTTTAACGGTAAAAGGGTGGGCTAAAACAGGGATACCTTTAGCGCTTAAAATCAGTTTTACCGCTTCTTCCGGCGTCATTTTTTCGCGTTCAACATAAGCCGGACCGCCGTGACCGATGTATTTATCGAAAGCCTCCTCGAAGGTTTTAACGTAACCCTTTTCCAACATCGCCTGGGCGACATGGGGCCGTCCGATAGCGCCGTCGCCAGCGATTGCCTGCACTCTTGCCCAATCGATTTTAATACCTAGTGCGTTCAGTTTTTCCACCATCCGCTTCCCCCGACCGGTGCGGGAATCGCGGAACTTTTCTAACGATTTCTCAAAATCGGGGTCGGCGTAATCGATAAAATATCCCAAGATATGGGCTTCGCCGTCGGGGAGGTCGGTGCTGATTTCGACGCCGGGGATGAACGTTAGCCCGGGGAAGGCTTTAGCCGCTTTAAGCGCCGGTTCGATACCGGCAACCGAGTCGTGGTCGGCTAAAGAGATTACTTTAAGTCCCAACCCCGCCGCTTTATTGACAATTTCCTCCGGTTTGAACTTACCGTCGGAGGCGGTGGAGTGGATATGGAGGTCGACCAGACTCACGACTCGTTCATCTCTTTCTGGATGCGCTTGATAGCGGTCGCTTTACCGCTGGCTTCATCGATCTCGACGAGGACGGCGTTAAGCTGCGGTTTACCTTTGCCTACAGAGAGGTGGTGGGGCATCTGCGTCAGGAAGCGTTGGATGACAGCATCAGGGTCGTCGCCGATAACGGAATCGGTCGGTCCGGTCATGCCGATATCTGTGACATAAGCGGTACCGCCTTTTAGTATCTGCGCGTCGATGGTACCGACATGGGTATGCGTACCAAGGACGGCGCTGACCCGCCCGTCCAAATAACGTCCCATAGCGACCTTTTCCGAGGTGGCTTCGGCGTGAAAATCAACAATTATGACTTTGATTTTTTTATCTAATGTTTCCAGTAATTTATCCATCGCCCGGAAGGGGCAATCGAGGTTGTTCATGAACGTCCTGCCCATCAAATTAACAATTAACGTCTTACCGAGCGTTAAGTAGCCCCGCCCCGGCACCCCGTCCGGATAGTTAAGGGGACGTAGAATAGGCGCATCGGCGTCGAGCAGGGGGATGATTTCTTTTTGGGCGAAGATATGGTTGCCGGAGGTCAACACATCGATACCGCTACCGAGTAGCTCATTGGCAGTATCCGGGGTGAGGCCAAAGCCGCCGGCGGTATTTTCGGCGTTAGCGATAACGACGGATATTTTATACTGCCGGCGAATCACGCGCAGGTGTTTTTCCACGACCTGCCGACCCGGTCTCCCAACGATGTCTCCGATAGCTAGTATGTTCATTTCTTATTTAGCGTAGTCTACCGCTCGGGTCTCGCGGAGAACGGTAACCTTAATCTGTCCCGGATAGTCCAGCGACTCTTCAATCTTTTTCACGATATCGCGTGCCAGCCGCATCGCCCCGAGGTCATCAATCGCCTCCGGTTTCACCAGGATGCGCACTTCGCGCCCCGCCTGGATGGCGTAGGACTTATCGACGCCCTTAAAGCTGTCGGCGATATCTTCCAGCGCCTTGAGTCGCTTCAGGTAACTCTCTAAAGACTCTCGGCGGGCGCCCGGTCTGGCGCTGCTGATAGCGTCGGCGGCCGAAGCGACATAGCCCCAGATGCTGGTATCACTGGTTTCGAGGTGGTGCTCGGCGACGCCCTTATAGACCTCCGGCGACTTTTCCCACTGCTTAACGAGGTCGGCGCCGATGGCGGCATGGGTGCCTTCGACTTCGCGGTCGACGGATTTACCGATATCGTGCAATAAGCCGACCTTTTTCGCGATATTGACATTGGCGCCGATTTCCGACGCAATCATACTCGCCAGGTAAGCGACCTCGATACTGTGCTCCAGGGCGTTTTGACCGTAGCTGGTGCGGTATTTTAGTCTGCCGAGCAGTTTTATCAACTCGGGGTGCAGCTGCACGCCCAGGTCGAGGGCTGCCTGTTCGCCAGCCTTCTGGATTTCTACTTCGACGTCGCTCTTGGCTTTGGCTGCCATTTCCTCGATGCGGGCTGGATGGATACGGCCGTCCTGGATAAGGCGATTTAAAGCGACGCGGGCAATTTCGCGCCGCACCGGGTCGAAGCTGGATATCGTTACGGCTTCCGGCGTGTCGTCGATGATGAGGTCGACGCCGGTAGCCTGCTCCAAGGCTCTAATGTTGCGTCCCTCCCTGCCGATGAGCCTGCCCTTCATCTCGTCGTTAGGCAAGGGCACGGTGGATACGGTGGTTTCCGAAACGATTTCGGAAGCGCTGCGTTGGATGGCGACCGCCAGTATCTCCTGGGCTTTTAGGGAGGATTCTTCCTTAAGTTTGTTTTCCCACTGGTGGAGACGGCGGGAGGCTTCGCTTTGCATCTCGACTTCCATGGCATTCAGCAGCGTTTGCTTCGCCTCTTCACTGGACATACTGGCAACCTGCTCCAGCTGTTTGACCTGTTTATCCTTTAACTCGGTAACCTCGGCGCGTACTGCATCGATTTCTTTTTCGCGGTTGGTCAGGTTGCGCTCGCGCTGTTCGACGCCTTCCGTTTTACGGTCCAATGTTTCCGACTTCTGGTTCAGGCGGCTTTCCTGTTTTTGTACTTCGGCGCGCCGTTCGCGGTAATCGTTATCGGCGGCGGTCTTAATGCGTTTGGATTCCTCCTGTGCTTCTTGCAGGACGTTCTTAGCTTCAGTCCTGGCGTCGGCAACCATCTTGACGGCTTTTCTCTCGGCAACGCGTATCTGGCGGTTGAAAAGGACCCGGCGGAAGATAAAAAGACCAATTACACCTAATATGACGCCTATGATAAAGGAAAACGCTATGGCTATATATGTTAAGGCTGCATCCACTTCACTCCTCCTTTAGTTTATTTTTTAATATTTTTTACTATTTACTATTTAGTATAATTTTCTGCTCCTGCCATACCCTTTCTATAATTTCTTTGATAATGCCGTAATTAAAACCCCGCCGCCCCAGGTAGCTGCCCAGGCGCTGGCGGAAAATCTGATAATCGTTTAAAGATAACCGGCGCGCCCTACTTAGAGCCGCCCGGTAAGCGCTATCTTTTTCGTCGATTTCGCTGATGACCTGCTCGATAACATCGCTGCTTAGTCCCTTACGCTTAAGCTCCATCTTGGTCAGGCGGCGGCTGCGGGGACTAAATGTTTCACGATTTTCGCGCCAATAACGGGCGAAAGCGATATCGTCCACCAAACCCTGTTCTTTAAGTTTAGCCAGGGTTTTTTCGATGTCATCGGCGTCGTAGCCATGACGCTGTAAACGTTGTTTGATTTCGGCTTCACTCCGCGGACGGTAACCGAGGAAGCGTACCGCGGCATTATAACAGCGTTGATAGTGGTTTACACCAGTCAACTTTTCCAGCTGGTTGTTGGTAATTTCCTGCCCTATTTTTAAACCCTCTTTCAAGGCTGTTTCAGCGAGGAGTTTGATGGTTAGTTTGCCATCGAGGTAGACGTTGATTCGTTTTTCCCGCCCCTTCGCTTTTTTCATTCCGGTTATTTTTGGCATTTCACGAGCCTTTTATAAAACACAAAAGACTGAAGCTTTAAACTTCAGCCTTAATAAATTTTCGGTTTACTGCCAGGTTATTCTATTCTGTTTCGGTTTCTGACGATGCGACATGGGCAGTGCCGGCTGAAGCTCTTATCTTCTCTTCAATTTCTTTGGCAAGCTCGGGATTATCCCTGAGATATCCCTTGGCACTCTCCCTGCCTTGCCCGAGGCGGATGTCACCGTAAGAGAAAAATGCGCCGGCTTTATTGATGAAGCCCATCTCGATACCCATATCAAGGACGTTGCCCTCTTTGCTGATGCCGTGAGCGAACATGATGTCGAACTCGGCGCTGCGGAACGGCGGGGCAACTTTATTCTTCACAACCTTAGCTTTAATGCGGCTGCCTGTAGCTTCGTTACCTTGTTTGATGGTTTCGGCGCGCCTTAGTTCTATCCTGATGGAGCTATAGAATTTCAGCGCCCTGCCGCCAGTGGTCACTTCCGGATTACCGAAGACGATGCCTACTTTCTCCCGGAGCTGATTGATGAATATCACTGCCGTGCCAGCCTTGCCGATAGCGGCTGCCAATTTCCTTAAGGCTTGCGACATCAGGCGGGCTTGCAACCCCATCTGCGGGTCTCCCATATCCCCCTCTATTTCTGCCCGGGGGACTAGCGCGGCGACGCTGTCGATAATTATCGCGTCGACAGCGCTGCTTCTGACCAGCGCTTCGGTGATTTCCAGGGCTTGCTCGCCGGTATCCGGCTGTGAAATCAAGAGCTCACCAACATTGACGCCGCAGGTAGCGGCATAAGCGGGGTCGAGCGCATGCTCGGCATCGATATAGGCTACCGTACCTCCCTTTTTTTGTGCTTCGGCGATGATGTGCTGTGCTAAGGTAGTTTTTCCCGACGATTCGGGACCGAATATTTCCGTGATACGTCCTCTCGGTATCCCTCCAATTCCCAGGGCGAGGTCGAGAGCCAGTGAACCGGTCGGAATGGCTTCAATCGGAGACATCGAGGCAGAGTCTCCCAACTTCATGATGGAGCCTTTGCCGAACCTTTTTTCTATCTGACCGATAGCCAATTCCAGGGCTTTTTCTCTTTCCGTGGTCATCTGTTTGCCTCACCCCGATAATAGCACAATTGTTTCACCAACACAAGTATTTATTAAAGTATTATTTACATTTAGTTGGTTAAATACTCACCCCCTTTATCCCCCTCTCAAACAGGGGCATTTTACAGTCTTGATTTTAGGTGTGTTTGAAAAGGGGAAGTGAGTTTGGAGAGGGGTCAGGGGTGAGGCGTTAAGTAAAAAATCACTTATATTTTTGATATCACCGCCGAACATGTTTATAATAAATCCTAGTATCGTTGTTCTTTAATCAACCGGAAGGCGAGGACTTAAAATGGGCAGTCTTAGCGGAAAAGTCGCTCTCGTTACAGGAGCCGCCAGTAAAAGGGGGATGGGTCGGGAGGTAGCGATGCGTTTAGCTAAAGAGGGCGCTGATGTAGCGATTCTGGATAAATACTTGGCGCCGAAAAGCATCTGGCCCGGGGAGGGAAGCTGGGGAGGACTGACGGCAGTGATGGAAGAAATCGAAGCCGAAGGCAGGCAAAGTCTGGTTTTAGTAGCCGACGTCGCTAACAGCCAGGACGTCGATAACGCCGTCGCGAAGACGCTCAAGAAATTCGGCAAGATAGATATCCTCGTCCATTGCGGCGGCATCCGCGGCACGATGACTACGCTCGTTACCGAAATGACTGAAAGCGAATGGCGGGCGATTATCGATATTAACCTGACCGGCTCGTTCCTGATTGCGAAAGCCGTGGCGAAAACGATGATTCCCGACGGCGAGGGTAAGAAAATCGTCCTTATCGGCTCTAAAGCGGCGACGCAGGGCTACGCCGGCAGCAGCGGCTATTGCGCTTCCAAGCATGGCGTACTCGGGCTGGGGAGAACTTTAGCTCTTGAGCTGGCTAAGTATAAAATTAACGTTAATATCATAAATCCCGGCGGCTTCGAGACAAACCTAAGAGACCAAGCGATTATCGAGCGGGCGAAAGCCCAGGGTATCTCTGTCGAGCAAGCCGTTGAAGAGGAATCGAAGAAAGTTGGACCAGGTTCCAGCGTGCCTTTAGGCCGGCTCGGCAAACCGGAAGAAATCGCCGACCTCGTCTACTTCCTGGTTTCTGACCAATCGGCGTATATCACCGGTAAGGCTATCGATATTGATGGCGGAGCGTAAGAGAAATATGGAAAACACTTTAAGCGATGTAAGAAAACTGGGCAGGACTATCCTGACAGAAATAGAAGCCAAGCAGGTCATTAAAGATGCCGGCATTAAGGTCGTCGAGACCCGGCTGGTTAAATCTACTAAAGAAGCCGTCGCTATCAGCCGGGACATCGGCTTTCCTGTTGTCTTGAAAATAGCGTCGCCGGATATCACCCATAAAACCGATGCCGGCGGCGTTAAGGTGGGACTGAATAATGCGGCGGAGGTAAAAAAAGCTTACGCTGAAATTATGGCTTCCGTCACTAAGAAATATCCTAAAGCTGATATCCAAGGCATAGCGGTACAGGCGATGGCGAAACCGGGCATTGAGATTATTATCGGGATGAATAAAGACGAACAGTTCGGGCCGGTGATAATGTTCGGTTTGGGCGGTATCTTTGTCGAGGTATTAAAAGACGTTTCTTTCCGTCTGATTCCTATCGTTAAGCGGGACGCCGAAGAAATGATTAAGGAAATCAAGGGTTACGCTTTACTTAACGGCTACCGCGGTCAGGAACCGGCTAACCTTCCAGCGCTAATCGACGTTCTATTAAAGGTATCGAAATTAGTCGAAAAAACGCCGGAAATTAAGGAAATCGACCTTAATCCGGTATTCGCTTATAAAGATTCGGCGGTTGCGGTCGATGCACGCATTGTTTTAGAGGAGGTGTAAATGAGACGAATCCTTATTACAGTTGGCATCCTCGGCGTTCTCCTTTTGACTATTGCGTCTTTATCCTGCAGCGCGTCCGGCGGTGGTAATGTTACAGCGACTCTGGGACAGGAATTTACCTTGCAGGTGGGTAAAACCGCTGATTTCGATAGCGAAGGTTTATCGATTCAATTCGTTGAAGTAACGGCCGATAGTCGTTGCCCTAAAGGCGTGGAATGCGTCTGGGCAGGTGAGGCGCAATGTCATTTATATTTTAAAATATACGGGTCACCGGCGGATATGACGTTAACCCAAACGGACGATGCAGCCGGGAGCGACTATTTTCTTGATTATAAAATAACATTTAAGCTGGAGCCTTACCCTCAAGCCGGCCAAACGATAGCGCCCTCGGATTATAAACTGGTGATGACGTTAACCAAATAAGAGGATTTGTTATTAGTCATTAAAGTCGGGGATATAAAAGCGAATTATTAAAGTCTGTACCTCATAAGCGACATCAACAATGAAAGTTGCAACATCTTCTAGGTCTTTTACACTTATATGCTCAACTTCTAACTTCAACCCCTTACTTCTTCTTTTTGCAGTTGCCTTAACTCTAGCTACCCCAGGATGCCCTGTGTGGCCTGTCCAAAATGAATGAATTACAGTATTTCTTTTTTGTTCAGCTTGAACTACCCGTGTTAAGATTTGGTCTAATTCTGCTAAATCAGTAGGATTATTTAATTTATCTCTACAAATCGAACTGAGTAGATTTGTTTTCTGACGAAATGATAATTCGGCAGTAATGATCTGTCCTAATTTTGTACCATACCCTTTTTCTAGTCCGCTAAGAGTGCTTATGAAATACTCAATCCATGATCTCACTAACTCTGTATGTGTATTTCTTGTTTCGGTCAGTATACTCTTACATACTTCATCGTATTCGATTAGATTCCATATAAAAAATGAAATTAATTGTTCAAGAATAGCAAAATTGACTGTAATCCTACCAATTAAGATAAGATAATCATCATCTAATTCAATTTCAAATTTCTCCATTAAGCACCTGCCTAATTCTTTGCTTTCTTCCGGCTGGTCTTTATCACTCCTTGTTTTTCCAGTTCGGCGATTTCTTTAGCTTTATAACCCAGTTTAAGCAGTATTTCTTCGGTATGTTCGCCTAACATTGGCGGGGGTCCTTGCGGCTTACCCGGGGTTTTCTTTAGCTTAACGGGTACTCCCAGCATCTTTATCTCGCCGCGGGTAGGATGCTTTGTCTTATAAATCATGTCGTTAGCCGCCATTTGTGGATGTTTACAGATTTCTTCGTAGGTCAGACAAGGGTCGCAGCGCATTTTGGCGTCGCGGAAAAGCTGCGCCCATTCCGCCCGCGTCTTTTTACTGAAAGCTTGGTCCAGTAATTTGCCAATTTCCTCGCGGTTTTGCTGACGGGCTTCGTCGGTACTAAAGCGGGGGTCATTAACCAGATGCTCGACGCCAACGACTTTACAAAAAGCGGGCCACATTTGACCAGTTCCGAAAATAGTTAAAACGTCACCGTCTTTAGCGCGGAAAGGTCCGAAAGGCGGCGGCTGATAGCTCCTGCCCAGTTTGTAGGGCATGTTGCCGTCGGTTAAATACTCGGCGAAACCGGAGAACTGTAAATAAAGTGCCGCATCCAGGTTATTCACGGTTAAAGCCTGCCCCTTGCCCGTTCTTTCTCTAACGAAAAGCGCCGTCATTACGGCATAAGCTACCAACATTCCTCCAACATGGTCGCAAGCGGGGAAGGGCAGCATTTGGGGGGCGCCGCCGGGATAACCGATAACGCTGACCATGCCGGACATCGCCTGACTCCACATATCGCCGCCGGCGCGGTGGGCGACGGGTCCCGTTTCGCCGTAGCCAGAAAAAGAGCAGTAGATTACTTTAGGGTTGATTTTCGAAATAGCGTCGTAACTGATGCCCAACCTATCCGCGACACCAGGACGGAAGCTTTCTAAAACAACGTCGGCGTCTTTAGCCAGTTTCAGGACGATTTCAAGTCCCTTGGGAGACCGGATGTCGATAGCGAAGTCTTTCTTGCCGCGGTTAAACGCCATCCAGTCCGCTTTATCCGGCATTTTACCGACTTCGCTGGTATCGAGCATATCGTCGATGCCGGCAGGCAGTCCCAGCCGGGTGACTTCACCCTGTACCCTCTCCACCTTAATGACCTCCGCCCCCATATCGGCGAGCATCGTTCCGCCGAACGGCGCCGCGACAGCGATGCTGAAATCTAAAACCTTAATACCTTCCAGAGGATAGGTCATATGAGCCTCCTTATTAAGGAGAAATCAAATATCAAAATCTATTTTTGAAGTGTCATTGCGAGTCCTTCCGCAGAAGGACGTGGCAATCTCAATCAATTTAGGAAGAATATCATAGAGATTCTCACGGTCACTTCGTTCCCTCAGAATGACATGCGTCCATCATTTATCTAACTGTTCATATAGTTTATTACGTGCCTGAATCGCTTCCTTAACGCCCATATCCCGCCGCGCTTTAAAGAAGTTGAACTCATCTTCTTCGAAGTGGATATTCGTGCCCATGGTATGCGCCAGGAAATGGTTGGATAAGCCGCTGGTGATGCCCATGATGTCATAGACCATTTGCTTCGAGGTCTTGCCCAGGGCGATGCCGTCGAAGGGGAATTTAGAAAAACCTTCGGCATAACGATTGACTTCTGCCTCCAGCTTATCCGCCGGAACAGCACGGTTGATGAGTCCGATGCGGGCGGCTTCCTTGCCGTCTATCATCCTGCCGGTTAAGCACAGGTCGAGGGCGTGCGTTAGCCCGACCCGTAATATCATAATCGGGGTAATGGTCATCTGTGGGATGCCTAACCGCACTTCGACCTCGCCGAACTTACAGTCCTCCGCCCCGACGATAAAGTCGCAGAGCATGTACATGTCCATCGAAGCCCCGAGTAAATAGCCGTGCGCCTGGACGATGGTAATCTTGGGGAAGAAGAGGAGTTTTTGAGCGCATTCGTAAAACAGCTTGCGGTCGAACTTGATACGGTGGCGTATCGGGGTTTTGGGAGCTTTTTCGCCGTGCTTGGGATTTTTCCAGCCGTAAACGAATCCCACCTCGTGTAAAGGCGCTCCGGCGGCTAAAGCCTTCCCCGCCCCTTTGATAATTAAAACTTTTATATCGTCCGCCTCCTCGACGACGCTTAACGCCTTCCAAAAGTCCTTGACGCCGGTATTCATCGTCTCGGGGTCGTTCAGCGTAATGCGGGCGACATAGCTGCTCCTTTCGTAAATAACGTCCTTAAAGCTACCGGATTTTTTGAATTTCAACATTTTGTACCTCCTTGTGTTTTGTCATTGCGAGGAGTACATTCGCTTCGCTCAGTATAAACTATTAGTGACATGGCAATCTCCATTAGTGTATTAATCCCATTATAGGGATTGCCACGCTTCGCTCGCAATGACCCCCTTTATCCTCTCCTGGATTCCAGCTTTCGCTGGAATCACAGATTAAAGAGGTAGCGATACTATTATTATAAGCTATTCGAATACCCCTTCCTGCATCAGACTAATAAACTCTTCATCGGACATGCCCAGAAATTCGGTGCAGATTTGCTCGGTATGTTCACCCAGCAAAGGCGCCGGAGAATAAGCTTTAGCCGGGGTTTTCGATAGCTGGAAGCTCTGTCCTAAATGTGTAAAGTTGCCCATTTCGGGGTGCTCCATCTGCCAATAGATATTTCGTTGCTTTAGCTGCGGGTCGTTTAATGAATCGGCGGCGTTTTCGACCACCCCCGCCGCCGCCCCGGCTTTTTGCAGTCGGGTCATTACCTCTTCTGGCGTATAGTTGATAGTCCAGGCATTGATTATTTTATTCAACTCATCCTCGTTCTTCTTGCGGTTGGCAAAAGTGGCAAAGCGGGAATCTTTTATCAATTCGGGTTTACTAATCTCGCGGCAAAAACGCTGCCATTCCTCATCGGTAGATACGGCTATCGTGCACCAGCGGTCGTCGCCTTTACAGCGATAGACGCCGTGCGGGACGGCGTAGGGGGAGGCGTTACCGATTCGCTCCGGCTCTTTACCGGTGGCGCTATATTCCAGTAAGCCGGGTAAAATAAAGGAGATAGCAGTTTCAAACTGCGATAAATCTAGTGATTGCCCTTGTCCGGTTTTATTACGGTGGTCGAGGGCGGCAATCAGGGCGGCGGTAGCGAAGCGGGGACTGATGCAGTCGGTATAAGCCGAAACGCCGACCGGCAGCGGTTCCTTGCCGGGCCAGCCGATAAAGTTGGGCAGACCGGCGATGGGCACCAGCACCATACCGAAAGCCGGCAGGTTTTTGTAGGGTCCCCAAGAGCCATAGCCGCTCTGGCGCAGCATGATGATATTCGGTTTTATCTTTTTCAGGCTTTCGTAATCCAGTCCCCACCGCTCCATTACCCCCGGCGTATAGTTCTCCATAAAGACATCGCACCACTCCACTAGACGGCGCGCCACGTCAGCGGCTTTGGGGTGGTTCATATTAATAGCGAAACTTAAAATGTTGCCGTTGTAATAGGTGAAATAGCCGCCGCGATTCAAACCCGGTTTATTATCTTTATAGGGTGCGGACGACCGCATCGTACAGGGACGCAGGCTGGTCTCGATACGGATAACCGTCGCGCCATGGTCGGCGAAAAACTTCATCGTTAAAGGTCCGACCACAGCCCAGGAGAAGGACAGTATTTTCAGTCCGCTAAAGACGCCCTCGCGCTTTTCCATGTTTTAGATAATTCCTTCTGCTTTTAGTTTGGTTATATCTTCTTCGTTTAGTCCTAATTCTTGATAGACCTCTTGATTATGTTCCCCGATTAACGGGGCGCGGAAACGGGTTGAGAAGTCCATCTCCGTCGACCTGATATACGTTCGGGGATAGGTGATACTGGTCCGCAGTTCGGGGTGCTCTATGTTCGTCCAAAAATCCCGCTCTTTAAGACATTCATCTTCTAATAAATCCTGCATGCTGGAGAGCGGTCCTATCGATACCCCCCGCGGCACTGCGCCCTGGAGCAATTCTTTACTGGTATGCTTCATAAAAAATTCACCGACGGGTTTCGAGATTTTGTCCATCACCTCTTGGTTAACGGTAAACATGTCGAAGGTATCCCAGTCCATGTTTAGGAGGTAATCGGTCGCCAGTTTTTCCTCGTTCATCCATTCGACTAAAGCGCTTAAAGTTTTCGCCCCCGTCCGCCCGCCGATGACGTTGAAAAACACGTAGCCGTCTTTGCATCGCCAGACCTGACGCTGCGCTACCTGGGTACTCATTCCGGCGCGGAACGAGCCGGCGCGCTTTAATATCGTACCATTAAGTTCGTAAGTGGGGATGGCGTTAGCCTGGAACCAGGCGGCGCTTTGCTGCATCGAAACGTCGATGTGTTGACCCTCGCCGGTATTTTCGCGGTGATAGTAAGCCACCATGCACCCCACCGCCGCGTCCGCCCCGGCGTGGAGGCAGGCCTGTGGCATACTGATATGTACCGGAGGTCCGTCAGACTCGCCGGTCTGATAAAGCGTCCCGCTCATGCCCATGATAACAATATCCGAATCTTTAAAATTACGATAAGGCTCCTCCGGTCCGAAGGGCGTGATGGACGCCCAGATTAGTTTTTTGTTTTCTTTACTTAAATCCGAATATCCAATATCCATATCGTCCAAAAAGCCCGGCGGGAAGGACTCGATAACGAAGTCGGCGGTTTTAACCAGCTGTTTAAAGACTTCGCGTCCTTTGGCTTTTTCGATAGCGAGAGTGATGCCCTTTTTATTGGAGTTAAAGGCGAACCAGTAAAGACTTTTTTCGGGGTCGGGATTACAGCCCCAGAACCCCCCGATTTTCCGCGAGGGGTCGCCGCCCGGCCGCTCGATTTTAATGACATTAACGCCCAGGTCGGCGAGTATCTTCCCGCAGAGGAAGCCCTTATCGTCGGTCAGGTCTAAAGCGCGTAAATGGTTTAACATGTTTCTTTTTTTACGTCATTCGCGCCCCGTATCAATCCCGTATCGAGTACGGGACTGGGTACGAGGTAAACTCCAGCGGGAATCTAGAACTCACCCTCTTTAGTTCCCCCTCTCCGCTGGCGGAGAGGAGGTTAGGGGAAAAGGTCGTTATTTACTAACTCTGGATTCTCGGGTCAAGCCCGGGAATGACGTTCTCACAATAACTATATTTGCTTTAGGTACTTTTTCGCAAGTAGTAAAGCTTTTTTCGGTTCCACCTGCGAGAGTAATCCTATCGCGTAAAGGATATATTCCGTGTCGAGATAAAGGATGGGATTACGCGGCTTAAGCACCAGAGGATTTTCCTTTTGATATAAAGCTCCTTCCATTATTTCGCGCGGGTTAGCGGAGAAAATAACTGGTCCGCCTGTCCCGATAACTGTCCTGACACCAGTTAAGTCTTTGCCGTACTGGAGCATCATTTCACCAGTGGGACCCATCCTTTTTTCCAGCCTGCCGACGTGCTGGGTAACCGCAACTTCGACGGCAAGGCGGGATAATAGAAGGTGACAGGTAATTTCTTCTGGGCTTTGTGGTAGCTTGCCCTCGTGGAAATTATGGCAGATAGTTTCGAAGTGCGGCGGCAATTTTTTACCGCGGGCAAATTCACTTAAACTATCGATGTTATATTTCAGTCCCAGATTACCTTCGACCGTCCTTTTAACGTAAGGCTCCGGCAGCGAATTGGCGACGATGATACCGCTGACCGTCGGTACGCCCTCGGCGATAGAATGGACGTCGGTCGTGGCGCCGCCGGGGTCGATAACCATCAGTTCTCCGTATCCCCCCTCCCCCTCACAGCCTTCGGCAAGCAGTTTAGCCGCTTCCAGTACCGCCGAGGGGGTCGGCATAATGACTTCCCCGACGATGGACTGCGCTTTAGCGATGCCTTTAGCTTGAATAATGTTTTTGATAAAAATATCCCTGATTTCTTTATTGCAGGGCGCGGTATCCAGCACGCCGATTTCCGGCATCACATTCTTGGTAAAGATGACGTTTTTACCGCTATTCTTGAAAACTTTTTTTATCTCATCATAAGTCGTTTTGTTACCAGCGACGATGATGTTATTGATTTTGCGGCTGGTTTTTGCCAGCATCCCGGCGTTATGGATAATAACCGCTTCATCGCCGCCATCGGTGCCGCCGGAAAACAGTAGAATATCGGGGGCGATTTTTTCGATGTCAGCTACTTCCTGTTTGGTAAGTTTATAGGAATAAAGCCCCACCACTTTTGCCCCTGCCCCTAAAGCAGCTTGGTTGGCGGCTTTACTCGTGAACTCCGGCACGTAACCGCTGCAGACGATTCTTAAGCCGCCGGCGGCGCTGGAGCAGGCTAACGATTTCTTTTTGTCCAGACTGGTGATGCCCGTTTTAGCGGCTATTTCTTTAAGGGCTGTTTCGAGACCAATCGTGATATCCGTATCGACGGTGGAGGGCACGCGGGCGGTGGCTAGAACCTCGAGCTTATCGAGGTCGACGGCAGCAACCTTGGTGAAGGTGCTCCCGAAGTCTATTAAAAGCCTGATATCGTCCATAAACATCAATTTGTCATTGCGAGTCCTTCAATGGAAGGACGTGGCAATCCCTATCATTATTTTTATTTTATCGTTGAGATTGCCACGTCGCTATGCTCCTCGCAATGACACAAAAATTTTTACATTTTACCTTTGGTTCTTAAATCCTTTTTCAGGTCCTCGATGCCGATTTCCGGCTCGGTTCCCGGAGGATAAACCCTATCGAATCCTAACGACTTGAATCTCGGTTCGATTTCTTTGGGGTCGTAACGTCCGATGACTAAATTCCCGCCGATATAAAGCAGGATATCCTTCAGCCCCGCCTCCATCCGTTTTTTATGAAAATCTTTTAGGTCCAACTCCGCCATGCCGTAAAGCGAGCTCATTAGAATAGCGTCCGCCTTGGTTTCCTGCGCCACACTGATAAATTCCTCGGGCGATACCTGCATCCCCAGCTCCACAACTTTAAAACCGGCTTCCCTTAGCGCGCGGGACAATACCTTGGTACCGATAACGTGGGCGTCCATGCCTACGGTGCCGGTGATAACGGTCGGTACTCTTTCCATAACCACTCCTTGTCTCCAAACCATTCCGATGTAAATCGGAATCCAGTTAGACGAATATTCTTCAATTACGGTTACACTAAGTCACATGTCTGGATCCCGACTTTCGTCGGGATGGTTTTAATTTTTATGGTTAAATATTTTATCGTTTTCTGTATCTTGTTTCTTGTATCTTTATTCCTTTACTTATCATAAGGCGGTATGCCCACGATTTTGCCTTTACTGAAGCTCCAGAGGTCGCGGACCGCCGTATGGTAGTCCGCCTTTTTCCCCTCCAGCTTCTCTCTTTCTGCGATTTTACCGCGGTGGAACTCCTTAAGCTGGTTGGAGAAGGGCAGGTTGCCGAACTCCAGATAGCGGCAAGCCCCCCGGGCATCCCTTACCCCCAGCACTTTGTCTTTAACGGTGATATTGGGACTCCACGGCGAATCGAGCACACCGGCTTCCACCGCTTTAATCGTGCCATCAATGATATCGCCGTCGCCGAGGTCGAGGATTTTTTCCAGTATCGCTTTAACCTCTATCTCGGTTATTTTTTCTTCGACTTCAACGTCTTTTATCTGGAAGTCAATCTGTTGCTCGCGAACGACATCGAAAATCCACTTCGCAGCACGGTAGCTGACGGCGTTGGTGTCTTTGTTGGGGACGCCCGCAGCTTCGTCGATACTCCGCAGGTCGGTGGCGTTGCATTTACACAACGCCCCCACCATCGCGATATAACAGAGGTAGGCGAAAGCCCCACCCATATCCATCGCTACGGGGAATAATGGGGTTTGTGCGGGACAGCATCCGGTTATCATCGTGTCTTGATAGCCGAACTTATCGAGGTACTCGCGGATTAACTTCGGCGTCAACCTTATCCAGGCGACGTCCTGCGTCATGTTGCCCATACAATGCACTAAGGGATAAAGCGCTTTTTGGCCCTGCTCCGCCGCCGTTAGCGCTTGTAAAATCAGCGTGACGATGTTAACGCTTAACGGAAAAGGCGCGCCGGGCAGCCAGCCATGCAGGTCGGTACATAAGATAACACCCCGGTCGGCGTACCAGCCGGCGACGCGGGTGCCGTTCTGCCACCTTTCCACCAACTCCCGAATGGTCATTTTCTTGGAATAAGCGCCCCAGGTAATGAACTCCAGACCGCATTCGTAAGTTGTTAGGCCTGATGCGATAGCGATTTCGCTGCTGATGCCGCGCGGGCTAAAAGCCGCGTCGACGCTTTCGACCAGCTTGCGGGTATTTTTCACACCCTGGTTGATAATGGGGTAGCCGTTCAGTAAAGCCTTGCCGGTTTTATTGCATTCATCCAGGATACCCTGAACTTTTTCGTACTGTCCCAGCCGGGTATAGCTGTCGGTAGTTACGGGGATAAGGACGACGCCGGTTTCGCGTAATCCCTGGCAAAGCTCAATCATTTTTTCGAGGACGGGGGTGCCGGCGCGGGGGAAGACGCTCATCCTGCCTTCCTCGCGGAGTTTGACCATCACCTTCCACCAGACCTTGCTATCCGGCAGGCTCTTTTGGAAGGCTACCGCTTCTTCGAAGTCCACCTCTTTACCAGTGGGCCATTTATTTAGCTCCTCCCGCCGTTTTTTCATCAGCAAATCGTCGTCAAGGCGTTTGTTGACGATTCTCATTTTTGCCATTATATCCTCCGCAGTTAAAGGTTATTCTTTCGGCGCCGAAAGGAAAGTAGCTGCTTGCGCGTTCAAAGGTTGACCTCCGGCGGCGTAAATTATCTGTCCGGTCACGTAATCGGAAAGGCCCGACGCCAGGAACAAAGCCGGTCCGGCGATATCCTCCGGTTTGCCCATCCTCCCCAGCGGCACCTCTTTCTTACAAAGCGCGGCGAAAAACTTATCCCGCTCGGGACCCGGCGGCTGTAAAGAGTCCCAGAAAGGCGTCTCGATAGGTCCCGGCACGATGGCGTTACAGTAAATATTATGCGGCGCCAGTTCGAAAGCCAGGTTAATGGTTAGTCCCAGCACCCCGGCTTTCGCCGCGTGATAATGCAAAACGGACACGGCGGGATGCACCGCCCCCATCGATGATAGGTTGATAATTTTACCGTATTTTTGTTTTTTCATATGGGGCACGACTGCCATGCAGCATAAAAAACACCCCTTGAGATTGACGTCTAAAATATGGTCCCAGTCAGCTTCGGTAGCGTCGGTTGTATCGCCGCCTTTAACATCCACCCCGCCGGCATTATTCACCAAAATATCGATTTTATTGAACTTTTTAATCGTCTGCGTCACCATGTCGTTCACTTCGGCGCTCTTGGATATATCGGCTTTGAGTCCCAGGGCTTTACGTCCCAGCTTTTCAATCTCTTTGGCTACTTGCTCGGCTTCATCGCGATGACGGCTAGTGACGACGACGTCGCAGCCTTCTTCCGCGAATTTAAGGGCGATGGCTTTACCCATCCCCTTCGTCCCGCCGGTAACGATAGCCACTCTATTTTCCAGCAACATCTTGAACCTCCGGTTTTCAGCAGTCAAGGAGTTTGCGGTTTTTAAAGTCCTTTCGTGTTATTATATACTAAAACAGTCGGCAATTGCCTATTTATTCTATAGCAACGTTGAACTATTTTATTGATAGAGAAGGAGACTTAACATGCCTAAAAGATTCGAGGGTCGGGTAGCGTTAGTAACCGGCGGTGCTTCGGGAATCGGCAGGGTCGGCGCCCAGCTCTTTGCCCGCGAGGGCGCTAAAGTAATCGTCGCCACCGACTCCAATATCAAGGGTGGGGAGGAGACGGTTAAGCTAATTAAGGACGCCGGCGGTGAGGCGGCTTTCGTTAAGTGCGACGTCTCTAAAGCGTCCGACGTCGAGGCGATGGTGGCGAAATGCGTCAGTCTTTACGGGAGGCTGGACTACGCTTTTAATAACGCCGGTATCGGACCCGACGGTAAACGCGTACCTCTTTATAATGTCGTCGATTGTCCGGAGGAAATCTGGGACCGCACGCTGGATATTAACCTCAAGGGCGTTTTTCTCTGTTTGAAATACGAGATGCGGCAAATGATTAAGCAAAAATACGGCGCTATCGTCAACACCTCGTCGGTGGGGGCAGTTAAGGCGACGCCGGGATTCTGCGCTTATACAGCGAGTAAAGCTGGGCTTAATGGTTTAACCAGGTCGGCGGGGCTGGAGGGGGCGGCTTTTAACATTAGGGTGAATACGATTATGCCCGGTCCTACACGTCGCACCCTTTTATTCGAGTATCTCACCGGGGCGCAGCCGGATGTATCGGAAGAATTCAAGAGAATCGTACCGATGGGACGTGTCGCCGAACCCGAAGACATGGCGGAAGCGGTGCTGTTCCTTTGCTCGGATGCCGCCGGTATGATAACCGGTCAATGCCTCCCCATCGACGGCGGCATGACCATCATGTAGTGCTTAATTATAGGAGGTAAAAATGGCGGATAACAGCCGTAAAAATAAAGAAATTGTAACCAGGTTCTATCACGACATATTTATCAAGCACGATATGACCAGGCTGGATAGCTATATGCGGGATGACTATATACAGCACAACCCCGACTGCCCGCAGGGTAAAGCCGGTTTTATCGAGTTTTTCACCACCATCTTTAACGCCGTACCGGACTTCAAATATACGCTGCACAAGATGGTGGCGGACGGCGATATCGTGATGGCTTTCAGCGCGACCACCGGCACCCATACTGGCGGGGAATGGCTGGGTAAAAAAGCCTCCGGCAATAAGCTGGACTATAACGTCGTCGATATTTTCCGCGTGCAGGATGGTAAAATCGCTGAACACTGGGACGTCGCCGATACGTTTACTTTCTTTCGGCAGCTGGGCATTATCGAACGTTTGTTAAAAGAGGCTAAAAAATAGTTGAAATGCGGAGCATATTAAGCTAGTATCTATGTATTCTTTATGGTAAAATCAATTTTGTTGTTATTTTTTAAGTGGTAAAGGTTGTTGAAAATAGTGCCTGAAAAGAAAAACACAATTGTCAATGGACCGACTCCCGAAGAATTTAAAAGGGTCGCTGAACAAATCGGCGAATTGAACTTCTGGCTCTGCGTTACTTTTGCCGATACTATCATGCGTTATCTGGAAATCACCATGAAAAAGGACGATATCAGTCCTCTCCATATCATCGCCATGTATCACCTGATACGCGCCGGCGGCTCTCTAACCCCCACCCAGCTTTCGGAAGCGATGTTCCGCTCCAAGCACAGCGTGACGAAAATAATGGATAACCTCGAAAAAGAGGGCTTTATCATCCGCGATTTTTCCAGCCAGGACCGCCGCGTCACGATAATCCGTGTCACCGTGGCCGGACTCGAATACGTCAAAAAGAATCAGCATAAGGGCGAGATAAGAGCCAAGCAGGTGATGGACCGCCTGGAGACCGCCGAACAGGAAAAACTGGTATCTTTAACCGGGAAGCTAAACGACCGGATGACCGATATTCTGGATAAACTTTCTTAGGCTGTTTACTGTGGCCAAAGCTCCGCCGCGACGTCGTCCAGCCCCAACTCCAACAGTTTTTTACGGCTCGGCTTAGCGGTCACTTTATCCCAATCTAAACCAGTGAGGGCATTATCCACCTGCCCCTCGAGGTCGGTGGTTACACCGGCTAACGGGCCCACTTCTTGCGGCGGTTGTCCGATGATACGTCCGTGGACTTTACGCTTTAAAGGATTATCCCCCTCGCGTAAAGTAAAGACATGCCGCATCACGCCGATACGTTCGCCGCATTTGAGAACTTCTTCTAACGACCTGTCCCAGCCGGTAACGACTCTAAGGAAGTCCGCAGCGTACTGACCGCCGTTGAACATGGTGTTGACGTGCAGGCAGAGACCGGCGGCGTTAATTACCAGCCAGGGCCAGTGGGTAGGTCCAAATCCTCCTACGTGTTTACCCGGCGCCGCGTCCATCACGTATTTGGCGGACGTCGGTGTGCCGGCAAAGCCCGGGAAGTCGAATTTCGGGTCATGGAGTCCCAGCTCCTGCCCGCCGATATGCACGGCGAACTCCTCGGCGCCTTTGCCGATTCGCTCGGCGGCTTTTTTCACGCCATCAGCTAAAACATCGCCGAAGCCTTCGCGTTTCACTAATTTTTCGGTCATCGCGACCATCGCCTGATGGTTGCCCCACTTCAGGTCGATGCCGTCAGTATCTTTTTTAGTGATGATGCCGTGGGCGTAACATTCCATCGCGAAAGCGATAATGGTGCCGGTGGAGATGGTGTCCACGCCGTAATAGTTGCAGATATGGTTCGCCATCACGATTGCCTCAGCATTGGTATTGAGGCACATCGCGCCGAAAGCAGCGGCGGTTTCGTACTCCGGTCTTTTGATGCCGGCGGGATACTTGTATTCCCCAAACCCTTCTTTAAGATTGCCGCGGCAGGCGACGGGACATCGCCAGCAGCCGTTCCGGTTCACGACGTTTTCATTGAAGTGTTCTTTGCTTAAGCCGGATACGTCGGAAAGCTCTACCACACCTACCCCGCCCCAGTTTTTCACCGGCGTATCACCGCTATGGGCGGAACTATCGGTATGCGAGCAAGTACCGAAGTTATGGAGTCCGTTACGGGCGGGGGCGACGCTTATTTTAGGCAGATACTCTTTGCGTAGTTTTTCGGTCGCTTCGGGGTCGGCGATAGGTACCTTGCCTTCGCCCTTAACGACGACGGCTTTAAGTTTTTTCGAACCCATCACCGCCCCTAATCCCGACCTCCCCGCCGCTGACCCCTTATGCGTAATGATGCATGAAACGAGCGAGAGTTTTTCGCCGGCGGGTCCGATACTCATTACCTTGGCGGTACGGTCGTGGGCGGACTGTAAAATGTCCTCGGTTTCATAGGTACTTTTACCCCAGAGATGGCTGGCGTCTTTTAGCTCGGCTTTACCGTTATCGATAAAAAGATAGACTGGCTTGGGCGCGATACCGCTGAAAAATACCCCATCGTATCCGGCGAATTTTAAGTAAGGACCGAAGTCCGCCCCGCAGTTAGCGTCCCCCCATCCGCCCGTCAGCGGGGATTTTCCTACCACCACATAACGGCATCCGAAAGGGGTTGGGGTACCGGTGAGGGGACCGGTGATAATGCCTAATATATTATCCGGTCCTAACGGGTCTGCCCCGCCCTTTTGCCGACTGTATAAAATACGGGCGCCGATACCGTACCCGCCGATAAAATCCTTATAAAGCCTTTCTTCGGGCGTTTCTTCTCTAATCGTTCCGTTGGTGAGATTCACGAACAAAAGTCTACCGATATAGCCGCCAACCATTTTAACTCCTTACATTAGACATGATATACGATGCTTTTTTATTATACTATATACAATATGTCGGTGATAACCTTCGGCTTGACGCTGCTAGCAGGGGCGGATTAAGATTAACTTTGACTGCCTGTCTCACGGAGAAGAAAAATGCCACATCAAAACGTGAAGTTTTTAAAGAAAAATCACAAAGCTTATATAACGTTATGCCGTCCGACGATAAACCAGGAGATGGCTCAAGAATTAGCCGAAATCGGTGAACAAATTATCGGCGATGACGAAATTTACGTCGTGACTTTAACGGGGTCGGGGAAAGCGTTTTGTCTGGGTGGGGAGGCAATAAGGGGAGAATACCGTCCCGCCACCGCTATCGCTGCTATCGACCGACCGGTTATCGCCGCGATTAACGGGGACGCTTCAGGGATGGGACTGGAGCTGGCTTTAAGCTGCGATATCCGTATCGCCGTAGATAAAGCCCATTTTACCATGCCGCAGGTAGCGAAAGGTTTTATCCCTACCGATGGCGGCACGCAGCGTTTACCCCGCATCATCGGGCGGGGCAAGGCTTTAGAGCTGCTCCTTTCCGCCGAGACGATTACCGCCGCCGAGGCTTTAGAGATTGGGCTGGTAAGTAAAGTAGTCCCCGCGAATGCTTTAGCGAATGAAGTCGAAAAACTGGCGGAGACCATCGCCGCCAAGGGTCCTATCGCTCTAAGGTATCTTAAGGAAGCGGTACTCAAAGGCATGGACATGACGCTGGAGCAGGGTTTAAGACTCGAAGCCGACCTTTACTTTCTGCTGCACACAACGTCCGACCGCACCGAAGGGATTAAGTCTTTCCTCGAAAAGCGAACGCCCAAATATAAAGGCAAGTGACATTTATTGTCATCCTGACCCCGAGCTTATCGAGGGGGAAGGATCTCGGTGAGGATGGGAATATTCTAGATAAACGGATAATTAAGAATAGATTCTATGAGTGCTTTCGAAGTTATTATCTATGAAAAACAGGACGGTATCGCCTATATCACCCTCAACCGTCCTAAAGCCCTGAACGCTTATAACGTTAAAATGCGGGACGAGCTTTATGAAGTCCTCGGCGCGATTAAGGACGACTCCGAGGTTAAGGTGGTTATTTTAAAGGGGGCGGGCGATAAAGCCTTTTGTGCCGGCGCCGACCTGACGGAGTTTTTAACCGCCCCGCCGCCCGTTTTCGCCCGAAAAGCGCGTTTTGACAGGGATGTCTGGGGGCGGTTCTTAAGCGTCGAGCAGCCGGTTATCGCCGCTCTGCGTGGCTATGTTTTGGGCTCCGGTATCGAGATGTCGCTTTGTTGTGATATCAGGCTGGCGTCCGATGATGCCCGCTTCGGACTTCCAGAGCCGGGACTTGGTATTATTCCGGCGGCGGGTGGCAGCCAGACCTTGCCTCGCACCATCGGCTACGCCGCCGCTTTAGAGATGTTGATGAGCGGACGCTGGGTAGACGCTAAAGAAGCACTAAAACTAAAGCTGGTTAATAGAGTTTTACCCCGCCCCGACCTCATCCCTGCTGCGGAAAAAATAGCGCGAAAAATTATATCCTTCCCCCAACCGGCAGTACGTGCGATTAAGCAAGCGGTCTGGCGAGGCTTGGATTTACCTTTAACGGAAGGGCTGGCTTTAGAAACGAGATTAGGTAAACAATTATTAGCTTAATAAAGAAAGGCAGTTATGTCCGTTCTTTCCAGTAAAGATATCCGCAATTTACTAAAGCGTAAACCCCCGCTCTTCGAGGGGTGGCTGAACCTCGATGAACAGGTGCAGGCTAACGGCTTTGACCTGACGTTACGTGATGTCGCCGAGATAAAGTCGGCGGGGACGATAGCGCAGGCGAATACTCAAAGAAAACTTTCCGACCTTTCACCACTTAAGTTCGGCGCTGACGGTTTCCTTAAGCTTGCCGCTGGCGTTTATATGGTCACCTATAACGAAATCGTCCACCTGCCGAAGAATATTATGGCTCTGGGGCGTCCCCGCTCCTCCCTCCTCCGCTGCGGCGTCAATGTCGGTACGGCGGTCTGGGACGCCGGTTACGAGGGGCGTTCGCAGTCTTTACTGGTGGTGCATAATCCCGAGGGGTTCCGCTTGCAGCAAAACGCCCGTATCACGCAGCTAATCTTTATGGAGCTGACCGGCGAGTCTGAAGGATATAACGGCGCATACCAGCGAGAGAATATCTAGTTAAGGTTTGCTGGTGTTAAGGAAGTAATTAGAACTGCCCTGCCACCCAATCCGGCACCGCGACCGTCCCCATCAATATCGGCTTCTGGTGGCAATCGCTGCCGCCAGTCATTAAGAGGTTGTTTTTACGGCAGAATTCTATATAATATTCGGTCGTCGCTTTATCGGCGCGGGAATGCCAGCACTCGATACCATCAATGTAGTCCAGTATCTGCTCTCGGACGATTTCTGTTTGTTCGTCTAAATCCCTGGTAATACTGATTAGCGACGTCCCGTTGGGGTCGTTAGGGTGGGCGAGGACGATTTTACCGCCCGCCCCTTTTACTAACGCCGCCGCTTCTTCTAAAGACAGGGGGTATTTCGGAACATCGCACTTAACGAGGTATTTATCGAAAGCCTCCTGTCGGTTGGCGACGATTTTCTTTTTAATCAGGTAGTCCGCGATATGCGGCCGGCTCAATACCCCGTCCGCGCCCTCCTGCATTTTACGCAGGTCGGTATCGGTAAAAAGGGGGCGGTTTTCTTTAGTAAATTCACGGTTCAGGTTGTCGACAATCTGGTTTACCCTTTTTTCGCGGTGGTCTCTAATTAGGTGTAATTTTTCGTTGAGGGGAACATTTCTATAATCATATTCATACGCGAGGAAGTCCAGCGAGATAGACTTGTCATGATAGGGAAAGGTTATATTGAGTTCGACGCCGGTAATGTAGCGGATTTTACGCGCCATCGCCAGCTCAATAGCCTTCCCCTGGTGCTCGATGTTGTCATGGTCGGTGATGGAGATAAACTCGATGCGCCGTTTTTTAGCTTCGTTAAAAACTTCCTCAATGGACAGTGCCCCGTCCGAGCCGGTTTTAGTATGAATATGGAGGTCAATTTTCATTTTTCTGCCTGTTGTCATTGCGAGTCCTTCCGCAGAAGGACGTGGCAATCTCTAAGATATTCTTGGTTTATGATGGAGATTCTCACGCCTGCGTGCCGTAACGCACTTCGGTGTGCAGGCACGGTCGTCCCGATTGTGTCGGGACTCCCTCAGAATGACAAGTAGGAGTATCTTCATTATCTTTTCTCGTACTTGGTAATATACCAATCTTCCGGCGGGTCTTTAGCGGTATCGACGACCAGATGGATTATTTTTATTTTAGGATTCAACTTTTTCAAAGCATCCAAATCGATGGCTTCGAACTTCTTTTTATTGTTCAGATAGGCTTCCTCGGTCAGGGCGTTGGAAACGTAATTTTCCTTATCCCGTTCGAGGATTCGTTTTATAGAGACTTCCTGCGGGCAATCGGTCTGGAGAATGATGAAGGAAACATTATGTTTCGCGGCGATAGCGGCTGCCTGCTGTCTTAGAGACTGGGTGACGAAAGTGGCATCGAGGATAACGTTTTCCTCGTTTTTAAAAGCATCGTCCGCCATCTCGAACATCACATCATAAACCTGCGTCCGCTTCTTCATATTGCCGGCGACCTTAGAGTCGAAGATATCCTGGTTTTTCAAGACTTCCAGCCGGATGATGTCCGTCCTTAAAAGCTTGCCGCCCTTGATTTTCTGTACCTCCTCGGTGGTCTCGGTTTTCCAGGTTCCGGGCAAACCGCAGGCGATAAGTAGGAAACCATTCTTTAATTCATCTTTAATGAATTTCCTGAAAGGTTCACGCATCAATTACCTCCATTGATTCTCGTCATTCCCGCGAAGGCGGGAATCCAGTGGGTGGGGTAAAGGAGTATTGGATTCTCGTGTCAAGCACGAGAATGACGTTTACTTAAAGTCTTATTTCCAGCTCAATCTCGTCTCTAAGCGGTATGCCGTCGTTACCGGTTAAAGGTATATCCGGCTTTAGGCGGCGCGACTTTTCGACAGCGTTGCGGTGTACTGCTACCAGTACCATGCCGTACTTCTGGTAAAAGCGTAAAGCTGCCGTGTTATCGTTGGTCGTTATCAGCCAGAGTCGTTGACAGCCTTTTTTCTTGGCAACATCTTTCACCGCATCGATTAGCGCCGAACCGATGCCTATCTTTTCGACGAGGCTGTTCATGGTCACGATTTCGCAGTCTTTGCCGGTGATGTTATAGGTTACCAGTCCCGCCGGTTTCCCCGCCACCTCCGCGATAAAACCGGGGTATTTATCCGGGTAATGCGCCTTACCGCGGGTCACTATCATCGGTCCCGCCCACCACTCTTTTAGCAGGTCGACGACCCAGGTTTTATCGTCTTTATTTAGAGGCCTGATTTGGTATGGTTTCATGGAAATCTATAACACGCTTCCGACGATATATAATGCCGCCACTAATGTTTTAACGGCGGGACAGATTTTATACCAGATTACCGGTGTTCGCGCCCCGGTGAGGAGGGTTAATACCGCCATCACCAGCAACAATACGCCGCTAGTAACATAGACGACCAACGCCGTGGTGCTTTGTGAATCACCTAGAATGGTGACCAGTATCGGTAATATACCCAGGAAGATGAGTGTTAATCCCTCGGCGAGTACTTCCATCGTCAGAACCTTTTTATTATCCCCAGAAATTGTCCCGAAGCCTTTAACGATTTGGCTGGCAGGGATGATGTGGGCGATACCCCAGAGAATAATTATTCCTGCACCGACATAAATTAATATCTCATTCATATTGTCATCTCCTTTTACATGTATCCGCCGCTCGGTTTCGGCAGTGCCTGATATTCCGGTTTAGACTCGATGATGCTGATGATTAGGTTGATTAGCTCTTTGAGTTTATCAGCCTGTAGGTCGGAATTAACATATTTATTGTGCCAAAGCAACTCTTTAGTCTTTCCTTCATACTCCACCTGGAAAAAATAAGAGGGGTAGGGAGCTACTTCGGTTTTTGTCTCGTTATCGGCGACATCAACGGAGAACTTATCGGGATAACTGAAGAAGCCTATCTCCAGCATTTTCTGAAGGATAGTATTCATCTCCTCCGTCGTTAGAGTCAGGTTAATGGTTTTTGCCGGGTCCAAAATCATGTCTCTGGTATAAGTCCCCTTGAAAGTATCGAGGGTATTGCCACCGCTAACGCCGTACTTAAAAATAAAGTTAAAATTATTATTGTTTTCCTGGGCTGTCGCGGTACTCGCACAACTGGCAAGGGTTAAACATAGAACTGCTAAAATCGTTAATAGAGTTTTTCTCATTTCATGCCTCGATATATGATTCCGCCAGCTTAAAGTAGTTCTGCGCGTTGGCGGCTATCCGGTTTTTTTCATCGGCAGAGATATATTTATCGTCGTAATGTAAGCAGCCTATCTTCCCCCGCACGTATGCCCGGTAACATTTATAGAAATTAAGCAGTTTCAGCAGCTCTTCATCACCACTCCGTTTGACATAGGAGTTGATAAAAATTTTAGATAGGTCCTGGCGCCCATAGTGGTCTAAGTCCATCGCCAGGAAGGCGATATCCGCCGCGACATCGGTATAGCGCAGCCGGTCGATGAACTCGATACAGTCGTAGATGGAGATGCCTTGATAAAAACAGATGTGCGCGGTATGGAGGTCGCCGTGACAGTCCCTCACCCTCCCCTCCGCCATACGCTTTAGAAAGAGGGCGCGGCTGTTTTTAATAAAATTTTCGGTGTAGGTTTTAATGCGTCGATACGTTTCCGGCGCGATGATGACACCGAAGTATTGCTCGGTCTGTAAAAAATTCTCCGACGTGTTCTGGATGACGGCGTCAATACCCCCCAGCCGGGTGATTTCGTCGCTGGTGACGGCTTTTTTATGAAAATTGACGAGGACTGTCGCTACTTTTTCTACCATCGCCGGGGTGACCTTGTTTTGCTTCAGTAGCACATCCATCATTTTTTCCTGCGGCAGGCGCCGCATTTTAACGGCGTATTCTTCAGCCTCCCCTTTACCCCCGATAACGTAGTCTTTTTCTTTAGTTATCGGCACGACACCCAGATAGACGTCTTTAGCCAGACGCTGATTTAACTCGACCTCTTTTTTACAGAAATAAAGGCGTTTTTCCAGCGTGGTGTAGTCGAGAAAGCCCATATCCACCGGCTTCTTGATTTTATAGACGTATTCGCCAGCGAGGAAGATGTAGGATATCTGCGTTTGCATTAACTCAACCTTCGGCGTGGGGTCGGGATAGGCTTTAGGATTGAGCAGGCTTTGAATCAGCTCCGGCAGTTCCGGCATTTTAACGGACTCCACTCTTCTGAATAATATATATAACGAAGATTGTTCCCCGCGGTTGCGTGGATATTAGTATAGCCGCGTTAATTCGGATAAACGGGGTGGATTACTATTTGGCTGTTTTGGACTGCGCCTGCAGCTTAACCTTAAGTTTGGCTTTCGCTTTAAGGTGCTTATGCCAGGCTTTATTCTTTGTCTTATTCATCAGTAATAATATAACCTAAATCAGCTTTTACCGCCACTCCCCTTTACCCAGTCCGCGAAACGTTTAAAAGAACGATCGTAGGTACGCTCTATATCAGCCGGGAAGGCGCAGGCAGGCAGCTCTTTATTTTCCAGGTGGTAGCTGATGCACTCGCAGCATTTGCCTTTGCGCGGACACGGCTCATAGGTGCAGTTGCACTTGGCTTTATTTTTACTAACGTTACATTCCATGTTTAGATATATTTCTTCCTCATCGCCGTTGAAAGCTCGGTAAGCAGCTTTAAAGCCTGTTCGGTACCTTCTTCAGTGAGGGGATTCAGACCGCAGCAGGATAATAGCAGACTTTGCTTGGCAATATCTTTAATGGAGAGGCCGTTGCGGGTGAAGGGGGCTATCGCTTCTTCGAGGCGGTCTTTGAGACTGGCGAGCGACTCTTTTTGCAGCTGTTCCATCTGGTTAGGGACGATGCCCCAGGCGACACAGCCGCCCCGCCCGATGAACTTTTTTACGTCGTCGGGATAGAGGGCCAAGGATTTCGCGTAGGCGTAGGCGTCGAAGTTGAGGATATCCATCTTCGTTTTCAGGAGTAGCGACCAGTCGGTGTTGCCGCAGCAGTGAATCCCTTTGAGTCCGCTGATGCCGTCGAAAACCTCGTTAATCATTTCGACGATTTTTTCAGGTCTGGAGAAAGCGCCGGCGGCGATGGATGAACCGTAGGACGCCATATAGGGTTCGTCGACGAAGATGATGGTGTTTTTAGAGATTTTCTTGAGCTCGCTTTCTTCCCATTTCGCTTTGAGCTTTAAGAACTTAGGGATGGCGTCGCCGAGGACTTCATGGTAGAGAATCGGCCGCTTGTTTTCGTCGGCGATAGTCATGCCCCACGATAGGGGACCGGTAACACAGCCCTTGACCGCTTTAGGGGACAGGTTATCCTGTTCCAGTAAAGCGTAAAGTCCCGCCGCGTAGTCCCGCCCGAAGGAGTATTGAGACGCGTCGTTTTCAAGGTAAGCCTGGTAGAGTGTTTCCAGCGCTTTAGTAAAGTCTTTAGCCGTATCGATATAGATGCGGTTATTTTCGACAACCGCGCCGGGGAAACCCTCGCTGTACTGGACGTACATATTCTCTAAAAACGTCCGTCGGGGGAGTTGCGGCCAGGTGGGGATGTCTTTAAGATAACGCGTCACCAGCGCCGTCGCTTTTTTAGCGTCGGTATGGGGCACGCTGCCGATTATCGTTGGTAAAAAACTAAATTCTGTGTTTGACATAATCCTCTTTACCGTCTGTCATTCTGAGCGTAGCGAAGAATCTGGTGGTGGGGTTTTCCCCCACCCTTCTCCGAGATTCTTCCCCTTCGACAAGCTCAGGGTCAGAATGACATTTTACTTTACATACTTCCCAATAAGTAAATCTAGTTTTTTCTTTTGTGCGGCGGGTATCGCGGCGACATCGGTCGTAATCGCCCCGGCTAAAGCGTTAGCGCAGCCGCAGGTTCGCTTTAGCGGCACCCTCCCCGCCGCCAGCTTTATCGTCTTTTTCGCGAAGTCGATATTATGCCGCATCGTCGTTAAGATGGCTTCGACGCTGACGGCTTCTTTAGCTTCGTGCCAGCTATCGTAGTCGGTGATACAGGCGATACTAGCGTAACAGATTTCCGCTTCCCTCGCCAGCTTGGCTTCCGGCAGCACCGTCATCCCCAGCACGTCTGCTCCCCAGGCTTTATAAAGTCGGCTCTCCGCCCGGGTGGAAAAAGCGGGTCCCTCCATCGCGATAAATGTTCCTCCCTGATGCACCGTTGCCCCCGATTCTTTAGCCGCTTTAAAAACGATGTCACTTAAGACGGGGCAGAACGGGTCGGCGAAAGCGATATGGGCGACGATACCGTCGGTAAAAAAGGTGCTGATTCTGTTACGTGTCCGGTCGATAACCTGGTTGGGTATCAGGAGGTGGCCGGGCTTTAGTGCCTCTTTAAAGCTGCCGCAGGAGTTGGACGAGATGATAAACTCGACGCCGAGCGACTTTAAAGCGTAAATATTGGCGCGGGACGGCACCTCGGTAGGGGAGATGCGGTGACCTTTGCCGTGCCGCGGCAGAAAGGCTACACCCACCCCGCCCATTTTCCCCACCATAATAGCATCCGACGGCTTACCGAAGGGGGTATTAGGATAGACCTCTTTAACGTCCGCAAGCCCCTCGATATCATAAAGCCCCGTGCCGCCGATAACGCCGATGCTAGCCTGTGCTTGGGACATGGGAGACCTCCTGTGGAAAACATTAACTATTAACTTTTTAATTTTATAATTACATCAACTATTTTTTCTAGTGTGGAGAGTTTTTTACCGCTAATATAAGTATCTCGTATTACATTACATACAACAATCGGATTTTTCTCACCATCTTTTCTGTTGTATCCTAACTCCTTGCAATGTTTGGTTAACAGTTCTTTATATGTTTCTTCTCCGAGCTCTTCTCTAAAGATATTTTCTAAATTTTCTTCAAAATGTGCTTCTTTTTCGGTTACATTAGTTTTAGGGAATTCTTCCTCTGGACAATTACACATTTTAAATAATAGTTTATTTATGTCTGCGTGGGCGTCGTTGCCCAGGCTTTTATCACAATCAAAAACTATATATGTCGGTATACCTAATGATGTAAAAATAAGAAATAAACTAGGCATATTAGTCTTGCCTCTAACAGGTATTACGGAGATTCCTTCTTTTTCTAAATTTTTACCTGTTTGTAGAGCTACTTCTAAAATAGCATATTGATCACTTTCGCCCTCTACGAGTACCAAAACATTGGAAAAGAATCCTTCATTTACAGTAGGATTCATGATATTTTTTAAATGAGCTTTAAGGCTATCTGCGGTAAATTTACCAGTGGAGGTTCCATGAACATATTCATCTAGTCTAGATGCAATTTGTGAAATTGTAGAAAATTTTGTCTTGGTTTCTTTAGGTTCTCCTTGACGTAACCCAATTTTCCTGAATATCCGAATGTTATCAAATTTCTCTATGCCCACAAACAAAGGTGAATGAGTTGAATATATGATTTGTACACGTTCAACGCCACCTATCCCGGCTTCAGTTAATTGCGTGAATACGTTGGCTAAGTGCCGTTGCCTATTCGGGTGTTGGTATAATTCAGGTTCTTCTATAGCAATTACTAGATTTGGGATAGTACTTGTAGTTGCTATAGTTTCTTTATTCACTGTTTCAACATTTTCTTGTTCTTCTGGCAAATTAGCTCTTACGACAGCCAAATGTTGCAGTAGCGTTAATATAAACGCTCGCTGTAATCCATGTCCTTTTTTTGTTACATCTCCTTGATAATCATCTTCGACTAACTGTGCATTTGTACCTGGAATAGGGATATCTGGTTCACCCAAAATCCATTCAAGTTTTACTTTTGCATTTGAGACATAAGTTTGTAACGTATGAGTTAAATCATCTTCAAGTTTGGGCAATTCTGGTAATTTCGCAGGATTAACAATTTCCTTATATTTTACATTGACAGCCGTTCTTAATTCTTCTAATTCTTTGTTATTTTTCACTGCCTCCATTACCACCAAATCAAGTAAATCAGTTAAGTGGCTGCCTTTTCTATCCCTAACTTCTTCAGAAGCATCTCTTACAGCAGGAACGAGAAAAAATTTAGTAAATCTATCAAGCCTTGCGTTCCCAACTTCTCTAAATCCAAAAAATTGCCCAGCGTCAAGCATCATTTGGCAACCAGTGGGATTATTTTTTTCCCATTCTACCAAGTTCTTTTCTATATCCTCGGCTTTTCTTACTGTAGCTAGTCCTGAATATTCTTGGTGAAGCGTGTCGTATTCGTTACGTTTTTCGGTGGCTGATGTTGCCTCTCGAACTTTTTGGAAGCTCGGATTCTGCAATTTAGAACCATAATACCTTTCGTATCCTCGGCCACCTGGATATCTAATGTGCTTTTCTATAGTAAGGGATTCATTATTTAAATACGCATCATATAATTTTCGTTCTTCGTGCGTTAAGTGACTAAAAGCAATTCTAATAATAATTGGATCGTCAATGTTTTTATTATAAAAATCTTCGTCAGTTATTTTAGTTGTTAATTCATAAAACAAATCAATAGCTCTTAAAAATGATGATTTTCCACATCCATTTGGACCAACTAGGGCTGTTTGGTTTGAACAACTTAAAGCTTCATCTTTTATACAGCGGAAATTCTGTACGTGTACTTTTTCAATAATCATGTAATATCACCTCCTTCCCTAAATCGTGATTAAAGTATATTCCAGCTTCACGTTCGCCGCAAGCCTGATTGCATTCCGTACTTGATTTTCCTTATAATACCCTCAAATGGCCGCCAAAACGGTAGACTTAAAAAAACTAAAGAATTACCAAACACGGACTGTTACTATTAGCCACCTACCGGAGCTGCAGGAGGACGTGGAAAAACTAAAGCGACAGAGTTTGCTTGATAAGCACTTAATCGAGGAATATCTGAAATTCGACTTCGATATCGCTAAAAAGCTCCCCGGGGCGCAAACATTAATCGTCCTGTCCGAGCCTTCACCGTTAACGAAAGTCGCTTTTGCATGGCAGGGCAAGGTTTACGAATTTCGTATACCCCCTGGCTATGTATGGAGGGAGGCTGATGCCCGTGTTAAAGACGCTTTAAGTCAAATTGTCGAATCGGTCGGTTTTAAGATGATGCGGGCATGGGTGCCGGAAAAAACATTAGCCGTGAGGAGCGGTCTCGCCCAGTACGGCCGGAACAACGTTACCTACGTTCCCGGCTACGGCTCATTCCACCGGCTGTACGTTTTCGCGACGGATGCTGCTTTCCCGGAAGATAACTGGGGAGAGCGAACGATGATGAAAGCCTGTGATAACTGTACCAAATGCACCGATAATTGTCCCACCCATGCTATTACCGCCGACCGCTTTCTCCTCCATGCGGAAAACTGCCTCACCTTCCATAACGAACGTCCGGTAGCCATGGCTGATTGGATTAAGCCGGAGTGGCATAATGCGTTAATCGGATGCCTGCAATGCAAGCTGGTCTGCCCCGTGAACAAAAAGCAATTGAAAAATATCGTTAATGGGCCGGTATTTACCGAGGCGGAAACGGAATTATTGCTCCGCCGACCTTCTAAAGACGACATCCCCGAGGATACAAAGAAAAAGGTTGAAGCTACCGGTGTCGATTATTCCTATGAGGTGCTGGGCAGGAATCTGGAAGTCTTACTGAAAAGTCACAGCGTTAATTAAATCTGCCCCTTATTTCCCCTCTTTTTCCAGTCTCTTTTGCAGGGACGCTGCTACTTCTTCAAACTTCTTGTCGTGGTACTCCCGCCCCCATCAAACACCCTTACTTCAAGAAATCCAGCACCTTCTGGTTGAACTCTTTCTTGTTTTCCATGAAAAACATATGAGACCCCCCCTCCACCTTCACCAGTTTAGCGCCCGGTATGTGTTGGGCTATCACATCGGATGAAGTGGGAGTGATAAGATGGTCTTCCGTCCCCACGATTACCAGCGTCGGAGCCTTGATTACCGGTAACCTGTCGAGGGTGTTATGGTTGAAACATGCCGCTGTTTGGCCTTGTATACCCACATTAGCTGCGGCACTCATAAAATTTAATTGTATCGCTGCCATAGTGCCTACCATGAACTTGTAGAACGGCTTGTTGCAGGCGAGCCTGGCCATAGCGGCAGGCATTTTCTTTGGGGGCAGCTTTGTCAGTTCAGCCTGTTCCTTTGTATCGCCGCTTTGCCCCTGCTTACAACAATAGGTGCAGGCCAGCACCAGTTTACTTACCCTCTCCGGATAGTTAATGGCCAGTTCCTGGGCAATCATACCGCCCATAGATCCGCCCACTATATGCGCCTTTTTGATGCCCAAGTGATCCATCAAGGCAACCGTGTCATCCGCCATCATTCTGGTGGTGTATGGCCCGGCCGGTTTATCTGATTTCCCTACACCCCGGTTATCAAAAGTAATAACCTGGCAGTGTTTTTTAAAGAAAGGCACCTGGGATGACCACCCGCTCCGGGGCGAACTGAAGCCCATTATCATTACCAGGGGATAACCCTGCCCGTCGATTTTGTAACTTATCTCGATACCGTTGACCGCAGCAATAGGCATTATCTGCCTCCTATCTCTACTTCCCGTCTTTTTCCAGCTTCTTATGCAGCGACGCCGCTACTTCGTCGAACTTGCGGTCATGGTACTCCCGCCCCTTGGTATAAAGCGCCGGCGTCCATTCTATTTTCTTCAGTCCGTCGATTATCGGGGCGATTTTATCGTAGGGGATGGCGAATAAAATCGTGCCCGGTGGGTATATCTGTTTAGCCTTCATGCCATGCGATACATCCGTCATCACAAAATTCACTTCGCCGCTGATGTAGGGATAGGTCGTCAGCCACGAACATTCAATTACCGGCGTCCCCTGGCTCCGCCACATCTTGCCGGTAGCGTAGCACATCGCCCGCAGGATGATTTCCAGTTGTTCGGCATTGACGGAGAGAATTAGAACGTCCGGCGTAAACGACATTTTATCGATGGACGCAAAGGCGACATATTTGACGCTGTTTTTCTCCAGCTTGGTGATGTGGTAATAAATGCGCCGGTTCGCCCGCGCTTCCTCGAATATCCCCAGTTCCGGCCCGATGCTGCCGCTTTCGTAAACGGGGTCGCCCTCTGCCATCCCGAGCAGTATCGGCGCCACGCAGTTAAAATCGTCCACCGTGGCATAAAAAGGTTCGGCTTTTTGCGCCTCCCGCCACATCTCGCAAATCGCCAGTTTCTTATCGATTCTCCTGATACCCTTCGGCTTAAAAAGCAGGAACTTTATCCCGATGGGTTTTAGTTTGAATTTAAATTTATTAAAGATAGATAAATCCGACAATGATGTACTCATATCAACCCCCTTTAATGTTTTTATCACCAGCTCTTGAAGGGACTTGGCTTTAGCTTTAGCTTAGCGTTACGCTTGGCTTCGGAAGTCGGCTTGCCGGTTACCGGGTGCTTAAAGTGGAAGGGATAGATATAGCCGGAGGGGTACTGGGTATCGAACTCCGCCCATTCATCCGGGTTAAGCTTCATGGTTGGTCGCGGGGCTTGTTTGCCATCGGGCGGCGGCAATGGCGTCCGCGTCGGATAGGCGTAATGCATCAGCAGGCGCAGCTTAAGGATTTTCCAGACGTCTTTTTCTTTAATATAGTCCATCTCGTAAATAACCGCCATCATGGTGGGGTCGAGGGGGACGCTATTGCGCGATAATATTCCCCCGTAGCCGTACCAGCGTCCGTGGGCTGTCTTGCCGTCTTCGGACACCGTTATTACCGGCGATACCTGCATCACCATGTGCAGGAACTCCGGCGGTGTTTCCTTCATCCGCCCGAAGTATTTACGGATACCCGCCGGTCCTTTATACGTACCCTCGACGAAGGTGCCGGAGACGTTAGGGCTATTCATCGCGAAGCAGTCGATGATTTCGTCGCCCATCCAGTGCTCCAGGTAGTAGCCATAAGCGCACTGCAAACGCTTAATGGCGTCGATATCCTCGAGCGTTTGAACCTTTTTCTTCAGTGTCTTTATCTCCGACTCTAGGGTTTTGATTTTAGCTGTAATCGTTTTTTCTACCATAATAAATCTCCTAAAATTTATTTAACTCCTTTAAACAGGTCGCGCTCGTGCACGTAACCTTTTACTGGCGGATAAACGCGCGTATAGCAGTCCCGTTGCCCGAAGATTTTGTTCAATAACCACATTAATCCACCCCGCCTACCGCCCCCGCCCCCTAATTGGCTGGCATGGCATGCCGCCGCCCGGTTGCGTATTTCTAATGATTTCTTTTTCAGCAGCACCGCACAATGCACCGGGAATTCTGACTCCATGAAGTCCGCGAAGTCGATATCTTTATTCCGTCCCATGTGATGTATATCGCGTCCCAGCAGTTGCCAGAATTTTATCATGATTTTAAAGATTTTATGCGGAAAGACGTGAAAATAAAGTTTCTGCGGCTGAAAAGACGGACCGGCTTGAGGATATTTTTTCGGGTCGCCGACGGCGTCAAACGCCATAACCGTCGCTTTATGGATGGCGATATGGTCGGGGTGACCGTAGCCGCCGTTGGGGTCGGACGTTATCACTACCTCCGGCCTAAGTTCGCGGAGAATTTTAACGATACGCTCCGCCACCTGTTCGGTGGGGGCGGCGGCTAAAGCCTGCGGGTGTTTATTATCCGGTGTACCCGCCATGCCCGAATCGCGGTAGCCAAGATAAATAACGTCGGTCAGCCCGAGGACTTTGGCGGCACATTCCAGTTCATGCGTCCGCAGTTCGGCGATAGAAGCGTATCCCTTCATAAATTCTGGAGCGACTTCGCCGACCTCACCGCGCGTCCCACAGACGTAATAGACCTTATAGCCGGCGGCGGCATATTGTGCTAACGTTCCTCCCACCCCGAACGATTCGTCATCCGGGTGGGCACCGGTTAAAACTAATGTTTTTGGTTTATTCATTTCAGTTTCTTTATCCCCTCTAGATACGGCTCTTTGATAATGCCTTTATCGGTAATGATGGCAGTAATATACTGATGCGGTGTTACGTCGAAGGCGGGGTTGGCGGCGCTAACGCCTTCCGGGGCGATGCGTTTGCCCTGAAAGTGGGTCACCTCTTCTGCTTTACGTTCCTCGATGGGTATTTTATCGCCGGTTTTTATCGAGACGTCGATAGTGGAAATTGGGGCGGCGACGTAAAAAGGGATATGGTTTTCTTTAGCCAACACTGCCAGGGTATAAGTGCCGATTTTATTAGCGGTATCACCGTTAGCAGCAATACGGTCGGCGCCGGTGATGACGCAATTGACCTTTCCGCCCCGCATAAAATACCCCGCCATAGAATCGGCAATCAGTGTTACCGGCACGCCGGCTTTCTTGAGCTCCCAGGCGGTCAGCCGCGCCCCTTGTAAAAGCGGTCGGGTCTCGTCAACAAAGACTTTAATGCGTTTACCCTGTTTTTTCGCCGCAATAATAACGCCTAAAGCGGTACCGTAGCCGGACGTCGCCAGGGGACCGGTATTACAATGCGTCAGAACCGTCCAGCCGTCTTTAATTAACTCCGCCCCGTTCAGGCTTAAGCGGCGGGTAGCTTCGACTTCTTCTTGATGTATTTTGATAGCTTCGGCGATAATTCTTTCCTTAATGTCCTGCGGATTTTTACCGGCTTGCGCCGCTTTATTCAGCCGTTCTAAAGCGAAGAAAAGATTGCGGGCGGTCGGGCGGGTTGCGGCGATAGCGTCGAGGACTTTTTTTAGTTTTATTAAGTAATCTTTTTTTGTCGTCGCTCGGATACGAATCGCCCCTAAAGCCACCCCATAAGCCCCCGCTATCCCTATCGCTGGAGCACCTCTGATTTGCATATTTTTAATCGCGGATGCGACATCGCGACAATCCTTCAGCTCAAGATAGGCCTCTTTTTCCGGCAGGAGTGTCTGGTCGAGTATTTTCACCCGGTCGCCGAGCCACACGATAGGCTGGTATGTTGCTTTACTCAAGATTGTTTCTTTTCCCATTGTTCTCGTTTCAGTTCCATCAGTAAAAAGTCAAAGCCATCGCGCTTTAGACTACCACAAGGCGTAAAGCCGCACTTGCTAAAGCAATTCTGCGCACGTTTATTCCACTCCAGCGTCTTGAGGTAAAGCCGATTCAGACTGGAAGTTTTATAAATATGATTGACAAAGGTATTGACGACATCGACGCCATAACCTTTATCCCAATAAGCTCGGTCGCCAATCATAATGCCCACCTGCGCCTCGCCCTTTTTAAAGTCGATATCGTAGCAGGTGCAATTGCCGATATGTTTACCGTTGAGGGTTTCTATCGCTAACGGAAAGCGGCGGCGGTCTTTATGGTTCACTGCGGATGAATAATCCAGGAGGTAAGCCGAAAAAGTCACATCTAGTGTTGGGGCGGCATCGAGTCTGGCCAGTTCGGGGTCGACTTGCCACTGGTAATCGTTACGGACATCCATCAATTTTTTCTCACGGAGTTTTACTTTCTTGCCTTTAATTGGGATACCGCGTAACGGCTTTATTTCGGTGAAACTATAGCGTTGCCAAAATTTCATATTGGTAGATGAGTTCGGCGGCTAGGTCAATTATCCGGTGGCTCCTCATCGTCCTCTTCTTCTTCTTCGCCGCGTTCCCAGATAGGTTCGGTGAAGTAGTCGATGTATTCTTCCATCGCCTGCGCCGCCACCTGCTTAATTCTTTCACCCGCCTCCACCGCCATTTTGGTCATGTCGGAAAGTTCGACCTGGATGCCAAGCATGTTGGTCAACACTTTGAGCACCGCCAGAGCCGCCATGGGGTTAGGCACGCGGCTGGCATAAACCGGCACTTCGCCCAAGAGGCAAATGCCGTCTATTTCCCGCTCTTTAGCCACCCCCAAGAGCAGCCCATTAAGACCGGCGATTTGCAGAGTGCTGGAATGCTCGAGGTTAAAGGCTTTAAGGTCGGTGGCTAGAAGGTGACTGGTCGCCACGCCCCAGACCTTCGGCGGTTCGGTATGGTGGATGCGGGTAATCGCCGCCGCGCAGGTATAAATGCGTTCGACGCCGAAGCGCTCGCCGACGTCTAAAATACAGTGCGCCAGTTCATAGCCTTTAGAAACCGGCTGGTCGTCGCCGATGAAGAGGATTAAGTCGTTGCCGCCGGCAGTATTCTTACAATAATAAAAGTTGCTCTGGGGGAAGTTCGGCTCTTCGACAACGTCTTCCCGGACGAGTACGCCGATGGGGTCGAAAAAGTAAGCCGGTTCCAGGTAGCCCAACTCTCTAAAGGGGAGTTTGGCTTTAAGGTAGTTAACGATAATCATGGCAACGTTGCCGATACCGGGCCAGGCGGCTAAAAGGTTGGGGGTCTTCAGTTTAGGCCGGGCAGTTATTTTTATAACATCACTCATTTTAAGTTACCCCTCTACATCACTCCACTACCTGATATTGTACTCCGTTGTAATATTATTTTCTAAATTATTATCGTAAAGAACAGGCTTTTTATTTCACGGCAAAAAACAATTTATAATTGCCGTTAATGTTGCTCCAGCATAAGGTCATGCTAGTTTCGTTTTGGAGGATATAGAAATGAATAGAGCCAGTAAATTCGTCGCCATGATTTAAGTCAGCCTCCAGCTTTTGGTATGTTCCGCTGGCAGGATAGATGATATTGATATCAGAGCTGTGAAACACCTTATGGGAGTCGACGATTAAATCAAAATAGGTGCCCCAAAATTTATAGGGTTCTCCATGGCTGGATACATTTTTTATCTTGATGGTGATGAGGACATATTGTGCCCCTGATGCCGGGGGTACGTTGGCGGGACTGGAGTTTTTGATAATTTGCCAAGCCTGCTCGCCGGATACATAACTAAGCACCGTTATCTGGATACCGTCCTGGTTGACGGCGGGCTGCCCGAACGGTATCGGATTCTCCAGGAAAAACCCCGCCGGCAGGTCAGAAGTCGGTATATCGGTATCCGGGTGAGAGGTGGTTTCGGTCCAAGTGGGCTCGATATTAGTCGTGGTAGTTGTGCCGGACGGTGTCGTTGACGTAGTGGTAGTAATCGTTGTTGAACTGGTACTTGGTTGGCTCGTTGGATTCAATAATGAACAACCGGAGGTAACGATAATCATGATTAAGGCCAGGACAATTATCAGTATTTTCATCTAGTTTTCCTTTAGTAGATTTTTTAGAGTACCCTCAAATCTCTTCTTACTATTACTCTTCCAGCAAGGGTAGAGAAAAATAAACTAAATTACAAAGGCCATATTCTCTGAATATATACACTCACTATGCCAGACAAAATTATCTTGAATCCTTCTGTAGCAATTGGACCAGCCTTAGCCATGAGTTTTTTGAATATAATAACTGCTACAGGAGCTCTAGGTGTTTCTTGTACGATATCATCAAGGCTTTTCTTTAGTGCTTCTCGTTCTTTTGTGGTAAGTGTTTTTAACGTATCAGTAAGTTCTCGCGCAGCTTTTAGTGTTAATTCTGTCCATGGATATGGTTTACCACAATTGGGGCAATAACTTGGTTTTACCCAAGAGGAAACACCCTGTTTAGTATGATATGGACCTTTTATAGTGAAATGACAATACTTGCATTTAGTAATTGATGGTGCTCCACACTTATCGCAGAACCTTTGCTTGATATGAGGACTTGATTTTACTTGTTCATTGATCACGTGTCCGTTAATACATATACGTGCTGTATCATACCATTCCTCACGTTTAGGGTGTATGCGCCATCCTATGAATTTACCGGAATCGCCCGCTGGTAATGGTTGTCTCTCAGCGTTTGTCATTATCTTGTTTTCCTTCTCTATCCCTTACTCGATACGCTCAACTCCTTACAATAAAACGGCGGGGTCTGTAAAAAGCTGTTGACCCATTTCGTCTCGCTGCCGACAGCGGCGATGTCTTTAAGGATTTTATAGACGTTGCCGGAGACTACCGTATCCTTAACGCGTCCGACGATTTCACCCTTTTCTATCTTATAGCCCAACAGGACGTTGCCGCTGAAGTCCCCGCCTAAAATATTGCCCATCTCCGCCCCCATTAAAGCCTCGATGACCAGTCCTTCTTTAATATCTTTAACCATCTCGTCGAAAGTGGTCTTGCCAGGCGAGATGACTAAAGCGCTGGGGGAGGGAGCGGGCAGGCTGCCGCGCGTCCGGCTGCCGTTGCCGGTACTCTTTTTCTTCGCCAGGGCGGCGGTCTGTAAATCGTAAAGAAAGCCGTTAACGATGCCTTTGGTGACCAGTGGGGTTTTCTGGCTGGCGACGCCCTCGTCGTCGCAGGGGCGGGTAGTAGGACGGTAGGCTACCGTGGGGTCGTCGCAAAGACTGAAATTAACATCGAAAAACTTTTGCCCCGCCTTATCCCCTAGAGGCGACGCGCCCTCGAGGACGATTTTACCGTTAAAAGCGGATATCAGAGGCAGGATTAAAGCGCTGGCGACGCCGTTAGGCGTAAAGATAACCGGCAGGACTTTAGTCGGCGACTTCGCTTTGTTTTTCGCCAGCTCCAGCTGTTTCAGTACCATGTCGATAACGTTCTGGGGGTTGGACAGGGGATGGCAGGAGCTATCGCCCTCTCCGACAAAGAGCATATCGGTGCCTTTTATCAGGTTACCCTCGAGGTCGAGGGAGAAAAAACTTTTTTTGTATTCCGCATTGCCGCCGCGGGAGTTAACCAGCCGGACGTTAATTACACTGCGGGTCACCAGGGCGTCGCATAAAATACCCTCGGTATGGGCGGTGACGGCGGCGACCATCTTTTCGCCTAAAGCCACCATGTCTTTAATCGGGACCTTCGGCACGGATGCGTCGAAAATTTCAACTTTAGGATACTTTTCGCCATCCGGCAGTTTAAACTTGGCTTCGCTGCCGAAAGCGGCGGTTTCGACGGCGTCCTTAACGAGCTGCTGTCCGTCGCTAACGCCGGTGGTCGTAGCGTAGCCGACCCGCCCGTCTTTAATAATGCGTAGGGCGACGGTCGTACTCTGGTTGGTCTGCATCTGCTTCAGCCGGTTTGCCTCGAACATGACCTGCGTTTCTTCCGAGGTAATTTCAAAGACTTCCGCTTCTTTAGCAACTTTTTGCGCCCTGGCGAGAATGGCTTCCATTATTTACCTCCGATAAGGCAATGGCGGATGCGGATGTGAGGACTGCCGTTAGAAACAGGGAGGGGCATTTGCCCGCCCTTGCCGCAGCCGCCGCCCTGATTCATGTCCAGGTCGTTGCCGATAGCGTCGATATTTTTTAGAGTGGTAAAGACATTGCCGGTCAGCATTATGGGACGGATAGCCTCGGCGACTTTACCGTTGCGTATCATATAAGCCTCGCCGGCGGAGAAGGTGAACATCTCCATGCTGGTCGTCCCGCCGTACCAGTTTTTAGCGTAAATGCCTTCCTTGATATCGGCAATCATCTCGTCGAAAGACATCTTGCCCGGTTCGATATAGGTATTGGTCATGCGCACGATGGGCGGGAAACGATAGTTAATCGCCCGCGCGTTGCCAGTCGGCTTTTCGTTCATCTTAGCGGCGGTTTCTCTAGAATGGAGCCGTCCCACCAGCTTGCCTTCCTGTATCAAATAGGTCTTGACGGCGCGGGTGCCTTCGTCGTCGTACTTAAAGCTGCCGCGGAGTCCCGGCTCCACTGCAGAATCGACGATATTGAGATTGTCGACGCCGAACTTTTTGCCCAGCACCATGATTTCTCTCATTCGTTCGTTTTCATAAATAAAGTCGGATTCCGACAGATGCCCGAAAGCTTCATGGACGAAAACGCCTGCCAACACGGGGTCAAGGACGACGGTATATTCGCCGCCTTTAACCTGCGGCGCATAAAGTAAAGCCACCGCGTTACGCGACATTTCTTCCACCTGTTTATGAAGGTGGCTGATAGCGTCGAAGTTGCCGCGACTGCCGATGCTGATGCCCACCTGCTGCACCTCGCCGTCTTTAGCCGCGATAGCTGTTAACCTGATAGAGACGTCCGCCCTTTCCTGTGAAATCAGACTACCCTCGGAGTTTAGAAAAATTACTTTTTTATGACTATCCGAATAGCCGATGGTCGAGGTCTTTACTTCGGGGGTATTCCAGATAATCTCGTCGTATTCGTCCAGCAGGTGTTTCTTGTCCTTCAGCGGAATGGTCACGGGGTCTTTAGCCACCCCGCTTGAAATCGTCTCTTTAGCCGGTACGATGAGGGCTAATTCGCTTTTACCGGAGCCGGCGGACTGCGCCTGTTCGATAGCCAGCGAGATGCGGCTGTTGAGTCCTTCGAAATCGTTAAAACTGGTGAACCCCCACCCCCCTTTCACTAAAGCCCTGACGTTACCGCCGGAGGCAGTCGAGCGGCCGATGGACTCGATTGATTGGCCGCGATAAATGATGTGGCTGGTCTGGTTTTCTTCGAAGCGAGCTTCGAGGTAGTCGGCTTGATATTTCTTTAGTTCGTCGGATATATTCTGGGCGATTTTATCGATTTGCGACATGGTGAAAACCCCTAAAAAAACGGCGTTCAGCGATAGATAAGCCAAGTTTAACCAACAGAGCGGGGAAAGTCAATTTGCTTGACACTCATACGTGAAAAAGCTTAAAATATTAGTGGCATTTTTCTTCTCGTTGACGCTCCAAACGCCTCTATTTATGTAAACAGGTACGCAATCCGAAACATCCAATCGAAAAGAGAGGAGATAAGACTGTGACCTACAAGACTTTACTCTACGAGAAAAAAGACGGCATCGCCGTCGTTACCCTCAACCGCCCCGATAAACTCAACGCCCTCAACAGCACTGTTTATAAAGAGCTTTACGACGTCTTCGATGCGGCCGAGAAAGACGATGCAGTGCGGGTGGTTATTCTCACCGGCAGCGGTGAAAAAGCCTTCGCCGCCGGCTCCGACGTCGCCGAAATGCAGAATATGAACACGTTGGATATCCAGAAGTTCATGGCGACGATCCGTAAAGCTTCCGACTTCATTTATAACCTGACGAAACCGACCATCGCCGCCATCCACGGCTATGCTTTAGGGGGCGGCTGCGAGTTAACGATGTGCTGCGACCTGCGGATATGCTCGGAAAAGGCGCGCTTCGGGCAGCCGGAGATAAACCTGGGGCTTATCCCGGGGGCTGGCGGCACCCAGCGTCTGCCGCGTCTCATCGGGGCGGCGAAAGCCAAAGAGTTGATTTTTATCGGCGACATGATTGACGCTTCTACCGCTTTAAGTCTGGGGCTGGTCAATAAAGTCGTCCCGCCGGAAAAACTGATTGAAGAAGCGCTGGTCTGGGCGGCCAAACTGGCGAGTAAGAGCGGTCCGGTTCTAGCCATGGCGAAAATGGCAATTAACAACGGACTGGAAACCGATATATCTTCCGGCTTGAATATGGAAACTAAGTGTAACGCCATCTGCTTCGCTACTTACGACCGCAAAGAGGGCATGGACGCCTTCTTAGAAAAGCGTAAAGCGGTTTTTAAAAACAAATGACACGCAGTGTCATCCTGAAGGAGTCCTTCCGCAGAAGGACGACTGAAGGATCCGCTTGCCAACCAACCGGATTCTTCCCCTTCGCTCCGTTCAGGGTCAGAATGACAATGAATATAAAGTATGAGGAGGATTATTACCGTGGCTATTAAAAAAGTGTTCGTTATCGGCGCCGGTCAAATGGGCAACGGCATCGCCCAGGTTACCGCCCAGGCTGGCTATGACGTAACAATGTCCGATATTAAGGATGAGTTCGTCCAAAAGGGCATGGCTGCCATCGACGGCAGCCTTAGCCGTATGATAAAAAAGGGCACGTTGCAGGAGAGCGAAAAAGCCGCGATTATCGCCCGCATTAAAACCACCACCGATAATAAAGACGCTAAAGACGCCGACCTCGTTATCGAGGCAGCGCCGGAGATATTAGACCTTAAGAAAAGCATTTTCAAACAGCTCGACGAAATCTGCCGAACCAGACGCTATTCTGGCGACCAATACCTCGTCCCTCCCCATCAGCGAAATCGCCACTGTCACGAAAAACCCCGCCCAGTTCATCGGCATCCACTTTATGAACCCGGTGCCGGTGATGAAAGGTGTCGAGGTCATCGTGGGTAAAAAGACTTCGCCCGCCACTGTCGCAGCCGCCAAGGAATACATTAAGACAATCGGTAAAGAGGCCTGCGAAGCGCAAGACCACGCCGGCTTCATCGTTTCCCGCCTGGTGGACGCCCTGATGAACGAGGCGTTCTGGTGCCTGATGGACGGCAATAAACCGGAAGAAGTGGACAAAGCCGTTAAATTCTGTCTGAATCACCCGATGGGCCCGCTGGAGCTTTGCGATTTAGCCGGAGCGGATACCGTTTTGCACGGACTGGAAACCATGCACGCCGAGTTCGGCGATAGACTAAAGCCCGCCCCGATTTTGCAGGACCTGGTTAAAAAGGGTAATTTAGGACGCAAGACCGGCAAAGGCTGGTACGACTACACGCAGAAATAACTATCAGAAAATATGCCAAAAACCTTAAAAAAATCGATAAAATCCAAAGGCTGGGACTGGTCGAAGGTGTCCGAGGATTACTGGAATAAGGTCTCGGACGAATTCCTGCCGGTGGCTTTAAGATGGAAGGAAATGGGTAAAAAAACCGCCCTTGACGTTGGGTGCGGGCGGGGACGCCATTCTTTATTTCTCGCCGAACTAGGTTTTAACGTTACCGCCCAGGATATTTCCCCCCAGGGTATCGAGCAATTGGAGAAAGAAGCGAAAAAAAGAAAACTGGATGGCAAAATAAAGACCGTTGTCTGCGACATGTTGGAAATGCCTTTTGGTAAAAACTCCTTCGACTGTGTGGTGGGCTTTCACTCCATTTTCCACACCGATTTTGCCGGCTTAAAAAAAGTGATATCCAATATGACTGCCGCACTGAAAAAGGGCGGCCGATTATACATCACTCTAAACTCTAAAGACAATCCGTCGTTCCATGACCCCAATAACACCGTTGTTGACGACTACACCATTATCAGGAATTCCGGTATCGAGCAAGGTGTTCCCCATACTTTTGTAGAATATGATGATATTACTAAACTCTTAACAAAATATAAAATTATTAAAATTCAGCAAATCCATAATTATTTCGACGGTTTTGTGAGTGCTCATTTCTTCGTCGAAGCGGAAAAGAAGAATTGAAGTTTTAGGGGCTTTAAAATATTAACAGATAAAGGAAGGTAAAAATGGCTAGTGATAAAGATGTTGTCATCGTTGCGGCGGCAAGAACGCCATTCGGCAGATTCGGCGGGTCGCTGCGGGACATCGATTATTATGAGTTGGGTGCGATACCGATGCGCGAGGTTGTTAAGAGAGCCGGCATTAAACCTGACGTTGTTAATGAGGTATTCTGGGGCGTCGGCGATACTTCCGCCTGCCGCGACCCATATACCCCCGTCGCCGCCCGACAATCACTCATTCGCGCGGGCTTACCCCACGAGACGGTGTCAATCTCGTTCGATATGGCTTGCGTCTCGGCGATGCACGCCGTTAAACTGGCGGCGATGGAAATGGCGGCAGGGGAAATCGAAACAGCCATCGCCGGCGGCGCTACTTCCTTCGGTCAGTCGCCGATGGTGGTACGCGGTTTACGCTTTAACGGCTTCCGCATGGGCGATGTTAAAATGGAAGACCCGCTCTACGCCCTCGGCTATAAAGACTTCAATCCCGTTTCGGTGGATACCGATAATGTCGCGGCCGAATACAGTTTTACCCGCCAGGACCTGGATGAATGGGCGTTGCGGAGTCACCAGAACTATGGCCAAGCCTGGAAGGAAGGGAAGTTTAAAGACGAAATGATGACGATGACCTTCCCCCAGCCCAAAGGCGACCCCAAAACGCTGGATATCGACGAGCAGTACCGTCCCGATACCAGTATGGAAGGTTTGGCCAGACTGAAGACGGTCTATAATACCAAGATGATAACCGCCGGCAACGCCCCCGGTCTTAACGACGGCGCCACGGCGATTCTCCTGATGACCCGCAAACGGGCTAAGGAGCTAGGACTAAAAGTGCTGGGCGTGGTGGTTGCTTCAACATCCGTTGCCATTAACGCCAGCCGCATGCCGGAAGGTCCCGGCTATGCTATGCTCAAAGCCCTCGATAAAGCCAAACTGACATGGGACGATATGGCTATCATGGAAATCAACGAAGCCTTTGCCGTCGTCCCGCTAGTCTCGATGAAGGTGGCGTCTAAAGGTGATGCTAAACTCTATAAATCTATTTTTGAAAAAATGAACCTGTTGGGCAGCGCCATCGCCATCGGGCATCCTAACACCGCCAGCGGCGCCAGGATTATCATGAACCTGATGTACGAATTACGGCGGCGCGGCGGCGGTTACGCGATGGGTTCTCTCTGTGGTGGTCTTGCGCAGGCAGATGCCTGTATTATTAAGGTAGAATAGAAGTATATCGTCATTGCGAGGAGTGAAACGACGAAGCAATCCCCCTGACGAACCATGAGATTGCTTCGCCTTCGCTTCGCGAATGGGCTCGCAATGACGGAATAATAAAAAGGAGTAATACATGGACGTTAAAAGCTTTTCTCTGAAAGGTAAAGTAGCCCTGATTCTCGGCGGGGCGGGGGATATCGGTAAAGCTATCGCCGAGACCTACTCCCTGGCTGGCGCCGAAGTCGTTATCAGCAGCCGCAAGCAGGAGAACCTGGATAAAGCTGCTGCGGAAATCAATGCTAAGTCCAAAGGCAAAGTTGTAGGCATTGTTGGACACCTTGGCAAGTTGGAAACCATCAAAGTACTGGTAGATACGATTATGAAGGATTTCAAACGGATAGATATCGTCGTCAACAGCTCCGGCTCCAGCTTTATGGTGCCTTTAACGGACGTCGAGGAATGGCAGTGGGACAATGTGATGAACGTTAATGTCAAAGGTCCCTTCTTCCTCTGCAAGCAAATCGCCCCCATTATGAAAGAGCAGGGCGGCGGCAGCATTATCAATATCACCTCATACATGGGCATCCGGACGGAGGAAATGCTGGGCGTCTATTGTATCAGTAAGGCGGCGGTGATGCACATGACACGCGTGATGGCTAAGGAATGGGGCAAGTGGAATATCCGCGTCAATTCTATAGCGCCAGCCTGGGTACATAGCCGGCTGTCCGACCCCTTCCTCCAACTCCCCGGCGTTAACGATAGGATGTTGAGCCAGACCGTTATCGGGCGTTTCGGCGAGCCGGATGATGTAGCGGCGATTGCTTTATACCTGGCTTCCGACGCGGCTAAAAACCAGACGGCTGCTTGCTTCCCGCTCGATTATGGGATGTTAACGTAAGAAGTAGAAAATGTCATTCTGGCGAAAGCCAGAATCCATCGATATTGGCAGTAATATTTAGGTATTAGAAAATGGATTCCAGCCTACGCTGGAATGACATTAATATCAATTAAAAAGGAGGTATTATATGGCACTTCCATTAATGGGCAAGGTTGTTATGGTTACAGGCGCGCGGCAGGGACTGGGCAAATCAATATCCCTGGGTATGGCGGAAAAAGGCGCCGACCTCGTTATTTGCGACCGTATTTTAGACGATGGCAAGCTGGCAGAAACCGCTAAAGAAATCGAGGCAATGGGCCGCAAGACACTTTCCATGGGCGGCGATATCACTATCGAAGAAGACGTCACTAACGTCGTCAATAAAGCGCTGGAAAAATTCGGTAAAATCGACGTGCTGGTCAATAACGCCGGCGTTACTTCGCAGGACTCCTTCGACAAGATGACCTATAAGCGGTGGCGCCTGATTCTCTCGGTTAACCTGGACGGCACTTTCCTTTGCTCTAAAGTCGTCCTGCCGCATATGCTGGAAAAGAAAACCGGTATGGTGATTAACGTCTCCTCGATACTGGCTAAAGAAATCCACATGAACATTGCCTATGGCGTCACGAAGTCCGCCGTGGAGCGGTTTACTTTAGGTCTGGCGCACGAAGTGCGCCGTGAAGAGGGTATCGCGATTACCTGTATCCGGCCTTACTTCGTGAAGACCGAGGTGGTGATGGGCTTTATGGAAGGGCACGACACCAGCAACTTCGAAGAGCCGATAATCTGGCAAAAATACCCGGCGCTGCTGGCTGGCTCCAAACCCCAGGACGTCACCGGCAAGGTATGGGATAAAGCTGCTTTAGAAGAAAAGTTCGGCGTAATCAAGATATAGAAAACCTTAGGCGTCGTTAATAATTACGCCCCGGTTTTTGGACTGGGGCGTTTTTATTGTTGTATATTGTGACTTGCGTTTTATTTTGTGCTAGAATTTTCAAGAGAAGCAATTTTTTATGAGGAAAAAGATGTATAAAATCATATTTGTTGTTATTGCCATGTTACTTGTATTACCTATCTTACCCGGATGCTCTTCCGAACCTCCGACTAGCCCGGCTGGCGCCGACGAGATTGCCGAAGCATTGATACTGGCTTATGACGCCAATGACTATCGAGCTTACCTGTCGTACTTCGACGAGGCGGCGACGGGTTCGGTAGGACAGGATTGGTTTAACGAGACGTCAAAAATCATCACCAAGAAGATCGGGCAATATATCCCTAATTCTAAAGTGGTGAAGGAAGTCAAACCGAGCGGTAATTATACGGAAGTCACCTATAAAGCTCAATACTCTGCCGAACCGGATGGTGTTACCGTAATCGTTGATTTATCCATCACTGATAAAGGGACTTACGCGGCCGGTATCTGGTTTAATTCGCCGAAGCTGTTTAAATAGTCAATAGGCTTCATTCTTTAACGATTGCCCAGGCGGGGCAGTGATTGTTTTCCAGACATTCACCGCATTCGGTGCATTTTTCGGGGTCGATAACGTAGGTATCTTCGCCCTCGGATATCGCCCCGGCCTGGCAGACGTAAAAACAGCTGCCGCACTTAACGCAGAATTCGGTAATTTTGTACGCCACGCCAAATTTCCTCTAAAACGTAAAGATGCTCGTGGCTAGTTCCGCCAGCTTCATCATTAAACCGGGGATGATGCCCAGCAACAGGACGCCCAAACAGCAAATGACTAACGCTACTTTAGGGGCGATCGAGGACGGCACTTTTTCTGTTGTGGACGAGGGATTGAACCACATGACCTTGACTACCCGCAGGTAATAATAGGCGGAGATAACGCTGTTAATGGCGGCGATGATAACCAGCCAGAGCAGCCCGTGTTCCGCCGCCAGACTAAAGATATAAAACTTCGCCATGAAGCCGGCTGCCGGTGGTATACCGATGAGCGATACCAGGCACAGCGTTAAGGCTAAAGCCAGTAAAGGTGAACGCTTGCCCATACCGGCGAAATCCGTGATATTATCGCTATTGATTTTGTTCGAGATTATTATAACCGCAATGAATACCCCCAGGTTGGTCAACGCGTAGCTAACGAGGAAGAAGATTAGTCCGCTTTCCGCCGCTATCGTTGATGACATCGCGACTCCGAAGGTGGCGAGACCGACCATCAGATAGCCGGCCTGGGCGATACTGGAATACCCCAGCATCCGTTTAATATTAGTTTGGGGGATAGCGGCGACGTTACCGAAAATCATACTGATAACCGAAAGAACCGCGAAAATGATGCCCCAGTCGTAACTCACCGTTAACGGCGAGCCGAAGGCGCTGAAAAAGACGCGCAGAATAACGGCGAAACCTGCCGCTTTACTCCCCACCGAAAGATAGGCGGTGATGGTTGTCGGGGCGCCTTCGTAAACATCCGGTACCCACATCTGGAAGGGCACGGCGGCAATCTTGAAGCCTAAACCGGCAATCATCAGTACGATGCCCACGTAAAACGCCGGAATGCCGAGCGGTGTTTTGTCCCCTAACGACTGGAAGGACTGCGCGATAGCCGTTAGCTGTGTTTGACCGGTCGTCCCGAAAACCAGCGCCATCCCGTAAAGCAATACTGCCGAAGCGATAGCCCCCAGCAGTAGGTACTTTAAAGCCGCCTCGGTGGACTTTTTATCCTTAAGCAGGCTGACCAGCACGTAAAGGGAAACACTCGTTAGCTCTAAAGCGACGAAAATCGAAATCAGGTCGGTCGCCGACGCCATCAGCATCATGCCCAAAGTCGAAAGTAATATTAAGGCATAATATTCGCTCTTAAAATAAGCGAACTTATTTTCATAGTCCGTCGAACCAAGGATAACCAGTAAAGCGATACCGAGGAACAGCAGCTTAAAGAAAACCGCGAAGTTATCCGCCGCCAGCATATTGTTAAACAGGGCGGGATTGTTTTCTCCCCAGAGCATCACGGCGAAAACTCCGGTAACGACCAGTCCCGCCAGGCTTAAGTAACGCATGACGTATTTCTGCTTGATGAAAAGGTCAAGCAGTATCACCAGGACGGCGGTAGCCGCCAGAGTAATCTCCGGTTTAAATAACGCCAGATTCAACTATCGACTCCCTTTTAGTAAATTAACCGCCAATCAGTCTAACGATAGGCTCGATACCCAGCTTAAAGACGTCGGTCAAAATCGCGGGGTAAATCCCCACCAGCATAATCACGGCCACCATGACGAACATGTAAACCTTTTCCAGGTTATCGGCGTCTTTTACGCGGTTGAATTCTTTTTTCACTGGACCATGGAACGCCTGCTGCAACATCCAGAGGATATAACCAGCCGTCAGGACAACGCCGATGATGGCGATAATGGTATAGACGTTAAGGTGGGCGACCACCCCGCTGGTATAGCTCCCCAGGAAGATGAGGAATTCGGCGGCGAAACCGCTGGTGGTGGGCAGACCTAAAGAAGCCAGCCCGGCGATAACGAAGACCGCCATCATAATCGGCACCTGACGTGCCAGTCCGCCCAGCTTGCTTAAGTCCCGCACCTCGACGTTATGGATGACCAGTCCCGCCATGGCAAAGAGCAGGCCGGTAACGATGCCGTGGCTGAACATCTGTAAAGCGGCGCCGGTCAGGCTAACCTCGCCTAAAGCGAAGATGCCCAGTAAGACGTAGCCCATGTGGCTGATGCTGCTATACGCAATCAGCCGCTTGATGTCTTTTTGCATTAAGGTAACCGCCGCGCCGTAGATAATGCCGATAAGCGCCAGTATAATCAGAATCTGGGCGTATTGCTGTGCCTGTTGGGGGAACATACTCACGCAGAGCCGAATCATGCCGTAGCCGCCCATTTTGATTAAAACGCCCGCCAGCATCACACTTACGGCGGTAGGGGCATCGGTATGGGCGTCCGGCAGCCAGGTATGTAACGGGAACATCGGCAGCTTAACCGCAAAGCCGATAAACAGCAGCCAGAATATCGCCGCCGCCGGCATCGCCGTCTGTACCATGCCCAGTCCGCCGTTAGCGATATCCACCATGCTTAAACTGCCGGTGGTGAAATATAAACTCAAAATACCCGCCAGCATCAAGGCGGAACCGAACAGGGTGTAAATAACGTACTTGGTGGCAGAATAGCCCTTCCTCCCCGAACCCCAGATGGAAATCAGGAAGTACATCGGGATGACCTCGATTTCCCACATGATGAAGAATAAAAGCAGGTCAACCGAGATAAAGACGCCGATGATACTGGTTTCTAATAACAGCAGCCAGGCGAAGAACTCGCGCGGCCGTTCGTGCACCTTCCATGATATCAATACTGCTAAAAATCCGAGGAAGGTCGTTAGTAACATTAGCGGTAAACTTAACCCATCCACTCCGAGGTGATAGTAGGAGTTAAGCGGGGCTATCCAGAGGTAATTTTCCTCGAACTGCATCCCTCCCAGCGAGCGGTCGAAAACGATAAAGAGGTATATCGCCAGCGCCAGCGGAATGGCGGTAAAGACCACCGCCAGCCATTTATAGAGCTTTTCGTCTTTGCCCTTTACCAGGGCGATGACGATAGCCCCTGCTGCCGGCAGGAAGAGTATAGTCGATAAGTAATTAAATTCCAACTATGTTATCTCCCCCAAATCAATACACAAATCGTAATAATAGCTAAACCGATGCCGATGAAAAGTGCGTAAAGCTGTAATTGCCCCGTCTGGGCTTGCCGGATGGCTTTACCGCCCCGCACCACGATATCCGCTGTCCCGTTAACCGCCCCGTCGATACCTTTTTCGTCGACTACTTTAAAGCCGGTGAAAAGTCCCTTCATTAAACCAACTTTGACGATGACGTTCTCGTAAAGGTCGTCGAAGTAGTATTTATCGCGAACCATATCATAAAGGAAGCCGAAAGCTTTACCGATAGACTGGGCGGTAATCCATTTCTTGATATATACAACATAAGCGAAAAAGATGCCGAATAACGCTACCAGTAACGAAATTAACGGCAATGGCACACCGTTAACGGTATGCGTAAAGACGGTGAAGACGGACATAAAGCCATTACCCGCTTCGGCTTCGTGTCCCATAAAGGAGCTAAAGCCGCCGCTAACGTTCCACCAACCGACGCCAATTGCCATTAAAGCTAAAAATACCAGCGGCCCGACCATCACCCAGGGCGATTCGTGGGTATGGCTATAATTCTTACCGCTCTCTTTATCGCCGCCGCGGTATTCGCCGTGGAAGGTCATAAAGATGGCGCGGAACATATAAAATGCCGTCAAGAACACCGTTATTAAAGCCAGCCAGAACAACGCTGGCTGACTGGTAAAAGCGGTGGCTAATATCTCGTCCTTGCTCCAGAACCCCGCCAGCGGCCAGATGCCCGCCAGGCTTAAGGAGCCGATGAGGAAGGTGGCATAGGTCCAGGGCATCGTCTTGCGCAGACCGCCCATCTGCCGCATATCGAAAGTGCCGGTCGCGTGGTTTACGCTGCCCGCCCCCATGAAGAGTAAAGCCTTAAAGAAGGCGTGGGTGAAGAGGTGGAACATGCCCACCGCCACCGCCGCTTTAGCTAGAAGGACGATTTCATCAACAGCCAGGTAATGACCGCTTTGGATTTCCGCCGCTAAAGCCGAACCGGCTGCTCCCAACCCCAGCATCATATAGCCAATCTGGCTGATGGTGGAATAAGCCAGCACGCGTTTAATGTCGTTAGCCACCAGACCCATCGTCGCGGCAAAGATAGCCGTAAATCCGCCGATGACGGCGACGAGTCTGATTGCCTCGGGAGAGCAGACGAACATCGGCATCGTACGGGCGACTAAAAAGACGCCGGCGCAGACCATCGTCGCCGAATGGATGAGGGCGCTGACGGGGGTAGGACCCTCCATCGCGTCCGGCAGCCAGACGTGCAGCGGGAACTGGGCGCTCTTGCCAATAGCCCCGCCGAACAGCCCGATGCATGCCCACATTAAAGCCGAGCTGGTAATAAAGCCGCCGACCGCCAGACTATGCAATTGGGCGATATCGAAGGTGCCTGTATTGTAATAAAGTATCAAAAGGCCCGCCAGGAAACCGAAGTCGCCAATACGCGTGACGATAAACGCTTTCTTGGCGGCGTTAGCGGCTGACGGTTTATGAAACCAGAATCCGATCAGCAGGTAGGAGCAAAGTCCTACTAACTCCCAGAAAACGAAGGTGAACAGCAGGTTATCCGATAGCACCAGCCCCAGCATGGAGAAGGTGAACAAGGACATAAAGGTGTAGTAGCGGTAATAGCCGGCTTCGTCGTGCTCCATATAGCCTAATGAGTAGATTTGCACCATCAGGCTGACGACCGAAACGACGACCGCCATGACGGCGGCAAGCTGGTCCATCATCATACCGATATGGAAGTTGAAACTGCCGATAGAAATCCAGCTGACAACCGGCACGGCTATTTCGTTGTTCGGTGCCGACATCACGGATACCAGCGCCCAGACGGAGAATACCGCCGATAGCGCTATCGAGCCGATGGTAATATAGCCGTAAGCCTTGCTTTTAGGTTTAACGAACGGTCGTATGAGCACTCCGTTGACGATAAACGACGCTAGCGGCAGCAGCATGATGAGCCAGATTAGCTGATACGGTATCATAGCTTCCTTAAAATATCCTTGATAACGTGCTCTTTATCCTGCGGCACTAAAACGGAATAGGGCGCAACCTCCCGTCCTGCGGGCAAGCCTTTCTCCGGCATGATGCGGGTGGGAATACCTTCGCCCTCGAAGCATTCCTTCCACATTTCCGCGATGGCTAGCGTTTGCGCCTTTTTTACTTCAATCCACATACAATAATAAGTAACAACTGACAATTATCAAGTAACAAGGGGCGGGTGGGGATTGATACTTGAATTTTGATACTTGTCACTTCTCCTTTTTTTACCATTTAAGCAGGTTAATATTATCAATATCGATATCTTTAAAGTGCCGGAACATCGCCAGCACGATTGCCAGTCCTACGGCTACCTCGGCGGCGGCTACGACCATCACGAAGATGGCGAAAACCTGCCCGGTCAATAGCTGGGGCACGATATAGCTGGAAAAAGCGATTAGGCTGATGTTCGCCGCATTGAGCATCAGCTCGATGCACATTAAAATAATCACGGCGTTGCGGCGGGTTAAGGCGCCGTAAAGCCCGATGCAGAACAGCACCGCCGATAGCACCAGATAATGCGTCAGCCCGATAGTCACTGTTCATTCTCCCTCGTGATAACGATAGCGCCCAGTATCGCCGCCAGTAAAAGCGTCGCGCCGGTCAATACCGGTAATATATAGCCGTTCTCGCTAAAGAGCTTCGTCGCTAACGGCGTGGTAGTATCCGCCAGCGGCGGCTGCGTCGACAAATTCCAGGGGGTGGCGGTAACGGCATAAATCAATATCCCCAGCACCACCGCCCCGACGATTACAGCGGGGATTCTAAGTTTATTAGCGGGGTCGCCCCTTTGTATCCCCCGCGTCATCATAATCGCTAAAATAATCAGTACTGATATCGCGCCGACATACACCAGTATCTGCACCGCCGCTAAAAAGTCGGCGCTTAAGGTAATATAAATCCCCGCCACCGCGATAAAGCATAGTATTAAAGCCAGCGCGGCGCGGGAAACGTTGCGCAGGCAGACGACGGTTATCGCCGCCCCAACCATGACTACAGCCAATATCCAGAAAGCGACTGCCTGTCCCATTATTTCCTCTTCTCCGTGACTTTTTCGATGAGCAGGGTTTGCTTCGGTAATTTTTCAGCAATTTCGGGGTGGAAGTAGCCGCTGGCGGGTCGGGCTGGGCTTTCCAGTAGTTCGTCATTTTCCTGCACCAATTCGGCGCGGCGGTACTTCGCCCGCTCAAAAGAATATCCTAAAAATAACGCGTCGTAAGGGCAAGCCTCGACGCAGAGTCCGCACATAATGCAATAACCGGTGTCGACCCGGTAAGTTTCGACCAGATATTTATTCTCGGTCATGTCGGTAGATGTTACGATTTCGATAACGCCCTGCGGACAGGCTTTAGCGCAGGTGGCGCAGCCGGTGCACCGTTCCCGACTCCACACCAGTTCGTTGCCGCGACTCCGCCGCGAAATATTAAGACGCTGGTCGGGATATTGCGATGTCGCCGGGGGGCGGAAAAAGTGCAGCAGCGTCACCGCCATACCTTTTAAAATTCCTAAGCCGAAAATTTCAAACTTCAACTCTGCCTAACCCCGGTTTAAAAATTCTTGACCATAATAAAACTAAAACCACTGCAATAACGATATTGACGCCGACGAAAATCCATTGTGAAACGTCCGGCCAGACGAGAACTTCGGCAGCGGTAATGAAAAGGTTTATCAAAGCCAGCGGGAAGACGAACTTCCATGCCAGCCCCATCAGCTGGTCGATACGCACGCGCGGCACGGTCGTCCGTATCCAGACCATCACGAAAAAGACGACAACGGTTTTGATAAGGAACCAGAGCCACGGCGGCAGCCAGGGTCCTCGCCAGCCGCCTAAGAAAAGCGTAGTGATGACGGCGGACATGGCAATCGCCTCGGTGTATTCTGCCAGGTAAAACATGCCGAACCTCATGCCGGAGTATTCGGTATGGAAGCCGGCGGTTAGCTCGGAATCCGCCTCTGTAAGGTCGAACGGGCTGCGGTTAATTTCGGCACAGGTAGCAATAAAGAAGAGCAGGAATCCCAGCGGTTGCACCAGAATATTAGGAATATCCTGGGCATGAACAATGTCGTTCATGGATAAAGAGCCGGAAACAATTACCACGCCGATTATCGCCAGAACCAGCGGTATTTCGTAGCTAACTACGGCAGCCACATTGCGCATCGCGCCCAGCAGGGAATATTTATTCCCCGAGCCCCACCCCGCCATAAAAACCCCCACCGTAGCAATCGAACTGACAGCCACGACATAGAGGATGCCGATATTGAGGTCGGCTAACAATGCCCCATCTTGAAAGGGGACGACGGCGAAAATCATCAGCACCGGTATAAAGGCTACGAGAGGTGCCAGAAAATGAATTACTTTATCCGCCACTGTGGGCACGATATTTTCTTTAGTCAACATTTTTATAGCGGTCGCCACAACCTGTAAAAGCCCGAAGGGACCGGTACGGTTGGGGCCGAGTCGATACTGCATTCGGCCCATGCCGCGGCGCTCTATCCAGGTGGCGCCCATCATCATAGCCAGCGCGAAGACGATGATTACAACTGTGAAAAACAGCCAGTGCCACCAGTAACCGCCGGGCCAATCCGCCGGTGTGGCCGCCATAGCCAGCGGTGTGTTTAATACAACATCCGGTATAAACACTATCTATCCACCTCTCCCATGGTAATATCGATACTGCCGAAAATAACGATTAAATCGGCTACCTTCCAGCCCTTGACCATCTTCCTTAAAGCCGAAAGGTTGATGAAACTGGTGGAGCGGATATGGCAGCGGTAGGGCGCGATGGAATTATCTGAAACGATATAATAACCCAACTCGCCTTTAGGTCCTTCAACGTGGGCGTAGGCTTCGCCGGCGGGTGGACGGATAACCTGGTTGACTATAGCCCGGTAGGGTCCGCCGGGCACCTGTTTAACCGCCTGTTCGACGATATGCAGGCTCTGCCGCATTTCTTCTATCCTGACGCGGTAGCGGTCGTAGCAATCGCCGTTTTCGCAGGTCGGGATATCGAACTCGAGGCGGTCGTAGATAGAGTAGGGGTCATCTTGACGCAGGTCGCGCCTGATGCCACTGGCGCGGGCCACGGGACCGCTGATGCCACAGTTGATGGCTAGCTCTTTAGATAGTATGCCGACGCCTTTAGCGCGGGCGATTAATATCTCGTTTTGCTTCAGGAAAAAGTCGTATTCTTCGATAAAACTCCGTAGCTGGGGGATGAATTTCTCTAAAGCCGGCAGGAATTCATCGGGTAAATCCTGGCTGATGCCGCCGATGCGCATAAAGTTATAGAGCACCCTCTGCCCGCTAAGCATTTCGAAAAGGTCGTAGATTTTCTCGCGCTGACGCCAGAGGTAAAAGAAGGGGGTACCTAAAGCGCCGGCGTCATTCAGCATCGAGCCGACAGCCAGGCAGTGATTGGCGATACGCTGCAGTTCCATGATGATGACGCGGGCGTATTCGGCGCGTTCCGGTACCTTTATCCCCGCCAGCTTTTCCACCGCCAGGCAGTAGCCGAAGTTATTGTTCATCGCCGAGGCGTAATCGAGGCGGTCGGTGAGGGGTATACAGCCGGTATAAGTACGCTCCTCCATCAGCTTCTCGATACCGCGGTGAAGGTAGCCGAAAACCGGCTCGATATCGAGGACGACCTCGCCGTCCAGCGTTACCCGCATGCGATAAACGCCGTGGGTGCTGGGGTGTAAAGGACCCATGTTCAGCACAAAAGGCTCGGTCTGTAGAGAAAACTCTTGCGTGGTCGTCACCGGTTCCAGTCCTTTCGCAGCGGATGGCCGTCGAAGCCTTCCCAGAGGAAGATGCGCTTTAAATTAGGGTGCCCCTCGAACTTAATACCCATCAGGTCGTAAGTCTCCCGCTCCTGCCAATCTGCCCCCTGATATAAACATGTTAACGATGGCAAGGTGGGATTTTCGCGGTCATAGCAGCGGACTTTGAAAGTGACGGAGCGGTTATGAACTAACGAGGTCAACATATAAACGACTTCGAAATAGTCGTAATAATCAACAGCGGTGATGAAGTTTAAATAATCGAACTGAAATCCGTCGGCGTTTTTAAGATGCTCGATGACCGCCAGCAGCGATTCGCTTTTTACTAAAGCACTGTCCGGTCCGGCTTCCTCGACAGCGCCGGGGAATTTAGCGCTTAGCTGGCTGACGATTTCCTTGGCAGAAAGGGCGGTGGTCATTACTTTTTATCTTTCTTTAAGGGATTCGGGAGTTCGTGTAAATCGGGGACGGCTTTTATCTTGGCTATCTTCTTTTGCAGCTGCTGAATACCGTAGATTAAAGCTTCCGGTCGCGGCGGACAGCCCGGCACGTAAACATCAACAGGGATGATTTTGTTATAGCCGGGAACGACGTTGTAGCCGGAACGGAAGATGCCGCCGCTGATGCCGCAGGCGCCCATCGCGATAACCCATTTGGGTTCCGCCATCTGGTTATAGATACGCCGTATATTCGGCGCCATTTTCCAGGTAAGCGTGCCGGCGGTGATTAAGAGGTCGGCCTGGCGGGGCGAAGCGCGCATAATTTCCATACCAAAGCGTGCCCCATCGAAGCGGGGGGCTAAAGTCGCCATCCACTCCATGCCGCAGCAGGCGGGGTAAGCTACTACCGTCCACATCGATGAACGCCTTGCCCAGTTAAGCACCCAGTCCACCGACGTCAGGACGATGTTGCGTTTGATATCTTCGTCGAGCCAGGCGTCGGGGTCGGGAATAGACCGCTTCGCTGACGCCTTAAGGTTTTCGATGACCTTGCCTTCGTGCCGGTCGAGCTCTAATGAGTCGTAGATATATTCGTTGTCTATTTCCATTCGAGGACCTTCTTTTTCCAGGCATAGATATAGCCAACCAGAATGATAAATACCAGAATCAGGACGACGTAAAAACTAAATGCCCCCAGCTGCTTTAGCTGCACCGCCCAGGGATAGAGAAAGACCACCAGCACATCGAGGGCGAGGAAGATGAGGGCGTAAAAGTAGTAGCGGAAATTGAACTGCACCCAGGTCTTGCCGATAGTCTCCATGCCGCATTCGAAGATGGAGTTTTTTATGGGATTGGGGTTGCTGGGGACGATTTTCAGGTATCTTAAAATAACGGGGATGATGACCATCACCAGGGAAAAGAGGATAGCCACCACAAGAAATAGCCCGATTAATCCGTAACTAGCTAGCAAATAGACCTCTGAATATATGGAAAAATTATGTGCTTTTTACGCGTTCGCCAAGCTGTTTATGGCTTCAGAACACTGAAAAAGTATAGCATAGATTTTTCCGAGATTGCAAGGAATAGGCTACTTCATCAGTCCGTATTTCCGAGCTATCTTTTCGAGGCCGGGGATGCACTTCTCCAGCAAGTCCCGTTCCACGCAGTAGACCAGCCGGAAATAGCCATGAATCCCGAAGGCGATACCCGGTACGGTTAAAACGTGGTGGTCGTTCTGAAGTTCGCGGATAAAAGCCACATCATCCTCGATAGGGCACTTGGGGAAGATGTAAAAAGCCCCCTGCGGCTTGTTGACGGTATAGCCCATCCGCTTAAGGTTGTTGTAGATAAAGTCGCGGTTATCCTGGTATTCTTTGACCGGGATGGTAACATCCTGTATTTTCGTCACGACATTCTGCATGAACGCCGGCGCGTTGATAAAGCCCAGCACGCGGGTGCAGAAAATCATCCCTGTTATCATGTCGTCGTGGTCTTCGACGTCTGGATGCAGCGCCACGTAGCCGATGCGTTCACCGGGAACGGAGAGGTCTTTGGAGTGGGAGGTGCAGATGATGCTGTGCCGGTGGCAGTTCAGCGGCGACGGAAACTTAAGTCCGTCGTAGACTATCTTTTTATATGGCTCGTCGCTGATGATGAATATCTGCGTGCCGTACTCTTTTTCTTTTTTACGGAGGATATCGCCCATTTTCTGCAGGAGGTCGGCGCTGTAAACGGCGCCCGAGGGGTTGTTGGGTGAATTGATTAATACTGCCTTCGTCCTCGGCCCGATGTTTTTCTCCAGCACATCCAGTTTGGGCAAGAAATTCTCGTCGGTGGGGAGGGGCTTAACGACGCCGTCATGATTCTGGACGTAGTTAAAATAATCCACAAACCATGGGATGAAGACGATTACTTCATCACCAGCTTCGAGGATGGTTTTTAAAGCCACGTTAATCGCCCCCGCTGCCCCGACGGACATAATTACGTCGTTCTCGGTGAGTTTAATGCCGGTTTCTTTAGTCAACTGTCTGGCGACGGCAGCTCTCGTTTCGGGGTAGCCGGCGTTCACCATATAGCCGTGCATCCCTTTATATGGATGGTCGGCCAGACGCTTTATTTCACGTTTGAATTCCGGCGGCGGTTCCATCACCGGGTTGCCCAGCGATAGGTCGTAGATATTCGCCTCGCCGAATTTCTTTTTCATGGCGATGCCTTCTTCGAACATCCGCCGAATCCATGACCCCAGCTCCATGCCCTGTTTAGTTTTTTCCGATACCGACACGCTCGATTTCCTTTCTGCCTAGTTCAAACGCTTTCAAGTTAATTTCGCGAATATTCTCCGGTAAACGCTGGGCGATGCTTGCCTGCCAGACCTTAATATCCAGCGGCGCGAAAGCGGCGAAACACCCCAACATAAAGATGTTCAACGTTCTGACATTACCCAGTTCTCTGGCTCGTTTATTGGCATCGATGAAGTATATCTTGTCGGTGCGTCTTTTTAGTTCGGCGACTATTTCGTCATCGGTGGGATATTTTTCTAGTCCCAGGGCGACCGACGGCGGCGGTTGTTCATAATTATTGATGATGGCGATAGCGCCGGGCTTCAGAAAATGACTCCACCGCGCCGCTTCCAGTTTTTCAAAGGCGAGGATGAGGTCAACTTCGCCCTCTCTAATCAACGGCGACCACACTTTTTCCCCCAGCCGTACGTGGCTGACGACGCTGCCGCCCCGCTGCGCCATCCCCAGCGTATCGGTCTTTTTAACGTCAAAGCCGGCGGCTAGAGCCGTCTCGCCGATAATGTCCGAGGCGAGAACGACGCCTTGTCCCCCCACCCCGGTGATTAAGATGTCCATCTTTTTCATATTAGTTTTCTTTTTTGTCATTCCAGCCCCGTATCGGTATACGGGGTAAACTCCGGCTGGAATCTACTTATTGAGTTTATTAATGTTTTAACTTCCTTAATGGATTCTGGCCTACGCCAGAATGACATGCTAGTTTTTTCCTTTACACTCCTATCGCCTTCTGCGGGCAGAGCTGCTCGCAAATCGTGCAGATATCGCCGGCGCATAATGTCGGCTCGATAAAGACCTTACCATCAACGCTCTGGATCGCCGGACAGCCTATCTTTAAACATGTGCCGCACTGGGTACACTTTTCGACGTCGACTTTACGCGGGTGTTCGCGTCGCTTTACCTGTACCGCACAGGCGCCGCGCACGATAATGACCGATAGTTCCGGTCTATCCAGAGAATCGCGGAGTCCCGTTCTTAAAGCCTTCAAGTCGAAGGCGTTGATGACCTTTAAATCCTTCACGCCGATGCCGCGACATAAACTCTCGATGTCCACAGCTTGGGTTTCCTTGCCCTGCGCCGAGATGCCGGTACCCGGATGTTGCTGGTGGCCCGTCATCGCGGTGGTGTGGTTATCGAGTATCAAAATCGTGATTTTACCTTCGTTATAAACAGCGTTTACCAGACCCGTGATACCGGAATGCATAAAGGTAGAGTCGCCGATGACCGCCACGATTTTGCTTTTTACCCCCGCTTTTTCCATCCCTAACGCCTGCCCGATACCCGCGCCCATGCAGGCGGTCGTATCCAGGACGTTATGGGGCGGATAAGCGCCTAACGTATAACAGCCGATATCGCCGGTGATAATCAGCTTCGGTTCCTGCGGCTCTTTGGATTCCAGCAGCTTAGAGCGCTGGCCGATACTGTTTAGCGTAAAGTAGATACCAGCATGCGGGCAACCGGGACAAAGTAAAGGCGGACGTTTAGGTAAACCCTGGGCGGGAGGCAAAAGGGTGGTTTTTTCGGAATCCGGTATCAGCCCTACGCCAACGCTGCTTTCGGTAACGATACGCGTATTAAGCTCGCCCACCAGCGGGATAAACTCCTTGCCGGTGACCTTGATGCCCATGGACTTGATATTATCCTCTAAAAACGGGTCCAGTTCTTCGATAACGATAAGCTTTTCAACTTTAGAGGCGAAGTCCTTAATCATCTTCTGCGGCAGCGGCCAGGTCATCCCCAGCTTTAGGAAGGACGCCTCCGGGAAGACCTCCCTGGCGTACTGGTATGCCGCGCCGCTGGTGACGATGCCGATTTTCTTTTTATTCCAGATGACCTGGTTCATCGAGAATGTTTCGCAATACCTCGCCAGTTTTACCATGCGTTTTTCTACCAAGGCGTGGCGGGGCAAAGCGTTAACCGGCAGCATGATGTATTTTTGCGGGTTGAAAAAGAAAGCCGGCGACGCGTTCTTCACTTTTCGTTCTCTTTTAACGTCCACCACCGATTTCGAGTGGGCGATACGGGTAGTGGTGCGGAAAAGTACCGGCGTATCGAACTCCTCGCTGATTTCGAAGGCATAGCCCATGAGGTCATAAACTTCCTGGCTGTCGCTGGGTTCCAGCATCGGCACCTTAGCCAGGCGGGCGTAATGGCGGTTGTCCTGCTCGTTCTGGGAGCTATGAATCTGCGGGTCGTCGGCGGTAATGATGACTAGCCCCCCGATAATCCCCGTGATGGACGCCGCCATAAAGGGGTCACTGGCGACGTTGAGGCCGACGTGCTTCATCGAGACCATAGCGCGCGCCCCGGTATAAGCCGCTCCCATCCCCACCTCCATGGCTACCTTTTCGTTGGTTGACCATTCGGCATAGATGTCCTTAAAGCGCGAGAGGTTTTCCAGTATCTCGGTACTGGGGGTGCCGGGATAAGCGGTCGCTACCTGTACGCCGGCGTGATAAGCGCCCAGTGCCAGCGCTTCATTTCCTGATAGTAATTGCAGAGCTTTTTCCATAATTTTCCACGCAATATGATAATTAGTTAGCCATTATTATATCAATATTCGCAATATATTTTCAAGATGTTACGCAAAATCCATGTGTGGCGCGTTACACATTTCAATTCTACCATACATCGTCCTTTCAGGACAATTACTTTGACAGTTTGAGATATCTATGTTAAAATCTAATTGAAAATCATTTTCAATTAGCTGGCTAGAATGGTCAATACCGAAAAAAGAATCGAACAGGAACTCCGTAAGCACGGCTATAAAGTTACCCAGCAGCGCCGCGTTATCATCAGCGCTATTATTGATTCCCACGAACACCTTACACCAGCTGCCATGCATGAAAGGGTCCTTCGCGAAGATAGTTCCATCGGTCTGGTCACTATCTATCGTACTATTGATATTTTAACGGAGCTGGACTTTATCTGCGAGATGCACACCGGGGGAAACGGTCGTAGTTATTTAATTCGTTCTCCCGCCGAGCACCACCATCACTTGATTTGTTCGGGATGCGGCAAGGTTATTGATTTTACGGACTGCGACCTTGAAAGACTGGAACATCGCTTAGCTAAAGAAAACGGCTTTATAATAGACAGCCATTTGCTGGAGTTTTTAGGGCAGTGCCGGCAGTGCCGCAGCGCTCTAAAAAACAAAGAAAATTCAAGAGAGAGGGTAGAAGTATAGACTTCGGAGAAAGACATGGACACCTGGGGATATAGTCTTATTAGCGTCGTCCTCGTCAGCCTGATATCTTTAATCGGGATTCTGGCTCTATTGCTGCGCAGTGACATAAAAAAGATAACTTTCCTGCTGGTCAGTTTTGCCATCGGCGGCTTGTTCGGCGATGCTTTTATTCATCTGCTGCCGGAATCCTTTGAATCAATGGAAAGTAAACTCGCGGTGGCGTTATACGTTTTACTTGGCATTATGATATTCTTTGTGCTGGAAAAGGTTCTCCGCTGGAGGCACAACCACCAGTCTGTAGGCGAGAAGCATGTCCATCCCGTGGTTATGATGAATCTGGTGGGTGATGGCGTTCATAATATGATTGACGGTATGGTTATTGGAGCATCCTATCTGGTAAGTATTCCACTAGGTCTTACTACTACTCTGGCTATCGTTCTTCATGAGATACCGCAGGAAATGGGAGATTTTGGGGTACTTATATATGGCGGGCTTTCGGTAAAAAAAGCCTTATTGTTTAACTTTCTTTCCGCTTTAACTGCCGTTATCGGCACTATCCTTTCGCTCGTTATCGGACCGCATGTCCAGGGCTATACCACCGCTTTAGTCCCCATTACCGCCGGCGGGTTTATTTATATAGCCGGGACCGACCTTTTACCGGAGCTCCAGCACGATGTTAAGGTAACCAGGTCGCTTTTACAGTTTGCATTAATTGTATTAGGTGTCGGCATTATGGCTTTGTTGATTATCTTCGAATAATTATTATCGAAACTAGTCCCCATTGTGAAAAACTCCACCGTCACTTATACTTAAAGTAGAGTGAATGTTTTTCTAAAAATCGCGACCACGCTTTTATTGCTGGTAGCGCTGGTATTGCCCACCGGCTGTTCCAATAACCCAACGACCGAAGAACCGCTGAATAAAGCGGTTATCATTGACCAGCTTTCGCTGCGGGACCCCAACCCGGAATTTATGACTAGTTCCAAAAAAATACTCGAGTCGTTCGGTTTTACCGTCGATATCTGGCAGGGTCTCGATATCACCGTGGATTTTTACCGTAAACTGCCCTCGATGGGCTACCGGTTTGTCCTTTTAAGGGTACATTCCGGTACGCTGGTGAGTTTAGATGGAGATAACACTACCGCATCGGATACAACCTACCTGTTTACTAATGAAGAATATTCCACTACTAAATATGTCATCGACCAGCTGGCTGATAGAGTCTCTAACGCGCTTATGGAAGAAGATTCACCGCTGGTCTTCGCCGTGAATTCAGAATTTATTAAAGACGCTGACGGTAAATTTAACGGAACGTTTATCCTGTCGATGGGCTGCGAAAGCTTTAAATATAACGATATGCCGGCGGTTTTTATCGATAAAGGAGCGGCGGTTTATATCGGCTGGAGCGATGTCGTCACGCTGGAATACGTCGATAAGGCCACGTTAGACCTTTTGAATAATCTCTTTACTACTAAAATGACTTTATCCGAAGGCATTTCGACTACCTTAAACCGTTATGGTTACGACCCCTACTTTAACTCTTATTTAAGATGCACTCCCTCCTCCAGCGCCAACAAAACAATCGTGGATATTCTCGGTCAATTATCATATGCAAAATAGTCGTCAGGTTGTCCCCCTCAAAGAGATAAAGCAAACGTATATATTCCAGGCTAATGCCTTCGTGGCTAAAGGCTGCGCTGGCAATCCTGCCGGAGTCTGCCTGCTGCCGGGAAAGAGGGACGTCAAGTTCTATCAGAAAGTCGCCATCAAAATGGATATGTCCGAGACGGCTTTTGTTTGTAGGGAAGGCGATCTTTATAGCTTAAGGTGGTTTACCCGTAACGGCAGCGAGGTCGACCTTTGCGGTCATGCCACGCTGGCGGTTTCTTATATTCTATATTCAAAAGGTTATATGGATTCGGCTAAGCCGATTTACTATAAAACCAGGAGTGGGATTTTATCAGCTAAAAAGCAGGGTTCCTATATTACACTCGATTTTCCGCGGGACGCTGTAAAGGAAATAAAAAACGATAAACCTGATTTAGCTGCCGCACTAAACGTAACCCCGCTCTATATCGGACAAACCAGATTCGACTATCTGGTGGTGGTTGAAAGCGAGGAAACGGTAAGAAATTTAAAGCCGGATTTTAATAAGTTAAAGAAAATATCGCCTCGCGGCGTAATGGTTACCGCAAAATCGGAAAACAATAAATACGATTTCGTCTCACGCTTTTTCGCACCGGCTATCGGTATCGATGAAGACCCCGTGACCGGTTCGGCGCATTGTGCGCTGGGTCCTTACTGGGGTGGTATTTTGAAGAAGGATAAACTAATTGGTTATCAGGCTTCGCGGCAGGGCGGTATCGTTAAAGTAACCGTCCTTAAAGACCGCGTGCTGGTGGGCGGGAGGGCTAAAGAAATACCGCTAACTGCTGAGCTGAAAAACGAGATATTGTCTTATTAGTTCCTCCTCTACTTCAATTAACGTCCAACTTATACTATAATTCTTAAAGCCATCCTGGGAGGAGTAGTTTGACCCAACCGAGTAAAGCGTTACTTTACTTTGCATATGCCAGCAACTTGAATAAGCAGCAGATGCGCGAGCGCTGTCCTGACGCCAAGCCGCGCTTTTCGGCGGTATTGCCTAATTACAGACTCATTTTCACCGGCTGGTCGCGTAACTGGCATGGCGGCACGGCTTCGATAAAGCCCTTCCGCGGTGAAAAGGTGCGCGGCGCTATCTATGAAGTCACCGAAACCGGCATGAAACAGCTGGAGAAATACGAAGTCGGCTACGGACGCATTAATGTCACCGTCTTTGACGAAGACAACCAGCCGCACCAGGCGGTCGCTTTCATCAGGTCCGGACAGCTCGAAGAGACCCTCCCCTCTAAAGAATATGCGGCGGTCATCAAGCAGGGTTACCGCGATTGGGGCATCGGCTAGGTAAATCCATTTTCCGTTTGAATAATCTCGTCTTTTTGATGTATCATTGGTTGTTGGCATGATAAGAAATAAGAGGGATTTTTTATGGCTTCTAAAGACTATGATATAAAGGATATAAAACTCGCCGGTTCAGGCAGACAGCGTATCGAGTGGGCTTTCCGCGAAATGCCAGTGCTGGGCTTAATTCGAAAACGCTTTACAAAAGAAAAGCCTTTAACAGGTATACGCATTTCCGGCTGCCTGCATATCACCTCTGAAACCGCTAACCTGGGGCTTACTTTAAAAGCGGGGGGCGCAGCTCTAACCCTCTGTGCCTCTAATCCCCTCTCCACCCAGGACGATGTCGCCGCGGCTCTGGTGGAATTTGGCATCCCCACCTTTGCCATTAAAGGCGAGGACGGCGATACTTACTATAAACACATCATGGCTGCCCTCGAGCGTAAACCCAATATTACCATCGATGACGGCGCCGACCTCGTTACCACACTGCATACTAAAAGAAAAGAACTACTAAAAAACATCATCGGCGGCAGCGAGGAGACTACCACCGGCGTTATCCGCCTGCGCTCGATGCATCAAGCCGGACAGCTTAAGTATCCGTTAGTTGCCGTCAACGACGCTGACACCAAACACCTCTTTGATAACCGGTACGGCACCGGCCAGAGTACCATCGACGGCATTACCCGCGCCACCAATATCCTCTGGGCGGGGAAAAAGGTGGTGGTCTGCGGCTACGGCTGGACGGGTCGCGGGGTGGCGATGCGGGCTAAAGGATTGGGCGCGCACGTTATCATTATCGAGGTAGAGCCGGTACGCGCTTTAGAGGCGGTGATGGAGGGCTACGAGGTGATGCCGCTGCTGGAAGCCGCGAAAATCGGCAATATCTTTATCACCGTCACCGGCGATAAAAATGTTATCGATGAACAGCATTTCCAGGTCATGAAGGATGGCGCGATACTGGCGAACAGCGGCCATTTTAACGTCGAAATTAACATCCCGGTATTAGAGAAACTAAGTAAAAGCAAACGCACCATCCGCACCTACGTTGAAGAATATAAGCTGAAAGACGGGCGCTGTTTATATCTGCTGGGAGAAGGCAGACTGATTAACCTGGCGGCGGCGGAAGGGCATCCCGCCAGCGTGATGGATATGTCATTCGCCAACCAGGCATTATGCATGGAGTATCTCGTTAAAAACAAAGGTAAGCTGGCAGTGAAGGTCCACCCCGTGCCGGAGGAAATTGATAAAGAGGTCGCTCGCCTAAAGCTCAAGGCAATGGGCGTCGCTATAGATACATTAACTAAAGAACAGCGTAAGTATTTATCCAGCTGGGAGGAAGGGACCTAGTTGACTAGTCATTGCGAGGAGTACGTTCGCTTCGCTCAGTATAAACTAAGCGACGTGGTAATCTCCTTCGCTATATGTTTATAGAACTTGGGACTCTCTATACGGGAGGAATAAATGTCTAACAGTTTCAATAACACCTCGAAATATCTCTTTACCTCGGAGTCGGTAACCGAAGGTCACCCGGATAAAATTTGCGACCAGGTAGCGGATGCTATTCTGGACGATATTATGAAAAAAGACCCTAACGGAAGGGTTGCCTGCGAGGTGGCGACGACCACCGGACTCGTTATTGTGCTGGGAGAAATTACAACTAAAACCTACGTCGATGTGCCGGATATTGTTAAAAAAGTCATCAAAGACATCGGCTATATTAAGCCGGAATACGGCTTTGACTATGAATCCGTGGGTATCATGTCCTCCATTAAGGAGCAGTCGGCGGATATCGATTTAGGCGTCAGTAAGTCGCTGGAAGTTAAGGCAACGAAAAAAGCTGATAGCTACGATATCATCGGCGCCGGCGACCAGGGGATGATGGTCGGCTTTGCCTGTAATGAAACACCAGAACTGATGCCCCTCACCACCTCCCTCGCCCATAAACTCTGTCAACGTCTCACCGAAGTGAGGAAAAACGGCACGCTGAAATACCTCCGCCCCGACGGCAAGAGCCAGGTAACGGTAGAATACGAAAAGGGCGTCCCCAAACGCGTGGATAACGTCGTTATCGGCGCCCAGCACGACCCCGATATCAGCTATAGTAAAATCGAACAGGACATCATTAAGCACGTTATTAAAGCGGTCGTGCCGGCGAAGTATATCGATAAAAATACCAAATTCTACGTTAACGCTACAGGTCGTTTCGTTATCGGCGGGCCGGTTTCCGATACCGGCTGCACCGGACGCAAGATAATCGTCGATACCTACGGCGGCGTGGCGCGACACGGCGGCGGTTCCTTCTCCGGCAAAGACCCCACCAAGGTTGACCGCTCCGCCGCGTATATGACGCGCTATATTGCGAAGAACGTTGTCGCGGCCGGACTCGCTGAACGGCTGGAAATACAGGTAGCCTACGTTATCGGTAAAGCCTACCCGCTTTCCATCTCTATCGAGACCTTCGGTACGGAAAAAGTCGATTCGAAGATTATCTTGAATTTAATAAATAAACACTTCGACCTGCGTCCTGCGGCGATTATCGATTACTTTAAGCTGCGCCGTCCCATCTATCGCCAGACCGCCGTCTACGGACACTTCGGCCGACCCGACCTCGACCTCCCCTGGGAGAAGACCGATAAAGCGGCGATTTTAAGGAAAGAGGGACTGGGGAAGTAACCAGTGTCATTCTGAAGGAGCGAAGCGACTGAAGAATCCGCACTGACACAAACGGATTCTTCGCGGAGTTAACCCTGAGTGTAACGCGAGGGCTCAGAATGACAGTAAAAAAAATAAGAAAAATAAAAACCTAGAAGAGGTACTAAAACATGCCATTCAAACTGACTAAAGAAGAAATTATCCAAAAAGCCCGTAAAAGGGTAGACGATAAGAAGAGCTTTTATTCTCACCTCACCGTTTACGTCCTTTTTAATATCGCTTTTATCGTCATCTGGGCGGTGACGAGTCCCGGCGGCTACGTTTGGTGGGTCTGGCCGCTCTGTGGCTGGGGCGTCGCGCTCGGTTTACATGCCCTGGGTGTTTTCGTCTTCCACAAGGACTCTAAATGGGAACAGAAGTCCGTGGAAAAAGAAGCGGCAAAGATTAAAAAGCTAATGGAAAGCGAAAAGTAGTCGACTCCTTCACCTAAGGGGGTGAATAGTATCGTTAGAGCTAACCCCATTAAGTTCGGCACCGATGGCTGGCGCGCCATTATCGCCGAGGACTTTACCTTTGAGAACGTCCGCTATTGCGCGCAGGGCGTCGCCGACTATCTCATTAGCGCTAAGCTGGCGCAACGTGGCATCGTTATCGGTTACGATACACGTTTTGCGTCCGAGGACTTCGCAGCGGCCGCCGCCGAGGTGATTGCCGGCAACAATATTAAGGTCTATCTATCGCCAGCCGCTGCCCCGACCCCTGTTATCAGCTACGGCGTTCTAGCGAAAAAAGCCGCCGGCGCGATAATCATTACTGCCAGCCATAACCCCGGTGAATGGAACGGCTTTAAGTTCAAGGATGAAAACGGCTGGAGCGCTTCGGATGTAGTCACCAAGAAAATCGTGGGCTTTATTAATAAGTCCTACGCCGCCGGTAAAGTCAACCGGCTATCATTAGCCGAAGCGAAGAAAAAAGGCCTGGTCGCGATGACTGATTTAGACCCCGCGTATTTTGAGCAAATAGCCCGGCTCGTCGATATCGATAGATTACGCCGCGCTAAACTAAAGGTCATTATCGACCCGATGTACGGGGCTGGTATCGGTTATCTTAGGAAACTTTTAAGCGGCGGGACGATTCAGACGTCGGAGATTCACGGCGAACGCAATCCCATTTTCCCTGGCCTCCACCCGGAGCCGATATTGCCTCATTTGAATGAGCTGGCGGACACGGTGAAAAAGTATAAAGCTAATGTGGGGCTGGCGACCGATGGTGACGCCGACCGTATTGGCATCGTTGCCGAAAACGGTGAGTTTCTAACGCAGCTGCAGGTATTTGCTTTACTCTGCCTCTATTTATTAGAAGTCCGTAAAGAGCGCGGTCCGATTATCAAAACCCTGACCACCACCAATATGGCTTACCGCCTTGGCGAGTTATTCAAAGTGCCGGTACATGAAACGGCGGTGGGCTTTAAGTATGTTTCGCCTTTGATGCGGTCGGAGAATGCTATCATCGGCGGGGAGGAGAGCGGGGGTTACGGTTTCCGCGGGCATGTGCTTGAGCGGGACGGCATTCTGGCCAATCTTTATTTTCTTGACTTCATGGTCAAGACCGGCAAAAATCCGTATGAATTGCTGAATTACCTTTATAGTAAAGTCGGACCCCATCACTACCGACGTGTTGACATAAAGTTCCCCGAAGCCGAACGACAAACTATCATCGGACGGGTACGCGATAATCCACCCAAGACTATCGACGGGATTAAAGTGGCGAAGCTGGATACCACCGATGGCTACCGATTTAACCTGGTCGATGGCGCCTGGCTGCTGATACGTTTTTCCGGCACCGAACCCCTGTTGCGGATTTACTCCGAAACCGATTCGCCGGAACGGGCTTTACGGTTTCTGGAAATAGGTAAAAAAATGGCGGGGGTTTAAAGGATATCAAATGGTTAATGTGAATCTTGATGACTTAAATCTCTATTCTAAGCTCGACCCCGAAGGTATGCTGGCGCGCATTAAAGAGCTACCGATGCAGTGTCAAAAAGCCTGGCTAGCGGTAGAAAGTCTGGCTTTACCGAAGGATTTTAGGGACGTTAATAAGGTAGTCGTTTTAGGCATGGGCGGCTCGGCTATCGGCGGTGATTTAGTCAGGACACTGGTGCAGGAAGAAGCCAAGATACCAATTATCATTCACCGCGACTACGGTTTGCCCGCTTTTGTCGATGAAAAAACTCTAATCATTGCCTCCAGTTATTCCGGCAACACCGAAGAAACGCTATCGGGTTTTGAACTGGCATTAAAAACAAAAGCCAAGAAGGTCGTCATCACTTCCGGCGGCAAAATAGAAAAGCTGGCAGCAGCAAACCGAATTCCTGTTTATAAAATAGAATATAAAGCCCAGCCCCGCGCCGCGCTCGGCTTTAGCTTTATCCCCACCCTCGGCATCCTCCAGAAGCTTGGTTTTATCAGTAATAAATCGGCTGATGTTGCTGAGACGATTCAGGTATTAGAAAAACTCTCGGCGAAGCTCGACGAAAAGTCCCCGGTAAAATCTAATCCCGCTAAACAGCTGGCACAGAGACTTTATGGCTGTATGCCGGTAGTTTATGGCGCTGGTATCGCTGCCGAGGCAGCCCACCGCTGGAAGACCCAGCTTAACGAGAACAGCAAGTGCTGGGCGTTTTACGAGGTCTTCCCGGAGCTTAATCATAACGCGACCGTCGGCTTCCCGCTGCCGCAAGAGATTGCATCGAAAACCCGCGTCGTCCTGTTGCGCTCGCCGACCTTTAACCAGCGCGTTAAACTCCGCTATGAAGTTACCTGTGAGTTGCTAAAGCAGTCCGGCGTGGCTTACGAATTCGTCGATAGCGAAGGCAAGAGCGCGTTAGCGCAGATGGTTAGTCTGGTATCTTTCGGGGACTATGTCAGCTATTACCTGGCGCTGCTTTATAAGGTTGACCCCTCGCCCGTGAAGGTCATCAGCTATCTTAAAGAGAGACTGGAAAAAGGCTAACCTTACAGTATCCCCGCCCCGTACTCCACCAATTCTTTAGCCTTGGCTTTGCCATTACTTATGTATTTATCCAGCTCCTGCCAGAATTTAGGACTGTGGTTGTGGATTTTGGTATGCACCAGTTCGTGCAGGAGAACGTAGTCGGCTAAGTCCTGCGGTAAAGCCACCAGCTTGATATTCAGGCTAATCGTGCCTTTAGCCGAGCAGCTGCCCCAGCGCGTTCGCTGATTCCGGATGGATACTTTTTTATAATGGAATTCATGCTGTTTCGCGAGCTCGGCGAGTCGGGCGATAATTTTTCTCTTTGCTTCTCTTTTGTCGACAGCAAGGAAAATATCGTTAAAAGCTTGTTTACGTTTTTCGTAATCTCTAACTCTCACTAAATGCTTTTTAATCCAGGTTTTTTTAACGTTAACGAACTCCAGGGCGGACTTAAAAGAAGTGTGGCGGGGTACCGCTACCCGCACGCCTTTACCGGGGCGGACGGAGATAACGATACGCCGCGCCCGCCGGCTGTGCTCTAGGAGAACACTACCGACATCTTTTACCTGGATAATTTGGGAATCTTTCATGTCAGTTTACAGTTAACAGTTTACAGTAGGGGAGAGGGAATGACAACGAAAAGAAAAGCGCCAGATTCTCTAAATATCAATAAAATCTGGCGCTTAATTATCTTTACTAAATAACTAACGCTTGGTGTACTGCGGCGCTTTACGGGCTCGCTTGAGTCCGGGCTTCTTACGCTCTTTAGCGCGGGCGTCCCGGGTCAATAAACCGTTCTGGCGCAGGATAGGCTTATAACGCTCGTCGGCACGGACGAGGGCGCGGGAGATACCATGAGCGATGGCATCGCTCTGGCCGGTAACACCGCCGCCAGCCACTTTGACTACCACATTGAATTTACCAGTGCTCTCGGTAGCCATGAATGGCTGGATGATAACGCGCTGGTGCTCTAGGGAGGGGAAGCGCTCTTCCAGCGGCTTGCCGTCAATGATAATGGCGCCGTTCCCAGCCATCAGCTTTACCTGTGCTGTTGCCGTCTTGCGGCGGCCTGTCCCATGAAAATAGCTCTGTTTATCCATATCAACCCAATCCCTTTACTTTGTTTTCTTTTCTTTCACTGGTTTTTCTGTCTTTGCCCTCGGCATATTAGGATATTCCGCTCCGGCGTAAACCTTAAGCTTTTTATACATCTGGGCGCCCAGGCGTGTGTGGGGAAGCATCCCTTTAACGGCGTATTCGATAGCGCGGGTAGGGAACTGTTCCATCATCTTGCCCAACGTAATGCTCTTAAAGCCGCCCGGATAGTTGGAGTGGCGGTAATACATCTTCTGCTCAAGTTTCTTGCCGGTGACGCGTACTTTAGCCGCGTTGATGACGGTTACGTAGTCGCCGGTATCCATACTCGGGGTATAAATGGGCTTATCCTTACCCATTAAAATCCGCGCAATCTGGATGGAAAGACGTCCCAAAGTCTTATCGGCGGCATCAATCACGTGCAGCTTGCGTCTAATATCAACCGGTTTAGCGCTGTAAGTATTCATCGTGCTTCTCCCTCGAAAGGACCTGGATAATTAACCTGCACCAGGCATAATCCTTCGGCCGGAGCCGTTGGTCCGGCTAAGCCGGGAGTCCTGGATTCTACTATTTGTTTAAATTCGGCAACTGTCATTTTATCCTGTCCCACTTTAACTAAACAACCTATCATATTGCGTACCTGATGGGGTAGAAACGAGTTGGCGATTATTTCGAAGACTATCATTTCCCCATCCTGTGTTATCGCCGCTTTAAATACGTCCCGGACCGTTCTTTTCTGCTTGGCGGTAGCTTCGCTGGCGACAAAGGAGGTGAAATCGTGTCGTCCCACTAAAGCCTCACAGGCTTGGTTCATCGCCGCGATGTCCAGCTTACCGGGTAACCGCCAGGAAAATCCTTCTTTAAGAGGGGAGCGCGTCGGGCTATTATAAATATAGTACCTGTATTCCCGACTCACCGCGCGGCGTCTGACGTCGAAGTCCGGTTCAGCCTTAAAGGCTTTTTTCACCGCGATATCCTCCGGCAGATAGTGGTTCAAGCCGTCGACGAACGACTTTAATGGGAGTTTCGCTTGGCTATCGAAGCCCACCACCTGCCCTTGGGCGTGGACCCCGGCATCGGTCCGGCTGGCTATTTTAATTCTTATCCTTTCTCCAGTTAATTTCTTTAACGCTTTTTCAATTTCTCCCTGAACCGTCGGCGCGTTGACCTGCGATTGGGAGCCGTGGTAATTACTACCGTTATATTCGGTAATTAAAATAATCCTGGCGCCAGCTATCGAGTCTGTCACCATTGTTCACCATAAAAGACTATTTCACCAGCTCCAGCTGCACCATCGGCGCATTATCTCCCTGCCTCGGTTCCAGTTTGGTAATGCGGGTATAGCCGCCGGTGCGTTCCTGATAACGCGGACCGAGTACGGAAAAAACTTTTTCGGTAATTTTTTTATCCGTGATAAACGCCAGCGCCTGCCGGTAGGAAGACAGACCGCTTTTCTTCCCGAGGGTAATCATCTGCTCCGCCATGCCGCGCACTTCCTTGGCTTTAGCCTCGGTGGTGATGATTTTTTCATGCTGCAGCAGGGCGGTAACGAGATTACGATACAGCGCCCGGCGGTGGCCGGTAACGCGACCTAAACTTCTGCCTGTAATATTATGCCTCATGTTTCTGGTTCTCCGTGTAAGGTTATTCTCTGCTGGTATTCAATATCAGCTTATTCTTCGTCTTCTTTAGCCGATTTCTTTTTGCCTTTAGCTTTTGGCTTGGTTTCTTCTACTTCTTCGGCTGGTTCTTCGGTTTTCGGATTTAGCGATAACCCTATCGTCGATAGACGGTCCTCGATTTCCTGGTACGATTTTTGACCGAAGTTGCGCAGTTTCAATAATTCTTTAGGTCCCTTAGCAATTAGCTCGCCAACGGTGGCAATACTGCTGCGTCTTAAGCAGTTCATCGTGCGCACCGAGAGGTCGAGCTGGTCGACGGGCATATTGTATTTCTCGTCCGGGATGGAGAGGCGAATCAGCCGCTCTTCGTCTTTCATCTGTGAAATTTTCACGTATTCAACGAAAGGCATCAGCTGTTCGATAAGGATATTAGCGGCATTGCTTACCGCGTCAATCGGCATGATGGTACCGTCCGTCCAGATGTCGACTAATAGTTTTTCGCGGCTAGTTTCGCGTCCGAAGTGCATCGGCTCTACTTTATAATTCACTTTACGTATCGGCGTAAATATAGCGTCGACCGGTATCGTGCCGACCGGCATATTATCGGTGGATTCGGCCGACCGGAAACCCGCCCCCAGCTCGACATCCAGTTCAACGTAAAGTTTGGCTCTCGAGCTGTTGAGCGTTATCAGGCATAGGTCAGGATTAGTAATTTCAAAGTCGGTCGACGGCTTAATGTCAGAAGCGCACACGCGGCCTTCGCCATCCTTTTCCAGGATTAACGTGCCGCCATGGTCGGACAACGGCTTCAAGCGGATTTCTTTAACATTGAGAAGAAACTCGATAACATCCTCTTTAGCGTGAGGGATAACCGTAAACTCATGCTGGACGCCATCAATTCTTACTTGAGTTACGGCTGCTCCCGGGAGATAGCCAAGTAACACGCGGCGTAAGGAATTGCCCAGGGTCATACCAAACCCCTTCTCCAACGGTTCGGCAACGAACCGCCCGAAGTTTTCGACTTGTTCGGTACATTCAATTTTTGGGACTAATAGTCCAGCCAACGAACTACCTCCTTAATTTTACATTACCGCGAATAATATTCGATTACTGCCTTGCCATCGAACTTGGCATCGACCTGGTCGGGAGTGGGTAGGGTTATCACCTGACCGACCATATTCGTTTTATCCAGGCTCAACCAGTTTAGTACGTCCTTGGATTCGATTGATGCAGCTAGAACTTTATAATACTCTGTTTTTTTACTGCCTTCGCGCCAGCCGATGGTATCGCCTTCTTTAATCAGGGTGGAGGGGATATCGACTTTTTTACCGTTCAGCAGGATATGGCCATGCTGTACCAGCTGCCGCGCCTGCGAACGAGAATCGGCGAAGCCTAAACGGTAGACGACATTATCCAGTCGTCTTTCTAAAAGCACGAGCAGATTTTCACCGGTGATGCCGGCCTGTTTTTCGGCTAACTCAAAAGCCTTCCGGAACTGCCGCTCCAGAATACCGTAAGTATAACGAGCCTTCTGTTTTTCCCGCAACTGTAAACCGCGGTCGGAAGTTCTCCGCCGTCGTCCGCCTTTAGCAGGCGCCTGCCCCGGCGGTTTCGGTCGCTTATCGAAAGCGCATTTCGGCGTAAAGCATCTTGCGCCTTTCAACATAAGTTTTTCGTTATTCCGCCGACATAAGCGGCAGATCGGTTCTATATATCTAGCCATACTCTTCCCCTTTTATACCCTTCTCCGTTTCGGAGGACGGCACCCGGCATGCGGTATCGGGGTGACATCCTTGATGCCAGTGATGTAAAGTCCCGACCCCTGCAGCGAACGTATCGCTGCTTCGCGGCCGCTGCCCGGACCCTTAACATATACCTCAACCTGTCTTAAGCCATGCACCATAGCCTTGCGGGCGGCATCGCGCGCCGCCATTTGGGCGGCATAAGGCGTGCCCTTACGCGAGCCTTTAAATCCGGCGGTGCCGGAACTGCCCCAGGCCAGGGCGTTGCCCTGCGGGTCGGTTAATGTCACGATAGTATTATTAAAGCTCGATTGTATAAAAGCTTTACCGGTAGGAACTGCCTTGCGTTCCCGCTTTCTAGCTTTAGCTTTCTTTTTTTGTGGCACCCTATCCTCCTTATCCTGTCGAAATCAGGATTATTTCTTGGTCGCGCCGCGCTTCTGGCCCCGGCCGGCGACTGTCTTACGCTGACCGCGCTTGGTGCGGGCATTAGTCCGCGTCCGCTGACCTCGAGCCGGCAGACCATGACGATGCCTTGAGCCGCGATAGCTGCCGATTTCTATCAGGCGTTTAATGTTTAAGTTTATCTCTTTTCTAAGTTCGCCCTCAACGCGATAGTTTTTATCGATTATTTCACGGAGCTTGTTGACTTCAGCCTCGGTCAGGTCTTTTACCTTGGTTTCCGGGACGATGCCAGCCTGTTCCAATATTGTATAGGCGTTGTGGGGGCCGATACCGTAAATATATCCCAATGAGACCCATGCCTGTTTATTGACCGGTATATCTACTCCAGCGACACGTGGCATTTATACCCTCCTTAACCCTGCCTCTGCTTATGCTTGGGGTTTTCGCAGATAATTCTGACGACCCCGCGCCGTCTCACGACCTTGCATTTTTCACATCTTACTTTTACGGAAGCTTTAACTTTCATTTTTCTAACCTTTTAATTATTTTAACCGGTAGGTAATTCTGCCGCGCTTCAGGTCATAAGGCGAGAGCTCGATTAGAACTTTATCACCCGGCAGTACCCTGATATAGTGCATTCTTATTTTACCCGAGATATGCGCCAGCACCTCGTGCTTATTCGGCAGTTGCACGCGGAACATGGCATTGGGTAAAGCCTCGATAACTGTTCCTTCGACCTCGATGGCTTCTTTCTTCGTCATACTAGACCCTCGTCAATACCTCCGGTTTATTATCATCAATAGCGATGGTATGCTCGAAATGAGCTGAAAGACTCCCGTCAGCCGTTAGCACGGTCCACTGGTCTTCGGCAACGCGGGTACGCCAATCGCCGGCATTCAGCATCGGCTCCAGAGCCAGTGCCATACCCTTTTTCAGCACAGGACCTGTCCCCGGCTGTAAGCCGTAGGGCGGCTCGGTGCTGTTGGGTATTTGCGGGTCTTCGTGCATTTTCCTGCCTATCCCGTGTCCCGTATATTCCCGCACCAGCGAATAACCTCTGGACTGGGCGTGGTCCTGAATCGCTGCCGATATATCGCCCAGTTTAGCTCCCGCTTGCGCGGCGGCGATACCTTTTTCCAGCGATTCCCGTGCCGTGTCGATAAGTCGCTGTGCCGCTGGGTCAACCTTGCCGACGGGAACGGTAACTGCGGCATCGCCGTGGAAACCCTTAAACTTAGCGCCAAAATCGAGCGAAACGATATCGCCCTCTTTAAAGACCCTATCGCCGGGAATCCCGTGCACTATCTCGTCATTAATCGAGACGCAGACAGTCGCCGGGTAACCGTGATATCCCTTAAAAGAGGATTCGGCGCCCCGTTTCTTTAGTTCCCTCTCGGCTATTATATCTATTTCCTTCGTTTTCATGCCAGGTTTTATATTTTCTACCAGTATTTTTAATATTTCTGCGACAATCTTACCGGCTTGCCGCATTACGGCTATCTCCTCGGCCGACTTTATTTCGATAATCATTAATATTCATTCCCTTAGCCTAAGGCGGCGATAATTTTTTTATGTATCGCCTCTGGTCCGCCCTCACCGATAACTTCTACCAGCTTGCCCGCATTTTTGTAATAATCGATCAGCGGGGCGGTTTCTTTTTCGTAAACCTTTAACCGTTTTTTCACTGTTGCCGGTTTATCATCGTTTCGCTGGTATAACTCGTAGCCGCAGCGGTCGCATTTGCCGCTTACTTCCGGCGGATTGTCCGTCTCATGATATGGCGTTTGGCATTCACGGCAAATCCAGCGTCCGCTTAATCTTTTTATTACCCCTGCCTCCGTTACTTTTATATTTACAACTTTATCGATGGCCCTGGACTGTTTGGCTAATGCTTTTTCCAGTGCCTTCGCCTGCTCTATATTCCTGGGGAAGCCATCCAGTATCGCCCCTTTTTGGCAATCTGGTTTAGCGAGCCTCTCCAGCACCATCTGTATTGTTATTTCATCCGGGACTAATTGTCCCTTTTCCATATAGACCTTGGCTTTTTTGCCAAGCTCCGTCTCCTGTTGGAGCGCCTTGCGGAAGAGGTCGCCGGAAGCTACCTGAACCAGCCCCTTTTTCTCCGCCAGCATCACCGCCTGTGTGCCTTTACCTGCCCCGGGAGCTCCCAGGAGAATAATATACACCTTCGTCCCTATTTAATAAAACCTTCGTAACGCCGCATGACAAGCTGGGCTTCGAGCTGTTTCATCGTATCCAGCACCACACCGACCACGATTAACATGCCCAAGCTCGAGAGCTGGATTTGCTGTACGTTGGTTACGGTGCGTGCCAGGAACGGCATGACTGCCACGAAAGCCAAGAACAGGGCGCCTGCCCAGGTAATCCGGTTAATTACGCTGCTTAAATAGCGGGCGGTATTGGGGCCTGGTCGTATGCCCGGGATAAAGCCGCCCTGCCTTTGCAGCGTACCGGGTAGGTCTTGCTGCTGATAAGTAATAATCGTGTAGAAGAACGTAAAAGCTACCGATAAAACAAAGTACATTACCCAGTAAAACATGCCTATCGGCAAGTCGGTGCTCGGACTGAACCATTGGACAATCGAATGCGCAGCACCTCCACCGGTATCAAAGTAGCTGGCAACGATACCCGGAAACATCATTAAAGACATCGAAAAGATTAACGGTATCATGCCGGAGGCGTTAACGCGCAGCGGGATATGAGTCGTGCCGGACTGCCGGTACATCTTGCCGCCGCGGAAAACGCTACGGGCGTACTGCACCGGTACACGGCGGTGCGCCTCGGTGAAGATGACGATTAAGACGATGGTGATAAGGACGATTATAATATATACCACTAATCCAACGGGATTGCCCTTAGCCAGGAAGCCCTGCTGGATTAGCTGCGGGTAGCCGGCGACGATACCGCCGAAGATGATAATCGAAACGCCGTTACCGATACCATATTCTGTTATCAACTCGCCCAGCCAGACGAGGAACATCGTACCTGCGATTAATGAGAGGACGATAGTAACAGTCAACATCGAGCTAGTAGCGCTGACTGCGCCGCTGCGTTGTAGGATAACCAGCTGACCGTAACCCGAAAGACCTGCCAGCGGTACGGTTAACCAGTGGGTAATCAAATTAATTTTATTCTTGCCGGCTTCTCCTTCCTGCGAAAGAGCCTGGAGCTTAGGAATAACCGGCACTAGTAAAATGATAATGATTGATGCGGTGATATAAGGGTAAACGCCCATTGAGGCGACGCTGAACTGCTTCATCGCACCGCCACTGAAAAGGTCTAACATACCCAACAGGGCATTTTGCTCGAAAAGGGTACTTAGCCTCTCGGGGTTCAGACCTGGTAGGGGAACATGGCAGACAAAACGGAAGGCTACCAGAATACCGATGGTAATCAATATCCTTTTTCGGAGGTCAGGTAGGCTGAAGGCATCAATCATTGCCTGGAGTAATCTGGGTCTACTCGGCTTTTGCCGCATCCGTTACCTCCTCAACTTTGCCGCCGGCTGCTTCTATTTTAGCCTTGGCTGAAGTTGAAAATTTATTCGCTTTAACGGTCAGGGGATGGTCGATCGCGCCATCCGCCAGTATTTTTATAGGTTTAGCTAGAGATTTGATAATCCCGGCTTTTATTAAATCATCGGGCGTGACTTTGGAGCCGGACTTGAATTTATTTAGTTGTCCGATACTAACCAGGCTGTACTCAACCCGGAAGATATTCGTAAAACCGCGTTTTTGGGGCAGACGTTTAATTAGAGGCAGTTGCCCGCCTTCGAAACCGGGGCGTACCTTGTTATTGCCGGCGCGCGCCTTCTGGCCCTTGCAGCCACGTCCGGAAAAGGTGCCGTGTCCGCTGCCAGTGCCGCGGCCAACGCGTTTTCTGGCATGCCGGGAGCCAGGTGCCGGAGCGATTTTATTTTGATGTACCAAGCTCTTCCTCCACTTTAACCAGGTGCCTGACTTTATTAATCATACCGCGCACCGAGTTTGTATCTTCACGAACGACGCTCTGGTTCAGCCGGTGAAACCCCAGCGTCTTTAAAGTCTTGCGCTGGCGTTCTTCGTAGCCAATCGCGCTTTTTATCCAGGTAATGCGTATTTTACTCATTAGCGGTCGCCTCCGGGGCGGCGACTGACGCCGGTTTACGCTTCGCTATCTCTTCCTTCGGATTTCTCAATTGAGTCAGGGCGAGCATCGTCGCCCTGGCGACATTAATATGATTAGCAGCGCCGAGCGATTTCGACAAAATATCTTTTACGCCACAGGCTTCGAGCACGGCTCTAACACTGCCGCCGGCGATAACACCCGTGCCCGGCACTGCCGGTTTTAACATCACGGTCGCGGCGCCGAAACTAACGGTAATTGCATGCGGTATCGTGCTGCCGGCTAAAGGCACCTGGACCAGATTTTTCCTGGCCTGGGCGCCGCCCTTGCTGATGGCGGCGGGGACTTCGTTAGCCTTGCCGATGCCGATGCCTACATGCCCCATACCGTCGCCGGTAACTACTAATGCGCTAAAACGCAGCCGCTTGCCGCCCTTCATTACCTTGGCAACGCGGTTAACGTTGATAAGCTTGTCGTTAAGGTTTAGTTCGGCTGAATCAATCCGGCTTAATGGTTGCTTCATCTAACCTATTATATCCTCTCTTAGAACTTAAGCCCACCCTTACGGGCTGCTTCCGCCAGGGCTTTTACCCGCCCATGGTATTTAAATCCGCCGCGGTCGAAGGCTACCTGCTTTATCTTTTTTTCGATAGCGCGCTTCGCCAATAGCGTGCCGACCAGTTCCGCTTGGTTGGTTTTATTTTTCTTTTTATTAGAATCCTTCTCAATCTCGGCGTCAAGTGTCGAAGCAGCAACCAGCGTTTTTCCTTCTGCGTCATCGACAACCTGGGCATAAATATGTTTCAGGCTGCGGAAAACGCAAAGCCGCGGCTGGTCTTTGGTGCCGCTAATCTTTTCCCTGACGCGGTGATGTCTTCTGATGCGTGCTTCTCTGGTGTAAGATTTCGTCATGTTTATGTCCTGCTAACGACCTTTCCGGTCTTACCCGGCTTAATATGCACTCTCTCTCCAGTGTATCTAATGCCCTTACCTTTATAATGGTCCGGGGGCTTAAGGGCGCGGATTTCCGCGGCCATCTCGCCGACGTCTTCCTTGTTAATCCCGCTGATCTTGATTTTGTTAGTTCCTTCAACGGCGAAGGCAATGCCGGGTGTTGGTTTGACTTCTACCTGGTGTGAAAAACCAATACGCAGCGTAAGATTTTCGCCGGTCTTTTCCGCCCGATAACCAACCCCTACAATATCGAGTGTTTTTTCAAAGCCTTTCGAAACACCCGTTACCATATTTGCCAGCAGAGTGCGGGTCAAACCATGGTAGGCTTTGTGTTTATTGCTATCGCTGGGGCGAGTCACCACCAGGTTGTTGCCTTCCATGGCGATACGCATTTCCGCCGGTAGCGACCGCATTAGCTCCCCTTTGGGACCTTTAACGGAAACGCTGTTTCCCATTATATTAACCGTTACCCCTGCTGGTATCGGAATGGGCAATTTTCCTATTCTAGACATAAATATCACTCCAGAACTGGTTTACCATACGTAACATAATAACTCTCCGCCGGATTTCTGGTGCCAGGCTTGCTGTCCTGTCTTAAGACCCTGCGAAGTTGAGATAATAGCAATACCTAAACCACCGTAAACACGCGGAATTTCTCTCTTATGGATATACGTCCGCAAGCCAGGTTTACTTATCCGCTTCATCCCGGAAATAGCCGGTTTGTTATTTTCCAAATAGCGTAACTGCACCTTAATCATCCGGTGCGGCTTACCCTTAACGACCTCAAAGTCGGAAATAAAACCTTCCTCCTTAAGAATCTTGGCAATCGCCAGCTTAATCTTGGAGGCGGGCACCTGGACGCTATCATGCCTGACCATGATACTATTTCTTATTCGAGTTAACATATCAGCAATTGGGTCTGTCACTGTTACATCACCTACCGTATTACTTCGTTAGCCTACCAGCTAGATTTTCTAACTCCGGGCAGCTGCGATCCGAGAGCCAGTTCACGGAAACATATCCGGCAGATGCCGAACTTGCGGATATAAGCACGGGGTCGACCGCAGATTCGGCAGCGGTTATGCTTACGCACAGGATATTTCGGCGTTCGCTGCGATTTTAATATCATTGATTTTTTAGCCATGGTTAATTCTCTCCATCCTTAGCAAAAGGCATGCCGAGCAAACTTAATAGATTCCTGCCATCTTCGTCGCTCTTAGCCGTGGTAACAATCGATATTTCCATACCGCGTATTTTATCGACTTTATCATATTCGATTTCGGGGAAGAGAATCTGTTCTTTTATACCGAGGGTATAATTGCCGCGGCCATCGAAGGCATCCGGGGCGACGCCCTGGAACTCATGCATACGGGGCAGCACCGCGTTGACCAGCTTATCGAAAAAAGTCCACATGCGTTCTCCTCGTAACGTTGCCTTTAAGCCGATGGGCATCCCTATCCTCAACTTAAAATTGGCAATGGCTTTTTTCGAGCGGGTAGTCAGTACATGCTGACCGGTAATCGCCATCAGGTCGGCTTCCGCCGATTCCAGTGCCTTGGCGTTAACAATAGCTTCCCCCATGCCGATGTTCACCACTATTTTCTCCAGACGCGGCACCTGCATGATGTTTTTAAAACCGCAGATTTCCATCAGGCGTGGTACTACTTCCTTGCGGTATTTATCTTTTAGCCTAGCCATTATTCAATTACCTCGCCGCAGTTACGACAATATCTAACATTCCGCCCATCTTCCAGTTTCCGACTACCCAGGCGGGTCGGTTTATTGCATTTGGTGCATAAAAACATAACTTTAGAGACATGCATCGGTTCTTCGATGTCGATAATGCCGGCCTGTTTCGCCTGTCCCTTGGCTTTAGAGTGCTTTTTTACAAAATTGATGCCTTCGATGATGAGTTGCTGTTTGGCAGGATAGGCAAAACGAACCTTGCCTTTTTTACCCCTATCCTTCCCCGCGATAACCAGCACCACATCGTCTTTTCTAATTTTCATCGTTTATCTGCCTTTATAATACTTCCGGCGCCAGCGAGACGATTTTAGTATATTGTTTATCTCTTAGTTCTCTAGCCACCGGCCCGAAAATACGCGTCCCTTTTGGATTGTTCTTATCGCTAAGAATTACCGCCGCGTTTTCATCGAATCTGATATACGAACCATCAGGCCTGCGGTAGGGGGAGGCGGTACGCACCACGACCGCACGGACGACATCGCCTTTTTTGGTCGCCGCGTTAGGTATTGCTTTTTTTACCGAGGCGACGATTGTATCGCCAAGATAGGCATAACGCCGCTTGGAGCCGCCGAGGATGTTGATGCACATAATCTCCCGCGCCCCGGAGTTATCCGCTACTTTTAGCCTGCTGTTCATCTGGATCATGTCTGTTTCACCAAAACCTTAGTTCGTTATTTCTTCCGGTTTAATTTCGGCGACCTCGCCTTTGGTCACTATCTCAACCACGCGCCATCGCTTCAGTTTAGAAAGCGGTCGGGTCTCTTCGATTTTTACGGTATCGCCAGTCTTGCTCTTGTTTTCTTCGTCATGAGCGTAATATTTCACGACCCGGCGAATAGTCTTCTTATATAAAGGGTGACGACGCGGCGTATCCACGGCAACAATCACCGTTTTATCCATTTTATCGCCGACTACCTTACCGTACCTGACTTTGCGCTTTGCTTCCATATTTCCTATCCTATCTGATTCCCAGTTCCTTTTCTCTGATAAGAGTTTCTATACGGGCGATCTTCCGTTTAACCCGCCGCACCTCGCGATGGTTGACCAGCTGCTTGGTGGAGAGGCGGAGACGGAGGTTAAATAACTCCTGACGAGCATCGTCCAGCTGCTTCTGCAATGCCGGGATGTCCATAACTTTAAATTCTTTTAGTGATTCCTTTAGTGTCGCCACGTTGACTCCCTACTCTGCTGTGCTGCTAACCGCAGAGATATTTTCTTTAAATATAAAACGGGTTTTTAAAGGCAGTTTATGCGCTGCTAACATGATGGCATCTCGAGCTATTTTTTCGTTAACCCCGGTCATTTCGAACATAATACGTCCCGTTTTAACGACTGCTACCCAATGGTCCGGCAAACCCTTGCCGCTGCCCATACGGGTTTCCGCCGGTTTTTTGGTGGCTGGTTTATCGGGGAAAATGCGTATCCAGACCTGGCCGCCGCGGCGGATATGGCGCGTAATGGCGCGTCGCGCTGCCTCTATCTGGGCGCTGGATACCCAGGCTGATTCCATCGCTTGCAGTCCATAATCGCCGTAGTTCAGCGTATTGCCCGAATGGGCTTGACCCGCCATGGAACCTCTATGAGCCTTGCGATATTTAACGCGTTTAGGCTGTTGCATCCTGTTCCTCTTCCTTAGCTTTGCTTACAGTTTTTGTTTTTTTTGTTGCTTTAGCCGGAGGTTTAGTTTCTTCGGTTTCCTTCTTGGCTTTCTTAGGAGCGGCAGCTTTTTCAGCTTTGGCGGCTGGTTCTTTAGCGGCAGCCGTCTTCGTCGCTTTTTTCGCTTTCGGTTTAGCCGCTTTTTCTTCGGCTTCTTCCGCAACTACCTTGGCGGCTTTAGCCGCTTTAACCGGCTTGCCCTCTTTAGAGGGTTTTTCTTCCGGTTCGGCTTTCGGCGCTGCTTTAGGAGCTTTCGCCGGTTTTTCTTCGGCGGCGGCGGTAGCCGCTTTTATCGCGGCTTCAATCGGTTTTTCGGCTAGAGCTGCAACTGGTTCGGCCGCGGCTTCGCCGGGTTTAACTTCGGCTTCGGCCGTCTTAATCTCGGGCAGCACCTGTCCCTTATATATCCATACCTTTACCCCGATGCGACCCAACGTGGTATGCGCTTCGGTAAAACCATAATCAATATCCGCCCTTAGCGTATGGAGGGGAACCTGCCCCTCATGCATCGTCTGGCGGCGGGCGATTTCTGCGTTAGCCAGTCGGCCGGCGGCGCTAACCCTGATGCCTTTAGCGCCGGACTGAATCGTGCGGAAAATAGCCTGTTTCATAGCGCGGCGGAAGGCTACACGGCGCTCAATCTGCTCGGCTACCGACCTGGCTACGAGGTAAGCATCCATCTCCGGCTGCCGGATTTCCTGTATATTCAAGCGTATTTTTTTACCGATGAGGTCTTCCAGCTGTTTTCTCATCTCATCAACGCGCTGGCCACCCCTCCCGATAACGATGCCCGGTCGAGCGGTATGCAAGGTGATAGTTACATCTTTAGCCTGGCGGTCGATTTCTACCAGCGAGATAGCGGCTTCAGGGTATTTCGCTTTGATATATTTCCGCAGCTTATTATCTTCCTGGATGAACTCGGCGTAGTGCGTTTCACTATACCATTTCGACTGCCAGTCTTTGATGATGCCAAGTCTGAAACCCGTCGGGTGAACTTTGTGACCCAATTAAGCCTCCTTTTCTGCAACTATCACGGTAATATGGCTAGAACTCTTATTAATGGGACTTGCCCGCCCCCTCGACCGTGCCTTATAACGGCGTGTATTGCGCGCTCCATCGACAGTTATCTTAACTATTTTTAAATCAGCCGGGTCCATCTGAAAGTTATTTTCGGCATTGGCTACGGCTGATTTCACTATCTTGGCGAGGAACCTCGCTTTCGGCGTGCTCGTATATTGCAGCAGGTTTAGTGCCTCGTCAACCATTTTACCCCGCACCATATCCACCAGCGGACGCATCTTGCTGGCGGGTAGGCCGGTGTCTTTAGATACTGATTTTACTTCCACTTTACTAACACCTTATCTTACGTTACTCGGTCGTTTCTACTTCAACTTTAGTTCCGTGTCCTTTGAATATGCGGGTAGGGGCGAACTCGCCGAGCTTATGGCCTACCATATTTTCGTTGATATAGATAGGCACATGTCGGCGGCCGTCATGCACGGCGATGGTGAGTCCCACCATCTGCGGCAGTATGGTCGAACTTCTAGCCCAGGTCTTGATAACCGTTTTTGTGCCGGAGCGTATCGCGGCATCTACATGTTTTGCTAGCTTTTCGTTAACTGCTGGTCCTTTTTTGGTTGATCTAGACATTTTTCCTCTTTAACCGCCTATTTGCCTCGGCGTTTGATAATCATCTTATCGGAAGCCTTCGGCTTACGAGTTTTATAACCGAGGGCAGGTTTGCCCCAAGGTGTTTTCGGTCCCGGCATACCTATCGGCGAACGTCCCTCGCCGCCGCCATGGGGATGGTCACGCGGTGACATAACCGACCCTCTAACGGTCGGGCGCCACCCCATATGCCGTTTGCGTCCAGCCTTGCCGAGGCTGATATTCTGGTGCTCCAGGTTACCGATTTGCCCGATGGTGGCAATGCACTCGGCAAGAATGCGCCGGATTTCGCCGGAAGGCAGTCTTATTAATACGTAGTCGCCTTCTTTGACCATCAGCTGGGCGGAAACGCCGGCGCTGCGTACCAGCTGGCCGCCGCGACCCTTTTGTACCTCGATATTATGTATCTCGATGCCCGTCGGGATATTTTTCATCGGCATCGAATTACCCGCTTTAATTTCGGCGTTGTTGCCCGCCATTACCGTATCGCCCACATTTAAGCCAACCGGGGCGATGATATAGCGTTTTTCGCCGTCTTTATAATATATCAGCGCGATGCGCGCCGAGCGGTTGGGGTCGTACTCGATAGAGGCTACCCGCCCCGGAATATCATGCTTATCGCGTTTAAAATCAATGATGCGGAGGTTCCGCTTTTCGCCGCCGCCGCGATGGCGTACGGTAACTTTACCCTGAGCGTTACGCCCGGCTTTACTGCGCTTGGTGATGAGCAGCGACTTTTCCGGTCTATCCCTCGTAATTTCATCGAAGGTATAGCCGGACATGTTGCGCCGTCCTGGCGAAGTCGGATTAAACTTTTTTACAGCCACCTGGCTTCCCCTTTCCTACTAAACACCTTCAAAGTACTCTATTTTATCCCCCACCCGGAGGGTAACAATCGCTTTTTTCCAGGGGTTGGTATGCGTTAAGCGCCGCCCCACCCTTTTCGTTTTACCCCGCATGGTGATGACATTGACCTTGGTCACCTTTACTTTAAAAGCCTTTTCGACGGCTTCCTGTATCATCATCTTGTTCGCGCCGTCAGCAATCTCGAAGGCGTATTTATTCAACGCCTGAAGGGCGGTGTTTTTTTCAGTTACCAGCGGGCGGCGTAGCACCTCAGACAGATGCATCTTTCCCCCCTTGTTTGGCTCCGTTGCCCCATAGCTCTTCGGCGGTACGCACGGCGGCTTCGGTCATTAGCAGAGTCTTATGCGACATGATATCTAAAATATTCAGCACATTGGCTGGCATGGTGATAATCTCCGGAATATTCCGGGCGGATAAAATTACATTTTCCTCCGGTTTCTGGGTCACGATTAGGGCGGAGGATTCTATATTCAGGGCATCCAGCACTTCTAGCATTTGTTTGGTCTTCGGTTCGGCGAAGTCGAAAGCGTCGATAATTTTTAGGTCGCCTTCCTCGACTTTGGAGGAAAGGACGCACCTTAAAGCCAGATGGCGTAACTTTTTAGGTATCGACTGGCGGTAATCTCTCGGTTTAGGACCGAAAGCAACGCCGCCGCCGCGTCGGGTCGGTGATTTTTTGCTGCCGGCGCGGGCATTACCCGTGCCCTTCTGGCGGTAAAGTTTCTTCGTGCTGCCGACTACTTCGCCGCGGCTCTTGGTGGCGGCGGTACCCTGCCGGCCATTAGCCTGCATGCCGACCATTACCTGGTGCACAACGGCTTCGTTAAACGCCACCTTAAAAAGGTCATCGCTTATTTTTATTTTCCGGACTTCTTCTCCGGCGAGATTATAAACTGGAACCTGCACCTTACTTGTTCTCCCTCTTGGACTTTTCAATCATTACCAGTCCGTTGGTCATACCGGGCACAGCGCCTTTGACCAGTAACAGGTTACGGGCTGTATCTGCCTGGTATACTTCCAAATTACTAACCGTAACATGCATATCGCCCATATGCCCTGCCATGCGGAGCCCCTTATAAACCCGCCCCGGGCTGGTGTTGGAGCCAACCGAACCCGGCGCACGCCACCTATCCGATTGGCCATGGGTTTTAGGACCGCCTTTAAAATGATAGCGCTTAACGCCGCCGGCGAACCCTTTGCCCTTAGAAATTCCGGAAACACTAACGATGTCGCCGGCTTTAAAGACGCTGACGTCGACTTTCTGACCGGCTTCGAGCTTTTGACCGTTATCCAGCCGGATTTCGCGCCGGTACTTAAATTTGACCGGCTCTTTTTCTTTGGCTTTACCCTTTTTACCGCCGGCTTTTTGATGCTTAACTTCACCAAAGCCGAGCTGCACCGCGCTATAGCCATCTTTTTCGACGGTTTTAACCTGCATTATCGTGCAGGGTCCGGCTTCGATAGCGGTAATGGCTTCGGTCTTGCCGCCCTTGCCGTATACCTGGGTCATGCCCAGTTTTTTACCTATAATTCCTACAGTCATAATTTCACCAGTACGATTCGTCATTCCCGCGCAGGCGGGAATCCAGAGGTGTTCCCGGGGGCGGATTCTTCCCCTTCATTTCATTCAGGGTCAGAATGACAATATTATTTTTTTAACTCCCATTTTACAGTTTAATATCTATTTCCACGCCCGAGGGCAGGTTCAGCTTGGTCAGCGCGTCGATGGTCTTAGAGGTCGTCTCCACGATATCGATAAGACGCTTATGGGTCCGGATTTCGAACTGCTCCTGCGAGTTTTTATCGATAAAGGGAGAGCGGATGACGCAGAATTTCTGGATGTGCGTGGGTAGCGGCACCGGTCCAACGGCTACCGCGCCGGTGCTCTCCACCGCTTCCAGGATTTGCCGCGCCGATAGGTCAACCACCTTGTGGTCGTAGCCCTTGAGCTTAATACGGATTTTCTGTTTAGCCATTTCTCTTGCCTACAGCCTTTTCTATAATCTCTTCCATCTTTTCCAGTGGAAGTTGCTCGTAACTATGAAATTCCAGTGAATGGGTTGCCCGTCCCTGGGTTAATGACCGCAGGGTGGTAGCGTACCCGAAAGACTCCGCCATTGGTATCAAGCAGTGGATAATGAAGCTATCGCCCTGCTGTTCGATTTTACCAATATGACCCCGTCTTGAGTTCAGGTCTCCGATAATATCACCGAGATACTGCTCGGGGGTGACTATTTCCAGTTTCATAATCGGCTCTAAAAGAACCGGACTGCCTTTTCTAACGCCTTCTTTAAGCGCAATCGAGCCAGCCATTTTGAACGCCATTTCGGAGGAATCAACATCATGGTAGCTGCCGTCGTAAAGGGTAGCCTTAACATCAACCACCGGATAGCCGGCTAAAACGCCGGTTTCCATCGCTTCTTTAATGCCAGCCTTGACTGGCGGTACAAATTGCCGCGGTAGCGCGGCACCCTTAAGTTTATCGACGAACTCAAAGCCTTTGCCACGCGGCTGCGGCTCGAACTCGACATTGACAACGCCGTACTGGCCGTGACCGCCGCTTTGCCGGATAAATCTGCCCTCGACTTTATTCGCGACAGTAATCGTTTCTTTATAGGCTACGTGCGGCTGGCCAACCTTAACGCCGACGTTGAACTCTCTGATAAGACGGCTGGTGAGGACTTCGAGGTGAAGTTCGCCCATGCCGGAAATAATCGTCTGGCCGGTTTCTTCGTTAAAAGTAACCTTAAAGGTGGGGTCTTCTTCGGTGAGTTTTTGTAAAGCTTCGCCCATTTTGTCCTGGTCGGCTCGGGTCTTGGGTTCGATAGCGATGGAGATGACGGGTTCGGGGAAGCGGATGGATTCGAGGAGGACAGCTTTAGAGGGTTCGCAGAGGGTATCGCCGGTAAAGGTATTTTTAAGTCCTAACGTGGCGACGATAGCGCCGGCGTCGGCGGAGGTAATGTCCTCACGGTGGTTGGCGTGCATCAGGAGGAGACGGCCGATACGCTCGGGCCTGCCACGGGTAGGATTATAAACCTGCGCGCCTACCTTGACTCTGCCGGAATAAACTCTAAAGTAAACCAATCGCCCTACAAAGGGGTCGGTAACCACTTTAAAAGCCAGCGCGGCAAAAGGAGCGTCATCGCTGGCTTGGCGGATAACCCTCTCGCCGGTTTTAGTGACAATACCTTCGACCGGCGGAACATCGAGCGGGGAGGGTAAAAAGTCAACCACCGCATCGAGGAGTTTCTGGATACCCATATTCTTCAAAGCGCTCCCGCAAATTATGGGCACGCCTTTGATATTCAAGGTAACTCTGCGTAAGGCTTGGCGTAATGCTTCGGGCTCTACTTTATGCCCTTCGATATAGGCGACCATCATCGCGTCGTCATGTTCGGCAACTTGAGAAATCAAATGCTGCCGCGCTTCGTGGACTTTAGTTTTTTCATCATGCGGAATTGGAATTTCTTCTGGTTCAACATCGGGGTCGTTGCTAAAGCGCCAGGCTTTATTCTCGATTAGGTCGACCACCCCGTAAAATTTTTCCTCGACGCCCAGGGGAAACTGAATAGGGAGGGGAGTCGCCTGGAGGCGCGTTTCTATCGACGAGACGGTATGGCTAAAGCTGGCGCCCATACGGTCCATCTTGTTCACGAAGCAGATGCGGGGCACTCTGTATCTATCCGCCTGCCGCCAGACTGTTTCCGATTGGGCTTCGACGCCGGAAACGGCATCAAAAACAACGACACCGCCGTCAAGAACTCTAAGGCTGCGTTCAACTTCGGCGGTGAAGTCAACATGTCCGGGGGTGTCGATGATATTAATGCGGTGTTCGCGCCAGTAGCAGGTGGTGGCGGCGGCGGTAATCGTAATGCCGCGTTCCCGCTCCTGGTCCATCCAGTCCATTACGGCGGTGCCTTCATGAACCTCGCCCAGTTTATAGGTCTTGCCGGTGTAATAGAGTATCCTTTCGGTGACGGTCGTCTTGCCGGCATCGATATGGGCAATAATGCCAATATTCCGAATGTCCTCCAGAGGAAATTCTCTGGATACTTTATTCTCTCCGGTAACCATTTTATTTACTTTAACACCGCTAGTAATTACCAAGTCCTTTACCACCTGTAATGGGCAAAGGCACGGTTAGCCTCCGCCATTTTATGCGTATCCTCACGTTTTTTAATCGTGTTGCCCTGTCCCTGGAAGGCTTCGGCAAGCTCATCAGCCAGTTTCTCTTTCATCGCCTTACCTTTTCTTGACCGGGCGGCCTGAATCAGCCATGTCAGTGCCAGGAAGAGTCCGCGGTCGGGAGCGACCTCGACCGGCACCTGATAGGTTGCGCCACCAACACGCCTCGGCTTAACCTGGAGGAGAGGGGTAGCGTTTTTCACGGCTTGCTCTAAAGCTGTCACCGGGTCTTTGGAAACAGACTGTCCCAGTTTTTCGAGGGCACTGTAAACTATTTTTTCCGCGGTTCTTTTCTTACCGCGTTCCATAATTTTAATAATCAGCCGCGAAACGGTTGTACTGCGGTATTTCGCATCAGGTATAATTTCTCTTTTTACGGACCTAGCTCTTCTCGCCATATTAATTCCTCAAATTAAGCAGTAGGTGCGGGGGCGGCAGGAGCGGCTGGAGCCGGAGCAGGAGCCGCTGCGCCTTCTTCACCAACCTTACCACCCTTGCCTCGTTTGGCGCCGTATTTACTGCGGCCCTGTTTACGGTTTGCCACGCCGGTGGTATCCATCGCTCCCCGGATGATGTGGTAGCGTACGCCGGGCAGGTCCGGCACACGACCGCCGCGGATTAACACTACCGAGTGTTCCTGCAGCTCGTGGCCTTCACCAGGGATATATGCCGTAACTTCGACATGATTAGTCAGCCTTACTTTAGCTATCTTACGCAGGGCGGAATTAGGCTTTTTAGGGGTAGTTGTCTTGACCTGGATACAGACACCGCGTTTTTGCGGGGCGCTTTTACCTTGCATTACCCTGTTTCGCAACGAGTTATAAGTAAAACCCAGCGCCGGTGTTTTATCTTTACTGTGCGACTTTTTCCGTCCCTTGCGTACTAGCTGATTAATCGTTGGCATTGTCTTTTTTCTATCCCCCTCACAATTATAATGGATGAGCCAAAGCCCATCCATTATGAATTCTTGTAATGTGATAGAGAGAGGTTTGTAAGCTCAATCTATCTACTTTTACTGAATTCTTAGTACCAAACAATAAATGTATCACATAATAATACCGTCTGTCAACTTTTTTCAATAGTAATTAGCTTGCAACCGTTTTTGAGGCTATTTTTAGCCTGAAACTACCTTATTTATATATAGAATGGTGGCTAGTATTATTGCAATGCGCCAGGAGTAAAGGTAAAATTACTTACATGATAAAAGTCGGCGTAAACCTCGGTAAAAACAGCTATGAGATACGTATCGGGCAGGGTTTGTTGCCGCAAATTGGTTTATGGCTGAAATACAGGGGTTTTACCGGCAAAACCGTCATTATCACCGATTCCAACGTTCGCGGTCTTTACGCCGGTGTACTTGAGCAAAGTCTAGCTGGAGCGGGTTTTACGGTTACCACACTCGAAATACCAGCCGGGGAAGAACAAAAGACCCTCGCTACCGCCGGTTTACTTTATCATCGCCTGACGGAATCCTTCGCCGAAAGGTCAACGCTTATCCTGGCATTGGGTGGCGGCGTTATCGGCGACCTGGCGGGGTTCGTGGCGGCTACTTATATGCGGGGCGTGCCTTTAATCCATGTGCCGACCTCTTTACTGGCAATGGTGGATAGCTCTATCGGCGGCAAAACAGCCGTCGACCACGATAGTCTAAAGAATATGGTCGGGGCTTTTTACCAGCCTAAGATGGTCATTACGGACGTGGCTACGCTAAAAACCCTCCCCAAAGTAGAGCTATCTAACGGCCTGGGGGAGGTTATCAAGCATGCAGTTATACGGGATAGAGGCTTTTTCCAATACCTGCGCACAAATATGGTTAAAGCAATGGCATATGATTTAAACGTTCTCGAGAACATCGTTGATAAAAACGCCCGGATAAAAGCGCCGGTCGTGTCGCTTGACGAAAGGGAGACCGGTCTGCGAACGTTAATGAACTTTGGCCATACTGTCGGGCACGCCGTTGAAGCGTTATACAATTTTAAGCTTAAGCACGGTCAGGCAGTAGCGGTCGGCATGATGGCGGCGGCTAAAATATCGGTGCGTCTCCGTACTTTCCGTCAACAAGGTGTAACGCAACTAGAGGGAGTTATCCGCGCTGCCGGTTTACCTGTTTACTTACCGGACCTGAATCCCGCAGAAATAGATAAATTTATTGAACTAATAAAACACGATAAAAAAGTCTTAGACGGGAAAATTCGTTTCGTGCTGTTAAAAGCCATCGGTGAGGTTTATATCAGTACCAAAGTCACGCCGGAGATAATCAGGGAGGTGCTGTTCGGTGCAAAATCCGCCTAGAATTTGCGCTACGGTCGTTAATGACGACCTTAAGGCTTTAGATGGAATAATGCCCCTGGCCGACCTGTTCGAAGTGCGTATCGACTTAATCGGAAAGGGATGGCGGAAAGTGGCGGAGTATCTCAAAAAGCCCTGGATAGCCTGTAACCGACGGTCGAGTGAGGGGGGTAAATGGGGCGGCGGGGAGTCATTAAGAATTAAGGAACTCTATAATGCCATAGACTTGGGTGCATCGATTATCGATATCGAGCTAGCAACACCACATGTCGAAGCAGTGATTAACGAAGTCAAAGGCAGGGCGGAATGCCTGGTTTCCTATCATAATCTTAGAGGAACGCCACCCCTGGATAAACTGCGTCAGGTAATCGTCAATCAGATAGCCACGGGTGCCAATATCTGTAAGGTCGTCACGACTGCCCGAAGTTTTGCGGATAATCTGGTCGTTCTCCAGTTGATTAGCGATTTTTCTTCAGCGAATATCGTCTCCTTCGCCATGGGCGCGGCCGGGCAATTATCCCGCATCCTTTGTCCGCTGGCGGGGGGCTATTTTACTTACGCCTCGATAGGCAAGGGCAAAGAGTCAGCTAAGGGACAGGTCACGGTCAATGATTTAAGAGAAATTTATAGGATGCTGGTCGAAAGATGATGCTTTCCGGCAAGACGAAAATTTGCGCTCTTATCGGCGACCCCATCGAACACACGATGTCGCCGGCGATGCATAATGCCGCTTTTCAGAAATTGGGACTGGACTATATTTACATCCCCTTCCGCGTAAAACCGGAACAGTTGCTGACGGCCGTCACGGGCTTAAAAGCTCTCAATGTTAGAGGCTTTAACGTTACTATCCCTCATAAGGTGGCGGTCATCTCGTTGCTGGACAGTCTTGACCCGCTGGTTAAGTTAATCTGTGCCGCTAATACCGTCGTTAATGATAATGGCAAACTTAAGGGCTATAACACCGACGCCGAGGGTTTCCTCCGCGCTTTAACGGAATACGGTTTTAAGCCTAAAGGTAAAAATATTATTGTCTTAGGTGCCGGTGGCGCCGCGCGGGCGATTAGCTATATTTTAGCGCAAGGGGACGCCAACCTGACCATTCTCAACCGCCAGCAGGAGTTGGACTGGGCAAAGGATATTGCCAGGCTGATTCGAAATAAGTTTAAAAAGAAAGTTAAGGTACTGGAGCTTGGCCAAATAAATAAAGTATTATCAGGCGTCGACCTTTTAGTTAACGCCACCAGTGTGGGGATGGCACCGAAGGCTAATGATAGTCCCGTCCCCGCCGGATTATTATCTAAAATTCCGCTGGTTTTCGATATCGTTTATAACCCGATTAAAACCAAACTGCTTAAAGAAGCAGCTTCTGCTGGCGCTAAAACTATCAGCGGCGTCGATATGCTCGTCTGGCAGGGGGCTTTAGCTTTCGAAAAATGGACCGGTAGAAAGGCCCCTATCGATTTGATGCGGGCAGAAGCTATTAGTATGTTGGAGCGAAATGAAGACTAGTATCGCCCTCATCGGTTTCATGGGGACGGGTAAAACCAGTGTAGCTAAAGTACTAGCCAAAAAGTTGGATAAAAAGTACGTTGAACTCGATGATATAATTATAAAGAAAGCCGGTAAGTCAATCCCGGAGATTTTTAGTCGGGAGGGTGAAGCTCGCTTTCGAGAGTTGGAAATAGCAGCTACAAGCAATATAGCCAATCGTAAGAATGTTATCATCGCTTGCGGCGGTGGCGTCGTTCTTAATAAAATAAACATTAACCGTTTAGAGAAAGAAAACGTTATAATATGTCTAACGGCTTCGCCGGCGGAAATTTTTAAGCGAACGTCGCAGGAGAAAGGCGTTCGTCCGCTGCTTAATGTGAATGACCGGTTATCGCAGATTAAAAAGATGCTTAAAATCCGCCGACCCTTATACCGCCGGGCGGCTGATATGACGATTAACACGTCCGGACTAACTATCGCCTCGGTGGCGGACAAAATAATAAATGAGTTGAAGAAATATGAAAGCAACGATTAGTAAAAGCGTTATTAAGGGGAACATATCTGTTCCTACTTCGAAAAGCATGACCATCAGGGCGCTGATGTGCGCGGCTTTAAGCGTCGGCGAGAGTCAGATTATCGACCCCCTGGTCAGCGATGATACCAATGCCGCCGCAGAGGTCTTGACTAAAGTCGGCACCGAGATTCAGAAAAGCGGTAATACTTGGAAAGTCACGGGCGGTAAGTTCAGCGTTTTTGAAGAAGACCTCAACTGCGGCGAGTCAGCTACCACTCTAAGGTTTATGACCGCGTTATGCTCGCTTATACCGGGTCCACATCGGCTGGTGGGCGGACCTTCCTTAAGCCAGCGTCCGATTGGGTCGCTGGTTGATGCATTAAAAAGGCTGGGCGTTAAAATCTCGACGGAAAAATTAGGCGGTCCACCCGTTAATGTTGAAGGAGGGACTTTCAGGGGCGGCTACACGGAAATCCCCGGCAACGTCAGTTCGCAGTTTATTTCAGCTTTACTCCTGGTATCGCCGTTCTCACCGAAGGGAGTAAATATAAAATTAACCACCCCGTTAACATCAAGACCTTACATCTTGATGACGTTTTGGTGTCTTAAGCAGTTTAATATCATTATCCGGCGAGAAGGGAACCAGTTCGTTATCCTGCGCCAGCGTTATTTACCCACCACGGTTAAAATTGAAAGCGATTGGTCATCAGCATCTTATTTCTTAGCGTTGGGGGCGATGTCGGAAGAGGGAGTGGTTGTCCAGAACATGAACCCGGCCAGCTTACAGGGCGACCGGTTGATACTGGATATTCTGCGCAATATGGGTGCCAAGGTAACTATCACCGGGTCACAGGTAGCTGTTAGCTACGACCACTTAAAGGGTATCCACGCTGACCTTGGCGACTGTATCGACCTGCTGCCGACAGTAGCGGTACTGGCGGCGGTTGCTAAAGGCACGACCGACCTTATCGGTATCCAGCGCGCACGCATCAAAGAATCGAACCGGGTGGCGGTGATTAGAGAGTGCCTGACGAAACTTGGCGTGGTCGTTGTTGAACACGAAAACCGCCTCGTCATTCTCGGTACGGATTATTTTTATGTCCCCACGGAAGAAGACCGGGAAGAGGCTGACGAGGAAAAACCCAAGGAGAAAAAACTTGTCTTCGAGAATCCAGTTGCTCTTAACTGCCACGGCGACCACCGCATCGCGATGGCTTTCGCGGCATTAGGGGCGTTGTTGGGCAATATTATCATCAATGACGCCGAATGCGTAACGAAATCGTATCCTAAATTCTGGGATGACTTGAAGGAAATGGGCGGCGAGGTTAAACTGGATGGCTAGCACACTGGGCAAAGCGTTTGCCATCACCTGCTTTGGTGAGAGTCATGGCAAATGCATCGGTGTTATGATAGATGGCTGCCCCGCCGGTTTGCCCCTCACCACGGCTGATATTCAAAAAGATGTCGACCTGCGGCGTCCTAGTAAAAGCGTCGCTTCGACCACTCGCCGGGAGTCGGATAAAGTCGAGATTCTTGCCGGCGTTTTTAATGGCTTTACTACCGGCGCTCCTTTATGCCTGATAATCAAGAATGAAGACGTCGACGACTCTGTATATGAAAAAATCCGCTACCAACTGCGTCCCGGTCATGCCGATTTCACCGCCCATGAAAAATACGGCGGCTTTAACGACTGGCGCGGAGGGGGGATATTTTCTGGACGGATAACTGCAGCTTTCGTAATGGCGGGGGCGGTAGCCAAAAAGCTATTGGGCTATATCGGTGTTGAAACGCTGGCGCACACGGTAGCCATCGGCGATATTAATGCTAAAACCGTCCCTTATGAACAAGTAAAACAGAAGGCTTTAAAAGACCCGCTCTTTTGTGCCGACGCCGCCGCTTCATTAAGGATGATAAAAGCGATTGAAACTGTTAGGAAGGCGGGGGATAGTCTTGGCGGTATTATCGAGGGCGTTGTCCTCAATGTGCCGGTGGGACTCGGCGAGCCGATTTTCGATACGCTGGATGGAGATTTGGCTAAAGCTCTCCTGGCTATTCCTGCTGTTAAGGGGGTAGAGTTCGGGGCGGGTTTCGCCGCGGCGCGTAAAAAAGGCTCGGAAAATAACGACGCCTTTGCTCTAAAGAAAGGTAAGATTGTCACCACTACCAATAACGCCGGCGGCATCCTCGGCGGTATCAGCAACGGTATGCCTTTAGTGGTCAGGGTGGCAATAAAACCGACCTCCTCCATCGCCATAGAACAGTCGACGGTTGACATTAAGAAGATGCAGGAAACAAAGCTTAAAGTGACCGGACGCCATGACGCCTGTATCGTTCCCAGGGCGGTACCGGTCGTGTCGGCAATGATGGCGGTCGTGCTATGTGATTTCGCGATGCGGGCGTGTTTAGTCCCGAGGGTGCTTAAGTGAACCTGGACGACTTAAGAAAAAAGATTGACGAGATAGACGCGCATATCGTGCAGCTCATCGCCGAACGCCAGAGTATCTCTAAAGAAATTGGTAAAGGCAAACACAATACCAGCCGCATTATCGAGGACCGGGAACGGGAAAAGAACGTCCTGAAGCACGTCCGCAGTCTCGCCCGCGATGAAAAAATCAGTCCGTCCGACATTGAAACTATTTATAAACAAATCATCAGCGCCAGTAAGAAAATACAGGGCGTTGCCGTAGCTTTCCAGGGCGAGCCGGGCGCCTATACCGAGGAGGCAGCTATCCGCTTCTTCGGACAATCAACCAAGGGCGTACCTTACGATACGCTGGACGAGGTTTTCGAGGCGGTGGAGCGGGGCGACATCCCCTTCGCTTTAGTACCGGTGGAAAACTCCCTGGAAGGAAGTATCACCCGTACTTATGACATCCTCCTCGATTCGCCGTTGATGGCTTGCGGCGAAACCGAACTGCGCATCAGCCACTGTTTGATTGCTATCGAAGGGGCGACTCTCGATACTATTAAGTACGTTTATTCGCATCCGCAGGCGCTGGGGCAAAGCCGTAACTTTTTAAAGAAACTGAATGCTGAAATCATCCCCGCATCCGATACCGCCGGCAGCGTCAGGATGATTAAGGAGAAAAAACGTAAGGACTACGCGGCGGTTGCCTCGGCTAAAGCCGCCGAGCTTTACGGTATGAAGATACTGGCTAAAGAAATCGAGGACAATCCCCATAACTTCACCCGTTTTTTCATCCTTTCTAAAGAAGACTCGCCGCCCACCGGTAATGATAAGACCTCGATTGTTTTTTCGCTAAAACATAAGCCCGGCGCGCTTTACGACTGTCTGGGGGAGTTCGCGAAAAGGAAAATCAATCTCTCTAAACTGGAATCACGTCCTACCCGCCACCAGCCCTGGGAATATAACTTTTACATGGACTTCGCCGGTCACCGTGAAGAAAAGTCTGTTGCTGAAGCACTTAAAGCGTTGGAAAACCACGTGGTATTTGTAAAGATATTGGGGTCGTACCCTAAGGCGGGATAAAGCGAAACGCCATTCCCGAGCCAATCGGGAATGCAGTAGTGTGGAAAAGGGGAGGTTATTTTACTTCGTATTCGCCGAAGATAAAGTCCAGATCGGCTTGCAGGGCAGCGAGTTTATCTTTCGCGAATAGTTTTTCGTCGGCGTCAATCATCAGCTTCGTTTCGCCCCGCGCCATCCCCACGATATGCGCCCGCAGGCACTCTTTACCTGATTTCCCCTCTCCAATGTTGAATATCAGCGTCGCCCGCGTCACGAACGAAGCCGACTCATCCGGCAGGGTGAAGGTCTCGAGTTTATTCTCCCCCAGCGCTACCCCTTGTTTTAGCGTGAAATCCCTAATCTCGGCGTAAAGCAATTCCGGGCTAACTTCGGTGTATGTCTTTTTAATTTGCATAGCTATATCTCCCGTAAACCAGTTAAGAATTCGGCGTTGGTCTTAGTTTTTCGCATCCTTTCGAGTACGCGTTCCGTCGCCTCGACGAAGTTGTTAGAATCCGACGCAATAATACCCACCATACGACGCAGCAGCCATACCTGTTTGAGCTGTTCTTCACCCAGTAAAAGTTCTTCACGGCGCGTGCCGCTGCGCTGGATATCCATGGCGGGGAAGATGCGTCTCTCGGATAACCTGCGGTCAAGGTGGAGTTCCATATTGCCGGTGCCTTTAAACTCTTCATAAATCAGGTCGTCCATACGGCTACCGGTATCGACAAGGCAGGTAGCGATAATCGTCAGGCTGCCTCCCTCTTCTGTATTACGTGCCGCCCCGAAGAAGCGCTTGGCGGGGTGGAGGGCGGCGGGGTCGATACCGCCGGAAAGGGTACGACCGCTGGAAGGCATCGCCAGGTTATAAGCGCGGGTCAAACGGGTAATGCCGTCAAGCAGGATGACGACGTCCTTACCGCTTTCTACCAGACGTTTTGACCTTTCTAACGCTAGTTCGGCGACGCGCGTCTGGTTTTCTACCATCTCGTCGAACGTCGCAGCGATGACTTCGCCTTTAACAGAGCGCCGCATATCGGTGACTTCTTCCGGACGCTCGCCGATAAGGCAGACAATCAGGTGAATATCCTCATAAGTGTTGGAAATCGAGTTGGCGACAGCCTTTAACAGCAGTGTTTTACCGGCTTTAGGCGGTGAGACAATCAGACCGCGCTGACCGCGTCCGATAGGAGCGATAAGATTAAGAAGACGAGTCGAAAGCTCGGTTGGCGAGTGCTCCAGGTTGATGAGTTTATCAGGGAAGGTAGGGGTTAACGACCCGAAGGGCTGGCGCCCCTTAGTAAGCTCGGGATTAAGGTTGTTAATCGCTACGACCTGTAGAAGGCTGTAGTACTTTTCATTGCTTTTCGGCGGCCTGCCTTGCCCGGTGACCATATCGCCGTTGCGCAGGCTGAAGCGCCGTATCTGCGACGGCGAGATATAGACGTCTGTCTGGCTGGGCAGCAGTGTTTCCTGGCGGAGGAAGCCGTAACCGTCCGCCATTATTTCCAGGATGCCGCTGCAAAAGATATTGCCCTGCTGTTCGGTGTGCGTTTCCAGCAGGCGCATGATGATATCGTGCTTTTTCAGCGTGGCGGGAACGGTGATTCCCTTTTCTTTAGCCATCTCTACCAGCTCTTCTTTGGTCTTGGTTTCAAGCTCGGCGATATTCAGGTTTACGCTTGGAATCGCCGTGCTTGTTTTGTTGTTTTCGTTCGAGACGACACCATTATTATCGTTCGGACTCACTTTTTCGTTTTCAGTTGGATTTGTATTCATTTCCATGGTTCCACCTCACTGGTCCCATCTCCCCGGGGGGAAGGGTATTTTCTATTTTTTCGATACGCTTTTCCAATCGGCCAGAAAGCGTTTAATACCGACGTCGGTTAAAGGATGCTGTATCATCTGCATCAGGACGGCATAGGGAACGGTAGCTATATCAGCCCCGACCATCGCGGCGCTGGTAACGTGCATCGGATTGCGGATACTGGCGGCGATTACCTGCACATCAAGGTCGGGGTAGTTGGTTAAAATATTGATGGTATCTTTCACTACCTGCATTCCATCCTGTCCTGCATCGTCCAGCCGCCCGACGAAAATACTAACGTAAGTCGCCCCCGCCAGCGCTCCCAATAATGCCTGGTTGGGGGAGAAACATAACGTCATATTGACTTCAATATCTTCCTGGCTCAAGACAGAGGTCGCCTTAAGTCCTTCGGCGGTAATCGGTATTTTAATATTAACGTTGGACGCCCATTTAGCTTTAATCCGCGCCTCTTTTATCATTTCAGCAGCGGTTTCGGAAAGCACCTCGACGGAAACCGGACCTTCGATAATCGAGCAGATTTTCTTCGTCACGGCTTCGTAATCGGCGGTGGTTTCTTTAGCTAATAACGATGGATTGGTCGTCACCCCGCTGATAATCCCTAATGCGGCAGCTTGCTTAATTTGGTCGATATTGGCAGTATCCAAGAAAATTTGCATAGGCGTGTTCTCCTTATTTAGCAGCGAGGGGCAGCGGCGGCTGGGCGCCTTCTCTAAGAACGTCTTTAGCGACGCCGATGAACTCGCGGAATAGGGGCTGCGGTCGGTTGGGCCTGGAGAGAAACTCCGGATGGAACTGGCATCCCAACATCCAGGGGTGGTCCTTAAGCTCGCAGATTTCCACCAGGTTATCGTCGGGCGAAACACCGCTGAAAACCATTCCCGCTTTACGCAGTTGGTCACGGTATTTATTATTAAACTCCAGTCGGTGGCGGTGTCTTTCATCGACCGAGGTCTGACCGTAGGCTTTAGCGGCAAGACTGCCCTTGAGTAGCTTACATGGGTAGAGACCGAGTCGCATATTGCCGCCCTTGGTCAATAGCTTTTTTTGCTCCAGCATATAATCAATTACCGGGTAGGTAGTATTGGGGTTGAACTCCGTAGAGTTCGGCTCATCGGTTTGAAAAACATGGCGGGCGAACTCGATAACCATCACCTGCATCCCCAGGCATAAACCAAAATAGGGTATATTATTCTCGCGGGCATATTTCGCCGCTTTAACCATCCCCTCGATACCGCGGATACCGAAGCCTCCCGGTACAATTATCCCCTGGGCGGTACGTAATAATGTACCAGCATCGATTTTATCCAAGTCTTCGGAATGCACCCAGAATAAATCCAGGGTTCGGTTATTATAAAGCGCGGCGTGGTAGAGCGCCTCACGCACCGAGTAATAAGCATCGTTAAACTCGACGTATTTCCCCACTAAAGCGATTTTCACCGGGTCATGGGGGGTTTTTATACGCTCGACAAGCTCCCGCCACGATGTTAAGTCGGTTTTTTTCGCCTTCATGCCGAGTTTTTCCACAATCAGTTGACCCAGCCCGCAGTCTTCGAGGATGAGCGGTATTTCGTAAATGGTTTCGACGGTGGGAAGGGGTATTACCGCTTGCTTTTCTACGTCGCAAAACAGCGAAATTTTATCCCGCAGGCTTTCGGCGATAGGATAATCGCTGCGGCAGACGATAACATCCGGCTGGATACCGATACGCCGCAACTCGTTGACGCTGTGCTGGGTGGGTTTGGTCTTTAGTTCGCCGGTGGAGTTAAGGTAGGGCAGGAAGGTGACGTGGATATAAAGGACGTTATTTCTGCCGACGTCGTTCCTCATCTGGCGGATAGCTTCGAGGAAAGGTTGACCCTCGATGTCGCCCACCGTGCCCCCCACCTCGATAAGGATTACCTCCGCCCCCGATTTATCAGCTAGTTTCTGAAACCGACTTTTTATTTCGTTGGTCAAGTGCGGCACAATTTGTATCGTCCCGCCTAAAAAGTCGCCCCTTCTTTCCTTCATAATCAAAGCGCTGTAAATCTGGCCGGACGTCGTATTGGAATCCGCCGTGCACTCGATATCGATAAAGCGTTCGTAGTTGCCGAGGTCGAGGTCGGTCTCGGCGCCGTCTTTAGTGACGAATACCTCGCCGTGCTGGTAGGGGGACATGGTGCCGGGGTCGACGTTAAGGTACGGGTCGAGTTTTTGCACCGCCACCGTAACCCCGCGGCTCTTCAGGATGGTACCGATAGAGGCGACGGTGATGCCTTTCCCTACGGAACTAACAACGCCCCCGGTTACAAAAATATACTTCGGCATATCTAATAACTATAATAAACTTGGAATAACTCCAGTTATTACCTGGGAAATGCTAGTTGGAATCAATAAACAGGGATACACAAGTCAAATCAGGTGGGGGTTTCTTTTTATTATAAGAACAGGTATTCGGTTTGTCAAGGGTGATATTACTTATTACTCACCGTTTCCATGCCAGTAAAACGTTGAAGTTCGCCTTTTCGGTGAATTTATCGGTTGGCTCAAATTCTATCAACCTTTTACTTAAATCGGCTTCGAAAGGCTCTTTGAGATACGGTCATTATCATTCTTTTCGTTAGGCATATTACAATTTCTGTAATTTACGTTGTTTCATATTTTATCACGGTTTTTACTTTTAGGCTGTGGTTTTAACTTTTGAATTTCAACTTTTAAGCTATATCTGATTGACACCCCAGCAGTGCCAGTGTAGACTATTTAATATACCCCCCATTTTCCCTTTGAGGAGTGTATTTTTATGAGTTTCTTGAGCGAAAAAGACCCCCAGATTTTTAACGCCATCGAGCGCGAGAAAAAACGACAGAAAGAAATCATTAACCTCATCGCCTCGGAAAATTACGTCAGCCGCGCCGTCCTCGAAGCGCAGGGTTCGTTTCTAACTTACAAATATGCCGAGGGCTACCCCGGCCACCGCTATTACGGCGGCTGCGAAAATATGGATACTATCGAGAATCTCGCCATCGAGCGGGCTAAAGAGCTCTATCATGCCGAACATGCCAACGTTCAGCCCCACAGCGGCTCGCAGGCAAACATGGCGGCTTATTTCGCGTTAATGGAATACGGGGATACCATCATGTCGATGGACCTTTCGCACGGCGGTCATTTGACCCATGGCTCGCCGATTACTTTTTCCGGCAGGACTTATAAATTCGTCCATTATCATGTCAGCCATGGGACGGAGCGTATCGACTTCGCCGAAGTTGAAAAACTGGCGAAAGAATGTAAGCCTAAAGTCATTTTAGCCGGGTATACCGCCTACCCCAGGATTATCGACTTCGAGCGGTTCAAGCGTATCGCCGACTCGGTCGGGGCAAAATTCATGGTAGATATGTCGCATATCTCCGGATTAATTGCCGCCGGTCTGCATCCCACCCCTGTCCCTTATGCCGATGTCGTTACCTCCACCACCCATAAAACACTACGCGGCACCAGCGGCGGCCTGATACTTTGCAAGAAAGAACATGCAAGGGCTATCGACACCGCCGTCTTCCCCGAAACACAGGGTAAACCCCTGATGCACATCGTGGCGGCTAAAGCGGTGGCGTTTTATGAAGCGATGCAGCCGTCTTTCGTGGATTATCAAAAGAGAATACTCGAAAACGCCCGCGCCCTGGCTGATGCCTTACTGAAGCAGGGGATGCGCCTCATCTCCGGCGGCACAGATAACCACCTCATCCTTGTCGACCTCACGGCTACCGGTGTGACCGGTAAGCAGGCGGAAGAAGTCCTCGATACCGCCGGCATCGTCTGCAATAAAAACGAAATACCTTTCGATACCCGCCGCCCGGCCATCACCAGCGGTATAAGGTTGGGTACACCCGCCGCTACTACCCGCGGCTTCGGGACGGAAGAAATGAAGCAGATTGCCGCTCTGATTGTTAAAGTCATCAACAATATCGATGATAAAAAGGTCGTCGAAGCAGTACGTCAGGAAGTTGCCGGCATCTGTAGACGTTTCCCCGTACCTGGTATTGATGACTAAATTGGTTTTTAATGGTAATATAAAAATATGGGGATAACGAAAATGAAAAACGGCAATGTAAATATTTTAGGCGCTATCGGCAATACACCGCTGGTACAACTGACCAAGCTGAACGGCGACATGGACGTCAAGATATTTGCCAAGCTTGAAGGTAATAACCCCGGCGGCTCGGTTAAAGACCGTCCCGCTTTCTACATGATTAAGATGGCGGAGGAATCGGGTAAACTCCATAAAGATATGATTATCGTCGAACCGACCTCCGGCAATACCGGCATCGCCATCGCGATGATTGGGGCGGCTAAAGGCTATAAGGTCAAACTCTATATGCCGGAATGCGTTAGCGTTGAAAGACAGCTAATTCTCCAGGCTTTCGGGGCGGAAGTGGTAATGACACCGGCGAAAGAATCTACGGATGGAGCGATACGCCGCGCCCACGAGGCTCTAAAAACAGAGCCGGGCAAGTATTTTATGCCTAACCAGTTCGATAATCCTGCCAACGTCCTCGCCCATTACGAGACGACCGGGCCTGAAATATATCAACAGACGGACGGCGCCATCGATGTTTTCGTCTCCGCAATGGGCACGACGGGGACTTTAATGGGTACCGGTAAATATCTTAAAGAAAAAATCAAAGGCATCAAAATCGTCGGTGTTGAGCCGATGGTTGGGCATACTATCCAGGGACTGAAGAATCTAACCGAAAGCCAGATACCCGGCATCTATAATCCCAAGGGCTTCGATGAAAAGATTACCATTGAGGACGGCGACGCTTTCGAGACAACCCGTCTGTTAGCCGTTAGAGAGGGAATTTTTGTCGGCATGTCCAGCGGCGCTGCCGTCGCGGCTGCTTTACAGGTCGCGAAAAAGATGAAAAAGGGCAATATCGTCGTTATCCTGCCCGACCGCGGCGACCGCTATTTAAGCACCACCCTCTTCCGCTCCATTTGCGCTAAGTGTCCGCCGTAGAAATTAACTCAAAACTCAAAGCGCAAAAGCTTGCCCCGGGCTTGAACCGGGGTCAAAACCATCACTAAAAAGTTTAAGATATCTCCAGCTTTGATTTTTGACTTTTGACTTTTAAGTTATTAAGTGGTATATAAAACACCATCATCTCCCTCAAAAGTTGTATAATATATAACTGTCCTCTGAATTTATATGAGCGCCATCGACGAAGTAAAACAGAAGCTGGATATCACCGAAGTTATCGGGCAATACGTCACGTTAAAAAAAGCCGGTCGCAACCTGACGGCTTTATGTCCCTTCCATAATGAAAAACATCCCTCGTTCTTCGTCTATCCGGAACAGCAGAGCTGGCATTGTTTCGGCGCCTGCAACACCGGCGGCGACGTCTTCGCTTTCATTATGAAAAAGGAGGGGTTGGACTTCGGGGAGACTTTACGTCTCCTCGCCCAGAGAGCCGGCGTTACTTTACCAACGAAATTCGAGGGTAGAGAAAAGCAGGAAGAAAAAGAGCCCTTCTTCAGCGCTAACGAAGCCGCCACGCTTTATTATCAGAATCTTTTATTAAATTCTCCAGCGGCGGCTAAGGCGAAAAGCTACGTCGAAAAGCGGGGCTTTACTGCCCAGACTATATCTGACTTTCAGCTCGGATTCAGTCTGGAAAGCTGGGACGCTTTAAAGCTTTACCTGCTGGAAAAAGGACATGACGAAAAAACCCAGATAGCCGCCGGACTGCTTTTTGAAAACGAAAAAGGCAAGTCCTCCGACCGTTTCCGCGGCAAGCTGATGATTCCCATCCGCGATATTAAGGGGCGGATAACGGGCTTCGGAGCGCGGACGTTAGATGATAAAGAAGAACCAAAATATAAAAACTCCCCCCAGTCCCCCACCTTCGATAAAAGCGGTACGCTCTACGGCATCGACCGCGCCGCCGCGTCTATCAGAAAACTGGACGCCGCTATTATTATGGAAGGGTACATGGACGTTATCATGGCGCACCAGTGCGGCGTGACTAACGCCGTCGCTTCGATGGGCACGGCGATAACCGAGACGCAGGTCAATATTTTAAAAAAGCTGACTAAAAACCTCATCCTCTCGCTGGATGCCGACGCCGCTGGCGAAGAAGCAATGTTGCGCACGGTAGGTTACGAAAATGTCCTTAACGCCGAGATGCGCGTTATACTTTTACCGGAAGGTAAAGACCCGGACGAAGTCATCCATGAAGATTTAACAAAATGGCAGGGCTTGGTAGATAACGCCGTACCGCTGGTAGACTTTTTATTTGAAAAAACGGTGACTAATCTGGACCTCACTACCGCGCGGGATAAATCCTTTGCTGTGGATAAACTCCTGCCCGTCGTTGCCGCTATCACCGACCCCATCCGGCAGGCGCATTACCTGCAAAGACTCGCGGCTTTAGTTAAGGTCGATATGAACACGATAAAGGTCTCGTTAAGCCGGCTTAAACCCTCGCCGGTGAGACCAAAAGTAGCAGCCAAACCGACCGCCGCCCTGCCGCGTTCCTTTACGTCCTCTTCACGTGAGGAATACTGTCTGGCTTTGTTGCTGCAGTATCCGGAGTTGCGCGAATTGCAGGCGGATATCTCGCTCGATTATTTCCGCCACAGTGAAAACCGCGAGATTTTCAATGTCTGGCAGGAAACGGCGGATGTATCATTATTAAAAGAAAGGCTGGACCCTGCCTTGCACGAACATCTTGATGTTATAATGAATAGAGAGCTTCCCGGCACCAGGAATAATATCGAAAGCCGATTCACCGATTGCGTTATGGAATTAAGGAAGACTTATCTCCGCAGTCTGGCGGCGCAGCGGGCGGAAGCGGGGGAGATAAGTATGGAAATCGGCGAACAATTACATGAACTGGAAGCCGATAAATTAAAGAGACATAATGCTTACCTGGGGAAGATAAGGAGATAGGCGATGGAAAAAGAAAAGAACGAACTCGATTCACTGCGCAGCGGCGATAACTTCGAAGAAATGCAGCATCCGGATATGTCGAGTGTTAATGAAAAAGAAGCACCGATATTCGCTGCTACTATCGAAGGCGATGAAGAGCTGGAAAGCGGTGTAATCCCCGAAGCAGACGAGTTGATGTTCAAAGATAAAGAAGACGTCGACCTTGACCTCGACCTCGAAATGCCCTCGGAAGAGCTTCCCGAACAGGATATTACCGACGACCCCGTACGCATCTACCTCCATGAAATCGGGCGGGTACACCTGCTGACTGCCGGGGATGAAAAGAACCTTGCCAAACGTATGGAAGAAGGCAAATATATCGATATCATCAAGCAGGAGTATTTTAAGAAAAATAACCGCCAGCCGTCCGCCACCGAAATTATCCTGGCGGTATTGGCTGACCTGGGGCAGGCTGCCGACCTGGTGCGTCTCCTCCAGGATAAAAACGGCATTCCGAAAACGAAGAATTTTAATAAATGCATTTACGACCCTAAGATTCAGGAGACTATCGATAACGCCGTCGACCCATTGGTGATTCAGGAGTTCGCTAATAAACTCAATAAAACCGTGCCGGAAATTGAAGAAATACTTGTCCGGCTTTCGATGGGCAGTCGTCTGCTGCCTAAAGAAGTCAGCGGCTCAATCGGCAACAAAGTCCATCTTTCGGATATGCATAAACTCGTTAACGACTCTAAATTTGTCCGCTCCATCCAATCGCACGATAAACATTACTCGACGATTATTAACGAAGCCCTGCGCGAAGGCAAGAAAGCCGGAAGACATCTTATCGAAGCCAACCTGCGTCTCGTCGTCAGCGTGGCTAAAAAGCACATCGGTCGCGGTATGTCCCTGCTCGACCTTATCCAGGAGGGCAACATCGGCTTGATGCGGGCAGTTGAAAAATTCGATTACCGTAAGGGTTATAAGTTCAGCACCTACGCTACCTGGTGGATACGGCAGGCGCTTACCCGCGCTATCGCCGACCAGGCGCGTACTATCCGCATACCGGTCCACATGGTGGAAACTATCAACCGCCTTTTAAGAATCAGTCGCCGGCTGGCGCAGGAGTACGGCCGCGAACCGACCTCCCGCGAAATCGCTAAAGAGATGGAAGTCTCTTCGGATAAAGTCCGTGAAATCGTTAAAGTCTCCCAGCTCCCCATCTCTTTAGAGTCCCCCATCGGCGAGGAAGAGGACAGCCCCCTCGGCAACTCCATCGAAGACAGGAACGCCCTGCCGCCGGTAGATATCGCTTCGAAACAGCTCCTTAAAGAGCAAATCGAGGACGTCCTCACCACCTTAACCCCCCGCGAAAAGCGCGTGCTGGAATTACGCTTTGGACTCGAAGACGGACGCAGCCGCACCTTAGAGGAAGTAGGGGTAGAGTTCAACGTTACACGGGAACGCATTCGCCAGATAGAGGCTAAAGCCCTACGTAAACTCCGCCACCCCTCCCGCAGTCGTAAACTAAAGGATTATCTAGAGTAAGCTTTAGAAAAGAGACACTAAAATGGCTGAAATACCGTTAACCCCGGCTGCTGGCAACAATGAAGTTATCCCCAATGATTTGTTTCAAGTATTCCCGGATATACCGTCCTTCGCAAAGGCGATTAAAACTAATTACGGGCTGACATTCGACTTCAAATCGCTGGTGGAATTAAACACGGACTTCTCACAGGTCACCAGCCAGTATATGCTGGTTGATATTAAAGAATATGGCAGCCCCAAACCGGATAATTTGTTGTTTCTCACTGATGATAAGGTGTTTATTTGTTCGGAGAGTGCCCCTAATCTGGCGATGGTCAATGCTTTCGAGGATGTTTTAAACCAGTCATTCGGCAAAAGCACGATTATCGCTTTCCTGTTAATTAATAAAGTCCTGGATAACCATGCCGTGTACCTGGAAACGTTTAATAAAAACATCAGGAGCCTCGAAGAAAACTTCGACCATGAACAATACCGCGCCCTATCACTGGAATTTGATCGTTTTACCGACCGTCTTGAAGAATTCCATAACCTTATCATCGGTCTACAGGAGCGGCGATACAAATATATTCAAACGCAGTATTTCCCATTCGACTATCGTGTTTTACTAGCCGAGAGCCAGAGTCTACAGGCGAGGTGTCGGCGCCGCTTGAGCTATGTTAAAGACCTGCGACAGGACCATGAAATGAAATCTACCGAAGAGCTAAACCAGAAAATCGTTAAAATGAACGACGTATTGAAAAAACTGACTTCTATTACGGTCATCCTCATGTTACCCACCTTAATCGCCAGCCACTTCGGTATGAATTTTGCCAATATGCCGGAACTTAGAATAGGCTGGGTATATCCCGCTGTGATCATCGTTCAGTTCGTTATCATGGGTGTGTTCTTTTTCATCTTCAGAAAGATCGGCTGGCTATAAATTTTCTTCCACCAGTTGCCTCTTGACAAAATAGACTATTTGGTCTATAAATAAACCGAGCAGTCTATTTATTAGGAGGCAACTATGTCACCTAAAGTGCCTAAAGCCTATCTTAAAGCCCGCCGCGCCGAAATTGTGGAAGCTGCTTTTAAATGCTTTATGGAAAAAGGTTTTCACAATACCACTATGCAGGACATTTATAATGCGACCAAGTTAAGCCCTGGAGCTATATACAACTATTTCTCCAGTAAAGAAGATATAGTAGTTGCAGCTGTAAAAGGATACAGTGATTGGTCTATTTCATCGTTATCATCATTGATTTCTGAAAATCCGGATGAGTTATTCATTAAATACTTCCAATTCTTGTTTTCTACTGTCAAACAAAGTGATATAACCAAGAGTTTCAGCGTTCAGCAGGATATTTACTCGGAAGCTACCCGTAACAGCCGTATTCGTGAAGCGGTGATTAAGTCGATGAATGCCATCGGCGTAAAACTTGTTGAGCCTGTTAAACGAAAACAATGTGCCGGATTGTTCAATTCCAAGCTCGACCCACTATCGATAGCCCATGTAATGGCGGGTATGGTGTGGGCGGGAGCGGTACATAAAATGTTAGAACCTGATTTTGATATGGAGAATTTCGGGCAGGTTTGTGAGGCACTGTTAAACGGCACCTTCGTCAATCAACCGAATTCAAAAAATTAATCGGACTTGATAAAGCCACGTATAAAAGAAAACTATAATGAAGAAATTTTTTGTTTTATGGTCCAGCCAGGCGGCTTCGCTTTTCGGCAGCGCCGTAGTGCAGTTTGCGTTAGCGTGGTACCTGGCTAGAGAAACCGGCTCTGCTACTGTCCTCTCCACTGCCCTAATAATAGCGATGATACCGCAAATCGTGCTCGGCCCTTTCGTAGGTCCCCTTATCGACCGATGGAGCCGTAAATATATCATGATTTTCGCCGACCTTTTCATCGCCCTATTAACGGCGGTGCTGGTTATTTTGTTTTTAACCGAGAATATCCAGATCTGGCATATCTACGTCATCATGGCTGGCAGGTCCATCGGCGATACGTTCCAGAGCCCGGCTTTAGGCGCGTCCATACCCATGATTGTCCCGGAAAAAGATTTAGTGCGCGCTAATGGGCTTTACCAGATGCTGCAGAGCGCTATCAAAATAGTCGCGCCGATTGCCGGCGCTTTCCTGATAGAAGAATTGTCCATGCAGTGGGTGCTGTCCATCGATATCATCACAGCTGTCATTGCTGTTAGCTGTCTGCTTCCATTAGCGATACCGCAGCCGCCGCGTACAACCCTGGCGGTCAAAACCAACTACTTCGGCGAGATGAAGCAGGGCTTCAGCTACATCTGGTCGCGTCCCGGCCTGGCGATGTTAATCGGCATGGTGGCTTTACTTGTTTTCTTCGCCGTGCCGGCGGCAAATCTCTTTCCAATTATGGTAAAAAACCATCTTGAAGGCAACGTTATCATGCTTGGCTGGATAGGTACTGCTTCGGGCATCGGCGGTATTTTAGGCGGGTTGCTGATGGGCGTATGGGGTGGCTTCAAAAAACGCATGCTTACCGTCATCCTGGGTTTTGCCATCATGATACCGTGCAGTATCGGCGTTGGATTAACTTCCGTAGATATTTTTTATGCCACTACCGTCCCCGCGATGATTTTCATGGGGATTGGCAATGCCTTTGTCAATGCGCCGATGACGGCAATCATGAATAAAGTAATAGCCAAGGATATACAGGGGCGGGTTTTTTCGTTATACGGTTCTATCGTTACTTTGATGATGCCGCTCGGACTGGTGATTGCCGGACCGGTGGCGGACGCCTTCGATATACGCTCCCTTTACTTTATCGCCAGCGCGGGCTGGTTGATTGTTTTATCCCTGGCGTTATTGAGCAAACCGCTGATGAATCTGGAAAATTTAAAGCCGGAAGAGAATCCTACTTAAACATCCCCATCATGTTCTTGGGGAGCTTACCGTCGGCGCCCATTTTCATTATCTTTTGCATCTGGGTAAACTGGTTCAGCAGCTGGTTGATATCGTGAGTATGCGTGCCGCTGCCTTTAGCGATACGCTTACGTCGGCTGCCGCCGATGATCGTGGGATTGGCTCTTTCCTGCGGCGTCATGGACTGGATAATCGCCTCAACTTTTTTCATCTGGGCTTCCTGCGCTCCTTCGGGAAGTTGGGCTGATATCTTGTTCATACCCGGCAGCATGTCCGCCAGTTGGGCGATTGGTCCCATTTTCTTAATTTGTTTTAGCTGCTCCAGCAGGTCTTCCAGCGTGAAGGCGGACTTCTTTATCTTTTTTTGTAATTCTAAAGCCTTCTTTTCGTCGAGGGTTTTTTCCGCTTTTTCGATAAATGTTAAAACGTCGCCCATGCCGAGGATGCGGGAGGCTAATCTATCCGGGTAAAACGGCTCTAAAGCGTCCGTCTTTTCGCCCACCCCGATGAACTTTATCGGTACCCCGCTGACCCACCGTATCGATAAAGCCGCCCCGCCCCGCGCGTCGCCGTCCATCTTGGTCATGATGAGTCCCGTTAAGTTCACTTTTGCGTTAAACTCCTCCGCTACGCGCACCGCGTCCTGTCCAGTCATCGCATCCACCACCAGCAGCACCTCGTGGGGCTTAAGGACTTTTTTCACCTGCTCTAGCTCCGCCATCAGCTCCTCGTCGATATGTAAACGGCCGGCGGTATCGACGATGATATGCGTGGCGGCGATTTTCCTGGCGTTAGCTAAAGCGTGGACGCAGATGTCTTTAGAGGGGGTTTTGGGGTCTTCGGCGAAGACGGGGATATCCACTTGTTTGCCCAAGGTGACCAGCTGTTCGATAGCGGCGGGACGCCGGTTATCGGCGGCGACCAGCATCGGTTTATGTCCCCCGTGCTTTAGGAGTAGCGCCAACTTGGCGGCGGTGGTGGTTTTACCGGAGCCCTGTAAGCCGACCATCATAATAATGGTGGGGGGTTGGGAAACGGCAACCAGCTTTGATGAAGCGCTATCGCCGAGGGTCTTAATCAGCTCCTCGTTGACGATTTTAACGATTTGCTGTCCGGGCGTCAGGCTCTCCATTACCTCTTTGCCGATGGAGCGCTCCTTAACCCGCCCGGTGAAGTCTTTGACGACCTTAAAGTTGACGTCCGCCTCTAACAGCGCCAGCCGCACCTGCCGCATCGCTTCGTCGATGTCTTTTTCGGTGAGTTTACCGCGGCTGCCTAAAAGGCGAAAGACGGCATTCAGCTTTTCGGCTAATACTTCGAACATAGTAGTTTAATTATAAGGGGAAAAGGAGAAGGGAGGCAAGAAATTTATTAGTTGTAGATAACATGCTACAATATTCCTATATGTCCCAATACAGCCAGTACGTCATCACCGAGCTAAAGGCGCCGAACTTTACTGGGGAAGCCGTCGCCCGTTATAACACCTTCGGCCGGCGCATCCTCTGGGTGGATAAAAACGTCGTCCCCGGCGCCTTCCAGATGAACTGCTCGTGGTATCTAAAGCGTTTAGAGAAAGGTCCCCCTGCCCATACCCACGACTGCGACGAAATCCTCGGCTTTTTCAGCGGCGACTATACCCGCCCTTATGACCTCGGCGGCGAGGTGGAAATCTGGCTGGAAGGCGAAAAACACCTCATCACCCAAAGCGCTTTAGTCTTTACCCCCGCCGGGATGAACCACTGCCCCCTCAATCTCAACCGCGTCGACCGCCCGATTTTCCACTTTTCCGTCGTTACCGCCGGCGAGTACATCATCCGACCGACGACCGAAAATAAAAATCCCAAACCCACCTACAGCGAGCATATCGTCACCGAGCTTAAGGAGCCGGAGGAAAGAAAGAGACAGGCGCCGGTTTATAACCAGTACGCCAAACGCGTCCTCTGGCTGGATACTGACGTCGTCACTCACTCGTTTAATATCAACGTCTCCTGGTATCTTAAAGCCTCCACGACCGTCGACGACAAGCCGCATACCCACACGCGCGACGAAATAATCGGCTTCTTCAGCAACGACCCGGAAAATCCTAATGACCTCGGCGGCGAGGTAGAAATCTGGCTGGGCGACGAAAAGTTCAACATCACCAAAAGCGCCATGCTTTTTATCCCCGCCGGTATGGTCCACTGCCCCCTGATTTTAAAACGCGTCACCCGCCCCATTTTCCACTTTACTGTCGTCAAAGCGCCCCGCTATATCAAATACGAAAAATAAAAACCCTCTTCCCACCCTCTGGATTCCCATTTGCATGAGAATGACGGTTTGTATTCACCCTAACTATAACGTCATTCCCGACTTGATCGGGAATCCATTCCCCTTTTCCCCCGCTAAAAACTGACTGCTAATTACCAGCAACTATGCTACAATAATGTCGAAATGATACCCGTCCGCTTAAAGATGCGCAACTTTATGCCCTACCGCGACAACGTTCCGGTACTGGACTTTTCGGGTATCCACCTCGCCTGCATCTCCGGCGATAACGGCAACGGCAAGTCCGCCATCATCGATGCGATAACCTGGGCGCTCTGGGGTAAAGCCCGCGCCGCCAGCGACGACGACCTCATCCATGCCATGCAGTCAGAAATGGAGGTCGAGTTCGAGTTCAACGTCGGCGACCAGCTCTACCGCATCATCCGCAAGCGTTCGCGTCCTAAAAAACGGCGGGGGGCGGGGCAATCATCTTTAGAGTTTCAAATCAGCAACGATAACGGTTATCGTCCCATCACTGGCGACACCATCGCTTTGAGCCAGCAAAAAATAATCGACATCCTGCATATGGACTACGATACCTTTATCAATAGCGCCTACTTGCGACAGGGACACGCCGATGAATTCACCACGCGCAAGCCGGTGGAACGTAAAGAGGTATTGGGTAGCATCCTCGGACTTGATATCTACGACCGTCTCGAAGAAAAAGCTAAAGACGTCGTCAAGCAGTTCGAAGCCGATAACATCCAGCTGGAAAACAGTTTACAGGAAATCAATACCGAACTAACGCAAAAGCCGGACTTCGAAGCTGAACTGGAAAAAGTCCAAAACGCTTTAGCGAAAATCGACGCCGCGGCTAAAGAAAAGGAAAAGACGTTTAACGAATTACGGAAGAAAAAAGAAAATTTAGAAATCAAGAAGACCCAACTAGATGAACTAGAAGCACGTATTAGCAACAACACTCACAATATACAGCGCTGGGAAGAACAGTCCAAGCAACATCAGTTAAGAATTAAACAATATGAAGAATTAATCAGCCGGAAAAAGGAAATCGAAAACGGCTATGCACAATATGTCGAGGTCAAAAAAGAAGCCGATGAGCTCGACCGCAAGTTCCGACAATCGGTCGCCCTCGAAAAACAAAAGGAACAGCTCGACCGTGTTATCGAGCAGGCTAAGAACGAACTATTGAAAAACCATGCCGTCATCGAGAGCGCCATCCGCGGACATGATGCCAAGATTCAAACTCTTCCAGACCTTAAAGTCCAGCTTAACCAGGCGCAGACGCAACTAATTACATTGGATGAAGCGGCGTCAAAAATCCGCCAAAAAGAAGAATTAGCCCGAGAAACGCAGTCCCAAGTCAGTCTCTTAAGCGCCGACAGTGCCCGCCTGGAAAAAGAGATTAGCGAAACGACCGAAAAACTGGACCTTATCGCGACGCATCTTGCTTCGCATGAAGAAGCGAAGTGCCCCCTCTGCGAACAAGAGCTAACCAAAGAAGCACTGGAGCTTATCACGAATAAATACACCAACGAAAAGCAGGAGAAAACAAAACTACTTACTCATAATAAGGAATCTTTAACCAGGAAAAACTCCGAATATGATACCTTGATGCAGGAAAAGACGAAACTCGAAACCGCTGTGAACCAGGAAAAAACTAAAGTACAGAGTCAGGTAGGCGCTTTAAACAGAGAAATCGGCAACATCGAGGAAGAAGGTAAAAAGATAGCCGACCTCAAAAACGATTTAGCCGGTATCGAACAGCATTTAGCCAAGCGTGACTTCGCCCAGGCGGAACAGAATGCTTTAGCGGCTTTAGAAACCGACTTAACTAACCTAAAGTACGACGCCGAAAAGCACGAACAAATCCGACAGCAGCTGCAACAACTCGAAACCTTCCAGCGCGATAAAACGACGCTGGATGAAGCGGAAAAACTCATCAATCAGGAAAAGGAGTCGCTGAAAAGAGCCGGCGAAGAAACACAGGTATTACACGACAGTTTGAAGTCCGATACCCAGAAAAAAGAAGGGTTAACTGCGGAGTTGGCAAAGCTGTCGCAACTGCTTCAGGAATTAGCCGCAGCCGAAGCGGATTTTAAAGATATCAGCCTGAAGCGTAGCGAGGCGCAGGAGGAGGTGGGGAAAGTCCGGGCGAAATTACAGCGCCTCACCGACCTCGAGATGAAAAAGAAAGAAAAAGAAGCCCAGCTATCACATATGTCGAAAGAAGGCAGTATCTACCGCGAGCTTTCCAAAGCCTTTGGCAAAACTGGTATCCAGGCGCTGATTATCGAAACAGCGTTGCCGGAAATCGCCGAAGAAGCCAACCACCTGTTGAGCCGGCTGACCGACGGTAAGATGACGATTAACTTTAACACCCAGAGAGAAACGAAGAAAGGCACCGTCCAGGAAACCTTGGATATCGTCATCGGTGACGAGTTGGGGACGCGTAACTATGAGATGTTTAGCGGCGGCGAGGCTTTCCGTATCAACTTCGCTGTGCGTATCGCTCTCTCACGGCTGCTGGCGAAACGCGCCGGAGCTCCTTTACCGACATTGATTATCGATGAGGGGTTCGGGACGCAGGACAATACCGGCATGGAAAAACTGAAAGAAGCGATTAATTCTATTCAGGGGGATTTTGAAAAGATACTGGTCATCACCCATATGGACGAGTTGAAGGACGCCTTCCCTAACCGTATCGATGTAGTTAAAACGGCAAATGGTTCGACGATTACTTTAAATTAAGTAATATTAGAGGCCAAGTTGGGGGGCTATCGTTTTCATCGCCTCAACACCGAGGGCGATAAAATCATCGAGTTCAAGCCCGATTTCGCTGCATTTAGCGATATTTTCCCGACTGGCGCCGGCGGCGAAACTCTTTTCTTTGAAACGTTTGCGTACCGAACTTGCTTCCAGAGAGGCAATCTTTTTATCAGGACGGACAAGTACGGCAGCGGTGATGAGGCCGGTTAAGGGGTCAGCGCAGAAGAGGGCTTTTTCCATACGGGTTATCGGTTTTACACCGTGTTTTTCGTTGTGACAGAGGATGGCGTTCGCGATGGCTTCGCCGGCACCGAGGTCGCGGGCGAGGTCGGCTCCGAGTTTGCTATGAGTATTCATATCCCCGCCAGTAAGCTCGACGTCGATATCATGCAGTAGACCGGCGAGTCCCCACTCCTCCACATTTTCTCCAAAACGGGTAGCCAGGGCGCGCATGATGGCTTCGGTGGCGAGCATGTGTTTGATTAAATTTGCGTTAGCAACGTTTTCGCGGATAGATTCGAGAGCTTCCTTGCGGTCCATGGGTACCTCTAACGGTAAATATACACCGCAGGAAAGCGACAATCAATAGGTGTATTAATATTAAGGGAAGAGACGGTTTAAATGCAGGACGTAATAGCGGCTCGGATTACGCCAGGTCTTTTTCTTCTACACTGCGTGTCGTGGAAATTTTATACTTATCAAGATTATAGTGGAGTACCTTGTTAAACCGGATTTTTTTTAACGGGAAAAGAATTGCCTGCTGTGGCGCCGCCGGATGAGGACCAAAGCCAATCATGATGTAAACCGGTAGGTTATTATCCATTTCCTGATACTCTGTAAATTCCGTGTCGCGGCACCATTCAACCGATGCTCGAGAAATACCAGCCAGATATCGGGCGACGATGAAGAACTCGCGACCGCTCTCACGCGACTTGAACTGGTAATAAGACTTACTAACAATCTCGGGGTATTCGTTCAGTTCATTAGCCAAATCGTGACCATCAGACATGAGTTCATATTTATTGAAAGGAAATAACCGCTTTCTAATAAAACCTTCAAAGACGGCGCTTTTAATACAGATATCGGGTTGGTTGATTTCGTTCATACTGACGTACCATCTCTATCTATTACTTACGTTTATATACAGGACGTTATGGGACGCCTCAAATATAGTATAACCTAACTGTATACTGATAACAATGAAGAGACAGTACTAGTACCAAAGGTAATCTGATGATATAACTGATAACCATTTAGTACTAAGTTAATGGGTTATTTCTTTACCACTGCTTATCGTTATCTCTCATTCCCGAACGGGTGGATATCCGCGAAAATCATTGGTTTCTGCAGCTTGACTATCCCGCCGGGCCAGTGGGGAATAAAGGGGGGCGTCAGGACGGCGGTGGACTTATTGAACTTATGTTTTTCCTGCTCTTTGCCCAGACAGATCTCGAAATCTGCCCCGAGGTCGCTCAAATCGTCGGTGTCCGTCCCCAGGAGGCACATAATCTGGGTGGTGGGGTGGGTGTGGGGTTTATCGGGGTCGGGACCGATGCGGTAGGGTCCGCGTTTCATACTTTCGTATAACATCACGAAGTCGAACCCCGCCGCCTCTTTAGTGCGAATGAAGGCGATATGCCCGCCCCCATCGTCGCGGTTAGTCGGGCCATAGTGCCAGGCTCCTTTACGCATAAAAGCCAGCGGCATCACGTATTTTCGTGTCGCCGAACGGAAGCCGGCGATGGGACCGGCTTTTTTAATCGTTAAAGTCGGTTTTTCTTCGTATTTCGGCGTCATCGACATCTCGTAATAAAAGAACGGCCGGTTCATAAAATTGATCGTCGCCGGGAAATGCGGCATGCCTTTAGGAATCGCCACGGCGGTAGTCGTCGTAATCATATGCGTTTCCAGCTCGTCACCCAGGCAGAACTCGACCTCCGCGCCCAGGTCGCCGATATCACTCATGTCCGACCCCGCGAAGAGCAGTACCTGGTCGAAAGGATGCACGTGGGGTGTATGGGGCGCTTTACCCATCTTCCCCGCCATGCGATAGACCCCGTAATTAACATGGACGTCGAAGCCCAGCCATTTTTTGTCGAGTACCGTCCCCTGCCGGAAGCCGCCCTCGTCGAAATCCTGCATCGGTATCGTTTTGACTAATTTGTCGTACTTCATCGCTGCTTTTGGCATAATGCCTCCTTTGGTTTCACAAATTCTAACACATATTAAGTTGTCATTGCGAGCCCTTCCGCAGGAGGGCGTGGCAATCTCGTTGATTGCTTTTTTCTCGGTTATCACGTTATAGTAAAAAGGTATGAAAACCAGCGATTTCGACTACAATTTACCGCCGGAATATATTGCACAGACGCCTATCGAACCACGTGACCGTTCGCGTCTGCTTATTTTAAACAGACAGAATGGTTCTATCGTACATCGGCACTTTTTTAATATTGTCGATTATCTCAAGTCGGGCGATACGATGGTCTTTAACGACAGTCGCGTCATCCCCGCCCGGCTTAAGGGCAAAAGAGTGGGGAGTGGAGGAGGGGTAGAAATTTTACTTCTTCGCCGGCTGGAACCGAATGTCTGGAATGCCCTCGTTAAGCCCGCGAAACGCCTTATCGCTGGGGCGGAAGTGGCGATAGATACAACCGATATTATCGCAACGATAATCGCCGTAGAGGATGAAGGCATCAGGACTATCAGCTTTAGCGACGAAGCCGGGTTACTAGGCGCCGGCGAAATGCCTTTACCGCCTTATATCCACACTAAACTAGAGAACCCGGATAGATACCAGACCGTTTATGCGCGGGAATTAGGCAGCGCTGCGGCACCGACGGCCGGCCTTCACTTTACGCCGGAGTTACTAAACAAAATAAAAAGTAAAGGCGTACATTGTCTTTTCACGACGCTGCATGTTGGATTGGACACATTCAGACCCGTTACTGAAGAAGACCCAGAGAAGCATAAAATTTATCGCGAGTATGGCATCGTTACGCCAGAAGTGGCGGCGGAGTTAACGTTAGCGAAAAAAGAGGGACGCCGCGTTATCTGTGTCGGCACGACATCAGTCAGGCTTATCGAGCAGGCGGCGCTAAAAAACCCGCCCGGCGAGTTTCTACCGTTTCAAGATTGGGCGAGTCTTTTCATCCTGCCGGGACATAAATTCCGGATGGTGGACGTGATGGTGACGAATTTTCACCTGCCGAAATCAACCCTGCTGATGCTGGTGACGGCTTTCGCCGGTAAAGAGCTGATAGATAAAGCCTACCGCGAGGCTATCGCGCAAAAATACCGTTTTTACAGCTTCGGCGACGCGATGCTGATTCTCTAGGTCGCTAGTTTTACGGCAACCGGCGCCCGCTCGAATTCGGCGGCGCTCATTAAAGTCCTCGGGCGCATCCCCACTAAAGCCGCCAGGTAGCGGTCGGGGATGATTTCGAGTCTCGTGTTATAAAAGGTTACTATATCGTTATAATAGTCCCGCGCCAGAGCGATACGGTTCTCGGTATCCGCCAGTGACTGCTGAAGCTTAAGGAATGATTCATTGGCTTTAAGCTCGGGGTATTGTTCGATGGTAACACGAAGCGTTGTCGCAATCCCTTTATAGTCGGGTCCGGCTACCCCGACCGGCGTCGCTTCCATTTGTTGGCGCATTTCGGCAATCATCGCTTGGGTTTCACGTTCATATTTGGTATAGCCTTGAACAGCCTGTACCAGATTAGGAATTAAGTCTTGACGGCGCTTAAGCTGCACCTCGACCTCCGACCACCCCTGTTTGACGCGTTGACTTAAGTTAATGAGGGAGTTAAAGGTCGTCCAGACCCAGATTATTATTAGCACCACAACATAACCCACGCCCATGTATATCATCGGCTGCCAGTTCATTGCGGCGCTTTTGGCTACTATCGCTTGCCAGGCGCCGCAGCCGAGGGCGATAACCAAGCCTAAACAAACGAAAACCCACCACCAGATGCTATAACCGCGGCTGATTTGCTTTTCCGTGCGGGTGGAGATGATGAACATAGGGGAGGTTTTATCTTTAGCGATTTCGGCGGCGACGATATCTTCACGCTCTCGAGCTTGTCCTAAAACATACAACATTGCGTGCAATGGAATAGCTGTTTCGTGAAAACGTCGGTGGTGCGTGGAGTTGGCGATAGGACTCGCCGAACATTTGCCGTAATACATGGGGTCGGTAGGCGTCAGGGTTTGATTAAAAGTAACGTCCCCCTGGAGTTTCGCGCCTCCCGGCTCGATGCGGATAACACCGGTGTCGTCTTGAAGATAAAAGGGCTGCGTTTCGCCGCCCGACCCAACCCGCGTCCAGCCTCTTTCGGTATGAGTTTCGGTATAGGTGTGTCCTTTAGCGTCGGTAACGGTTCGGGTCACCGTCCGCTCCCATTCTTCATCGACCTGCCAGGCATATTGCACGCACTTGATTCCTGCCAAGTAGCTGGTGAAGGGGGACTCGCTTTCAGCGGTGCCTTTTAACTCGGCCAGACCGATAAAGACGCCTTGCGTTTTCGAGGTAGGCAGGTCGTCGATAATCCGCTTGCGATACAGGTTAAAACTCGCGACTGCCAGACATGCGATTGCCAGTACAATTCCAACGATAATCGGTATTATTGGAGACATGTTTTATCCTTTTTAGTTATTACTAAATAATTGACGCTAGCGATCCTTAGCCGGCATCCCCGGCATCTTACCGTCCACCAGCGGCACAACGCATATCATCCGCAGCATTTTATCGCCGGCGTTGATAAAGCTGTGTTGTTCGTTAGGTAAAACGATGGCGGCGTCCCCTTCGCTCAAAGGGATTTCCTTATCCCCGCTCTTTAGTTTCCCCTTCCCCTCCAATAAAAAGACCTCGTGCTCCCAGGGGTGGGTATGTAGAGGGGTGGCACTGCCTTTTTCTATCTCGAAAACCCGCATGGCGAAGGTCGGTGCTTTTTCCGCCTCGCCCGCCACCACCCGCATCGTTACCCCCGGCGCCGCGGCTATACCCTTGACCTGACGGTAATTTTGAACTTTCATGATGTCTCCTTAAAAAGGCATAATGCCAATTATTATTTAAGCTACCAATGTTGTCAAGTAATTGACCGTTATAGCTGCGTCTGTTATTCTGTTATTTAGTCTGTTACGTCAAGAGGAGATACCATGTTCGACTGGGATGTCGTCATCATCGGAGGGGGACCGGCGGGGCTAACGGCGGGACTTTACTTAAGCCGGGCGAAACGGCGTACGCTGCTGCTCGATAAAGAAACCGCCGGTGGCTATATCAGGAATGTCGACCTGATTGAAAACTATCCCGGTTTCGCTGAAGGCATCAGTGGACCCCAACTGGCGTCTCAAATGGTCAGCCAAGCGAAAAAATACGGACTCCAAGTCGAAAATGGAGAGGTTACTGGCATCGAGCTTTTTTCCGGCACGCGCTATGTCGCCTGCGCCAACGGTCAGGGATTCAGCACTGACGTTATCATCATCGCCGGCGGCTCGAAAAATAAAAAAATAAATGTCTCCGGCGAGGCAGAGTTAGCAGGCAAAGGCGTCTTTGAGTGCGCTTTTTGCGACGGCAGTCATTACGCCGATAAAGTCGTCGCGGTTTGCGGCGGCGGTGATGCCGGTGTTACCGAAGCGCTTTATATGGCGAAGATTGCGTCGAAAGTAATTCTCATCGAGGCGATGCCCAAATTGACGGCAACGGCTATCCTTCAAGAGAGAGTTATAGCCAACAAGAAAATAGAAGTCCGCTGTGGCTTTAAGGTTACGGCTATCACCGGCAAAGATAAGGTGGAAGCTATCGAGCTCGCCGCCGGCAACAAAAAAGAAACGCTTAAGGTGGACGGCGTTCTGGTTCATATCGGACTAGAGCCGAATACCGGCTATCTGGAGGGCGTCGTCCCGCTGAATGAACAGGGTCAGGTAATCGTTAACGAAAAGATGCAAAGCGAAGTGCCTTATATCTTCGCCGCCGGTGATATTCGGAGCGGCTCGCCGCGGCAGGTTGCGACGGCGGCAGGGGATGGGGCGATAGCGGCGATTAACGCCGAGAGAGTGTTACAGGAAAAACAGTAGGCTATTGAAACATATTTTCCGGTACTTTGTATAATTCTTTAGACCGTTCCGCCCCGCATTCAGGACATTTTTTGTAATACCAGGACATCGGTTTTTTGCATTGAGGACATTGCCAGCGTTTTTCTTCCTGTGCGGCGTGCTTTTTTAACCCAACTTGATAGAGGCGGCGGAGATTATCGATTACCTCGGTATGGTGGGGCATTTGTTGGGTAAATTCGGTCAGCTGCGAGCATGGGAAATCAGGACAATCAGCAGGACATATCGTTTCGCCCGGTTTTCGCTTTAGGCATGATTTGATGTTACATTCCCGGCACCAGGGTGAGAGCCGACCCCCACCGAGACAGCCGTCGCATTCGAGGTCTTTTGAAGTAAATGTACCTCCCCGCGCATTAAATGTATCTATTAACGACTGTTGTTTCGCCTTGTTATTGTCATGAACGGCGCGGTACATCTCGCAAGCTCCGCAGTACAGTCCGCAGGCGGCAATCAGTTTTTCTCTTTTCATCGGTTATTCATACTTCCAGCCAGGAGTGCGAATAAAGGGTTTGGCCCATTAAAACTCTGGTCGTTCGGGCGTAGTTTTGCATTTCTTTAGGCAACATTGCCAAATCCGGCGTATCCCCGTCCATAATCCTGTGGACAAGTTTGACGACTTCGGGTCGCTGTCCGCGGGCGATGGCTATCAGCTCTTTATCGTTAGCATCAACGATGCCGGCATAAAGCCCGTGACGCATTAGCATTATCATGTAAGTGCGGTTCAGCCAGCACCGCAGTTCGGACGGCGTGCCGTTAGAGAGGTTGGATATCCCCGCTACCGATTTACACCCCGGGGCGATTGCCTCCAGCATCGTCATGAACTCGACACAGGCTTTGACCTGGTTGATTTCTACCGACACCGGACTGACGATAGGGTCAATCCAGATTCGATTGTTCGTGATGCCGGCGGCGTTAGCTTTATAGACGAAATCTACAGTATATAACGCTCTTTCATTAGCGTCCCGCGGCATACCTTCGTTGCTCCATAATAGACCAATTAGGTCGGCGTTATATTTTTGCGCTAAAGCCAGCCCCTGTTCGATACGGCTGGACTGCAGGGAAACCGAATTGATAAGGACTTTATTTTTACTGGCTTTAAGACCGGCTTCCATCGCCGCCATATTGGCCGTATCCAGCGAAAGCATTTTATCGGTGACGGACTGGACGGTTTGCACCGCCCAGGTCATTAGTTCCTCCCCGCCCTTGCGAGTAGGACCGATGTTGATATCGAGGACGTCGATGCCGGCGGCGACTTCGGTCTTGGCTATTTGCTGTATTACTGCGGCGTTTTTATCCTTAAGTGCGGCGCTAACAGTTGCTGACCCGACGTTGATATTTTCCCCGATGAGAATCATCCAATCTCCTTATGGCTTAAAAGTTTTGAGGAATGGCGTAAGTTCGGCGGCGTCTTTGGGGCCGATGATAATTTCCCAGCCGGGCATTTCCTCTTTAAAGGCATCCGCTTCAGCGGCGAGGTAGCCCGGGATAATCAGCTTGCGGTGTTTAATTTTGTCAGTAATACCGCTCTTCAAAATCGCCGCACCGATACCTTCGGCGGAAAGCTTACCCGCCGCCCAGGAGGTCACCACCGAAAGCCCCTCGGTGTCTTTAACGAAGAGGTAGCCGGGCACCTTGCTGTTTTCAATCTCGCCGGCGACTATGGAGTAGGTCAGGGAAAAATTCGACGTCACCATCAGCGGCGAATTTTCGTCAGGGTTATTAATTTCATAAATACCTTCCTTGGTGGTCATCGGGCGCTGGGGGTCGGTATAAAGATTCATCCGCGCTACCAATAGCGGGAAGAGGCTTTCTCCATAAAAGTCAGACAGGACAATTATCCCGGCATACTTGGCAATAAACACGGTAGCAATAAGCGCTTCCTTCATCGGGTTAGTGGTCATTTCACAGGGAAATACTATCGTCGGGTAGCCGAGAGGACGGTACTTTTTATTTAACGCGGCGCTGCGAATGATGAGCTGGTCCTGCAGAGCTTGATGTATCTTTCTCGCGCCGCTATCAAGGACGATATTTTTTATACCTGCCGCGGCGAGTTTTTCGGTTAGAGCTGCCAGTTCTTCAAGATTATCAGCCTTGGCTGTTACCGGACAACCCGTTTCTTTAGCCAATGCAACAACGACGTCCAAGTTATCTTTAGTCGCGGCATAAAGCAGCGGCTTACGGTCACTACAGGCTTTGGTCCCCGCCCTCAGCACCTCCGTTTTTTCACTCATCAGGATGATGTTGGCGTCGGTGCCTTTTTTAACTTTATCAACTAACGCGGTAAATTTTATGGCATCACCCGTCTCGGATTTTACTGCCACTAGATTAGCCTTTAACGTTAGCCCGACCCTTTCGTAAACCAGGTCGTTAATTTTATTCAGTCGGGTGTTTACTTCGGTTTCGGACATTTTATCGGTGACTAAAATAGCGATGCCGGGCGGATTTTCGAACCTTTTTTCGTGGCGGAACATCACCGTTTCGCCGCCGATTTTAAGGGCATTATCACCTGTTCCGATGGTTACCGGTAATATCGGTGGGGCAGAGGCATCCGCCAGCTGATTGCGGACTGACTCGGATAAATAAGGACATTTACTTAGTTCAGTCTTGCCGGCAGCTAAAGCCATCGCAAAAGCGAGGCAGGTGGGCACGCCGCAGTCGCCGCAATTGGTCTTCGGCAATAGTTTGAATATTTCGATACCGGTTAATGCCACGTAATTTCTCCTCTACCCAGCCGTCAGGTCGTTGATAAGTTCTTTAACCAGTTTTATCGCGTCGGGGTGCCGCATGACTAATATGTCCGCTCCCGCCATCAATAAAAGCGTTGCCGACATTGCCTCTAAAAGAATGCCCCGCTTTTTAGCGTCGCCCATTTTCGGGTTGTCTTTAGCCGAGAGTCGGGCTTCTTTCGTCTTCCAGGTTTCGCGAGCGATATTACAGATAATCGGATACTGGAGTTTGGTATCCTGCTGGGTTAAAGCGGCGATGCGCATCCTTTCCATGACGGAGTAGCAGTACTCGATGCCGTAGCCGATACCGCTGACCGTCGGGTCGATAATTAACTTGTTATCGGGGATACCAAGATTCCCCAGTAAAATATTTAGCTGCTTGGCGAGATTGATATCGATGGGGGTCGCCGCCGCGACGATATGTTTAAAATCTTTAGTTGCCGCGCCGATTTGTTTATGGTCGGCTTCTTCAACCGGACCCAGCACCAGGTTTTTATCACGGCAGGTTTCGGCAACAGCTTTTAGGACCTCGGTGTCTTTTTCGTGATTGCCCGTGCCCCAAACGATTAAGGGTACATCAATAGCGTCCGCGACTTTCTTCGCCACAGCGGCGGCTTTATCCGCCGGGCGGTTTTCGCCATTAGGGTCGGTGCTGACGAGTTGAAGACATAACATCTCTGCGCCGTAGCTTTTAACACATTTCTGCGCCCAGTCAACCGGGTCTTTAACTACATCGGCGAGGGGTTCGAGGGCGGCTTCCGGCCAGTCTTCGGGTGGAGTATCATAGACTTCCATGGCGATGCGGGGCGGGTTTGGCATTTCGCCCTCGAAGAGATAAAAGGGATACGCAGTTTCGCCGCCGACGGTTACTGCTTTAGCACCCTTGCCCAGCGTTACTGCCCGGATTTTTCCGCTATAGGTTGTCTTCGCAATCTCGAACGGCATTGATGCTCCTTCAGGCGGTAAAAATACTAAGAGGGTTAAAGGAGAACTAATCCCCCCTTAACCCCCTTATTATAACCTATAATCGGGATTTATTTAAGACCGAGGGCTAACTTAGCGGCTCTGACAGTATTCATCATCAACATGGTAATGGTCATCGGTCCTACGCCGCCCGGCACCGGGGTGATGGCTTTGGCTTTTTCTTTGACGCTCTCGAAATCCACATCGCCGACGAGGATGCGTTTGCCCTCGGCGGTCTTACCGACTTCGTTAACGCCGACGTCGATAATGACCACGCCTTCTTTAACCATATCGCCGGTGACGGTCTTGGGTTTACCCGCCGCCGCGATGATAATATCGGCATGTTTGGTATAGAAAGCCAGGTCTTTGGTTCTGGTGTGGCAGATAGTTACGGTGGCGTTAGCGCCGGGGGCTTTTTGCAGGAGAATATTGAGAATCGGTTTACCGACCAGGTTGCTTCGCCCGATAACGACAATGTCCGCTCCTTCAATCTGTGTGCCGGAGCGGATGAGCAGCTGCTGGATGCCTTTCGGCGTACAGGGCACGAAGTCCGCCTCGCCAATCATTAGTTTGCCCTGGTTAACCGGATGCAGACCGTCGACGTCTTTCTTCGGGTCGATGTGATATATCACGTCTTCCTCGTTGAGGTGCTTGGGGAGGGGCAGCTGGCAGAGAATGCCGTTAATCTTGGGGTTTTTGTTCAGTTTTTCGACCAGGGCGACGACATCCGCTTGAGTTGAATTTTCCGGGATGTCGTACCTTTCCGAATATATCCCCAGTTCTTTACACGTCTTTTCCTTTTGTCCGACGTAAACTTGGGAGGCTGGGTCAGCCCCGACGAGGACGGTCGCTAAACCGGGGACGATATTATGTTTCTCCTTTAGGTCGGTGATTTCTTTTTGTAGTTCTGCCCTAATTTGGGCGGCGACTTCGGCGCCTTTAATTAATGTTGCGGTCATGTTAACCTCCTGTTTAATTTTTGAATATATCTTCGGATACTTCAGTCGCCGAAGAGGCTTCATCCGGGAGAGTAACGGAAAACGGCTGGTTATGGTCGGATAATTTCATATCCGTGATAAGTATCATCGACATATTATCGAACTCGGTACTGGATGCACCGGCTTCGGCAGCCGATAGTTCTATCGTCATGTTCATAACCATGCGCATCATGAGATTGGAATCTTTGGCGACATAGTAAAGGAGCGAGACATTCTTAAATACATCGGTATTATTTACCAGGTTCTCCCAATCCGTTTTTCCTGTATTGACATTTTGTCCTTTGAGCCATTCAGCCAGCTGTACAGAGCTGGGCGAGACAGAGAGCACGTAACATTCGATACCGTCGACCTGTTCGGTTCTAAGATATTCAATTTTAGTCGGTGATTCCAGGGGCTGCATCTGCTGTTCGACGGCATCGAGGTTGAGTAAATCTTTCAGGCTGGAACTCATTTTAACTTTCAGCCATTGTTCGCCTAAGCCGGAGATTGACATATTCATGTATAACCAGTCAGGCATGGCATATATGTCGTAAGACAGTGACTGTTCCTGGTTATCCTGCCCCATACCTGTCATCGCAATGGTCATTTCTAGCGTCATCTGCGTTTGTTCGTCACCTATATTCGTTCCGCCGCTCATTGTCGAGTTCAGGAGTGAGGTCCAGGGGTTTAACCCACCGGTAACGTTGGTGGAGATATCCATACCGATGTTGAATTTATAAGTATTGAGTTTTTCGTATTTGTCGATGGAGTCGGCGAGCATCTGCTGCAGTTGCTGCTGGGTTAGTTGTTCGACGGGTATCGTTACCCAAGCGGGTGTAGTGGTTGTGGTTTCACCGCCGCCGCAGCCGTAGAAAGAAGGTAACGCCAGTATCACTAGAAGTACCAGTGGTGATAGGATGTATTTTAACGCTTTCGGCATTTTGCACCTCCCCCTATTTACCTTGAGTTTGTCGAAGGGTTTTTCCCTGGTTGTCATTGCGAGGGCTTTTGGCTAATCATGGGGATGAAACCCTCGCAATGACCGTTATTTTTAACTTTAGCTTACATCATGCAAGCCGTGGATTTTACCAGTCTTTACATCGACATCGACTTTCTTGAAAGCCGGGTCGGAACCGGTAGCCGGCATTAAGCTGATGTCGCCGGCCATCGGGCAGAGGAATTTTGCGCCGGAGTAAATCAGGATATCGCGGATAGGCAGTGTCCAGCCCTTGGGTACACCCTTGAGGGTTGGTTCGTGAGTGAGTGATAGGTGGGTTTTCACCATCATGGTCGCATATTCGTTGTACTTCGGGTCGGCCTCGAAGGCTTTGGCTTTATCGGTAGCGGTCGCGTTCCAGGATACGCCGTCGGCGCCATAGACGACTTTGGCTATCTTTTCGACACGCTCGCGGAGTTTCATCTCATTCGAGTAGAGGAATTTGAAGTTGACCTTTTCTTTGCAGGCGTCTTTTACAGCGTCGGTTAATTCCTGCGCACCGGCGCCGCCTTGGGCGTAGTGCGTGGATACGGCGCAGCGGGCTCCCGCGGCTTCGGCTGCCTTGCGGGTAACTTCAACCTCTTCTTTAGAATCGGTGGGGAAGCTGTTGATGCAAACCACCGGGTTAATACCGGAGGCGCGGATGATATTGATGTGATGCACCAGGTTGGCGCAGCCTTTTTCGACTAAGCCGGGATTGGGTTTCTTGTATTCTTCAGGAATCGGCACGCCGGGGGTAACTTTAGGCCCGCCGCCGTGCATCTTTAACGAACGGACGGTGGCAACAAGGACAGAAACGTTAGGTTTGAGTCCGCTGTAGCGGCACTTAACGTTCCAGAATTTCTCGAAGCCGATATCGGAGGCAAAGCCGCTCTCGGTAACATGGTAGTCGAACATTTTGAGACCGATGCGGTCGGCTATAATGGAGGACTGTCCGATGGCGATATTGGCGAAAGGACCGGCATGGACAAAACAGGGCTGGTATTCGGCGGTGGAGCAGAGCGTGGGGTTAATCGTGTTGTGCATCCAGGCGGTCATCGCACCGGCGACCTGTAAGTCCTCGGTGGTGATGGGCTTGCCCTTCTTATCGTAGGCAACCGTAATTTCGCCCAGTCTTTTGCGCAGGTCAGCCAGGTCGGTAACGATAGAGAGGATAGCCATTAATTCAGAACTAACGGCGATACCGAACTTCGACTGCATCATATAGCCATCGGTTTTCTGGGAGCCCATGCCGATGACGATGTTCCGCAGCGCCTGGGCGCAGTAGTCCATAATCCACCCTATCTCTACGCGGAGTGGGTCGATATCCAGACGGCGCATATGGCTAAGTCTGGCTAGCTGTTCATCATCGTAGTTTCGTTCGTGCTGCATTCTGGCGGTTAAAGCCACCATCGCCAGGTTATGCGCGTTCATAATATCGTTGATATCACCGGTCAGGCCGAGCGAGAATTCGGTATGGGGTATCAATAAGGCGTTACCGCCCCCCGCTGCCGTACCTTTAACGTTCATCGTCGGACCGCCGGAAGGCTGACGGATAGCGCCGCCGACGCTTTCTTTTTGATAGCCGAGACCTTCGATAAGGCCCATCGTGGTGGTGGTTTTACCCTCGCCGAGCGGCGTGGGAGTAACGGCTGTAACCTCGATGTATTTACCATCCGGTTTGTTCTTTAGCCGGTCCATTACTTTCAGAAAGTCTACTTTACCGACTTTCCCATAAGCAAGGATTTCGTCTTTCTTCAGGCCCAATTTTTCCTGCCACTCGGCGGGAGTGGGCATTTTTTCGCAGGCAGCTTCGGCTATTTGCCAGTCTGCCATTTTGGTAGTATCATAAGCCATTTAAAAATCCTCCTTTAATAGCTCTACGCTATTGTAGCTTACTTGGCGAAGTCAGGGCAAGAAAGGAAAGCGCAATGATTATCAGCATAAGTACTATATCTTTAGGACGATGCCTTTGGAGGCGGATTAGCAGGAATAAGACCTAACTGCTGATAAAGGTCCAGCCGGTCATAGTGCTCCCATGTTTCCGCTATTTTACCTCCCTTAAAACGGTCGATAATTGTACCGGACATAGACACTTTTTTACCCGTCGGGGGTGTGGCACTCACTTTGCCGGTAAAAGTGAATGTACAAAGGGTACGGGTAGCGACCAGGTCTCCTTCCGCCACGATGTCTTTAACATCCACGTGGATATCCGGATAGGCAGTGCGTAATTCGGCGAGGAATTTCTTATAATTCGTAATGCCCTTCACCTCGCCAGACGGCCCGTGGTAAATAAAGTCCGGAGTTAAACACTCATCCACTACCGCCATGTTCCCTTTGTTCAGGGCTTCAGCTACCATCATGAGTTCTTTGGCTTTATTCTCTTCCTGCGACATCGTCTTTTGACTCCTTTCTTTAGATTCTTTACTTGGTATCTTGATTATAGTTCGGATAATATTATGTTTAATCAGCCATTCTGCTTATTCCCGATTGTCTTTTATACCGTGAAAAACTAGAATGTGAATACATATATTTAGTTAAGGGGGTGGCATCAATGGCGATGATAGATATCAGCGTCGTGCCGGTGGGGACGGCGAAACCCTCGGTCAGCGAATACGTCGCCGGTGCGGTACGTATTTTAAAAAACGAACCCGGCATTAAGTACGAACTAACCGCGATGAACACCATTATCGAAGGCGACCTCGAAAAACTCCTCGCTTTAGCGCAGCGGATGCACCGGTCAGCTTTCGATACTGGCGCAAAAAGGGTAGTGACCACTATCCGCATCGACGAGCGTATTGACAAACCGCTAACTATTGAGGGCAAGATAAAAGCGGTTAAAGATAAGCTGGGAAAGTAATTTTTCATGTCGATAGCTAATATCTTCATACTATTAGGCACCGGAATCCTAGCAGGCTTTGCCGGCGGTATGCTGGGGCTGGGCGGGGCTTTTATCATGACGCCGTTGCAATACATCGTCTATATCAATATGGGTGTCGCGCCGGATATAGCGATAAAAACGGCTTTCGGGACCAGTCTACTGGTCGTGCTAACAACAGCTATCAGCGGCGCCTGGCGGCATCACCGCGAACGGGCGGTTAACTGGCGGTTGGCGATGATTATGGGCGGTTGCGGCTTTTTGTTCGGGATGGGCGGGGCTACACTAGCGTCTTATATTCCCGGCAACGCACTAAAGATAACCTTTGGTGTTATCGGTATCGCCAGCTGCATCCGCATGTTTTTAACCACCAGCGAAAAAGAGGCTGTGGAACCGGAAAAACGTCCCTGGATATGGGCTTTATGGGGAATACCGGTAGGTTTGTTTTCCGGTCTGTTAGGGGTAGGGGGCGGAGTATTGTTAATGCCGATTCTCGCGATTGCCCTTAGGTGTAAAATACGCCAGGCGGTAGGCAACTCCCTGGCGGTAATGATTTTCACCAGCATCGGCGGTATTATCGGTTATATCATCAACGGCATCAACGCTGCTGACACATTATCATATTCAGTTGGCTACATTAACCTTACAACTTGGGTTTTATTAGCCGTCCCGGCGGCTATCATGGCGCAGTTAGGGGCGATGGTTGCCCATCGGATTCCCCGAAAACTATTAACGTATATTTTCGTCGTCATACTTTTATATATCGGCTTAAAAATGATTGGCGTTTTTGAATGGCTGGGCTGGCCGTTATAAAATATGAATAATATGGAAATTAAGATAACAACCCTGGCGGAAAACACTGCTGACGTCGGCTTTCTGGCGGAGTGGGGCTTAAGCATGTTTATTGAGGCAGATGGCGTCAATATCCTTTTTGATACCGGCGCCGGCATTGCCGCGGTCCATAACGCCCAGCTTCTCGGTATCGATTTCTCTAAAGTCGATAAAATTGTCTTGAGTCACGGCCATTACGACCATACCGGCGGTTTGCGCGAAGTCTTAATGATGATAAAAAAGCCCGTTGAGGTCATCGCCCATCCGGATATCTGGTCGCTAAAGTATGGTCGGTTGCGTCAAGGGATGGGGAAAGAACGCTATAGCGGCATGCCCTTCCAGCGCGAGTTATTGGAGAATCTGGGGGCGCACTTTACCCTGACCGATAAGCCCGTCCGCCTCTCCGACCACTTTTTCACCATCGGCGAAATTCCTATGTTGACGGACTATGAAGAAATTGATAGCGGTATGTTTGATAAGAAAACCGGCGAGATGCTGCCCGATGAGCTTAAGGACGACCTGGCGTTAGTTATCGATACCGAATACGGATTGGTAGTTATTTTAGGCTGTGCTCATCACGGGATTATTAACACGCTGAAACAGGCGCAAAAAGTAACCGGAAAAGAATTAATATACGCCGCCATCGGCGGCACCCACCTGCTTAACGCCGAACGGCCGCGTTGGGAGAAAACAGCGGCGGACCTTAAAGCGATGGGTGTACAGTATTTAGGGGTTTCACATTGCACGGGGTTCGAAGCTTCAGCCTATTTAGCCGAACAGTTCGGCGAACGCTTTTTTATGAATAATTCCGGCACGCGGTGGACGCTGCCATTTAAATAAAGTTTCTTTAGAGAGATACCTTAATACTTTTCTTATCCTGGGGCGGGACAACACACGATTTAGGCATTGCGAAAATAAACGGTATTGATATTACCAGCATCGCCGTTAGACCGTAAAATACCCAGGTAAACCCCTGCCCTATATTGTTAAAATTCTGCAGCATTAAAGCGGTAACCGCGATACTAACGGCGCTGCCGCTCTGCCGGAACATACCCCTGACGCCGGTTATCGTGGCGACGCGGGTCGGCAGCAGTTCGATACAGGCATTATTCGCCGCCGGAGCGATAATACCCATCGCCAGTCCCGATAGCAGCATGATTATCGACAGCGTTACCGTGCCGCTGACGTCCGCCCCGAAGATGCTAATGCCCATCGATTCCAGACCGAGCAATATCATGCAAAAAACCGTCCCGGCAATACCAATTACCATTGGCCAGCGGTAACCCCACTTCGGCAGCATCATGCTCGTTACGAGTGATGCCGCTATCATGCCAATGGACCGCGGCGTCAGGATTAGTCCGCTCTCGAAAATGGACATGCCGAAGATGGAGGTGGCGAAGAGAGGGATAAAGCCCATTAACCCCAGCACCGCCATACCGTAAAGGAAGTTAAAAACATTGGCGGCGAAAAACGGTTTTTCTTTAAGCATCTGTAAATCGATAACCGGGTTTTTAGCCTTGCCCTCGTGGCGGAAGAAAAAGAAACCCATTATTACCGCTACCGCAAATAATATCCCTGCCACGATATGTGACGAACTATTGTCGGTGTTGCCGACCTCGCTTAAAGCGATGAGGAAGGCGGAAAGCATCCCGGTGAAAAGTCCGGCCCCCGATAGGTCGAGCTGTCCGCCCTCCCTTTTGGTTTCTTTGAGCATAAAAAACATGGCGATGAATACCGCCACGCCGAGCGGTATATTCAACCAGAATACCGAACGCCAGCCGTAAGACTGCACCAGCCAGCCGCCGATATTCGGCCCGATAATCATGCCAATGGGGAAGATGCTGCTGAATAAACCGATAGCCTGCTGTCTTGAGTTGGGGAACAGGTCGCTGGCAATCGCTGACATCAGCGGTAAGAAACCGCCGGCGCCGATCGCCTGGACAAAACGGGCGGCGATGAGGAAATAGATATTCGGTGCCAGCGCAGAAAGGAGCGACCCGATAGTGAAAACGGCGGTGGAAATTAAAAAGCAGCGCTTCGCCCCAAAGATGTCGCCGGCTTTACCCGCCAGCGGCATGATAGCCGTTCCTGCCAGCTGGTTGACGCTTAAGACCCACCCCGCCAGTATAAGCGAGGCGTTAAGGTCCGCTGTGATGACGGGAAAGGCTACCGAAACGCTGGTACCGCTGATGGATACCAGTAGAAACGATAAACTGCCGATGGCAAAAACGATATATCGGGACATTATTCTTATTCTGCGCGCATTAGTGTTTCAATTTCATTATGCAGGGCATATAGGGTCATCTCTTTATTATTAATAATATCATTGTTCCATTGCTCTTTGTTCATACAGTATTGAACTGATTTTGGCACAGTATGGTAAGCATTTGCTAAGTCCAGCTTGGTGAGAGGATATGTATTAGTATGTAAATATCTTTCAAGACGCAACGCAAACATTAGAGGGTTCAACACCCATGTTGTAATTTTCTGATACGTCAATTTTTCAGCTGGTTCATTCACCGCAATATAGTGCCTAACACTCAATAAAATTTCAGCCAGTAATTCGTTATATGTTTTTTTAACATCCTCGTTTTCTAAGTTTTTTTGCAGAACATCATCGCCCCAAAGTAACACGCTTTCAAGGTACATAATGGGATAAGAAATAAACTTTGAAAAATGACGGCTGTTAAGTTCGTCCAAAGTCAAACACTGAACGTTAATTTCAAACTCATCATAATGAATCGGCGAATCTCGTACTATCGTGCCTGCATTGGTCAATGTTTGTGGCTCTATTTTTTTATATATACACCAAATATCCATGTCCGAGTTTTCATTAGCCTCACCACGGGCAAAGCTACCTGTTAAAAATATACTAATCAGGTTATCCTGCTCCGTATTTACTAATTTATCTACAAATGTAGTGAGCACTACTTTATAGTCCTTTGATATAGGGTTGTTTGGTATATTGGTTTTCATTTTCAGATGTTTACCTTTTCATATATCGGGACATCGAGATAGTTTAACATAGTTCACATGGGGTATAAAATTGAACCGTCGTTATTGCTTTGCCGCAAAATCTATCTTATAATTAAAAGACAGTATCCGCTAGGGGTGCTCCCAGGCTGAGAGTCCTTCCGAAATCGGTAGGACGACCCTTGGAACCTGAACTCGGTAATACGAGCGTAGGGAAGCGGCTCAACCGTAAGACCAAGGGATGCAGCAACACCCTTGGTTTTATTGTTTAACGGAGGTGATGGCTATGACACAGCTGGAAATTGCGCAACGGGGCGATATCTCGCCGGAAATGGAAAAAGTAGCTCTAGTTGAGGGACTTGACGTCGAAGTTATCCGCCAGCGGATAGCCAAAGGCACGGTGGTAATTCCGGCTAATGTCAACCATAAGGGCTTAATACCCTGCGGTGTGGGCGAGGGATTATCCACAAAGGTTAACGCCAACATCGGTACATCATCTGATTACGGCGATGTTAATACCGAACTGGCTAAACTAAAAGTAGCGTTAGATGCCGGCGCGGATACGGTGATGGACCTAAGCACCGGCGGTGATATTCCCGCTATCCGCCGCGCGATTATTAATGCCAGTAACCGTGATATCGGTACGGTGCCGATTTACCAGGCGGGCGTCCGGGCGATACAAGAGCAGGGCGCTATCGTTAAAATGAACGTTGATGACATTTTCGGCGCTATCGAGGAAAACGCCCGCGACGGCGTGGACTTTATAACCGTGCACTGCGGCGTAACGCAGTCGGCTATCAATACTCTCAAACAGCAGGGCAGGGTAATGGATGTTGTTTCGCGGGGCGGGGCTTTTATGGTGGGGTGGATGCTGCATAACGAACGCGAAAATCCTTTATATGAACATTACGACCATCTGCTGGAAATTGCCCGTGAATACGATGTTACCTTGAGCCTCGGCGACGGTATGCGGCCGGGCTGTTTGGCGGATGCCACCGACCGCGCTCAAATCGAGGAATTATTAACACTCGGTGAGTTGGTAGAGCGAGCCTGGAAAGCCGGGGTGCAGGTGATGGTGGAAGGGCCGGGGCATATACCGTTAAACCAGATTGAAACCAATGTTAGACTGCAAAAATCTATCTGCAAGGGTGCGCCGTTTTACGTGCTGGGTCCGCTGGTGACCGATATCGCGGCGGGCTATGACCATATTACCAGCGCTATCGGTGGCGCGATGGCGGCGATGTATGGCGCCGATTTTCTTTGCTATGTAACGCCGTCCGAACACCTCGCCATTCCTGATGTCGATGATGTCCGCGAAGGAGTGATGGCTGCCCGTATCGCGGCTCATGCCGCGGATATTGTTAAAGGTATACCCGGGGCTGCCGAAAGAGATAAACAGATGGCTGCTGCCAGAAAAAAGCTAGACTGGGATAAACAGGCAAATTTTGCCCTCGACCCCGAAAAGGTACGGAAAGTACATCAACAGCGCGCCACCAGCGGTTCCGCCTGCAGCATGTGCGGACAGTATTGCGCGATGGAGCTGGTGGGAAAGTACCTGGGCGTTAAAGCTACCAAGTGTTAGGCGGTCTTTTTACGCAGATAGATTACCCAGTAAACTAAAGCGACGAAGAACACGCCGCCAATCATGTTGCCGATCGTCACCGGTATCAGGTTGTGCACGATAAATGAGCCCCAGTTTAAGCTATCGTAGCTGACGGCGGTGGTACCGATACTCTGCCAGAAGGTATCCGGTGCGCCGACCTTTACTAGAATCGCGTAAGGTATAAAATACATGTTCGCTACGCAGTGCTCGAAACCGGCGGCAACGAATCCGGTGATTGGGAAGATAATCGCCATGATTCTCCCCATCACGGTGCGGGCGCTATAGGTCAGCCAGACCGCCATACAGACCATAGCGTTACAGAGAATGCCGAGGATTAATGCCTGCGTAAAGCCTAAATTTACTTTAGATAATCCTATATTTAAGGCGGTTAGCCCGACCCCGCCATTATCCATATTGTAGTGAAGTCCCCAGAAAACGAAGAGGGCGGTGGCTACTGCCCCGCATAAATTACCGATATAGACGATTCCCCAGTTGCGCGCCACCCGCCAGGTTGAAAGTTTACGGCTCGCCCAGGCCATGATAATCAGGTTGTTGCCAGTGAAAAGTTCTGCCCCGCCCACGATTACCAGGACCAGACCCAGACTAAACGCGATACCGCCGATAACCCGACTAACACCCCAGGGAATCGCTACTCCGCCTGTCGTCTGTGATACGGTGAAGAAAATACAGCCCAGGGCGATGAAAGCCCCTGCCATGACCGCCAGCGCAAAGGTACTAAGAAAATCGAGGTTGGCTTTTTTAATGCCTATCGACTGCGCTTTAGCTGCCATTTCGGCCGGCAGCAGCTCATCATAGGTGCTTACGCTGTCAGAACTAGTATCATGAGGCTCTACCATATTTTCCCCTTACACCATTTATTATATCGCTCCCCGAGACTGTAAACAATACAACTAATTACGGTATATCAATAAGTATTATCTCTGATACATTAAATTACTTAAAGATATTAGATAGTTTTATTTTTTATGTAACTTTACATCGTTTTTCGATGCTTTCCACAGAAAATAAAAACTATCTGTTTTTGCTTCTTCCGGAGTAGATATACTACTTTTAAGATTTTTAACAATATCCAAAATTGAAATTCCTGAAGCGGTAAATAGTGGTATTTGGAAAGCAAGTAAATTGCTCAAAAACCCAAAAACACCACAAGTAACCAAAATAGTCACGTCTGTTTTCAGGTTACGCCAAGCTCTGTCTTTGATGGACTTAATCTGAAGGTTTAGTAGATTTAGCTTTGGTTGAATAATATCTCCATAAAGTTGCCTAGTATCTTTTATATTTAAACCTTTAGATAAATATTCATTGATAGCCATTGTTATTGAGTCTCTATATACCAAAAAAGCTTCGTGGTCTTTTTCTCGTATTTCTAATAAATATTCTGGAGAAACACCTAGAATAAGTGGTATATCACAAGATAATTCTCTTTGAATTATTTCATTATGATTTATGTGTACATCATTATTTGAGATATAGTTTAATAAGTCTACTTCCAATTGAGAGTTGGTCATAAATGATGCTTTTAATCCTTGTAGAGTGGATAATATTTGAGAAAACATAACACTATTTACTTGATCATGTATAAGCTTGTTTGGAATACCCATTTTTTTTAAGTCATATTTATTGATTGCATATGCTTCTGTCATGCTTAATTTTTTTCCTTTTAAACATTCAGGTAATTGAGTTAAGATATAATTTATTGTTTTATGAGGATTGAGTACTTCAGGTACTGACATTTTAAGAATGTATATTTCTTTATTTTTTATGTTTTCACGTTTTATTGTAGCTGATGTTTTTTCCCTATAATCATTAGATAAAACACCTTCATACTTTAACAATGATTTTTGTATATCCTCGCATTTATCTATTTTCTCCGCCATACATGTTGGACATACCCAAGAAGAACCATTGTATATTTCAATTATTCCTTTTTCAATTAAAGGTTGTAGTTTTAGTAAGCACAGAATATGTGTAGAATAATCAAGTTTAAATCTAATTTCTGATATTTGTGATTTAGAAATACCATTTGATTCAGATAAAATTTTGTGATTATCAAAATAGCTATGTAAATATACTTTATCAGCCCATAAAGTAGAAAAGTGTCTTAATTCTTCAACTCTTGCCATGCGACAACCTGTACCACTACATACGCCATAGTCCTGTCCACCTAAATCCGCATTTACTATAAACTGATAATTTGGCAATTCTTTACTAGTGATTTCGTTTATTGGTTTTATCAAAGAGTCTAATTCTTCATTAAAACTTAAAATATCAGTCATACTCCATTTATCCATTATTTTGTTTTTTATACTAAATTCATCGACCAAGCCTTTTTTCTTAAGTAAACTGAATATTTCCATAATTTACTCCTAAGGTACATTATTTCATAATATTTCCTTCTTAAAATAATATTATCGTATGCCGATAATGTTAATTTGTCAATGCATCATTTGTAACTCTAAAGTTTGAATAATTTAACTACAATATATAAAAGAACTTGGTTGACATTTAATATGATAGTAGTAGAATAAATGTAATATGAGTCTTTTTGGCTCTTCCGGCATACGCGCCCTATTCAGCAAAGACCTACTTAAAACTGCATATCGAGTGGGGATAGCTGTGGGCGAGAAATATCATTATATCATTGTCGGCAGGGACACGCGAACCTCCGGGGATGCGATGAAGCACGCCGTCATCTCCGGGTTGCTGGCTTCCGGAGCGCATTGTAAGGATGGCGGGATAATGCCGACGCCAACCCTCGCCTATATCACCCGCGAGTTTGATGCCGGGGTGATGATTACCGCCTCCCATAATCCCCCCGAATATAACGGCATTAAACTTTTCAACCCTGATGGTTCGTCTTTCGATTCGCTCCAGCGCCTCCAGATAGAAGAAAAGGTTTTAATCGAGTCTTGCGCCATCGCCGGCTGGGAGCAGATTAAACAGGGTGATATTTATCAGGGGGCTATCGAAAACCATATCGACGGTATTATCCCGAACTTTACTTCAGGTTTAGGTATTAAGGTTGCCGTGGATGCCGGCTGCGGGGCAGCGGCGGAAATAACGCCGCGTCTGTTGGAAAAACTCGGCTGCGAAGTAGTAACCCTAAACTGCTACTATAGCGGTTTTTTTCCACGCGGTGTCGAACCGGTCGAATCTAATTTAAAGGAATTACGCGACCTGGTCGTAAAATCAGGAGCTGCTTTAGGTATCGCTCATGACGGCGACGGCGACCGGATGATGGTAGTCGATGATAAAGGAAGATTTGTCACCGGCGATGTCCTCCTGGCTATTTTAATGCGGGCGGTGGAAGCTAAAGACATGGTAACGACGCTGGACGCCTCGCTCTTGATTGATGAAATGGGAGTCAAAGTCCGGCGGACGAAAATCGGCGATACCTTCGTCTCCGAAGAGTTGCGGAAGGGCGGCGATTTTGGCGGTGAAACATCGGGCGCCTGGATTTTCCCGTCAATTTCGTTATGTCCCGACGGCATTTACGCAGCGGCGCAGATTGCCTCGTTAGCGACGAAATATAAACTCTCCGAGGTTGTAGATTCAATACCCGTTTACCCGCTGTATCGCGGCAGCATCAGCAACCCGGGACTCGTTATGCAGACTCTGGAAGAAAAGCTTAAAGAACTAAAACCACTCTCAATGAGTAGTATCGATGGCATTAAACTGAACTTCGATGATAGTTGGTTGCTGGTGCGTAACTCCGGCACCGAGCCTAAAATAAGAATCACCACCGAGGCGAAAACCGAGCCGCGCGCCCGCGAGCTTTATGATGTTTGTGTCAAGGCAATCAAGGAATCTATCGATGCCGGGGTGAAGGTGAATTGAAAGCAGTAATTTTAGCGGCTGGCGAAGGCCAGCGAATGCGTCCTCTCACCGCTACGCGACCTAAGGTGATGTTGCCTATCGCTAGTAAGCCTATCCTGGAGCATCTCCTTGAAGAGGTGAAAGCGGCGGGCATTACTGACTTTATCTTCGTCGTCGGCTATTGCGATAAACAGGTGCGCGGCTATTTCGGGGATGGGACTAAATGGAAGGTAAAAATCGTTTATTCCGAACAGCGTAAACAGCTTGGCACCGCTGACGCTATCCGGGATGTTGCCGGTATCGTTGGCAGCAATTTCCTGGTGATAAACGGCGACGTCATTGTTAATCGAGCCGATGTTAAGAAGTTAATCAAAAGCGCCCATAACACGATGAGCGTTTTTAAAGTTGAAGACCCAGCCGGTCTAGGGATAGTCGAGTTGGCTGGCGATAAAGTAGTCGGTATCTATGAAAAATCCCAGCGTCCCCCCTCCCACATGGCTAATGCCGGTTTATACCTTTTTACGAAAGATGTTTTCGACGCTATCGCTAAAACAGAAAAATCCCCCCGCGGCGAATACGAAATAACCGACTCTTTAAAGATATTGATGGCGAAAAAAGCTGGACTTCGCTATTTAGAGCTAAAGTCGTGGCAGGACTTCAGCTATCCCTGGGATTTACTGCGCGCCAACGAAACAATGATGAAAAACCTGAAGCCGCAAAATCTTGGTAAAGTCGAAGATAATGTGGTCCTGAAAGACGTAGTAGTAATTGGTAAAAACACGCTTATTAAGTCCGGCACCTATATCGAAGGACCGGTTATCATCGGCGAGGACTGTCGTATCGGTCCTAATACCTATATCCGCCCGTCGACGACCATCGGCAATGATTGCCATATCGGCGCCGGGGTAGAAATCAAGAACTCTATTATTATGAATGGCAGCGATGTACCCCATTTGAACTATGTCGGCGATAGCGTTATCGGCGAGGGATGCAACTTCGGGGCGGGTACGAAAATCGCCAATTTAAGGCTCGACGAAGCAAATATCTATGTCAATGGTATCGATACCAAACGGCATAAACTGGGGGCTATCATCGGCGATAACGTTAAGACCGGCATAAATTCCTGCATCAATGTCGGCACGGTGATTGGCAATAATACCTTTATCGGTCCGGGGGTGGTGGCGCGGGGGAATATTTTACCGAACACGAAGTTATTATGAGGGGTGGATTATGAAACAGGCAGTAATTTTGGCGGCAGGCGAGGGGCAGCGACTTAGACCGTTCACGCTTACCCGGCCCAAAGCAATGATTTCCATCGCGGATAAACCTATTTTGCAGTACATCATCGAGTCTCTGGCGCAGGTCGGGATTCGGGATATCGTCCTCGTCGTTGGCTACCGCAAAGAACAGGTATTCGATTACTTCGGTTCCGGCGAGCAATTCGGTGTGAAAATCAATTATGTTACCCAAACGCGGCAACTGGGCACGGCTCATGCGCTGGCGCAGGTGAAAGATGCCGTTAAAAATGAGTTTTTAGTTTTAGCGGGCGATAACCTCATCGAGGCGCCGACGATTGCCGACTTTACTGGTATCGAGCCGGCCGCGGTTCTCGTTAAACGCGTGGATGACCCGGTGCGTTATGGTGTAGTGAACATCGAGGGCGGGAAAGTAAAAGGTATTATCGAAAAACCCCAGGTAGCCGGCAGCAACATGGTCAACACCGGCATCTACACCTTCACCAAAGAGGTCTTCCAGTTCATGGAAAATGTTCTCGACCTGCCGGACGTCCTGAATAACATGGTCGCCGCAGGCTATCCCATTAAAGCCGTTGAAACCACCCATACCTGGCTCGACGTCGTTTATCCCTGGGACATTATTTCTTTGAACGATGCTATTTTACAAAAAACCGAAACCGGACTCGGCGGTACTATCGAGGACGGCGTTAATATTAAGGGGAAAGTAATGGTCGGGGAGGGGACGGTTATCCGGGCCGGAACTTGTATTTACGGTCCGGCGGTCATCGGGCGGGGCTGCGATATCGGGCCCCATGTTTGCGTTATGCCTGCGACCAGCATCGGCGATAATGTGGTTCTGGCTTCTTTTAGCCAGATAAAAAACAGCGTTATCGGCGACGATGTTAATCTGGGTCCCGGCTGTTTTATCAGCGATTCGGTCATCGATAAGGGCTGTATTATTAAAGGTAGATTCACTGCTTTGGGCGGACCGAGCGAGGTTAGAGTTAATAACGCCAGTCCGAGGATAAACGTCGGCGTCATCATGGGCGAGGACTGCAAGATTGAAAGTAACGTCACCGCCCAGCCGGGGGTGATTGTCGGCAACTACTGCCAGGTTCAGTTGATGAAGCTGATTAGCGGACAGCTGCCTGACCACAGTTTGGTTTATTAAGTATACAAGCGAAAGAATTGACATAATATGTGCGGCATCGTTGGTTATATAGGTGATAAGAAAGCCCAGCCGATACTTTTAAACTCGCTGGGCAAGCTGGAATACCGCGGCTACGATTCCTGCGGCATTGCCATCGCTAATAAAGATATCGAGGTCTATAAAGACGTCGTCCGGGTAAAAGCTCTGGCGGAAAAACTCCCGTCCCACGACGGGCAGACTGGCATTGGGCATACCCGTTGGGCGACGCACGGCGAACCGTCTAAAGTTAACGCCCATCCCCACTGCGACTGTAAGGGGCGGATTGCGGTAGTGCATAACGGAACGATTACCAACTTTATGAAATTGCGGGAGAAACTAGCCGCCGAGGGACATATCCTGGCTTCGGAAACCGATACCGAGGTAATCCCGCACCTGATTGAAAAATATTACGACGGCGATTTTGAAAAAGCCGTCACTAAAGCCGTCAGCCAGCTCGAGGGGGCTTACACCATGATTGCCATGATGGCTGGCGAATCCACTTTGATAGCCGCCCGGCAGGAAAGCCCGCTGATTATCGGTATCGGCGACCGTGAAAATTACTTTGCTTCCGATGTGCCGGCTTTACTGGACTATACCAGCCGGGTAGTCTACCTTGAAGACGGCGATATCGCCATCGTCACCGCCAACGACGTTAAAGTCAAGCAAAAAAACGCCGTTATCAAACGTAAAGAGCATAAAATTTCATGGAGTATCGAGGATGCCCAGAAGGGCGGCTACGAACACTTTTTGCTCAAGGAAATCCACGAACAGCCTAAGGTTATCCGCGATACCCTGGCCGAGTATCTGGCATCGGAAGAGCCGGTGTTTGACTTGGCAACGACGGAAGGCGGCAGCCCGGAGAGTATTATCATACTGGCTTGTGGCACTTCGTATCATGCCGGTCTGGTCGGCAAATATATTATCGAGGGACTGGTTGATATTCCGGTGCGTGTTGAGTTAGCCGATGAATTCAGTTATAGTGGGCAGTCTTCCCCCGGCAACCAGGCAATTGTGATTACGCAGTCCGGCGAGACCCGCGACGTACTTAAAGCTGTTAAACGACTTAAGGATAATGGAAGCCGCGTTATCGCCGTTACCAACGTCGTGGGCAGTACCGTTACCCGTGTCGCCGATAAAACACTCTACACCCGCGCCGGACCGGAAATAAGCGTCGCGGCTACCAAGACGAATATTGCGCAGATTATTGCCATGTATTGGCTGGCAATACCTTACATGAAATCTAAAACCACCCGGCAGGAGGAGCTGATTCAGGGATTAAGGCAACTTCCCGTTAAGGTGCAGCAGGTGCTGGACGATGAAGACAAAATCGCCACTCACGCTAAAATGCTGGCGAAATATGACAACGTTTTTTACGTCGGCAAGGGTATTAACTACGCGGTGGCGCTGGAAGGCGCGCTTAAACTTAAGGAGATTTCCTATATCCATGCCGAAGGCTATGCTGCCGGTGAGTTAAAGCATGGTCCCTTTGCCTTACTCGGCGAAAAAACGCCGGTCGTGGCGATAGTGACTAACGATAATACTTACGAAGCTAGCGTGACCACCATCAAAGAAATTAAAGCCCGCCATTCGCCGGTCATCGCGTTGGTAAATGAAGGCGACGACACTATGAAAGAACTGGCGGATGCTGTTATTACCGTGCCCGATATCGATCCACTGTTCTCGCCGGTGGTGAACCTGACCGCTTTACAGCTTTTAGCTTACTTTACCGCTAAAGAGCGCGGCTGCCCGATTGATTTCCCGCGTCACCTGGCTAAAAGCATTACCGTAGAATAGATTGTAGTTTCGGGCGGTCTATTGCTTCAACCCTATATTTCCCTAATATGGTAGAATCTTAGGAGATATGGTTATTAAAAACGTCGCTACCAATCGAAAAGCCTATCATAACTACTTTATCGGGGAAACCTACGAGGCGGGTATCGCGCTGACGGGTTCCGAGATAAAGTCGGTTCGCGGTGGACGGGTCAGTCTCGTCGATGCTTATGTGCGTCCCGAACACGGCGAACTCTGGCTCCATAATGCCCATATCGCTCGATACGAAGCCTCAAGTTATTTGAGTCATGAGCCGCTGCGCTCTCGTAAACTCCTGATGCACCGTAAAGAAATATTGAGTCTGACGAGTAAAGCGGCGGAAAAGGGACTGACGCTGGTGGCGACTAAGATGTATCTCAAGGGCAGTATTGCCAAGGTGGAGATTGCTTTGGCTAAAGGTAAAAAACTCTACGATAAACGCGAGGCTATCAGCCGCCGCGAAGCTGAAAGAGAACTAGCCAGAACGATAAAAAGTCGTTAGAATATATATAGTACCTTAACAAATGGGGACGCGTGGCTTCGACAGGGGACGTGCGTTACAGGACTGCAGGCGGAGGTGCTGCTCCCTCCTAAAACTGGTGGCAAAAAAACAAACGCAGAACCAGTAATGGTTGCAGCCTAATAAACTAGGTTGCCATCTAACCTGACCCCACCCCGACGGGTCAGGATTAGGTGCCGAAAAGTTGGGGTGCCATCGCTTCAATGCCGATAGCAGCGGTGAAAGATTCATCGGCTGGCCGGGCTTAACTCGGTCAGTTGAGGTAAGCCTGGTAAGATTAAAGAGCTGACTAAGCTTGTAGCATATCCTGGACAGCTTCTTCTGGACGGGGAGTTCGACCCTCCCCCGTCTCCACCAGACATAATATTAGCCCCGGCCGTAATAAGCTGGGGTTTTTTGTATCTAAAAACCTGGACGGGGAGATAAGGGGTATCCCCCTAAAAGCGAACTCCACCATCCTACAATCAAAGTTCTCACCTCACAAACAGAATTTGCCGCGCTCCCTTTTTCGCCCTATACTATCCCATAGAGATGTCTAACGGTAAAATACTCACTGTAGAAGACGACGCTAATCTGCTGGAGACGATTAAGTACAATCTCCACAAAGAGGGTTATGATGTTGTCACTGCCAGTGACGGCGAACAGGCGTTGGAAGTAACCCGCAAAGAAAAACCTGACCTTCTTATCCTCGATATCATGCTACCTAAACTCAATGGTTTTGAGGTTTGCCGTATCCTGCGTAAAGAGACAGCGGTCCCCATCCTTATGCTGACTGCCAAGGCAGATGAGACAGATAAAATAGTCGGGCTGGAAATAGGCGCTGACGACTACATGACCAAGCCGTTCAGCATAAGAGAACTTCTAGCTCGTGTCAGGGCAATGCTCCGACGAGTGAAAATGGTATCATCAGCGACTGGGACCGCACTTATCAAAATCGGCGATATAGAGATTGAAATAGCCCGACATCGCGCTTCGCTGGCAAATAAAGAACTGGAGCTTTCGCCTAAGGAATTCGACCTGCTTGTTTTTCTTGCCAGGAATAAAGGACTGGTCTTCAGTCGCGAGCAGCTACTAGAGAAAGTTTGGGGGTATGACTTCGGGGGCGATACCAGGACCGTTGATGTGCATATACGGTGGCTAAGGCAGAAGATAGAAACTGACCCCGCTCGACCAAAACGCCTCGTTACTATTAGGGGTACAGGCTATAAACTGGAGGGTTAGAATTGCGCAGTTTCCAATGGCGAATCACTATCCCGATAATTATACTCATCATCGCCAGTATGTTGGTACTGGGAATATATCTTAACAGTTCCGTAAGGAACTCCCAACTCGATAATCTGCGTTTCCAACTGGAACAGGAGGCGAAGATAACAGCTGAAGCCTCCATGCCATCACTCCTCGGACAAGGAGATAATCCGGATACCCTAGCCAAGAAAATCGGGCAAGATATCGATAGTCGTATCACCATTATCGGTCCGGACGGCATGGTCCTGGGCGACTCCATAGAAGATCCCACAACGATGGAAAACCACGCTACCCGTCCGGAAGTGAAGGACGCTTTAGCTACTGGTATAGGAGAGAGCACCCGTTACAGCACTACTCTTAAAGAACAGATGATGTATGTAGCAGTGACTATTAAAAACCAGAATGAGGTAGTGGGGATAGCCAGAGTGGCTTTGCCCCTCACCACCGTGGAAGACTCAGTAAACCGTGTAACATGGATTATTATACTGGCCACTATCATCATTGCGGTATTGGCGGTGCTGGCGGTCTGGCTTATCGCTCGAATAATGACACGACCTATCCGTCAGCTAACCAAAGCATCAAAGGGGATTGCTGCCGGTCAACTGGGGCAAAAAATCAATGTATCCACAAAAGATGAAATCGGTCAGCTTGCTCAAGCTTTCAACGAGATGTCCTCCAACCTTAAAACAACGGTGGATACCATGTCCGCGGAGAAGACCAAACTTTCCAGCATTCTCGCCAATATGGCTGACGGCGTTATCATGACGGATGTTAATGCGGATATTATCCTAGCAAACCGAGCAGCTAGTGAACTCTTCGGCTTTAAAGAAGTAAATGTCACTAACAAGCCTGTCATTGAAGTGGTTCACGACCATGAAGTTGATGAGATATTGAAAAGATGTCTGAAAACAAGCACCGAACAAACCACGCAATTCGAGTCCGGACTTAATAAGCGGTTTTTGAGAGCTATTGCGGTACCTCTCCAAAACCAAGGGCGATTGAACGGCACTCTTATCCTGCTGCAAGACCTCACCGAACTAAAAAACCTGCAAACAATGCGCCGTGACCTTGTGGGGAATATCTCTCACGAGCTTCGTACGCCCATAGCCGGCATTAAAGCGATGGTTGAAACGCTACATGATGGTGCGGTGAATAACAAGAAAACAGCAGCCGACTTCTTAACCAGAATCGAGGGTGAGGTTGACCACCTAAGCCAGATAGTTGCCGAGTTGACCCAGCTTTCCCGCATCGAGACCGGTGAAGCCAAGCTCAAGAAAGAATCAGTTGACCTCAATGCTCTAGTAGATGACGTTTTAACTGAAATGAAGCCACTGGTGGAAAGACAGCAGGTTGCACTGTCAAAAAAGTTGAAGTCCGGTCTGCCATCTGTACCGGCAGATAAGGATAGAATCCGCCAGACGCTTATCAATCTGGTGCATAACGCTATTAAGTACAATAATCCTGATGGTAAAGTGACTGTTACTACTGATTATAATAAAAACGCAGTTACCGTCGGCGTCGCCGATACTGGCATCGGTATCTCTAAAGACGACCTGCCCCATGTCTTCGAACGCTTTTATAAAGCTGATAAAGCCCGTGCCGGCAGCGGCAGCGGGTTAGGTTTAGCTATCGCCAAGCATACTATTCAAGCCCACGGCGGCGAAATTAACGCCCAAAGCGAAGAAGGCAAAGGCTCCGTTTTCACTTTTACCCTCCCCCGCCGATAATCTCCCCAAATTTAACACAACCTTAACATTCCCTTAATTCGTCTTTAAACTCCGATGCTTATTATAAGTATAGATAGACATGGTTGATACTAAGCGTAAGGAAACAAAGATGAAAAAATTCACCCTGGCTTTAATTGCCCATGATACAAAGAAAGATGATATGGTGCAATTAGTTAAGGCGCACCAAGAAGAATTCACCAAGTTCAGATTGGTAGCAACTAAAAGTACAGGGCAACTTATTATGGAGAAAACCAACATCCAGGTTGCTCTGATGCAGAGCGGGCCTCTGGGTGGCGACCAGCAAATCGGCGCCATGGTGGCTAATGAAGACATTGATGCAGTCATCTTCCTGCGCGACCCCCTTACCGCTCATCCTCACGAGCCGGATGTCTCGGCCTTACTTAGAATTTGTGATGTGCATAGCGTGCCTCTGGCGACAAATATAGCTACCGCCGAAGCAATCCTGCATACGTTCTCCGAACATCCCGAGGCATTAAGCGGGCACCATCTCGCCGCGGAGTATCTCGAGGAGATAGCGGCTATACATAATTAATAGAAGATAAAAAAATAAGAAGGAGAATAAATTGTTCAAATCTGTAAAGAAATGGTTACTGCCCCTGACACTCGTACTGGCGGCTGCCCTGGTTTTTACTGGTTGCAGCAGCGTCGCGACTACTACGAATCCCCCTACCACTAATCCCACCACATCCGCGCTGACCGGCTCATTCAAAATCATCGGTTCTAACACCATTACACCGTTAAGCTCGATATGGGCGGAAAACTTCATGAAGGCTAACCAACAGGTGAATATTGCGGTGAGTGGTCCCGGCTCGGGCGCTGGAATTGCCGCCCTCATTGACGGAACTACTGATATCTGCCAGGCATCCCGCGCGATTAAGGCCGCGGAAATAGACCAGGCTAAAGCCAAGGGCGTTAATCCCTATGAAATACAGGTAGCCACTGACGCTCTATCCGTCGTCGTTAATCCATCTAACCCCATAAATGAGTTAACCTTCGTTCAGCTTTCAGCAATATACACCGGTAAGATAACCAACTGGAAAGAAGTCGGCGGCAACGATGCGCCGATACTCGTCCTTTCCCGAGACAACAACTCCGGCACTTTCGCCTACTTCCTGGAAGAGGTAGTGCAGATGCCGGGAATGCCCACTGCGGACAAGACATTACAGTACGGCGGCAAAGTGCTGATGCTCCCCTCCACAGAAGAAGGAATATCCCAGGTTGCCGGCAACGCTAATGCTATCTTCTACTCCGGGTTGGGATATGTGAACAGCACCGTAAAAGCCCTCGGCATCAAGAAAAACGCTACCGACACCGCGGTTAAACCAAGTGTGGAAACAGCCCTGAACCACACCTATCCTATCTCTCGCCCGCTGTTCTACTACACCAACGGCGCGCCCACGGGAGTTATCAAGACATTCATCGACTACTGCCTCTCCAAGGAAGGACAGGAAGAAGTGTTAGTCGCTGGCTTCGTGCCACTGGCTAAATAAGTGTAAAATAAAAGACAATGCAGGGAGAAAATACTGCCCCCACCGCCGCCGGAGTCCCCAGTCGGAGACTTCAGCGGCGGCTTCGGTTGGGCGAAAGAGTTATCGAAGGCTGGATATTCCTGGCAGGGCTACTGGCAATGATAGTCCTGCTGGGTATTATATTTATACTCCTCAAAGAAGGTATACCAATCTTTACCCATACCAACCTCTGGGATTTCCTCTTCGGCACGCATTGGTATCCGTTGGCCGACCCGCCAATCTTCGGCATCGCACCATTCTTCGTGTCCACTTTAATGATTACGCTGATTTCTACGGCTGTGGCAGTTCCGGTGGGTGTGGCTTGCGCTGCCTATTTGTCCGAGGTAGCGCCCCCTAAAGTTGCCGAAACAGTCAAGCCCATTATAGAAATTCTGGCTGGTATACCGTCGGTGATGATGGGGTTTATCGGGTTGGCGCTGCTGTCGCCATTCGTACAGAGTCTATTCAACCTGAACACTGGACTGTGCGGTTTTACCGCCGCTATTATGCTCTCACTCATGAGCCTGCCGATTATCGTTAGTGTCTCCGAGGATGCCCTGCATGCCGTCCCCCGCGAGTTTAAGGAAGCATCTTATGCCCTGGGGGCGACGAAATGGGAGACGATATGGCACGTATGCATCCCCGCCGCTCTTTCCGGAATAGCCGCGGCAATAATGCTGGGAATAGGCCGGGCTATCGGCGAGACGATGACAGTCTTAATGGTCGCCGGCAACGCCCTGGCGGTACCAGCTTCTCCCACCGACCCGATGACCGCGATGACGGCGGCTATCGCTAATAGTATCGGTAATGCTGTCCGTGGCGGGGTGCAATATCAGGCCATTTTTGCCATCGGCCTTATCCTGTTCATTTTAACGCTTGGGGTAAACATCATTGCCGAAAGAGTGCTGGAGCGGCAGAAAAGGAAGTTTACGAGGTAGCGATAAATGACGACATATAACTCACGTAAAATATCGCAGCGCACCGCCTTTACCTTCTTGACCTTGGCGACGGTCCTGACGGTGATTCCAGTGTTCTTCATTATTATTTATACCGTCGTCCAGGGGGGCGGGGCGCTGACGTGGGATTTCCTGGTTCAATTTCCATCACAGGCAGGTAAAGCCGGCGGTATTTTACCGGCGATTATCGGCACTTTTTATCTCATGCTCGGCACCCTCGTCTTCGCTTTACCCATCGGGGTGCTGGCGGGGATTTACCTAACGGAATACGCTAAAGACAACTGGCTGACCCGACTCATCAATTTAGCCATCGTCAATCTCGCGGGCGTACCGAGTATCGTCTTCGGGCTCTTCGGCTTAAGTGTTTTCGTACTGGCTTTTCACTTCGGATTATCGCTGCTGGCAGCCAGCCTGACTTTAGCCTGCCAGGCATTGGCGATGGTCATTACCACGTCGAGGGAGGCTTTATTGGCCGTACCCAGGGAATTTAGAGAGGGCAGTTTGGCCATTGGCGTATCTAAATGGCAGACAGTGCGGCATATTGTTTTGCCTCAAGCCATGCCAGGCATCATCACCGGGGCGGTGCTGGCTATCAGCCGTGCCGCCGGAGAAACCGCGCCGATACTGGTGGTAGGGGCAGCTTTCCTGCTACCGGCGCTGCCACAGTCGCCACTGGACCAGTTTATGGCACTACCTTATCATCTGTATACGGTAGCCGCCCATGTTCCGAATATGCCTAAAGAAACGGTGTGGGGTGTGGCACTGGTGCTGCTTATAGTGGTGCTTTCATTCGATATCTTAGCGGCGGCCATCAGAATTAAAACAAGGCAGAGGAAATAGGTATGAGTATTAATATAAACGTACCGGATATTTCAACCAAACCCATTGATAAATGCGTCACCAAGCTCAAAGCGGGGAATGTTAATCTCTACTACGGGCATTTCCAGTGCTTGAGAAATGTTACGCTGGATATCCCGTCGTGCGCTATCACCGCCATTATTGGGCCTTCAGGCTGCGGTAAATCCTCGCTGCTACGCCTTTTTAACCGCATGAACGACCTTATTCCCGGCGCTAGGATGGAGGGGAATGTAGAGCTTGACGGTATTCCGATTTACGATCCTAAAATCGATGTTACTGAGTTAAGGAAGCGGGTGGGGATGGTTTTTCAGAAGCCCAACCCCTTCCCGATGTCGGTATTTGAGAATGTGGCTTTCGGGCCGAAGCGGCACGGCATTAAAAACCGCGGTGAACTCAACGAAATCGTGGAAAAGAGTTTAAAGCAGGCAGCATTGTGGGATGAGGTCAAAGACAAGCTGGGGCAGTCCGGTCTGGCGCTTTCCGGTGGACAGCAACAGCGACTCTGCATCGCACGAGTGCTGGCAGTGGAGCCGGAGGTAATCTTAATGGACGAGCCTTGCAGTGCCCTCGACCCGGTGGCGACGCTAAAGATTGAGGACTTGATGCGCGGTCTTTCCGAAGATTACACTATCATTATCGTCACTCACAATATGCAGCAGGCAGCCCGCGTATCGGATACGGCGGCTTTTATGATGATGGAGCCGGATAGGGCGGGTGTACTCGTAGAATATGGCCCGACGGCACAGCTTTTCACTAATCCTAAAGATAAGCGAACCGAAGATTATATTACCGGGCGATTTGGATAAGCTAGAGGAGGATAGCATGGAAACGAGGACAGCTTTTCATAAGAAATTAAGAGAGATTCAGGATGATATCCTGGCGATGGGCAGCATGGTCAGTAAAGCCATATTACGTTCTATCGAAGCGTTAAAGAACCGCGACCTGGCGCTGGCACAGCAGATAATCAATGACGATCAAAAAGTAAACCAGAAAAGGTTTGAAATCGAAGAGAAATGTGTAGAGCTTATCGCCACGCAGCAGCCCATGGCAAGCGACCTGCGTATTATCCTGGCAGTACTGAATATAGTTTCTGAAGTAGAGCGTATCGGCGACTATGCCGAGGGAATCGCCAAAATAGCCGTAATGATTGGCGACGAACCACCGCTCAAACCGCTTATCGATATTCCCCGCATGTCGGAACAGACGGTAGATATGCTACGTCGCAGCCTGGACGCCTTTGTTAACCGCGATGCTGAAGCCGCCAGGAAAATCAGCGCCGAAGACGATTCGGTAGACCAGCTTTACGACCAAGTTTTTAGGGAGTTACTCATCTTCATGGCGGAAGACCCGAAGACAATTACGCGGGCTACTCGACTAATCTGGGTAGCCCATAACCTGGAGCGCGCCGCCGATAGAGTCACCAACATCTGCGAACGGGTGGTTTTTGTGGTAACCGGCAAAATGGAAGAAATAGGGGCTTCTAAGTACTAGATATTCATCTAAGTCGTACTAATATTGTGGGCAGGTGGAGTCCCACCCTCCCCCGTCTTCATAAAAAAAATAGGCCCAGATTTGGAATCGAGCCTATTTTTTGTTAAGGGCGGCACCATAGATTTTATTGAAACGCCACCTTTATACATAGCTAATGATTAGCCAGGTCGAAACGATCAAGATTCATCACCTTATTCCAAGCCGTTATAAAGTCATGGACAAACTTCTCCTGGGAATCTGAACTCGCGTAGACTTCCGCCAGGGCTCGGAGCTGGGAGTTTGAACCGAATATTAGGTCAACACGGGTACCCGTCCACTTGAGTTCGCCAGTCTTGCGGTCACGCCCTTCAAAAATGTCCTTGTCATCTGATACTGCCTTCCATTCTGTGCCCATGTCGAGCAGATTCACGAAGAAATCATTGTTGAGTGTCTCTGGCCGCTTGGTAAAGACGCCGTGCTGTGACTGTCCGAAGTTCGCATTCAAAACACGCATGCCACCAACGAGTACCGTCATTTCCGGTGCCGTTAATGTCAATAATTGGGCCTTATCGACCAATAATTCTTCGGCCGAGACACCATAGTGGGTCTTCTGGTAATTGCGAAAGCCGTCCGCGACCGGTTCGAGCACGGCAAATGAGGCCACATCGGTTTGCTCCTGCGAGGCGTCCATGCGTCCCGGTGTGAAGGGAACTGTCACTTTGTGACCAGCATTCTTCGCAGCCTGCTCAACCCCAGCGCAACCAGCCAGGACGATTAAGTCAGCCAGTGATACTTTCTTGCCGCCAGAAGCTGCTTTGTTGAACGCGCTCTGAATATCTTCTAAGATCTTGAGCACCTTTGCCAGCCGGGCGGGCTGGTTGACTTCCCAGTCCTTCTGCGGCGCCAGACGAATGCGGGCACCGTTAGCCCCACCGCGCTTATCGGAGCCGCGGAAAGTGGACGCCGATGCCCAGGCGGTTGAAACCAGTTCTGATACTGAAAGGCCAGAAGCCAGGATTTTAGCTTTAAGAGAAACGATATCTCGTGCACCAATCAGTTTGTGATTGACAGCGGGGATGGGGTCCTGCCAGATAAGCTCTTCTTTTGGGACCTCCGAGCCGAGGTAGCGCGAGCGCGGGCCCATATCGCGGTGCGTTAGCTTGAACCACGCCCGGGCGAAGGCATCAGCTAACTGATCCGGATGCTCGTAGAAGCGTCTTGAAATCTTCTCGTAAATAGGGTCAAACCTTAGGGCGAGGTCAGTGGTCAGCATGCCTGGTGCGCGACGCTTTGACGGGTCGTGGGGATCCGGCACAGTGCCGGCGCCTGCGTCACCCTTGGGCTTCCATTGGTATGCACCGGCGGGGCTCTTGGTTAATTCCCATTCAAAACTAAACAGAATCCTGAAAAAGTTGTTACTCCACTTCGTTGGTGTGTTAGTCCAGATGACTTCCGGTCCGCCGGTAATCGTGTCATTGCCTTTGCCCGTGCCAAATTTACTCTTCCAGCCTAGACCTTGCTCCTCGATAGGGGCAGCTTCAGGCTCGGGGCCCACCAGCGACGGATTGCCTGCACCGTGAGTTTTACCAAAGGCATGGCCGCCTGCGATTAAGGCCACTGTCTCCTCGTCGTTCATCGCCATACGGGCGAAAACTTGACGGATATCCTTGGCGGCCGCAAGCGGATCCGGGTTGCCGTTAGGGCCTTCCGGGTTAACATAAATTAGACCCATCTGCACGGCGGCCAGCGGATTTTCAAGTTCCCGGTTACCGGAGTATCGCTTGTCGCCAAGCCAGGTGGTTTCGGAACCCCAGTAAACGCTTTCATCCGGTTCCCAGACGTCCTCACGACCACCAGCGAAACCGAAGGTCTTGAAACCCATAGATTCCAAGGCGACGTTGCCCGCTAGAATCATAAGGTCAGCCCAGGAAATTTTGCGGCCGTATCTCTGCTTAATAGGCCAGAGCAATCGGCGCGCCTTGTCGAGGTTCGCGTTGTCAGGCCAACTGTTGAGAGGTGGGAAACGTTGTTGGCCGCTGCTAGCACCACCGCGGCCATCTCCCATGCGGTAAGTGCCGGCACTATGCCACGCCATACGAATGAACAACGGTGCGTAGTGGCCGAAGTCCGCCGGCCACCAATCCTGCGACTTCGTCATGAGTTCACGGAGGTCCTTCTTTACGGCTCCCAGGTCGAGGCTTTTAAACTCTTTTGCATAGTTAAAGTCCTCACCCATCGGGTTGGACTCGGAAGAATGCTGACGCAGGATATCGAGCTTCAATTGGTTTGGCCACCAGTCTCGGTTTAACGTGCCACTGCTAGTAATAGTAGATGGTTTCTTTTTTATTTCATCCTTTTCTGGCATCTTTCTCCTCCCTTCAATATTGTATTTGACATTGTAAACTAAATCCGTAATAATATAGTAATAGTTACTATTATTATAATGATGAAGTAGGAGATATGTCAAGAAAGTCAAAAAGGAAAGATGCTATTTTAAAAGTTGTGATGAACACTAATTCACATCCAAGGGCAGATTGGGTATATGAGCAGGTCAGAAAAGAAATACCAAATATTAGTATGGGAACAGTTTATCGCAATCTAAAATCTCTAGCAGAAGCCGGGGAAATTTATCAATTAGAACTCGCCGGTAGCACAAGTCGGTTCGATGGGAATATGGAGAGTCACTATCATTTTAGGTGCAAGAAATGCGGTGATATGTTTGATTTGGATGAGCCTGTAGACAGGTCAATTGAAAAGAGGATAGCCCAAAAAACCGGTTTTAAAATTACTCAACAGCGTCTGGAACTGCTTGGTTTATGTACAAAGTGCCAAGAGTCGAAGAAGTATTAGTCTTAGTGTTTTCTAGCGTGGAGATACATTTTATGAGGAGGATGATAATTATGAATCTGCCAGACTATATATCTAAAAAAGAAGTCCAGCGCGTATGTAAAGAGCTAGGATTTAGAGACTGGACGGAAATTAAAAAACCTACCGTGATGGATAAAGAAGCTTTAACTATCTTGAAAATCGTGAATGAGAAAAAGGTTAATATCCCTCTGGAAGATTTTAAACAAGGACTGGAAGTCGAACTTGAGCACGGCACCATGTATGAAGATGCCAACGTAACAAACAACCACCCCGTTCTTACAGGGAAAATCGTCATAGCGCACTTGAAAGAGACAATGGATTATTACAAGCGTCTTGAAGTTGTTGAAATAGAAGGAGATATTCTAAAAGCAATTTTATCAAAAGACTTCAAAAAAGTTGAGTTTAAATACAAGAAACTGGTTGAAGCTCAAAGCCAATTAATTAAAGCGATTACAGAACAACTACCATTAAAATAGTGTTTGCACAAATAAGAAAGAAGTCTTAATATGATATTCCTGATTTTTTGTTGAGGGTAGCTGTAAAGGATGGTACATTTGGAAAACATTTCTGAAACCGGGTTAAGCCGCGAAGTGTGCACGGATGCATCTATCAGTATTGAAGGGATTAACAAGCGCTTCGGGAAGCTGCAAGCGCTGGATAACATCAATTTGAAGGTTGGACCGGGTACGGTTTTTGCGTTGCTGGGGCCTAACGGTTCGGGTAAAACGACCCTGGTGCGTATTTTAACAACTTTACTCCAGCCGGACTCTGGAAGCGCTCATATAGCCGGTTATGACGTGGTTCGTCAAGCCCAATCAGTAAGATCGATAATGGGACTTGCCGGCCAGTACCCGGCCGTAGAAGAAATCCTCACCGGAAAAGAAAATCTGGAAATGATTGGTCAACTATATCACCTGGGAAAACAGAAATCTAGAGCAAGAGCGGAAGAATTACTCGAGCAGTTCGGACTATCAGATGCCGCAAACAGGAGAGTTAAAACGTATTCGGGTGGGATGCGGCGTCGTCTTGATCTGGCAGCAACACTGGTAGCTAAGCCATCTATTCTTTTTCTTGATGAGCCGACAGCTGGACTTGACCCGCGCAGTCGCCTGGGACTCTGGGAAGTCATCGCCGCTCAAGCAAAAGACTGCAACACCGTTTTTCTAACTACACAATACCTTGAAGAAGCCGATAGATTAGCTAATAAAATCGCTATACTCGATAAAGGACGGATTCTGCGTGAAGGAACCAATCAAGAATTAAAGGAGTGCTGCGGTGGTGACACCCTGGTTAAAGTCAGGATTGCCGACCGCAGTGAAATATTAAAAGCCAATGATGCTTTAAGAGATTTGGCCGGCGATAGATTAATGAGTTATCCGGACATTGGAGAAATTACACTGCCTGCTATTGAAGGCCCATCCTTATTACCGGAAGTAGTTCGCCGCCTCGATGCTCAAAAAATCGTCATTGTTGAGCTTGCTTTAAAACCACCTACCCTAGACGATGTTTTTTTATCTATCACCGGGCATACGGCTATAGAAAACACGGAGTCAAAACAAGAAACCTCTGTTACCAAGCGAGGTAAAAGATGAATATTAGAGCTAACTCAAATATCATTAATTCCTTATCAGATATAGGTGTCATGACGCGGCGGAACATGATTAGGTACATCAGACTACCGCAATTGCTTGTTTTCAACGCTTTATTGAACGTAGTGCTGCTCCTCCTGTTCAATTACGTTTTTGGAGGCGCTATTGGTACCGGTGGTATCGCTTATATTCAATACTTTTTACCGGGTTTTATGGTACAGACCGTGGTGTTTGGTTCTACGCAAACAAGTGTCGGATTAGCCGAGGACCTGGCTAAAGGAATGATAGATCGCTTTCGTTCCCTACCAATGTCACGTGTGGCATTTATTACGGGCCGGGTCATTGCCGACGCTGTACGTTACACCATATTAATAACACTTATCATAGTAGTAGGCAGCATCATGGGTTTCCGATTTGAAAACGGAGTGTTACCTATACTTACGGGGGTTGGGCTGATTATACTCTTTGGCATTGCTCTTACGTGGGTGGGTGTATTTATCGGTACATCGGTAAAAGATGTAGAGACAGCCCAGGTAGCCGGTTTTGTCTGGGTATTCCCCCTTGTATTTGCCAGTTCACTCTATGTGCCCATCGAGACAATGCCCTCATGGCTACAGGTTTTTGCAAATATTAACCCTGTAACGCCTATGGTAGACACAATGCGCGCTCTTTCCCTTGGGGGAAGTGTATCTGCGTCACTGTGGAAGACTCTGGTTTGGGATGGTGCTCTTATCCTCGTGTTTCTCACTCTAGCTCTCCGCCGCTATAAATCAATCGGTAAATAGAGCAGGAGAGCTTAAGTATAACAATAAATGGATATTTTTTGTGAGTAATATCACATTAAATGTATGTTTTAAATATTACACTGGATTTATAAATTACGACATATAAAAACATGGTGATGAATCAGGTCATACACTTTAAATAAAAACTGGGGACACATAGGAGTTTAAGATGGAGACAGCCGGTAAATGTATAGAATCGATGAATTTTTCGGATGGATGGCGCGATTGGAAAAACAGGCTAAAACAATCCATTGAAAATAGCCGGACGTATTATCAAGATGAAACTGTGAACAATTTACTAATAAAGCTCAATGCATTTTTAGACAATAAAGTCTGTGCCTCCAATATATATTGTGAAGAAATGATAACAGCGATGTGGGATGCGGGCACATCCGAAGAGCGTAAGACTTTAGCTACTTTATTTCTCAAGATTGCCAACCAGCTGTAAAACATGAGTATTACTAAATTAAACCCACCAGGAATGGGGAGGCAAAATGCCAGAATTGAAAGACTTTTTCACCAATATGTCGGTCCCGATGCCTATATACAAAAAACTCTACCCCGTTTTTTTGTAACAATATTATCAAATTTGTAAAAAGGAAAAGTTATAGAGGCTATCGAGGAGAACACGGCGCTGACACATAGACCTCGTGAAGGGTCTGAAATAAAGGAGGAGTAATAATGGTTACCAACCAATCCGTAGAAAAACGTCTTGGCAAGCTACGCATCTGGAATATCGTAGTCGGCTTAATCCTAGCTGTGCAAGCAGTACTAATAGCAGTACTCACCAATAGTTTCTCTCTACCGGTAACAGCAACTTTCATGGAAGGAGCACCCGGTAGTGCGACAACGCTTCACTACATATGGAATATCCAGACAGGCTGGGGCGTCTTCGCTTTCATGGCAATTTCAGCTATAGCGCTACTGACAATCGCGTCGCCCTGGGTTTTTCCATGGTATAAGCGCAATCTTCTCCAGAGCCGTAACTACGGACGCTGGATAGAGTATTTCCTCAGTTCTTCCATCATGATTGTGCTTATTTCCCAAATTTGTGGCATCAGCGACATCGCCGCCCTGCTGGCCATCTTTGGCGTCAATGCTACCATGATACTTTTTGGCGCATTACAGGAAAAGTACGAAAAACCGGGTAAGCCAAGCTGGATACCATTCTTGTTCGGCAGTTTTGCCGGGATTATCCCCTGGATCGCAATAGTTATTTATGTCATTGCCCCTGGAGTAAGTGTATCACCCCCCGGGTTTGTGTACGGGATAATCGTTTCGCTGTTCGTTTTCTTCAACTGTTTTGCAGTTAACATGATACTGCAATATAAACAGGTAGGCCCCTGGCGGGATTACCTATTCGGTGAAAAGGTGTATATCATTCTTAGTCTAACCGCAAAAGCTTTACTTGCCTGGCAAGTTTTCTTCCCGGTGCTGATGTCGTCCTAGTATCGTAGATATATCCGGTAGAACGGCTTTAAAGATGTGATGGAGGGGGATATTTATGAGAGATAAAAAACAATACAAAATTGCTCCGAACTTCAATGCCAGCGATACTGAGGGACGTTCGATCAGACTCTCGGAATATAAAGGCAAGAAAAATGTGATGCTGGTGTTTAATCGCGGTTTTCAGTGACCTTACTGCCGTAATCATATGGCGCAGTTGCGCCAGGAATATCAAAAGTTCGTTGACCGGAATACCGAAATTATCGCCATCGGGCCGGAAGGCTCTGAAGAATTCAAAAAATGGTGGGATGAACACCAAATGCCCTTCACGGGCATTGCCGACCCGAAACATGTTATCGCAGATACGTATGGTCAGCAAGTAAAATTGATTAAGTTGGGACGCATGCCGGCCAGTTTATTAGTTGATAAGAAAGGACAGATAAGATACACGCACTTTGGAGAGTCAATGGCAGATATACCCAAGAGCCATGAAATTCTTACGCTTATTGATGAACTAAACAAGGAAGATACCGGTAAAGTATGATGAAACAGGATCCGATGTAAATAGTGTTATATTGGTTCCGTAATAAATATCGTCTTCTTGGTTGAGAAGACCTTTATAATAGACAGTTTATAATATGACATAAGGGGGAGGGGGAAATGAACGTACAGGTAATAACAGATAGCACTGCAGATATGCCGGAATGCACAGCTAAAAAGCTTGGCATCAGGGTGGTGCCGATATACCTGCGTTTTGGCGAAAAGACCTACCGCGACGGAGTTGATATCACCAAGGATGAGTTTTATTCGATGCTCGCTTCTTCACTATTTCATCCAGCTTCCTCCCAGCCGAACCCAGAAGATTTTACAGGGGTTTTCAGTGAGTATTGCGATAACAAGAGCGGTATAGTTTCCATACATATCTCATCAAAGATCAGCGGTACATGTAACTCGGCAAATATTGCTAAAAAAACACTTAAGAGTCAGTGCCCTATTGAAATCATAGATTCCGGTCTCAATTCCGGCGGTTTGGGGTTGGTGGTGACGGCGGCCGCCAGGACGGCTCAGGCCGGTGCAAACATGGCTGAAGTGGTCAACGAGGCAAATAAGGCAGTCAAAGAAGTCCGCATGTTTGGTATGTTTGAAACCATGAAATACCTGGCCCGCAGCGGCCGCGTAAATAAAACAATTGCCGCAGCTTCAAACTTCTTACATGTGATGCCTCTTTTAACCTTTCACGAAGGTGAAATTGTCCGGGCCGGACTGGTACGCGCCGTGAGTAAAGGCGCGGATAGGATTTACGATTTTGTGAAGAACAACACCCCAATAAAAGAGCTAATGATTGTACACAGCCAGGTCGTCGGCCAGGCAAAACAACTAAAACACCGCCTTGGTGAATTTATCCAGGAAGAAAAGATAGCTATTGCCGAACTCGGGGCTGGTCTGGGAGTTCACGGCGGACCGGGGGTACTATTGGCGGCTCTGCGCAAAGATTAGGGAGATAAAACATACAAAGGAGTAAGACTATGGGTACACAGCAAGTAATCCTATTGATTATCAACATTCTTGGAGGGGTAGCAGTTATTTTAAGTTATATTTTTGGTTTAAGAGGGCAATCTGGCGGAGCGAGTATATTATGGGGCGGTGTGCCGGAGAACATCAGGCCGGTATATACCGTGTCTATGATCATATCGGCTCTCGGTTATTTCGCTTTCCTTTATTACATCTTCTTCCGGCTTGAACCGGCCCAGGTAAGTATCGCCGGCGTTTCCGGCTTTACCATGTTTTACGTTATATTTCTAGGCATACTGATAGCATCAACATTCTGGATGCCGCTGACTAACATTTATGTTTCCAATCCCAGTACAGGAATCTGGATCTGGATTCGTGTAGTTCTTGCAGTAGTCGGCTTGGCCTCAATATCGCTTTTAGTGGCGCTACTCACAATGCAGGGGAAAGTGCCCGGTACAGCTTACTGGCTAGCAGTTGTCGGCAGCGGTTATTTTGCTTTCCATACGGCTGTTTTAGATGCTATTGTGTGGGCGGCATTGTTCAAATAGTCAGGTTAATATGCAGCGGTTTAATCCGGATAAACTACATGTCACGTATCTAACCGGTACTTCTCCGGAAGAAATAATGTTACCCAGATACTATACATTAACCCACTCTGATAGAACAGGTGACCTTTTCTTATCAATAGGCAGCGAATATAACACAAAAGACACTTCCAGGCTTTATACCAGATTGATGAGAGATGAGGTATTGGCTAATCTTTCCGATGATGGAGGTAATCTGGCTTTAAAAGTATATTGTCACGTAAGCGGAGGATTTGCCTTCGGCACTGCTAAATTTCGATACAAAATCTTTCAATCTGAACTGCCTCTGGTTTTAGAATCTATCAGATATGGCGATAGAGCTATATTTGAAAAGAAACCTGAACTCGATAATGCCCCGATACACATATATTTTAATTCTACTGATAGAAGGTTTGAGAAAATAGAAGAATGGGGTATTATATCAGATTACCGGTAATGGTGTTAGGATATTGTTATGAGTAATCACCTAATAGCAAAAGAATTACTAAACCAGATATTGAGGGAACAACGCTTTGCTGTACTCGCCACCCTAAATAACCAGCAACCATATACCAATCTGGTAGCATTTGCCGTCTCTGATAATTTAGAGCATATACTATTCGCCACAAATCGTGATACATTGAAATACCATAACATCGTTTCCAACAACAAGATAGCTTTGCTTATTGATAACCGAAGCAATAACCAGTCAGATTTTACACGGGCACTGGCAGTCACGGTTATCGGTACCGCTATAGAATTGGCTGGTAAAAAAAGGGGTGAACTGGTACGATCCTATCTCAATAAACATCCTTCGCTGGAAGAGTTCCTTAACAAACCTGATACTGCCGTCATCAGCGTTCTGGTGACCGATTTCATTCTCGCTCGTTTTGATAGTACAGAAAGAATACAGATGAATGGAAATAAACTAACAAAAATAAATTAACAGCCATTTCTTTATCTTGGGCGACTCTTAAACAAGTCACAAAAGGAGGCGGATGCAATGGAGTTACATGCTATCAATAAATTTACCGGTTTGATTACTATACGCAGCATTCTAAATGCTCAAAGTGAAGTAAGCTTTAAAAACATTAACTCAGATGCCTTACTAGACAATATCTTTTTATGCTCTGCCACAACTCCACCCGGGCGGGGTGTACACGGTATGTACGGACTACGCGCTGCTAACCTGGCTCTTATTAAAAATAATCTAGTATAAAAATTTCCCTATTAGCGAGGAATATACTTATTATTTAGGTCTTGTTTCCTAACCTGTATATTCCCGGTCCTTTTTCTGGTGGTAAACAATATGAATAAAATAACCTCAGATTGTTAGTTAGGGTAACAAAGAAGTATTTTGTGACTTCCGAAATGTTCGAGATGAGAAAACTTCAACTCAAGTCCAGCTATAATTTTTTTTTATAATTGTGGGTAGGCGGAGTTCGGGAGTTCGGTTCTTACGTTCTCCCACAAAAAGAAACCGCGAAAGCCTTTCGCTTTTGCACTAATTTAGCTATGTGGGTAGGTGGAGCCCAACCCTCACCCGTCTCCACCAGAAATGATAAAGCCCCGGCCGTAATAAGCCAGGGCTTTTTTGTATCTAAAAACTTGGACAAGGAGACGAGGGTATCCCCCTAAAAGCGAACTCCACTCCCGCAAAAAGCCACTTATCGACCTCTGTTAAACCGCGAACCATCTTGATAATTTCTTGAGGTGTTGTTTCGTTTTCTTGACACCTCTTTGACGGCCATTTTATTAGAATATGGTCGATGAATGATGCTGTTTCTCTAGGCCTGATTTTGTTATTTTTCCTGATAGCCTTTGGGTTGGTACTCATCTGCAACCGATTGATGAGGTCATAAGATGGATATTCTCTACATCGTTTCGGGAGTAGTCTCAATCTGTTTACTAGTGTACCTCATTTTGGCGCTTCTCAAACCGGAGTGGTTTAAATGAGCGTCTTCGATTGGCTCCAAATCGGGCTGTATTTGTTTGTCTTGTTACTCCTTGTCAAACCATTGGGAGCCTACATGTCACATGTCTTTCAGGGCGAACGCGTGTTCCTGACGCCCGTTGTTGGGCGTATCGAGCGTTTTATCTATCGTATCGTCGGGATACGTTCAGATGAAGAGATGAACTGGAAAACCTACGCCATTGTCATGTTGCTCTTCAATGTTGCAGGCTTACTTTTGGTTTATGCCTTACAGCGGCTACAATCCGCCCTACCCCTTAACCCCCAGAATTTAGGAGCAGTTAGCCCTGACCTATCCTTCAATACAGCGGTCAGTTTCGCCACCAACACCAACTGGCAGAGCTATGGCGGCGAGAGCACCCTGAGCTATCTTACCCAGATGGTTGGACTCACTGTGCAGAACTTCCTATCCGCGGCTACGGGCATTGCCATATTGGTAGCTGTTATACGTGGCTTTGTAAGGCACTCTGTCAAGACAATAGGCAATTTCTGGGTAGACATGACTCGCAGCGTCCTTTACATCCTGCTACCGCTATCGATAATCCTGGCGGTAATTTTAGTTTCGCAGGGCGTGGTGCAGACATTTCATGGCTCCCAGGAAATAACACTTGTACAATCGACGCAAGATGCCGGCGGACAGGTTGTAAATGGGCAAGTGATAGCCGTTGGCCCGGCGGCTGCCCAGGTGGCTATCAAGCAGCTTGGCACTAATGGCGGCGGCTTCTTTAGTACTAACTCAGCCCATCCCTTTGAAAACCCCACCCCCCTCTCCAACTTCTTGGAGATGCTGGCGATTCTACTCATTCCGGCAGCTCTGTGTTACACCTTCGGCAAAATGGTCGGAGATACACGCAAAGGCTGGGCACTCCTGGCTGTAATGACCATCATTTTTGTGGTGATGCTATCGGTATCCGTTTGGGCAGAGCAGCGCGGCAATCCTTCCTTGGAAGGGCTTAACGTTACACAGTCAACCAGCAGCGTGCAGTCGGGGGGCAATATGGAAGGCAAGGAGGTGCGCTTCGGCGCTGCCAACTCAGCCCTGTGGGCGGTGGCAACGACCGGCGCTTCAAGTGGTTCTGTAAATTCAATGCATGATTCGTTCACACCTTTGGGTGGATTGGTGCCGATGTGGCTCATGCAGCTTGGGGAGGTGGTTTATGGCGGCGTTGGATCCGGTTTATATGGCATGTTGGCTTTCGTCATTATTGCGGTGTTTGTGGCCGGTCTGATGATAGGGCGTACCCCGGAATACCTGGGCAAGAAAATTGAAGCCTTTGAAATGAAGATGGCTTCGCTAATGGTACTTATCCCGGTGCTGCTAGTTCTGTTCGGTACAGCTATTGCTGTGGCTACGCCGGCAGGCAGGGCGGCGGTTTTCAACCCAGGTGCCCACGGTTTCAGCGAAGTGCTGTACGCCTTCTCTTCGGCGGGTAATAATAACGGCAGCGCCTTCGCCGGTCTTGGCACGAACACGACTTTTTATAATATCGCTCTAGGTTTTGTTATGCTCTTCGGCCGCTACTGGCTAGCAATCCCGGCATTGGCAATCGCCGGTTCCCTGGTACAGAAGAAGAAAGTGCCGGTGACCTCGGGCACGCTCCCGACACACACGCCACTCTTTATTTTCTGGTTAATCGCGGTAGTCGTGGTTGTCGGAGCGTTGAGCTTTCTCCCTGCCTTATCTCTCGGTCTTATCGTGGAACATTTACTTATAAGGTAACTAAGATGACAGAAAACTCACAAAAACAGGATGTAAAACCAATGAACGAAGAGCCGGCGATGACATATTCGAAGAAAACGTCACGTCCAAGGCAACGATTGTACCGTCGCGCTATTGTCGATGCTTTTCTCAAACTCAATCCGCGCTGGATGATACGCAACCCGGTCATGTTCGTCACCGAGGTCGGCAGCATACTGACAACTGTCTTGTGGTTGCAAGCGCTGTTCGGTCACGGCGAGGCAAGTTCTGCTTTCGTTGGTGGAATCGCGCTATGGTTGTGGCTGTGCGTATTATTTGCCAATTTCTCCGAGGCGCTGGCGGAAGGTCGTGGTAAAGCGCAGGCGGCGGCGTTGCGTAAGACGCGTCAAGAGACACAAGCTAAACGCCTCAACCAACCGAAACATGGGGCTAAATATGAGTCGGTATCTTCCAACGAGTTACGCCAGAATGATGTCTTCTTAGTCGAGGCCGGCGATATTATTCCTACCGACGGCGAAGTAATCGAAGGTATCGCTTCGGTGAACGAGAGCGCTGTAACCGGTGAAAGCGCCCCTGTCATCCGTGAATCCGGAGGCGACCGGAGCGCTGTTACCGGCGGGACAAGGATATTATCGGACTGGCTGATAGTACGCGTAACCGCTAACCCCGGCGAAGGTTTCCTCGACCGTATGATTAGCCTCGTGGAAGGAGCCAAACGCCAGAAGACCCCTAATGAAATTGCCCTTAATATCTTGCTGGCGGCGTTCACCATCGTATTCCTCGTCGTTTGCATTACGCTACTGCCGTTTTCATTATACAGCGTTGATATCAATGGCCAAGGCACACCGATTACGATTACAGTGCTGGTGGCACTGCTGGTCTGTCTTATTCCGACCACTATCGGCGGATTGTTGCCAGCTATCGGTATCGCTGGGATGGACCGTCTTATCCGGCGCAATGTAATCGCCTTATCAGGTCGGGCAGTGGAGGCGGCGGGAGATGTAGACGTATTACTTTTGGACAAGACGGGCACTATCACACTGGGTAACCGACAGGCAACGGAGTTCATACCAGTCGAAACGGTAAGCGAGCGCGAGCTAGCCGAGGTGGCGCAGCTGGCTTCGCTAGCTGACGAGACGCCGGAAGGACGCAGTATCGTGGTACTGGCAAAGGAAAGGTATGGGTTAAGAGGAGACATTACTGTCGAGAAACAACATAGTATGCACTTTATACCGTTTTCTGCCCAGACACGTATGAGTGGAGTGGATATGGAAGGGCTTGCCATCCGTAAAGGCGCGGCGGATTCCATCGCAGCCTATATTCAAGAGCAAGGTAAGATTGTACCGTTGGAACTCAAAACAATTACGGACAATATCGCGCAGAATGGCGGTACGCCTCTAGTAGTAGCGCGTAACGGCGAAGTCCTCGGTGTCGTTCACCTTAAAGACATTGTTAAAGGCGGGATAAAAGAACGGTTTATTAAAATGCGGAAAATGGGTATCAAGACTGTAATGATTACAGGTGATAACCCATTAACGGCGACGGCTATTGCCGCTGAAGCTGGTGTAGATGACTTTTTGGCGCAAGCTACTCCAGAAGCCAAGCTAAAGTTAATACGCGAGCATCAGGCTGGCGGACGACTAGTAGCGATGACTGGCGACGGCACCAATGATGCCCCGGCCCTGGCACAGGCTGACGTAGCTGTAGCGATGAATTCCGGCACGCAGGCGGCCCGGGAAGCTGCCAACATGATTGACCTGGATAGCAATCCCACCAAACTCATTGAAATCGTTGAAACGGGCAAGCAATTGCTAATGACACGGGGAGCCTTGACCACTTTTAGCATCGCCAACGACGTTTCCAAGTACTTCGCTATTATACCGGCGGCATTCGCCACCACTTACCCTGCCCTGGGGGCATTGAATATCATGCACTTGGCGACACCGGAAAGCGCCGTTCTATCCGCAGTAATTTTTAACGCGCTGATTATTATGGCGCTCGTACCACTGGCTTTGCGAGGCGTGCCGTACCGTCCGCTAGGGGCGGCCAGACTCTTACGTGATAACCTTTTAATTTACGGCGTCGGCGGGTTGATTACACCGTTTATCGGTATCAAGTTAATTGACATGTTTTTAGTAGCATTGCACTTGGCATAAACGGGGAGACAGAAGAAAAAAAATATGTTACGCCAGCTTAAAATTGCACTGATATTCCTGGGTATATTCACGGTCATCACCGGGATAATCTACCCTTTGTTTGTAACCGGCATTGCGCAAACTTTCTTTCGTCATCAGGCGAACGGCAGCCTGATTGAGGAAAACGGAGTGAATGTTGGCTCAGAGCTAATCGGGCAGCCATTCAGCGATCCGAAGTATTTCTGGGGGAGGCTCTCGGCAACGACTCCAGTCCCTTATAACGCGGCAAACTCTTCCGGTTCCAACTATGGGCCGTCAAACCCGGCACTCCTGGAAGCTATACAGGCACGCATAAATGCCTTAAAGACAGTCGACCCGGATAATAACGAGGCGATACCTGTAGACTTGGTTACCTTTTCTGCCAGTGGCCTTGACCCGGATATCAGTATTGCCGCTGCCGATTACCAGATTGCCCGTGTCGCACGATATCGCGGTTTGAGCGAGGAGCAGGTAAGTGCCCTGGTGAATCAGTTTATTGAAGGCCGTCAGTTCGGCATCCTGGGAGAGCCGCGTGTTAACGTTTTAAAGCTCAATCTGGCGCTGGATTCTTTGAAATAGACTTGGCCAATAACAAGGTATAAAATTGGTTTGGAGATGTGAATCGCATGGCTGAAGACTATACTCGCCCTAATCCCGACGAGTTATTGACGCAGGTCAAAGCCGAGGAAGAGCAAAAAAGAAGGGGCAAACTAAAAATCTTTCTCGGCTACGCTCCTGGCGTGGGTAAGACCTATACCATGCTCGAAGCCGCGCGCTTGAAGAGAAAAGATACGGATGTTGTCATTGGGATTGTAGAAACTCACGGACGGGTCGAGACAGAGGCCCTTCTTGAAAACATGGAAATTATACCGCGCCGCCAGGTAGAATACCGCGGCATTAAGCTAACCGAAATGAACCTCGATGCGGTGCTGGCGCGCCATCCTCAGTTGGTAATAGTAGATGAACTCGCCCATGAGAATGCGCCGGGTTCCCGTCACCCAAAACGCTATCAGGATATAGAGGAACTACTGGAAGCTGGGGTTGATGTCTATACAACACTAAATATCCAACATATAGAAAGCGGGCGAACTGCTGTTACCCAGATCACTGGCGTCTGGGTCCGTGAGACAGTACCAGATAGTTTTGTAGATAGTGCCTCAGAGATAGAAATGGTTGATTTACCCCCTGATGAACTGCTCAAGCGACTCAAGGAAGGCAAAGTTTACATACCGGAACAAATAGCACCGGCAACAGAATCATTCTTCCGTAAAGGTAACCTTACGGCATTACGAGAATTGTCCATGCGCACTGCTGGTAAACACGTAGGCGGGCAGACGCTGGCATATATGAAGACTCACGGTATACTTGGCCCATGGCCGTCCAGCGAACGTATTTTGGTGTGTGTTAGCTCCAGTCTGGCGGGCACCCGGGTGGTACGTAACGCTCGCCGCTTGGCTTATCAACTGGGCGCGGAATGGTTTGCTATTTATGTTGAGACGCCGGATGTGCATTTATCTACCAACCAGCAGGAACGTCTCACCAGTACGCTGCGGATGGCGGAGAGAATGGGGGCTAAGGTCTCGACTATTCAGGGAAACTCTGTCGTTAACGTGGTGACAGAATTCGCCAGTAAGAACAATATTACCAAGATAATCGTCGGCAAATCACAGAAAAAATACTGGCATAGACTTTTCGATAGGTCAATCGTGAATCAGCTCATTCGTTACAGTGAGCATTACGATGTGTATATCGTGGGCAGCCGGGGAGAACCCATCCAGCCAGAACCGAGTAAAACAGCGGTGAAAGAGACTCATCCCAACTGGTTAAGGTATTTATATGGTCTGGGATTGGTTGTGTTGGTAACATTACTAGGTCAACTAATACATAGTGTTTTTGATCCCACCACTATAGCGATGTTGTATTTGTTATCCGTCGTCATCACAGCATATTTGTGGGGGCTTGGACCGTCTGTCTTTGTTTCCGTTACCGGCGTACTGGCGTTTGATTTTTTCCATGTTCCACCGTATTTGACTTTCAGGGTGACTGACACCCAGTATATTTTCACTTTTCTCGCCTTACTTATTGTTGGCGTCGTCATTAGTTATCTGGCATCAATGGTTCGTCGGCAAACCGAGTCAGCCAGGCGTCGAGAGCGCGAAACAGCCGCTCTTTACTCGCTGGGTCGCGATTTAGCAGTTTCCAGTGACCTTGAGTCATATATCCACGCCATTATTAGGAGAGCCAAAGAAACTTTCGGGCATGACACGATAGTTTTTTTACCCGATATCCAAAACAAAGAAACCCTCAAACCATATACCGGTATTCCGAATGTTATTATCGACGAAAATGAATTAGCCGCCGCCATCTGGTCTTTTCAACACCAGAGAATAGTTGGACGCGGCACGGATACTCTTCCCAGTGCTAAAGAGCAATATCTGCCACTGGTTACTGCCAGGGGAACTGTTGGTGTAATGTCGATATCAGCGATTGATACCAAAGGCGAGTTGACTATTGAGCAAGAGCGTCTTTTAAAGGCATATGCCGACCTTGCCGCAGTAGCTATTGAGAGTATTTTATTGGCTAATGAAGCACAAAATGCGCAAGTCTTACGGAATACCGAGAAACTGCAGACCGCCCTTCTCAATGCGGTCTCCCACGACCTGCGTACACCGTTGGTATCTATCATCGGTGTTTTGAGCAGTCTTCAAGAAAAAGGGATGCACTTGAATAACGTTGATAAAATGAATCTAATCCAGGTTGCCCGCGAGGAGGCCGAGCGGCTAAATCACCTGATAACCAATCTACTTGACGTGTCGAGAATTGAAGCCGGGGCAATAATAATATCCAAACAGCCATCGGACATACAGGATTTAGTTGGTGCTGCTCTAGAGCAACTGGGTAGTCGTGCCAGCGCCCGACCAATTAACGTGGAAATACCGGAAGAGTTACCTTTTGTATCGGTGGATTTTGGCCTTATCGTCCAGACACTGGTAAACGTTTTGGATAATGCTTTAAAATATTCGCCAGGCGGTTCTCCTGTCGGTATCAGGGCAAAACAAGTTGGCCGGGAGATACAGATTGAAATAGCCGACCGTGGCGTTGGTATTCCCCCACAGGATTTATCTCATGTTTTCGATAAATTTTTTCGTATACAGCGCCCTGATAATGTTACGGGTACCGGGCTTGGCTTGTCTATTTGTAAAGGTATTATTGAGGCTCATGGCGGTGGTATTACCGCCGAGAATCGTCCGGGCGGTGGTACCATTATCAGAATAGTTATACCTCTGACTGATTCCACCCGCAACAAGGGGGAGCAACTTCATGCATGACGAACGGGTGCTGATAGTGGATGATGAGCCGGCGATTAGAAAATTCCTGAGGGTCGCACTGACAGCCCAGTCTTACAATATTATTGAAGCAGAATCTGGGCAGGAGGCTCTTTCAAAAACTGCTACTGATAAACCGGATATCATCGTTCTCGATATAGGTTTACCGGATATAAATGGTATCGAAGTTACCAGGCTGCTTCGCCAATGGACACAGATGCCGATTATTATCCTATCGGTCCGGGGGGCGGAAAGTGATAAAATCGCGGCCCTTGATGCCGGCGCGGATGACTATTTGACCAAACCCTTCGGTGTAGGAGAACTGCTGGCGAGACTCCGCGCCGCCCTGCGTCGTACGACCCAAACGACTAATGCTCCTGTTTTTGCTAGCGGTAACTTGAAAGTCGACTTGTCACGAAGGCTTATAACTGTATCAGGACATGAAGTGCAACTCACACCCACCGAGTACGAATTACTCCGCGTGTTGGTAACTCATGCAGGAAAAGTACTGACTCATCACTTTCTCCTCCGGGAGGTGTGGGGAGCGGAATATGGCGAGGAATTCCATATGCTGCATGTAAATATAAGCAACCTGCGCCGTAAGGTAGAACCAAATACCGCACGACCCCGGTTCATTATCACTGAACCTGGGGTGGGCTATCGACTTAAGACTGATTAGAGAATATCAGCTCTTGGACCACTTGAAAGTTACTAAAAAGACCCTGCCAGCAGAAATCTTGTTCCTCCGAAGTCGGGCGGTTCCAGGTATCGTTCTCCTTGTATGTTAACTGGTTAACAGAACACGCGGAGCCAAGATGGCTGCAGAACAATGCAACCCTGCTCAACAAAGCGAGATTGTCGCTCAAGAAACAGAAATAACAGACGGTCTGCTTAACAAATATTCAAATTGAGACACATCAAGAAAAAGCTAATTTCTGAATCCCCCGAGAGGTATAGAGTAAAAGTAAAAATCAAAAAGAAGAGCCCTGCGGCGGCTTGACTAAGATCGAGGTACAAGCCAATAATTGACCATGCCTAGCTGGAAAGACAAACTAAATGGAGACTCGGTTCCGTGGTTGCTGGAGAACGATAAGAGCCAGCCAGCCATCCGCTATTATACCTTGCGTGATATCCTCGGCCGGGACGAGAACGATAAAGAAGTCAAAGCTGCTAAGGCGGCTATCATGGCAAGCGGTCCGGTGCCGGTGATTCTGGCAGCGCAGCATCCGGAGGGATATTGGGGAAAGACACCCAGGTACACCGGGACGATGCCAGCTCTCGTTTTCATGGCGCAGCTCGGTGCGGACGGAACTGACCCGCGCATTCGCGCCGGCTGCGAGATTCTACTATCCCGATACATCGCCAGCAATGGTGCCCCTCTGGGTAGTCTGTCATTGAAAGGCACGCGTTCTGGTTCCAGCTATTGCACGGCGGGTATAATGGGGGCGGCTTTGATAGACTTCGGCTGGCTTGAAGACCAACGCTTGCAGACAGCAATGGAATGGCTGGCGCAGAATATTACCGGGGAAGGAGTGGCTGACGCTTCGAGCCGTGACACAAACAAACGTTACTATAGGTCCAGGAACTCATCTCCTCCATTCGCCTGTTCCGACCGCAATGCTGATCTGCCATGCGCCTGGGCAGCAATCAAGGCGATGATTGCCTTGAACAAAGTACCAACGGCGCAGCGAACCAAGAATATGCAGGAGGCTATCAAACGGGGTGTGGACTTTCTCTTGAGCCACGACCCGGCGGTCGCCGATTACCCCTTTGGCAGGGGGAACAGGCCTAGCTCAACCTGGTTCAAGTTCTATTATCCTCTCCGCAGCGAAGCCGATGTGCTTCAGAACCTGGAGGTCCTGGCAGCGCTGGGGCAAGCCAAGAATCCTAAGTTAACTAACGCGTTAGATCTGGTCATTAGTAAGCAAAACCAACAAGGACGCTGGCTGCTGGAACGTACCTACAAGGAGTTGGCGGACACACAAGAAAAGAAAGTCTATTATTGGTACCAGAACTCCCTGAGACTTTATATAACCTACAAGGAGTTATCGGACATACAAGAAAAGAAAGGGCAACCCAGCAAGTGGGTCACCCTGAGAGCTTTGCGGGTATTGAAAGCGGCTTATCCTGAGACAGGGTGATTCCCCTCATGCGGATACGGGAGGACAGATATGGAATTGGTAAAAACATTTGCCCTGCAAACCGGTGACAAGATTGGGATAGTTGCCCCGTCGATGCACATCATCAATGAGGAAGCTGTCGCAAATGGCATCGCCACACTGCAGGAACTCGGGTTCCGCTTGGAGTTGGGGCCAACCGTCCGTTCGAGATACCGGAATAGTTCCGCCTTGCCTGAAGACCGGGCCAAGGAGCTAATGGAATTTTTCACTGACCCTGACACGAAGGCGATCATCTGCCTGATCGGCGGCGACACTGCGGCACAGCTGTTGAAGCTGCTTGATTACGAAACGATAAAGTCCAATCCGAAACTGTTCAGCGGGATGAGCGATATCGGCCACCTGAACTTGGCTTTTCTCTCGAAAGCCCAGATGGTGTCTATCTACGGGTTGGACCTGACCTTCGGCTTCGGCGCTGGGAGCAACAACCCAGCCGCCAAGTACAATACAGATCTGTTTCTCAAATGCTGTATGGGGCAGGAACCTCCGGGAAGGATCCCGGCTTTCACGCAATGGGAATGCTGGCGGTCAGGCAAGGCAAAGGGTCGACTAGTAGGGGGCTATCTTGGAGCGATCACAAGCCTGTACCGCACCAGTTACTGGCCGTCAATGGAGAACAGCATCCTGTTCTGGGAGGGACTCCAGACGCAGCCGCATGAAATCGAGAGACAGTTCACTATCGCTGAGGCCGAAGGGATGTTCGATACGGTAGCCGGGATGGTAGTGGGGAAACTAGTTGATTGCGAAGAGAAAGATTATGAAGGATTGCTACCCGATGTAAGAGCACTAATCTTCGAAATCACCAAGAACTACGGTTTCCCGATCATCGGCAATGCCGATTTCGGACACAGTGGTATGTTCATGCCGATGCCAGAGGGTATACTGACTGAAATGGACGCGGAACAGCTATCTATTGAACTGGTTGAGTCGGTAGTCAGGTAGCAATATTTAAAAATATACGAAGATACATTTCTCGATTTTTCCAGCTTAACGATTATCCAGAATGTTGGTTCAGGTCACTTTCAAGTAACTTGTGATTTCCGAAGAAATGTTCGGAATTAGACAATTTCAACTCAACTCTGGCCATGCTTTTCTTATGATTGTGGGTAGGTGGAGATAGAGACCTCGGCTCTTACATTCTCCCACAATAAGAAACCGTAAACGCCTTCCTTGATTTGACCAGTTTAGCTATGTGGGTAGGTGGAGCCCCACCCTCCCCCGTCTCCACCATAGCATAATCAGGCTCTCGGGTAATTCCGGGGCCTGTTTCTTTTTGTTTTGTGCCCGGTCTGAATATTATAACCTTATTATCAGGCATGTGCTTGAGCGCTTCAAATAGGTTATAGAATGGCGGCTTTGGCGCGTCGGTGACTTGTCGGAACTTTGTGGAGATCCCCGCTCGGAGAGCGGGGGCTGCAGGGAGCTTCAATTCACCATTAGAAATATCAACAAAGATAACAATGGCTTCGCCGCGTATCAAATATGTCCAGGGAGGAGAAATACACCTTTAATGACCCACTAGCAGCTCGAAATCGCGGGATGCATTCGGTCTGGGCGGAGCCGAATTCCATGGCGCCGATGTCCGGTGCGGTGCCGTTGGGACGCTTACGATTGAAGTAGTCCAGTGTGTTGCCGACTATGTCGGCGCCGGCGTCCACTGCAGGGCTGTCGGCGTTCACCAGATCAAAATCCGATGCAGAGGTTCCTGTGATGTCGGCAAAGCCGAGATCAACATAATTAACATCTTCAGGACCCAAGTAGCTGACAACGATATTGTTATTGGTAACAAACGCCGGATCAATCAGTCGGCCCCAGGGGGTGACACCGTCCAGAACATACAGGTTATTGGTCAGGTGCACGGTTCCGGGAACAAGCTTGCCGCCTTTCATGCCCGATGACGTAGCGGTGAAGATGATCCAGAGAATTCCTTCGTTAATGGAACCCTTGTGCTGGATGAGGGTGTTGTTGTAGAAGTTAATATTTTCAAGGTCAGTGTTGTTTACCTGAAGCAGTCCCATCCAACCGCTGTCGACGATTACATTGTTGTGGAATGACGAATCCTTAAATACGCCTTTGCCCTGATTACCAAAGTACGTGGCGACTTCAAAAAAGCCGCAACAGTTGTAGGCGAAGTTGTGATGGATGTGGACATTTTCGATAGTGCGGCCCGATGCCACGGAAACTTCGGTGGCGCCGCCGTCGTAAGAGCCGTGTGTGCCCACCCAATCGGCGTGGCCCGAACAGTTGATAAATGAATTGTACGACACCTCACAGTTGGAAGCGTTAACGAAAATACCTTCAGCGCCACCTACCAGGTTCGGATCCACGCCGGGAGGTGCGTCGATGCCCATGATGAGGTCGTGCACGTAGTTGCCGCGTACGACAGAACCTTGGCCGCCCAGCATGATGCCGATATCGCAGTCGTCGATTTCATTGTTGATAAATGTAGTGGCGGCTCCTAGAAAGGCGCCGATACCTCCGACGATACCTTTGGTAATCCCATCTCTGTCGTTGTCAAAATCAATTGCCATGGTGTTGTCGCCCCTGGCTCCCGAGAGATGCAGACCATCGATGGTTAGCGGAGAAAACGTAAGGACCACAGGGCCTCTCCCAGGTTTGCTCGGTACTTTGAAATGGGGCAGGGGATCACTTTCGGGACCGTAGTTGGTGTACACTTTTACTTTGTAGCCGAAGCCGAGTTTGTTAAAGAGAGTAGGAACGGCCAATTTTTCGTTGAAGACACTGCCGCGTTTGAAGCGTACCACGGTGCATCTAGGATCGATAGCCGATTGGGATTTTACTGGAGATGCCTCTGACAGACCGTCGTTCTTGTCGTTCCCGTTCACGCTGTCCACGTAACAGGTTATTGCGCCTTCGTCGTAAGTATCTTCCGGCATGCAGATTAAATAATCATCTTGGATTTGACCGCCGTCCTTCGAGCAGCCCCATGTGGTAGCCATCAGCATACCTGCGACTATAAACAATAATATTCTTTTCATCAATTGAAAACCCTTCTCTTTCAATTCTAAAATGCACGTCGGTTGATAGAGACTCGCTTTTTTTAGAACAGATTATAGTAAATATATCCTTGTTTGTCAAAAAAGTTTTGCCACATGATATTTTGGAGGTTAATTAGATTATCGTCCCTATTTGAGTCGCCTGTTAGAACTGTTATCTTTTAATATCTGCCATATTCCTTGGTGAATTCTATCAATAGTGACCTGCCCCCAAAAAACGATGCTGGATATAATGCCGTGAAAATGGAAATAAACGGTTACGATAGAGTAACCACAGGAACAACCCCAGCAAGCTACTTTTCGATATCTCGTGTTTCAGGCGGAGTTCGACTCTCGATGAAGTGGTATCACTTCTGGGGGGAAATCATTGAATTATAGTTATTTTCATATTTATAGTCGTATTTACAATCTCACTCCTAATTATATAGAATGTTCTTATTACTGTTATGTATGATGATGAGTGGATAATCAGAATAGCACGTAAATATAGACTACGCCTCGGTAATATCAAAGGTGGAGGGTGAGACTATGACTGAAAGGAAACTGGCTGAGTTGGTTGCTAAGCTACGAACTTCGTTCGTCGCTAACGGGTTAGACGAGAAGCTAGCTGAGAGAACTGCCACACTATTGAAAGAGCAGGCAAAGAAGAAAGCAGAGGAAACTGCCACACTGTTAAAAAAACAGGCAGAGAGAACTGCCGCACTGTTTAGAAAGCAGGCAGAGAAGAAAGCAGAAAAAACTGCCGCACTATTGAAAGAGCAGGCAGAGAAGCTAGCAGAAGAAACTGCCGCACTGTTAAAAGAGCAGGCAGAGAAGCTAGCAGAAGAAACTGCCGCACTGTGGGAAGAACAGGCAGAGAATAAAGCAGAGGAAACTGCCGCACTGTTGAAAGAGTATGCCCAGGAGCTGGAGGAGAGAATAAAAGCCATACTGAAGAAATAGTGAAGAAGGGAAAAACTACGAGAGTCAGTTGGAGTCTGTAGGTGGGAAGAAATCGGTAGCTTATTATTTGGGCCGGAGCAGCCTCACCTGCCTGGATTATAAACCACTGATAATGGAGTAGAAAACTGGTTATTTAATGTACCACGCTTTGATTATCCATTAACTCAGCTTTGATAGCTTAGCTTTGACGGTTATCGCTTTAGCTTTGATTTCTCGTTAGCCTTCCATTGGTTTCCTCAATGAAAATATCGCCTCTTTCCATGCGGAGAGCTTCGCCAGCGCTGATTGATGAGGATTTTGCGGGCTGTAGTACATAATTCACATGTCGAGGACAACTACAGGGCTCCGAGATAGAGGTTGACAACCGGGTATCATAGATATATTATCTCATTTACAAAAGCGATGAGGGATGGGACTACTTCGTTGAGAATTGAAATGGGAAATCCCCATTAGGACGATTTTTCTCAAAGAATAAAATTTCAATCAGTATATGATTATACAGGTAAGAACAACAAAGGAGGGAGACTGAATTATGTGGAAAAAGAAAGAGGAGAAGAAAGAGGAGGTAAAAGAGGAAGATTTATTGAAAGAGTTGTGCGGAGATGATGCAAAATTATATGATTTTCTCAGTAATTATTTGTTTCTAGATCCGTTAGCGGCCATATCCAAAAAGAGTCTCGATATCCTTACCGAGGAGGGGGTAAAAAGCGGAGACTTTAGACCGGCAGTAGATAAGGCCATTTTCGAGGGCGCTCAAAAACCGGGAGAAAGGGAAAGATACATCAAAGTTATCCAAAACCTCGCGTTGAAGACTATACACGCGACGGAGCAAGAAAAAGGAAGGGCGGAGATAGAAGGACTCACCGACCGGGCTGCTTTCCTCGGGAAAAGAATTGAAAATCAGAAATTTATGAGTGAAAGAGCCCAAGACATAATAAGCGTAGCTTCCAAGTTCTACAATGAGACATTGGTGGAACTGGGAGAGAGCGAGAGAAGAGAAGAGAGGAAAGAAAAGAGAGAAAAAGATAAAGCGGAAGAATGGAGAATAGCGGGGATGGAAAAGAAGGGGCGAGAAGCAAGAAAAAAAGAAGAAAGAGAGATGGGAAGAGAAGAGAGAAGGGAAGCTGAGAAACAAGATAAAAGAGAAGAGCTTGCAGCAGAGGAAAGAAAAGAAGCGAGAGTAGAAGAAAGAGGGGAAGCTGAAAGGGAAGAACAGAGAATCAAGGAGATGGAAAAGGCGGAGCAAGAAGCAAGAAAAAATGAAAGAAGAGGGAAATAAATTTTAGTCCCAAACCCCAAGTTAAACGCCTTACCAAAGAGCCTAAGCGTTGTCTATTATGTCGCCGAACCAACAAAGCAAGGCATTCTGATAGTAACAAGTACAACTACAGTTCCAAATGGTAAGATTTTACCCCAGTGTAACGAATACTGCGAGCAAGGCAGTAATACGTGTAAAATCCATTAGTAACTCCAAAAGGGAAAAACTTAAACCAGTTTTAAGAAATAGAAAACCAGGGGGCATAGTTATGGCAACGAAAAAGAACAATCAGGGTAAGAGAAGACTTCCGCCGGTTATGAAGAGGTTTGAGGGAAATCCCATTCTTAGGCCAGAACCCAAACACTCGTGGGAGTCAAAAGCGGTCTTCAACCCTGCCGCCATCTTCGAAGGCAATAAGGTCCACATTCTGTACCGAGCACTGGGGGATACCAACACCTCGGTAATTGGATATGCATCCAGCCTCGATGGATTTCACATTGACGAGCGGTTGGACAAACCTGTGTATGTGCCTCGGGAGCCATTTGAAGGTGTTGGTGCAATACGTCATATTGAGGCTAAGCTATCTGATAACTATACATCCGGAGGAAGTTTTTCTGGTGGGTGTGAAGACCCCAGGCTGACCAGAATTGATGACAGGGTTTATTTAACCTATGTTGCGTACGATGGCTACAGTTCCCCCAGGATAGCATTAAGTTCAATACACATTAATGATTTCCTTAACAAAAATTGGAAATGGAAAAAGCCAGTCCTCATCTCACGACCAGATATTGTGGATAAAAATGCCTGCATCTTGCCGGAAAAAATAGATGGTCAATATGTCATCTTCCACCGGATTTTTCCTGACATTTTAATTGATTTCGTCGATGATCTAGATTTCGATGGTAAATCAAGGTGGTTAGAAGGGCAGTTCAAAATACCAATTAGAGAATCAAGCTCTAGCTGGGATAGCCGTAAGGTTGCTGCTGGACCACCACCGATGAGAACAAAAGACGGGTGGTTGTTCATCTACCACGCTATTGATGATAAGGATGAATACCGTTATAAGATGGGTGCGATGCTACTGGCAATAAAAGACCCCCCGAGAGTTCTGGCGCGTACCACACATCCCATTCTGGAGCCTTCGGCACGCTATGAGAATGAAGGTTTGAAGTCAGGGGTAATCTATCCGTGCGGCGCTGTAATCTTGAATGACCAGCTATTTGTTTATTATGGAGGGGCAGATATGGTTGTGTGCGTAGCAACGGCAAAAATGAGCGAATTTATGTCACAGCTAAGCTACGAACGTGCACCGGTACAGGTTAGCGTCACAGTGAATCCGAGCGCAAATGTCACTGTCAGGACAAAGGGACATATCCAGGGATACTGTGTTAAGTGTCATGCCAAGGCGGAGATAAAGAATCCTCACCATCTAATTATGAAAAACAAAAGGCATGCCGTTCAGGGTATTTGTCCCAAATGCGGAACCAAAATGGTTAAGTTTGGATAGAGTCAGGGTGAAATTTTGAGGGTTTGATTTTTATGACTGAAATAAGGCGTTCCGAAGAAAATCCCATTTTGACACCTTTAAGTGAAAACACATGGGAGGCGGATGGAACATTTAATGGCTGTCCGGTACGGGATGGCGGTAAGATTCACTTTGTTTATCGGGCAATTTCACCGCCTCAAAAGATAGCCGGTCATGAATTAACTTTGTCTACTGTTGGTTATGCTTTAAGCAATGACGGCATACACTTCAGGAACCGCCGTCAGTTCATCAAACCGGAGTACGATTGGGAGCAATTCGGTTGTGAAGACCCGCGTGTTACTAAAATGGATGGTAAATTCTATGTTTTTTATACAGCGCTGGCAACTTTCCCATTCTGTGCCGAGTGTATTAGAGTCGGTGTAGCTATTACCCGTGATTTCAAAAAGATTGATGAAAAACATCCGGTCACACCTTTTAATGCGAAGGCGATGTCACTCTTCCCGGAAAAAATTATGGGCAGGTATGCTGTTGTGTTGACTGCGAATACAGATATTCCGCCTTCGAAGATTGCGGTTGCTTACTTTGATAGCGAAGAGCAGATGTGGTCACCAACGTATTGGAAGGACTGGTACTCACTCCTGAACGAAAATACCATCCCTGTAAATGTTTTCACAACGTATATCAATGGTTGGCTGGTGAGAGTTGGTTAAGAGATAAGCGTTAGTTAAGAGAAAATAATCGGGTGATTTTTCCCCACTGTCGGCAGAACTTCTCCTCAAGCAGCATCTTTACAAAGCGAGCCCCCACTGCCAAAGGTTATCCACGCGGGATGGACTTTTTTACCTTAAGCTTTCTCGCCTTATTAGTCTCGTCTGTCACCTTTTCTCTAGCAGACAAAGCTTTCCTTCTCGCCTGGTCTCTGGGTAGTTGCTCAATTTCCTCAGTAGCGCGTTTCTCTGCTTGTTTGGTTCTCCTTGCTTTCCAAGCCTTTTCAATCGCCTCTTCTTTAGCCAAATAGGCTTTCTTTCTCTCTTGCTCCCTGGCTAGTTGTCCAGATTCCTCTGCAGTGCGCTTTTCCGCTCGCTTGGCCTCTTTTGATGATTGTTCTTCTTGGTTTCTCATCGTTCTACCTCACAACATTGGATAATCATGAAACCGGCGATACTTTTAATGGTAGAAGGTTATCTTCGCTGTTTTCCGCCGCCACCGAAATTACTACTCCCGCCCCCATAGGAGCCCCTTCTTTGGTCGCGATAGGAGCCTCTCTCGGAGCGAGGACGGGCCTCACTAACCTCAAGCGTACGTTCCTTTAACACTTTCCCTTTAAGGCCGCTAATTGCGGCTTGTCCTTCAGTCATTGAGGGCATCTCAACAAATCCAAATCCCCTTGATTGACCACTATACTTATCTTTAATGACATTTACAGATGTCACTTTCCCAAAGGCCGTGAATTCCTGTTTTAATTCCTCATCCGTCACCTCAGGCGCCAAATTACCAACATAGATATTCATATTGATACCCCCTTAAATTGTGTAATTCTTAACAATTTATAGATAACCTTCCCCAGTAATTTTACCACCTTTCATGGTATAGCAACAGATATAATAGCCATAGTAGTAAGTGTGTACATGTATATGTGGAAGTATGGAAGCCAGTGCATAGCTGGTTGGGGGATGCTAGATATAGCAAGTGCTACAGTAGTGCCACCCCGGACATAGCCAATTATATCGTTACTATAAAAGAAATATCACACCGCAAAAGTGTAGGGTCAACGTACTTATGAAATGGTAATGTACACATTATAGGGCAGACATCCCGATGTTTGTGCAATGGTGAATTGGCAACTTCTCAATAAGTAACTTAATGGGCGCAGTGATGTTCCCATTTCCTATTTAACAATTTAGCAAAATGTGACTTTTGAAGAACTCAATATACCAACAATTTAAATGTTATTTTTATTTCAGAAATGTTACACTCAGCGCCCTTCTTTGCTTCAATAGGCTTAAAATATTTCGGTGAGATGGAGTTCGACCCTCCCCCGTCTCCACCAAGCTTTCTAATCGCCCCGGTTTTCACACGTGGGGCTTTATATTGATAAAAAATTGAATTGATAATATGATAGTATGGCATAAAGGCTAGACCAAAATTTCATGGCAGGTAAAAAAATATCTAAAAGGAGCAGTTCTAATGAATTTCTTTAAGTCTACTTTCTACAATAAGTACACACCGCTGACTGATGCCCAAATTTCAGCCAAACTTAAACCGACACCGAAAGCCGGGAGTGCTTCGCCGCTTTCCGGGGCGCTATCCGGGAAATCCCTGAAAATCGTTCTCGACCAGGGACCGACGCTCGAGTATAAATTTGAATCTAAAGATAAACTCACATTTTCGGAGGGCGTCGCTAAGGCTGTTACGGCACCATATTCAGCTAAGGAACTCGACGAAGTAATCCTCTTTACGCACATGATACCGGACACCGTACGCGGTTACGGTATTGTTTACGATACCAAAACAAATCTGGTTACCGCCTTCGAGTTATGGTTCGGCGGCTTTGAGAGGGACAAACGGGAAGTATGGCGTCATTTCATGTTCGGTTATGTTGATACCGGTTCTCCTGCACCGGAAAAACGTCACGCCCTCACCAACCGCATTGAAGGTAAGGGTACTTATTGGAAGAACGACAACGGCGTGGAGATGCTCTACTTCTTCCCCTCGGTCGTCTGGTCTTCCTTTGTTGAATTGAGCGAACCGCTAGGCGGTATTACTATTACTGCGCCGTCTGATTATATTAAAATCAACGACCGGCTCTACATCTACTCCCGCGTGGAGCAGGAATATTCCGGTACTTTTACGCTGGAAGTAATTGACTTGTTTACGGTCAGGCATATCGGGATGCGGCTCGGCTTTGATAAAAACGATACGTTAGACTACACGATGTACTACGGTGAAGGCGAGATTACCGGGCAATCGACTAACCTGGAGCCGCTGGGCGACTACGGTACCGAGATTCCTTTAGGTGAACAGCATCGCAAGACGATTAATCCCCAAAATAAGGGCGTGCGGCCTTCTTACCGACCAAGATTCATGCACAAAGATTACACCCAGGCCGAAGTGGACGAAGTAATCAGGAAAAACAGTAAAGTTTTCGAGGGGCGGTCCATCATGTCCAGTATGAACACGATGGAAGCCTCCGACTATATGGTCGGGAAAAAGTTTACGCTGCGTTATGACGACGGCCCAGCCTGGGAATACGATATTATCGATATCAACAATCTGAAGTGGCGCGAAGAAGGTGAAAAAGCCTGGCATGCCGAAAAATATGAAGGCTATGAAGCCGCCAAGGACATAATCCTCTTCAGCCATATCTGCACGGGCAGCAACCCGTTGCGCAACTTGACACAGGCCGTCGACTTTTCGAAAGCGCTGGCAACCTGTGTCGACGCGCAACTCGGCAATGGACGCAAACCCTGGGAAGTAGGGCATAAGGCTATTTTCGGTGTTCTGGAACTTAAAGGCGGCCCGACACCCCCGGCGGTAGAGCGGCACGGCTTCACTACGGACCTGGTCGGCAAAGCCTTCTCCTGGACCTACGGAGCGATGATGCAGTCCATCCATGTCTACAGCACACCGGACTCATATTCATGGACGATTATGCTCGATAAAAACGCCGGCGGCTGGATGTGGAGTTCCCCCTGTCTCTATGTGAAGTTACGTAACGACGCTTATCTGATGAGCTGGACAGAGGACGCCTGCAACGGGAATCAGGGTACGTTTATAGTGAATCCCTGGACTATGCATGACGGCGGCTTCTTCTTCGGTATCGGCGATAGCCCGGATGGAACTAGCGATGTGCATTTAACGCCTTTGGGCGCCTTTGCCCGCCCGCTCAACGGATTCGATATAATGAAATACTTTAATAAAAAGTAAAAAGAAAGATTATCTAATAGGAAACCGTAAAAGCCTTCCTCGACTTGACCAGTTTAGCTATGTGGGTAAGTCAAGTTCGACCCTCCCCCGTCTCCACCAAGTATAATATTAGCCTCTGACGGAAAATCAGGGGCTTTTTTTATCTCCTAGCTCGTAATTGGCTATTAATATAAGTACTGGGTTAAAAATATGTATCCGACATAGGTCTATTTCAAGGACTTGACATTAAATACTTATAGACACAGAATTAAACCAGAGATATATATTCAGGTTATAAAAATGTTAGTAGTCACTGGTGCTACTGGTCACATAGGTAACGTTCTTGTACGATTGTTACTGGCGCGTGGTGATACCGTGCGTGCCATAGTCCTACCCGAAGATAATTTAAAGCCTTTGTCAGGACTTAATATTGAGATAGTTAATGGAGATGTTACTGATAAGGCCAGTCTTGCGAAAGCTTTCAAAGGTGTTGATATCGTATTCCATCTAGCGGGAATCGTCACTATAATGCCTAACATGAAAAATATACTGGAAAAAGTGAATATTGAGGGTACTCGTAATGTTGTCGCCGCTTGTCGTAGTACCGGTGTTCGTCGACTAGTCTATACTAGTTCTGTTCACGCCATCGCAGAATCACCTCATGGTGTACCTATTGACGAATCGCAACCTTTCGACCCTGAAGGTGTATTAGGAGATTACGCCTGGAGCAAAGCTCACGCCAGCCTGTTGCTTCTTGATGAAGCTAAAAAGAAGGGGCTGGATATAGTTCTCTGTTGCCCTACCGGGGTAATAGGTCCGTTCGATTTTAACGTCTCTAATATCGGCCAACTAATATTAGATTTCAACAGCGGATACCTTAAGTCCTACGTGAGAGGTGCGTATGATTTTGTAGATGTACGAGATGTGGCTAACGGGCTGATTTTGGCAGCGGAGAAGGGGAAGAATGGCCGTCACTATATCTTTTCAGGAACTCAAGTACATGTACCGGAACTCATGAAGGAGCTTGCGTTGGATATTGGTAAACCGGCACCAACTTTTCGGATACCTGTTTTGTTAGCACGTACTGCAGGGGTATTAGCCAGTATATATTACCGTCTTATTAAACGAAAACCAGTATTTACGGCTTACTCTATAGATGTTCTCGCTAGTAACTCTTTAGTAAGTTCGGTGAGGGCACGTGAAGAACTAGGATTTACGAGTAGGTCATGGCGGGAGTCCATCCGCGATCAGGTAGAATGGCTAAGGAAAGAAGGGATGTTGAGGGGAGAAAAATAATATAAAGACCCCGTGTAACGAAAGGTTAATGCTAATGCCCACCTCTTTTTTGGGGTTAAAGATGGCGAGTATGATGGATTTCGAACCTCCCCCGTCTCCACCAACCTTATATTTTATTTAGTTAACATTACAGATAAATAAAAGGCTCTCCGGCGTCGGTAAAATGGACCGGGATATCTTTCAAGAGCGGCTGTAGCCGTTGAGCCAGTTCTTTCATTCCCGGTTCCTCGCTTCGTTCATGCCCGACGACAATCATGGCTTTATTAAAGCCTAAAGCCGCAGCGTCACGGATATAAGCGCTTAGAGTCCATTCGGTGATTTCGCCACAAATCATAGCATCCAGCTGCTGCTCGTGCATTAACTTGGCGGGCATCTCTTCTTGTCCAAGACCAAGGCTTCCGCCGCCGACCAAAATGCCGACCCGGCTGCATTTCATGTCCGGATTCCCCACGACCTGAATAACCTTTATGCCGAGAGTCTTCTTTAAAAAGCCGACTAAAGCAGTCACCGTTGTAGTGGGAATCGTGTAACAATGCGGCTGCGGTAATTCTTTATTTAGATAATTTTCCCATCCCAGGTCTTTCAGCAAACCGGCATAAATCAAATCGGTATTCCCGCTATGCATATGGTCATGATAACGCCAGATTGACAGCCGGTTATCGTCAATCAAAGTTTTTTTCTGCTGGTATATCGGGTCATTTTTCACCCAGTCAATTTTGTCCCACCCGGTAAAATATGTTGGTTCATGAGTGATAATCAGGTTACAGCCCATATTGATTGCCCGACGAATTACGTCGACCGTAGCCATGAACGTGGTGGCGACGCCGTTGACTTGATACTCCCAGTTGCCCTCGATTAACTGGTCGCAGGTTTTTTCAAATTTCCGTCCGCCATTTAGTTTTAAAATGATATCGACTACTTCCCTTACGTTCATTCCATTGACCTCCAGAACACATAAAGTTTAAAGGTGTTTTTCCACTACCGCTAATCATTTGCTAAACACATTCGTTTGGCTAAAACAATAGCGCCAAGAACGCCGGATAAGGGGATATTGGATTTTACGTCTACGAGAGCCGGCCGAACCAGGTAGGTGCTAATCTTTTCCGGTGAGTCTAAAGCAGGAACATACTTGTTTAATAGCGTCACGACTTTTTGCTGCACTTTTTCCAGTAAATTGGGGTGATTCATGATGCCGCCGCCTAAAATAATCCGTTGCGGTGAAAGGGTGCAAATCAGATCATAAGTCCCAATAGCAATATAGTCTGCCTCAAGATTCCAAGCGCGAGTGTAATTTTCATCATTTTCTGGAATTTCTTCGGGAGGCTTCCCCCAACGTTGTTGCATGGATACTCCGGAAGCTAAGCCTTCCCAGCAGCCGTAACTCGGGTTTTTACGAAGGTCACATTGATGGAACTCGCATGAGCCGGTAAAACCAGGTTTATCGTTGTTATCACGCGGAATCAGGATATGTCCCATTTCGGGGTGGACAAGTCCGTGCATCAAGTCCCCATTAGTAATGCCTCCGCCGCCTATTCCCGTCCCCAGAGTGACATAGACGAATGTGTTAAGACCTTTAGCCGCGCCCCATTCCTGTTCGCCTAAAGCGGCGCCGTTAACATCGGTATCTATGGCAACTGGAATATTGAGTGCAGTATTTATCATACCGACCAGATTGATATTCGCCCAGCCGGGTTTGGGCGTGTTGGTAATATATCCATAGCGAGGGGATTTTTTATTAAGTTCAAGGGGACCGAAGGACGCGATACCGATGGCTACTACTCGTCTTTCAGCTTTTTCGACCGTATAGGGTTTAAAGAACTTAATGACTTCATCGATGGTTTTTTGAGGAGTCGTCGTTTCAATACGTTTGATAAGCAAATCTGTTGGACCGGTTCCGACGGCACAAATAAACTTGGTGCCGCCGGCTTCGATGCCACCGTAGATGCTGGTTGAGGTCATCTTCACACTAAGCACTCTGTTTAATCTTCAATATCTACTAATATTATTTGCTTGTAGAACTATCATTGAATTGTAACCCAACCAGAAAGCCTTTGACAATACAGGCGTTTCACGATAGCATTTATTCCATGAGTAAATATAAAGATAAAGGGCATTTGGTAAGTTCCTCATTAAAAAATAATGGGACTAGTTCAACCGGCTGGCTCAACCAAGCCGTCTTCTACCAGATTTACCCGCAAAGTTTTTACGATACCAACGGGGACGGCATCGGCGATATCCCCGGGATTATTCAAAAACTGGATTATTTGCAGTGGCTGGGCATCAACGCGATATGGATTAATCCCTGTTTTGTTTCTCCCTTCCAGGATGCCGGCTATGACGTGGCGGACTATTATAAGATTGCACCGCGCTACGGAACCAACCAGGACCTCTATCGACTCTGCCGGGAAGCCCATCGTCGCCGGATTAAGGTCTGCCTGGACCTGGTACCCGGTCATACTTCCATCGAGCACCCATGGTTTAAGGCTTCGTGCCGTCAAAGACGCAATAAATATTCCGACCGTTATATCTGGACATCGTCCGCGGTCTATGGCGTCAATGTACCGCTTTCTTTGATACGGGGTTATGCCGAGAGAGACGGCAGCTATGTCGCCAATTTCTTCTATTTCCAGCCGGCTTTGAATTATGGCTTCGCCAAGCCAGCCGAGGGTCAACCGTGGCAGCAATCAGTTGATGCCCCCGGACCCCTGGAAACCCGCCAAGAACAGGTTAAAATCATGAATTATTGGCTTAGTCACGGGGTAGATGGGTTCCGTGTTGATATGGCTTTTTCACTCGTGAAATCAGACCCGGACCGAAAAGAAACGATTAAGTTATGGCAGAACATCATGCAAGAAGTACGCGCACGCTATCCCGACGTGATTATGATTGCCGAATGGGGCAATCCGGGCGAATCGATTGCCGCGGGCTTCGATATCGACTTTATGTTTCACGTTGGTATAAGGGGTTACGCCGACCTCATGCTCAACGAGAATAGCTTCTTTCGCCGCTATGGCGGTGGGAACATAAGGGGTTTTCTTGATAGTTACTTAGAACAGGCTGCTAAAACAAAAGGTAAAGGGTCGATTTCTATTCCCAGCGCCAATCATGATACTAAAAGGCCTGGTTCGGATGGCAGGACTAATATTGATTTAAAAGTGATTTTCACATTTTTACTCACCTGGCCGGGAGTGCCTTTTATCTACTACGGCGATGAGATGGGTATGCGCTATATCCCCGGGCTGCCTTCGAAGGAAGGGGGCTACGCGCGCACTGGCGCTCGCACTCCGATGCAATGGAACAACGGACTGAACGCCGGTTTTTCTACCGCTAATAAAAACCAGCTTTATCTACCGATTGATACACGCCAGAACCGTCCGACTGTTCAGAAGCAGGAAAGCGAGCCGAATTCGTTGCTCAACCATGTACGCCAACTCATCGCCTTGAGGAAAAGTTCTCCGGCGCTTCAAGCCACCGGAAATCTTATCCCTTTACCAGTCAAAGACAGCGACCGTCATTTCGCTTATTTACGCCAGTCCGGAAACGAACGGTTTCTTATCGTATTGAATCCATCCGCCGAACCATCTTTAGTTCGGGTAAACGGCGTAAAGCCTAACAATCTTGTATCCCCAATAAGTCATGGAGCAAAAGCTGTAGTTGAAGGAAACGATATCACAATTAAATTAGAAGGTGTTTCTTACGGCATCTTTAGGGTTTAAATAAACTACCGCACTTCAATTAAGAATGTAACGCCCGTTTTAGTGCCCGTTGGATATCCGCAGTAAACCGTTTAGAAATGTCAGCATTGGGTACGAGCATATCGAAAGCATGGCAGCCTCCCGGATATACATGGAGCTCTGTAGGGACGCCGGCAGCAATCAATCTCCGGGCGTAATCAACGTCTTCCTCGGCGAATAGGTCGATGTCTCCAACGGCTATATAAGCCGCCGGAAGTCCTTCCAGTTTCGTCGCTCTGAAAGCCGCTGCAAGGTAAGAAATCCCCTTGCCTCCGGGTTCACAGCCGAGGTAGGAACGCCAGCCCATCAGATTATTTTCTCTCGTCCAGAAAAGCGTATCCGGTAAAGCGTCGCTGGCGGGGGCGATATTACAATCGTTAATCATGGGGTAAATCAGTAATTGATACATCACTTTTACTTCAGCCCGGTCGCGTGCCAGCAGGGCCAATCCGGCGGTAAGCCCGCCCCCGGCGCTGGCGCCCCCGATGGCAATACGCGAGCGATTGACTCCTAGTTCATCGGCGTGGGCTGACAGCCATTTTAAAGCCGCATAACAATCCTCCAGTGGAGCTGGATAGGGATGCTCCGGAGCTAACCGGTACTCTACCGATACCACAATGCATCCTGCGGCTAATACAAACTGTTTTGCCGTCAAATCTTCCTGGTCAATTTCACCGAGCATGTAGCCGCCGCCGTGAATCCACAGCAGAGACGGCAGCGGTCCCGTCTGTTTTTCCGGGCGATAGATTCTAACGGTAACGTCAGGTGCGCCTTTCGGACCCGGAATACTTCTGTCCTCGGTTGTTACATTCGGAATGACTGGCCACTGGCTTTTCATAGCTGCCATCATCTGTTTGGAAGCGGCGCGGGCGGCGGGCAGATTATCGAAAGAGGTCGGCGGCATCTGGCTTAACATCATTTTGATGGGTCCTTTTATTTCGGGGTCTAATAGTTCAGCAAGGTCACGTTTCATTTATTCTCTCCTATTATGCTTAAGGTTTATTAATCAAATCTTCTTTTTTCACGTATTTGGACGCAATACTGGTATGAAAAAGAATCAGGGGTTTCTCGACTTTTTTAAAGATAAGCGGGCAATGGACTAATCCGGCGGGAATATAGACGCTGGCTGGTGAGGTGATGGTATGCATTTCCTGCTCCTCGCCAAGACTGATTTCTATCTCGGCAAACAGGTCATTCATATGCTCATAATCATAGGAGACAAAATGCAGGTACATATCGAAGTCGTGAGAATGGGGGTATTCTTCCATTTTACAGGGCGCCATCACGCGGGTAATCATAAAAGTAACGTTGGTTTTGTAATCGGTTTCGCCAATCCATTCCATAGTAGGCCAGGGTTCCGGTTTCGTCACCGATTTCCTGATTACGTATTTACCATACTTTGTTTTATCCATGTATGGGAACCTCCTATCAATATTTAAATAAATTTTCTCCGGTTACCGGTCTTTTGCCAGAGTATCAAATGCCCGGCTTCTTTTGAGATAGTTTTAACAGCATCAACAGCAAACGGACCTAGTTTTAGCGCCTCATCCTCTGTAAAAAAACCAACAATTGTTATGTAACCAATTGGATAATTATTCTGGTCTAATATCGGCGCGGCAACAGCATTCATCCCCGGCTGAATATCTCCCAATTCAAGAGCAAATCCCCTGCGCCGACATTCCGCCAATTCTTCCAACAACCTTTTCTTATTGAATTTTTCGGGACGCCCGTAAAAGAAGAGGTCATTATTTTTTAGTAATACATCAAGTTCATCTTCGGGAAGAAAGGCTGCAATCGCTTTGCCATGAGACCCATATGTGATTGGGGTGACATAGCCGATAGGGGAGGAGATACCAATACCTGGCGCTCCTAAATATTCTGCTACCACATAAGTCTTATCATCCGCAATAACTCCCAGGGTTACCGTCGCTCCAGCCTTTTTTGCCAGGTCGTAGAGAATTGGTTCGGCAAGACGCGAGAGACTTAAAGTTTCCAGCATCTTCCCGGTAAGCGTAAGGAGTCCGGGACCAAGTACGTAACCTTTTCTATGAGGATTCTTTTTGACGAAGCCGTACTGCTCTAGAGTGTTCAGAATGGAAAAGGCTTTACTTTTATGAATACCGACTTCACTGCAAATGTCCGTGAGACTTTTAGGATTATTTCCGTTATCAGCCAGGGAAAGCATGATACGGATTGCCTGTTCAACTGCTGGTACCTTATATGTGTTTTTGGATAGGGCATTATCAGCGGGCATAATAGTTTTATCTTTAGAACTAAAGTTTTATAGATAGAATAATGAAATTTGTAGATGATGTCAAGTTATCTGCCTGTTAATATAGAAAATACCAATACCATTGTTAATAAGCACAATGAAGAATGGATAACACGCGGAATAGACGTATAATTAAATCTTGACTTGCAGTGTTTCATGGTATATATTCTAATCTGATATATTGGCTAGACTGTGGAAGCCAGATGCTCGCATAGTCATAGTTTACTCTTGACTAACGGGGGGAGGTGTTGAGATGAGGAAGGTTGGCTTTACCCAGACACCACGAGGCAAGAAGGGATATCATCAGCCATTAGAGAAAATTATCCTGTTTAGTTATCCGTAGATACGCCCGAAAATCCTGATAAGTTTTCGGGCTTTTTTATTTACTCCCCTGCGGGAAACGCAGGAAAGGACAACAAAATGAAAAGACTAAGAAATGTATTTACTAAAGTATCTCTATCCTTGGTAATTTTACTGACTATTGCCAGTATTATCGGTCTAGCCGATGTAGTTCAGGCGGCTTTCACCACTGCCTCCGAGGTAAAGCTCGCCGCCAGCGATGCCGTGGCTGGTGATGCATTCGGACATTCCGTCTCCATCAGCGGTGACACGGCGGTAGTGGGCGCTTATGGTAAGAACAGTAATAAAGGTGCCGCCTACGTCTTCGTGCGCAGCGGCTCTAACTGGATTCAGCAGGCAAAGCTCACCGCCAGCGATGCCGTGGCTGATGATTCATTCGGACGTTCCGTCTCCGTCAGTGGTGACACGATTGTGGTTGGCGCTGCATTTAAAAACACTTTGGAGGGTGCCGCTTATGTCTTCGTACGCAGCGGAACTGTCTGGAGCCAGCAGGCCAAGCTCACCGCCAGCGATGCCGCGGCCAATGACTGGTTCGGATATTCTGTCTCGGTCAGCGGTGACACGATTGTGGTTGGCGCTGTATATAAAAACACTTTGGAGGGTGCCGCTTATGTCTTCGTACGCAGCGGTGCTGTCTGGAGCCAGCAGGCCAAACTCACCGCCAGCGATGCCGCGGCTAGTGATGGATTTGGATATTCTGTCTCGGTCAGCGGTGACACGATTGTGGTTGGCGCTGTATATAAAAACACTGAGGAGGGTGCCGCTTATGTCTTCGTACGCATCGGCGCTGTCTGGAGCCAGCAGGCCAAGTTCACCGCTAGCGATCCCGCGGCTAGTGATGGATTTGGAAATTCAGTCTCCGTCAGCGGTGACACGGTTGTGGTTGGCGCTGATAATAAAAACGTTAAGAAGGGTGCCGCTTATGTCTTCGTACGCAGCGGCGCTGTCTGGAGCCAGCAGGCCAAGCTCACCGCCAGCGATGCCGCGGCCAATGACTATTTCGGGGTTTCCGTCTCCATCAGCGGTGACACGGCGGTAGTGGGCGCTTATGGTAAGAACAGTAATAAAGGTGCCGCCTACGTCTTCGTGCGCAGCGGCTCTGTCTGGAGCCAGCAGGTCAAGCTAACCGCCAGCGATGGTGCGGCTGGTGACAATTTCGGAATATCCGTCTCCGTCAACAGCAACACGGCGGTGGTGGGCGCTTACGCCAAAGATTCCTATATAGGTGCCGCTTATGTCTATAAAGACACTACTCATATCATTCCGACTTTCACGCTAACTCTCCAACCACCAACCGTTAGCACCAGTGCGGCCACTGATATTGACCAATCTTCCGCTACGTTAAACGGTAATCTCACTTCTCTGGGCTCTGCATCTTCGGTTGACGTCTCCTTTGAATATGGAACCACCACGAGTTATGGCACGACCACCGAAACCATACCAATGAACGGCGCAGTCGTTTTTTGCACCGTCATCACCGGCCTTACTCCGGGGACAACTTACCACTTCCGCGCGAAAGCAGTGAGTTCCTACGGCACGGCTACCGGCGACGATATGACCTTTACTACAACACCGGCTACAACTACAACAACGACTACCACCACTACTACTACGACCGAACCTACTACCACTTCAACAACGGCTACTACTACAACTACCGCCACTAAAACTACTACTACTTCCGGAACTACAACTACTACTACTACTTCCGCTTTGACTACACCAGGTGCACCACCGACCGGTAGTACCAGCGAGACTGGTACGCCCTCAACAGAGGGAGAGGGAACTCAAACCAATTTTACTTTATGGTTATATGTGGCTATTGGGGTGCTGGTTGTGGTAATCATTATTGTCGTCATAGTCCGTTCCAGAAAGCCGCCGAAACCAACGGCGCAAGTACAAAAACCGGAACCTACTGGTCCTCCCCCAACACCAACCGAAGGCAAACAGCAGGATTATTTTGATACGCTTAAGAAACTGGCTGAACTAAGAGACCAGGGGGTAATCACTAAGGAAGAATTTGAGAGCAAGAAAAACGAGATAATGCGGAAGATAGGTGGTAGCGGATAAGATTGCCATCTCCGCATAATCATGGTTTTCGTAGTTAAATAATAAAAAAAATAAATATTTAAATAGGCATATAATAATCTAAATTTCCTTCGTCTGGTAGTGTTTTTTTGACTAAATTTACGCTGCAAACTAAATATAGGGGATATTTTTAGCCTAAATCAGGGACAGCACCATTGTCTCCTTCTGGGCGTGTTATATACTCGCATTGAATACTATATTATATTCACCACGCCGAGAGGGTAATAGCATGGAGGGCAGAAAACAACCTCAAAAAGTACCAAATATCAGTTTGGTACTGGAGAGGTTTGCTGGTAATCCTATTTTGAGGCCCAATCCTAGCCATAGTTGGGAGACCAAAGCTGTCTTTAACGCTGCTGCCATTTATGAAGGCGGTAAAGTACATATCCTTTACCGGGCGTTGGGAGACACGGATGTCTCTACCCTGGGTTATGCCTCCAGTCTCGATGGCTTCAACATTCACGAACGCCTTACCTACCCGGTATATGTACCTAGAGAGCCTTTTGAGGGAGTTAGCCCGGTTGAAAGAACCAGGGCTGAAGCACCGGGCATCTATGTTTCCGGGGGCGGGGAGATGGGTGGTTGTGAGGACCCGCGCCTGACCAGAATCGGTGACACGATATATATCACCTATGTAGCTTATGACGGACGCAGCCAGCCGAGGGTAGCTTTAAGCTCTATCGCTTTTAAAGACTTCCTCAACAGAAAATGGAACTGGAAAAAACCGGTGCTGATTTCACCTCCCCACATCATAGATAAAAATGCTTGTATCTTTCCGGAAAAAATCAATGGTAAGTACGTGATATTTCATCGCATTTTCCCTAATATACTGATTGACTTCGTTGATGACCTGGATTTTGACGGCAGAACGAAGTGGTTAACGGGACAGTACGAAATACCGGTCAGGGCATTAAGCTCTGACTGGGATAGTCGTAAGGTCGGCTGTGGACCCCCGCCCTTAAAAACCAAATATGGCTGGCTGCTCATTTATCAGGCTGTCACCAACTGCGGCGCGTATCGTTATAAAATAGGAGCGATGTTATTAGATATCAACGACCCCACTAAAGTCCTCGCGCGGAGCAGGAATCCCATTCTTGAACCGGATGTCTGGTACGAAAATGATGGCTGGAAGGCTGGCGTGGTTTACCCCTGCGGGGCGGTAATTATTGATGAGTGTCTGTTTGTTTACTATGGTGGAGCGGATACGGTATTATGTGTTGCATCGGTGAAACTGAATGGCTTTGTGGAACAGCTGGCTGCCAATCATGCCGAACCGCTGGTACAGGGTGCTGATATTGAACCTCCGGTGGCGGCTCCAGAAACATCGAAGAAGATTAAGGGATACTGCCTGAAATGTAAGAAGATGAGAGTAGTGAAAGACCCGCATCAGTCAACTCTCAAGAAAATAAAGAAGCATTATCAAGGGCGTGTGCCCGAAGTGCGGGTCAAAGATAATAGCGTTTATGCCGGCTCCAAACCCGCTAAGAAAAATCAAGAGAAAAAAGACGAAAGGACCCAGTTAATGATTATCTTTAAACGTTCCGACGAAAATCCGATTCTATTACCAAATCCCGATAACAACTGGGAAGGGGAAGCTACTTTTAACGGTTGCTCGGTTATTCATAAAGGCAAGGTTTTTCTCTTATATCGAGCTGAATCTCTTATCGCTGGCTGATGGAGCCGGAAAAAAAATCAATTCTTCCGTTGGTTGTGCCGTAAGCAGCGACGGCATTCATTTTAAGCAACGCCATCAGCTTATTCGACCGGAGTATGATTGGGAACAATTCGGCTGCGAAGACCCGCGCGTGACCAAGCTGGATGGCAAGTACTATATTTTTTATACCGCATTATCCGCATACCCTTTCCGGGCGGAAGGCATCAGGGTGGGGTTAGCTATAACCAGGGATTTTACCCAGATTGAGACTAAACATCCGGTTACCAATTTTAATGCTAAAGCCATGGCGCTTTTTCCGGAAAAAATCAACGGCAAAATATGCCGCCATACTCGCGGCTAATACGGATAATCCGCCGGTAAAAATTGCCATCGCTTATTTTGATGAAGAGACTCAAATCTGGTCGGAGAACTATTGGACGAAGTGGTACGAGAGGTTAAATTCACATGCCATTCCCTTAGAACGTTCGCCACACGACCAGATAGAAGTGGGCGCGCCACCGATTAAGACTAAATACGGCTGGTTGCTGCTCTATAGTCATATCCAGAACTATTATGCCCCGCCGGCGGTATTTGGCGTGGAAGCGGCTCTGCTGAACTTGAATAATCCTATCGAAGTGCTCGGCCGCACCAAGAAACCTTTACTGATTCCCCGGGAACAGTATGAAAGATACGGACGGGTGCCGAATATCGTCTTCCCCACCGGCGCTTATATAAAAGGTAAGGAGCTGCGGATGTATTACGGCGCCGCCGATACTACCTGCGCCCTGGCGACTATTGATTTAGACCAGTTGCTTAAGGAGGTACTGGGAGAAGCCGACCCCATTAAACTCACGCGTTTTTATGATAACCCGATACTCACGCCTAACAGCCAGAACGCCTGGGAAGCCCAGGCTGTGTTTAATCCGGCCGCGATTTATGAAGAGGGCAGGGTCCACCTTGTCTATCGGGCGATGGGTTGGGACAATACCTCGATGATGGGTTATGCTTCCAGCGCCGACGGTACTCGTATTACCGAGAGGCTTCCCAACCCAATTTATGTGCCTCGCAAGGATTTTGAGGCAAAACACGTGCCCGGGGGCAATTCAGGCTGCGAAGACCCCCGTCTAACCCGCATTGATGATGAAATATATATGTGCTATACCGCCTATAACGGTAAAGACCTCCCGCGCGTGGCGCTGACTCATATTAAGATAGAAGACTTTTTAAACAAACACTGGGACTGGGCGGAACCGGTATTAATTTCTCCCCCCGATATGGATGATAAGGACGCCGCTTTATTCCCCAGGAAAATAAAGGGCAAATATGTTATCCTGCATCGTCTTGGCGGCAGTATCTGGATTGACTTCGTTGATAGCCTTAACTTTGACGGCAACCGCTGGATTTACGGTCAGGTTCTCATGGAACCTACCGCCATCCCGCGTGTTCATAGGAAAATCGGTATTGCCGGTCCTCCTATCGAAACGCCATACGGCTGGCTGCTGCTCTGCCATGGGGTTACGGTCAAACAATCTATTTATGACGTTAAAGCAGCCCTGCTGGATTTAGACGACCCGTTAAGCGTCATCGGGCGTACCTATACCGATATCTTAGAACCGGAAATGGATTACGAGAAAAACGGTATCGTTAATAACGTCGTCTTTTCCTGCGGCGCAGTAGTGGTTGATGAAACGCTCTATTTTTACTACGGCGGCGGGGATAAAGTAATCGCCGTGGCTACCATCGGAATTAACGAATTGCTAGAGAAACTGAAACCTTGATTTTTTTATAAAACCTAATTATCTCTATATCCCAATTAATGTATACAACGCTCTGTTGAAACCAGAGCGTTTTCTTTTTCTAAAAAGACCCTTTGGCATCTGCTATAAGGGCTTATTGTTGTCAACACATACGTTTGGGGAGTATAATTAATCGTGAAAGCATAAATAAAATATCACTAACACCCAAGGCTTTACGTAGCTGGTTTTATATAGTCTAGGTAGGGGTTTTTTCACGATTTAGAAACATATGAAGTCAGCCGTAACTAAAATCAGCCAGCGATGTAGTTAATTGGTACTGAAAATGTTGAAGCGGATTAAAAGTAGAAATTTGAAATGACCAGGGAAGCGTTACAGCTGATTTTACGAAAAGCGCAGTCTCAACCGGGGTTTGTGGGGCAGATATTTCACGAACCCGCCACGATTTTCTCCCAATATCACCTTTCCAATCAAGAAAAGCGAGTGTTAGTAGGCGGTAATATATCTGCTGTTGAAGAATGTTGTGTGAGTCGGTAATGAAAGAAACAGAGAAAATATTATTCGGACAGGATTTAGCACCACAAGTTCATTTAATTAAGATATTAGCGCCTGCCATAGCAAAGAAAGCCCAGCCGGGCCAGTTTGTGATGGTCAGAATCGATGAAACAGGCGAGCGTATCCCTCTGACCATCGCCGATTGGGACCGTAAAGAGGGGTCGATTACCATCGTGTTTCGAGAAACTGGAGATACCACGGAAAAACTGGCAGCCTTAAAAGCGGGTGATTCTATTCAGGACTTTGTAGGACCCCTGGGAGAGCCTTCACTTATCGCCAAATTTGGTACGGTCGTCTGCGTGGCGGCGGATTATGGCGTCGCGACGATAGCGTCTGTCGCTCAAGCTCTTAAAGACATCGGCAATAAAGTTATCATCATTGCCCGGGCGCCGGACGAGACTCTCTTTTTACAGGCAGACCGCCTGCGCCATGCCAGTCATGAGCTTATTATCACCACTGACGATGGTTACGAGGGACGCGATTTTATCACTGAACTGGATAAAATCATGAAGAATAATATGGTCGATCGGGTAATATGTTTTGCTCCTACTTGCGTCATGAGGCTTTGTGCCGCTGCGACGAAACCTTATGGCGTCAAGACGATAGTTACCCTTACCCCGATAATGATTGACGGCACTGGCATGTGCGGGACCTGCCGGGTATCGGTCGGCGGTACCACGAAATTTGCCTGTGTCGACGGTCCTGAATTTGACGGACACGAAGTCGATTGGAATTTGCTGATGGCGAGACGCTGTCGCTGCAGCGAACAGAGACAGCCGTTGATGCGCGGTTATTTCTAGAATTACATTATTACTTATGAAGCGAATGTCCAGGGAGGATTTTAGTGCCAAAGCTTAACCTAAACCGGGTTCCTATGCCGAAGCAGGAACCAAAAACTCGCGCCAGGAACTTCGGTGAAGTAGCGCAGGGCTATAACGCCGAACAAACATTAGCTGAAGCGAATCGCTGTATTCAATGCCCGAAACGTCCTTGTGTCACCGGCTGCCCGGTTAATGTGGACATCCCTGATTTTATACTGGCGTTGCGGGAAGGTGATATGCCGGAGGCGGTGCGTATACTGAAAAGCAAGAACAGCCTGCCCGGGCATCTGCGGGAGGGTCTGTCCGCAGGAATCGCAATGCGAGTCTAAATGCACGCTAGCCAAGCCGGGCGCCCCTATCGCTATCGGACGTCTCGAGCGTTATGTCGCCGATTGGGATTTAACTCAAGACTCGTCAAGTAACGCAGGTATTACAATAGCCAAACCAACGGGTAAAAAAATAGCCGTGGTGGGGAGTGGTCCCGCCGGACTCACCGTAAGCGCCGATTTAGTGAAACTTGGACATGAAGTGACTATTTACGAAGCGTTGCACGCCGCCGGCGGGGTTTTAATGTACGGTATCCCCGAGTTCAGATTACCGAAAAATATCGTCCAAGCTGAAGTTGAATTCGTAGAGTCTTTAGGCGTAAAACTCCATCTAAACTGGGTCGTCGGCAAGACGGTTACTGTCGATGAATTATTGAACGATGGTTGTGATGCCGTTTTCCTGGGTACCGGCGCGGGACTACCGATGTTCCTGAACGTACCCGGCGAGAACTTGAACAATATTGATTCGGCTAACGCGTTTCTGACCCGGGTCAATTTGATGAAGGCTTATCTTTTTCCTGAATACGAAACACCCGTTGAGATAGGCGAGCGGGTAGCGGTGATTGGTGGGGGAAATGTAGCCATGGATGCCGCTCGCTGTGCCTTAAGACTCGGCGCTAAAGAGGTGTATATCGTCTACCGTCGTTCGAGAGCGGAGTTGCCCGCCCGCCAGGAGGAAGTCGAAAACGCCGAGGAAGAGGGAATCAAATTTAAGTTTTTAACTAATCCTAAAAGATTTATCGGTGATGGGCTGGGTGATGTGGTAGCCATGGAATGCTATGAAATGGAACTGGGCGAGCCGGATGCCAGCGGCCGGCGGCGACCTATTATAAAAAAGGGCAGTGAATTTGTTATGCCGGTTGACTCCGTAATCATTGCTTTAGGAACAACACCCAATCCCCTTATTGCCAGCACCACTAAAGGCTTGGAAACTACTAAAGGCGGAATTGTTGTTGCTGACATGAAAACGGGACTCACCAGTAAACCGCAGGTTTGGGCTGGCGGGGATATTATCACCGGCTCGGCGACTGTCATCAGCGCTATGGGAGCCGGTAAGAGAGCGGCTTCGGCTATCGATGTTTATTTAAAAAGTAAGAAATAACAATCTCTAAGGAGAGTTATTAATAATGCCGAAAATGAAGGTTGCTACCGTATGGCTGGACGGCTGTTCTGGCTGTCACATGTCGTTTTTAGATATTGATGAAGAACTAATTGAATTAGCCAAACAAGTTGAATTCACGAGGACTCCTTTAACCGACATCAAAGATTTTTCCCCCGTGGATATAGGTATCGTGGAAGGCGCGGTTGGCAACGTTGAGCAGGATGAAATAATCAGGAAACTGCGTAAAAATTGCAGGGTCCTGGTAGCGTGGGGCGACTGCGCTTGTTTCGGCGGCATAGCCTCGATGCGGAACAACTTTGATGTTAAAGATGTAATAAAGAGAAGCTTTGTTGAAACCGAAGGCACGGTTAAAAATCAGTCGTTAACCTTTAAGGATGTTCCGCCGCTGCTGAACCAGGTTAAACCGGTAAACCAGGTAGTAAGGGTTGATTGCTATGTCCCAGGCTGTTCTCCCAGCGCTAAAGTTATTTATTATACTTTTAATCAGCTTCTTAAGGGCAGGATTCCGGTTTTGCCCAGCGAACAATTCCGGTACGGATAAGGAGTTCGAGCTAATATATGAGGACCATCGAGATAAACCCGGTCAGCCGCATCGAGGGACACGGTAAAATAACCCTCCATCTGAATGATGACGGCAGCCTGGCTGATGCCAGGTTTCATGTAACGGGATTTCGGGGCTTTGAAAAATTCTGCGAAGGCCGAACGTTCTGGGAAATGCCGGTCATCACCAGCCGGATATGCGGCGTTTGCCCGGTCAGCCATATCCTCGCCTCGGTTAAAACCGGGGATGCCATTTTGGGCGTGGAAATACCGCGGCCCGCCAAACTGTTAAGACAATTGATTCATATGGGTCAGATTGTGCAATCTCATGCCCTTAGTTTCTTCCATTTTTCCGGCGGCGATTTACTGCTTGGTATGGATGCCGAACCAAGCCAGCGAAATATCTTTGGTCTTAATTGCTGAAAAACCCGAAATCGCCCGCATGGGAATTAGAATACGCAGCTTCGGTCAGAGGGTGATTGACAAAATGGGCGATGGCAGGAAGGTTCATCCCATCGCGGCGATACCGGGCGGGATGACGAATTATCTGTTACCTGATGACCGCGATGAATTGCTGAGGGAGATTGACGGTTTAGTTACCGATATCAGTGTAGCCCTTGATTTAGTTAAAGATTTTTACGCTAAACTCGGCGATGAAGCAGCTAGCTTCGCCAACTTTCCAACAGGTTATCTGGGTTTAGTGGATGGGGACGGAAACTTAGTACTCTATGATGGGAGACTAAGGTTGATTGATAGCAGCGGGTCTATTCTAGAAGAACATATCGACGTCAAAGATTACCTCTCGATTATCCAGGAAAAGACTGAAGACTGGTCTTACCTTAAATTCCCGTTCTACAAGAAGATGGGGTATCCATTGGGGATGTACAGGGTAGGACCCCTGGCGCGCCTGAATATCGCCCAGGGGATGTCCACTCCGTTAGCTAATAAAGAGTTGAAAAACTTTAAAAAATTAGGTAAAAACGGCATTGTACAGGGGTCGATGTATTATCATTATGCTCGCGTGATTGAAATACTCTATGCGATAGAAAAGATAAAAGGTTTTCTGGAAGATAAAGATATTTGCTCTAAAGACATCAGGGCTATTTCCGACAATATTAACGAAGAGGGCATCGGCGTCATCGAAGCGCCGCGGGGGACCCTTCTCCACCACTACTGGGTAGATAAAGCCGGTCAAATTCGTAAGGTCAATTTGATCGTTGCTACCGGTCATAATAATCTGGCGATTAACCGGGCGGTCAAAGAGGTGGCTGAAAAATACATCAATGGCAATAAACTTAGTGAAGGTATACTTAACAGGGTAGAGGCCGCCGTTCGTTGTTACGACCCCTGTCTTTCATGTTCCGCCCATGCTTTAGGAAAAATGCCTCTCGTTATTGATTTGGTTTCACCGGAGGGTGAAGTCATCGATAGACTCCAGAGGCAATAAACTGACAACCATTAGTTAATAATTGGCAGTTACAATAATCCACAATAACCACTCCTAGACTCAATCTATATTCCAGTTTGATAGGGTATATTTTTATAAATCAATCGGCGTTATATTGACAACGATATAATACTTGTAATAAAATTAGCCAATTTCTCCAGCTGTTTTGGGTATTGGAGGCAGTATGAAAGATTTCGATAAATATCTCAAGAAAGCAGGCGATTTCCATGGACATGTCTGTGTGGGTATAGCTTTAGGGACAAGGATAACTTTAGCAGCGCTAAAACACTTGGGACTAAAACCTGGCATGCGTAAAAAATGTATCGTTTATACCGAGATTGACCGTTGTATGACGGACGCCGTCCAGATTATTACCGGCTGCTCATTAGGCCATCGCTCGCTGAAGTACGTGGACTACGGTAAATTCGCGGCGACCTTTGTGAATCTGGATACCGGTAAGGCAGTGCGGGGGACGGTTAAAGAGCATTTCTCAAATGAAGACACCATCGAAAAGACTTTAGAGAAGCTCGAACGCATCCCCGATAGTGAATTGGTGACTTTAGAAAATGTAACCGTCAATATACCGGAAACAGACCTGCCGGGACTGCCTGTACGTAAAGCCGTCTGTGCTGATTGTGGCGAAAGAATCGTGGATGGGCGGGAGGTACGAAAAGGGGATAAAACATACTGCCGCGGTTGCGCCAAAGGGAAATATTATAAAATAAAATAATGCGTCCTTAAAAACGTTTTACTAAGCTCTTTAGTTAGGGGAACAATATTGTTCCCCTTTTATTTTACATAAAATTGGTATCATCTAAACTGATTTATGCATTACTACGTAGAAAATGTGAAATATGTCACATTTCGCATAGTAAAAAAGGTAATTTTTCATGTATTGCGCACCCTTGTTTGACTTTTTTATTCGTTTTTGGTAGTTTATAATGAACGAACTTTTATAAAGGAGCAGTTCTCATGAGATGGGGTATGGTAATTAACCTGGTAAAGTGCACTCGCTGCCACGCCTGCATCGCCGCCTGCCGTATTGAGCATTTCCTGCCAATGGGCATGACCTGGCCGCGCTTAATCGCCTGGGAAACGAACGTGCCCGGCGAAGAACTAACGACATTGCCGGTCCGCTGTAATCAGTGTAAAGAAGCCCCGTGCGTCGAAGTATGCCCCGCCGAGGCGACCAAGAAAAGACCGGACGGTATCGTCTATGTCGACAACAATATCTGCGTCGGCTGCCGCTATTGCGTGATAGCTTGCCCTTACCAGAATCGTACGTTCTTCTCCCGCGATAAAGACACCGGTTATTTCCCTGGTTATCAGCGGACGCGTTTCGAAAAAGCCGGTCACAAGCTTTATCCGCATGTCGCCGGGACGACGGAAAAATGCGATTTTTGCATGGAGAGAATCGACGCGGGGATGGAAAAGGGGTTGGTACCGGGTAAAGACCGCGAGGCTACGCCAGCCTGCGTCAATACCTGCCAGTCGAGGGCTTTAACCTTCGGTGACCTTGATGACCCGGAGTCCGAAGTTTCGAAACTTATCAAAGAGAAAAACGGTTTTCAGTTGCATCCCGAGTACGGTACTGAACCTTCTATCTATTATATCGACGGCAAGATAGGCAATGCGCTTTCCAACATCGCGCCGCGGGAAGTCCAGACCGCTTCTCATATGCAGCACTTAAGCACAATGGAAGCGCGGGCGCGCGAAATTTTTAAGAAGAAATAAGGAGGACGGCAATGCCCCAGATGGCAACCCGCCAATGGATGATCACCCACGAGTGGATGGTCAAACCGATGCACCAGAGAGAGTGGATTGAAAGACGCGGCATTATGATTTGGATTGCCGAGACCTTTACCAGTCTGGGTGCTGGTTTATATCTGGTTTCCCTCTTTATCAATAGCTGGTGGGGACTACTGATAGGGTGGCTGATAATCATGTTCATCAAGCTGCCCATCCACCTGGCTTACTTCGGCAAGCCATGGCGGTTCTACCGGACAATGCCGCCCTGGTCTAACGCCTGGAAGACCTCGTGGTTCGCGCGGGGCATATTATTTTCCGTATTATTTGGTATGTTCGGATTCGTCCAGATAGTGTTCGGTCAGCCGGACCTGGCTAACCTCATCGGGCATTCGATAACCAACCCGATATATTACACCTTCGGCGTTTTAGCCGGTATTAACGCGCTGGGCACAGGTATTTACGGCGGCTTCATCATGAACTATGTTAAAGGGATACCCTTCTGGAACCAGGGTCTTTTACCGATAATGATTATGTTGGCGGGGATAGCCGATGGTTTCGGTTTGGTGATGGGGATAGGCTTGGCGGGGGGCGATGCCAGCGTAGCCTGGGCGGAAACCGGCAGTCGTTATCTATTACTAATCAACATATTATTGATAGTTACGTATTTAATAAGTGCCGGCTATTCTTCTGTGGTGGCTAAGCTATCGATTAAAGAGCTGCTGGCTGGGCCAACGGCTTATATGTTCTGGGGCGGGCTAATATTCCTCGGACTAATCGTGCCGGCCGGCATTTCGCTGGTCGGTCTTTTCGGCGCGGAGGCTTCCACCCTCCTGTTGATTATCGCCATTGCGGCGCATACGCTAGGAGCGTTTGCTCTAAAATATTGTATTTTAAGAGTAGGCATTTACCGGCCATTACTGCCCAAAGTCGGCGCATATTAAAATCACGGTTCAGGTATTGGCTAATATATATATTGTAGGGATACGGATTATTTTTAACCTGTAAAATGGAGTCAAAGATGACTGAAAAGAAAATTATCAAGACAACCTGTAAGAGTTGTCACGGCGGCTGCGGTGTTTTAGTCGAAGTCACCGATGGCGTCATCACTCATATCGAAGGCAACCCCGATTCGACAACTCGCGGCACGATGTGCGCTAAAGGTTTATCCAGCATCCAGCATATCGATAATCCCTACCGCATTACCCATCCCTATAAGAGGGCGGGCGAAAAGGGCGAGGGAAAATGGAAACAGATTAGCTGGGACGAAGCGCTGGACACGATTGCCGCCAAGATTAAAGAAGCTACCGAAAAATACGGCGCCCATACCGTAGCGACCTCGCAGGGGACGGGCCGGGGCTATAACCGCTATACCCACCGCTTTTCCCGCTCGATGGGGTCGGCTAACGTTATTTCACCGGGCTATATCTGTCATAGTCCGCGCATCGGACTTTACGGGTTAATCACCGGTTACGGCCGATTATATTGCGACTATCATGGGTGGGGCGGTGTGTTCCCAAAAACGCAAATATCCTGGGCGAAGCAATTGGAAATCAGCAGCGCCGACTCCGAGATGTGCTACTGGTACATGAAGTCGCTGGACTATTGCAAGAACCTGATTATTATCGACCCGCGGGCGACGGCATATACTTCCCGGGCAACGCTATGGCTGCAGCCCCGCCCCGGCACCGACGCCGCTTTAGCGCTAGGAATGATTAACGTCATTATCCAGGAAGGACTCTGGGATAAAGAGTTCGTCGAAAACTGGACCTATGGCTTCGATAAACTTAAAGAACGGGCGGCGGAATACCCGGTAGAGAAAGTCTCGGAAATTACCTGGGTGCCGAAAGAAAAAATCATCCAGGCTGCCAGGCTTTTCGCCATCGATACCCCCGGCTGTATTCAGATTGGCAGTTCGCTGGAACGGCAGGCTAACTGCGGCCAGACCATTAGGGCGATTATCGACCTGATGGGGATTTGCGGCAATATTGAGCGGCCGGGCAGTATGATTAGCTGGGTTTTACCTGAAACCGGCTTAATCGAGGACGTCTTTAACGAAATCCCGCTGACCGACGAAATGCGGTCGCATATCTATGGCGGCGATGAATTTAAGATGGGCGCCGCCAGAACCTGCAATCCCGATACCATCGTACGGGAATTTAACAAAGGAGAGAAACCCATCCGCGTTTGGATCAGCGTCGGCGGCCAGCAAATCGTCCACATGGCTAGCACCAATCAGGTCGTCGAGGCTTTGAAAAAAGTCGACTTCATGGTGCAGGTTGACCTGTTCTGGGGTCCGATGGCGGAAATGTCCGATATCGTCTTACCTACGGCGCACTGGCTGGAACTCGACGACATTTACGATATGCACCCGCGTTGGTTCATCGAAGCCCATAATAAATGCGTCGAACCGCCGGGCGAAGCTAAATCCGACGCCTGGATTTTTAACGAAATCGGACGCCGCGCCGCGCCGAAGTACTGGTTCAAAGACGTCGACACGCTACTTGACTATGAGTTAAGAAAAGCGCCGATAACGTGGAAAAAGTTCAGTGAGAACATTATTTCCGGCTGCTTCGGTCCCGACCAGGTTTATTACAAATACAAGACCGACTACTGGCGTAAGGGCGGCGGTTTCCCCACCCCCACCGGCAAGATGGAACTATATTCAACGGTGCTGGAAAATCTGGGTTACGACCCGCTGCCTTACTTTGTAGAACCCGGTGAGAGTCCCAATTCTACTCCCGAGCTGGCGAAGGAATATCCGCTGGTGCTGACAACCGGCTTCCGTTCGCCGTTCTACTTCCTGGCGCAGTACCGGAATATCCCCTGGCTGCGCAGCTTTATGGAATATCCCACCATGCAGATTAACCCGGAAACGGCGAAAAAACTGGGGATTGAGGACGGCGATTTCGTCTGGATAGAATCGCCGCGCGGGAAAATCATCCAAAAAGCCAGACTCTTCCCGGGTATCGACCCGAGGGTCGTGGCGGCGACGGCTAACTGGTTTTATCCCGAGGCGCCGGCACAGGGTTTCCGCGGCGTATTCATCTCCAATCCTAACGTGTTGACTAATGCCAACCATCAGGACCCGATGTACGGCTCACCGGACTTGACATGCCTGCTTTGTAAAGTCTATAAGTGTAAACCAGAAGAGCTAAAGGACCCCCAATATGCCGACATTTTCATCAAGGAACATGGGGGTAAGCCATGGGCATGGTAAAGAATCAAGGTGTAATTTTCGATAGTACAAAATACGAATATATCGGCGTGCCTAAGAAGAAGGGCTTGCCCCGGTTTTACTTTCCCCTCATCATTATTATCGTTTTAGCTGAAGCTGTGGCGCTGGGTTTTATCCTTTTCGATATGGTCCCCACCCATACCTTCGAGGTATATTCCTACGCCCAGTATGCGCAATATGTAAGTTCTAGCGATGTTGCCCAGCTATCGGTAACCATTACCAAGTGGTTTTTCTTCCTGCTGACTGCCGGCGTATTAATACCGACGACTTTAATCATCCTTCTGGAAATCACGCGCCGCTTTATTAGTTCCCGCCGCGGTGAACGAGAGGGCTGGGACGACGATTTCCCCTGGCTGGATAAACTGGATAAAGTGCCGAAGGTTACGGCTGATACTAAAAAGCGGGTGGAGGGCGATTACATTAAACGCTTCGACGTCCACCAGCGCATCCAGCACTATGCCTTAATGGGTTCGTTCATCGTCCTGGCGGTAACCGGCTTGTTGCGGGGCTTCCCCGACTGGCCGACTTTTCAATGGTTTACCAGCATCTTCGGCGGCACCGAAGTGCTGCGCCTGGTTCACGATGTCGCCGCCTTCGTCATGATTGTCGACGGCATTTATCACCTCGGCTATATCGCTTATGGCTATTTTGTCAAACACAAGTCTCCGGCGGCGATGTTCCCCCGCTGGAAAGACCTGAAGGATATTATTCATACGACCCTCTGGATATTCGGTTTCTATAAAAAAGAGCCGCAGTACGACCACTTCCAGTACGGTCAAAAGATTGACTACTGGGCGATATTCTGGGGCATGCCGGTAATGGTCATTACGGGCATCATCATGATGTTCTCCGCATTTTTCAGTCAATGGTTCGGCGGCCAGTGGTTAGCGGTAGTGGCTACCGCCCATCGCGACGAAGCAATTCTGGCGACCGGATTTATACTTATCGTCCATATGTATTACGGCCATCTTCAGACCACCGCCTTCCCGGTGAATACGGTGATGTTTACAGGGAAAATGTTAAAATCGAAATACAAACAGTGGTTCGGCCGGGAATATAAACAGCTGACCGGCGAAAAAGACTCGTAATTACGTTGCTTCGTAAAAATACTCCATTAACTAAAAGGCGGATAAAGTATGTCTAGCGTTATGCAGCGGTGGATGGGGCAGGGGAACGACGTTAAACCAAGTTATACTGCCGGTGACCGGCTGGCGGGCGCTTTAGATATCACACGTCCCATCCTTTCGACGATGGGAGCGCTGGGAGTTGGCGCTGGAGCGGCTCTTGCTTATGGCGGTTTTCCAGCCTGGAGCGAGTGCCTCGTCGGCGTTATCGCTGCCCTGTTGGCTTTTGCCGGTATTCATACCTTTAATGATTTTGTAGATAAGCGCCGTGACGTGGTCTGCTGGCCTGGAAGACCGATACCAAGTCAACGACTGGCGGCGCCGCAAGCCCTGTTCTTTGCCTTGGGGGCTTTTGCCGTCGCCCTGATTATCATCTGGTTCACTTTTAATACGGTTTGCTTTATAGTCTCGTTTTTAGCGCTAGGATTGGGGTGCCTTTATTCCAGCTATCTTCGCGACAGGGTCGGCTATCTTGCTCTTCCACCTATTCAAAGTATGGGCTGGTTATGCGGCTGGGCAGCTTTCTCACCAGATACCCTGTTGAGTTCCTGGTCTCCATGGGTACTATGGGGATTTTCAGCAGCCTGGCAAGCGGGACATATCATGATTTACTCTCCCCTCCATCCCATCCAGCGAGTAAAAGGAGTCAAACTGACTCAGGTGCCGGCTTTTATAAGGAGGACAACGCCACGGACGGCCGCCATTTTGGGTTTCATATTTCTATGTCTGGCTTCGGTATTAAGCATCTATCTGGGGTTCTATTTCAACCTGGGTTTACTCTATTTATTACCCACCGCTTTAATGGCTGTGCCAACTTTGATAATTAGCTATAATTTTATACATGACCCGGAGAATTTCGCTAAAGGTATCAAAGCTTTTTCTTTTGCCACCTATTTTATGCTGGTCGCCCGTATTTTTATTTTACTTAGTGTTTTCTTTTTCTTTTAAATTACCAATGTGCAGACGGGTAAAACAGGCTAAGATTTCTTTACGTTCTTGCTCGGTGGTGCAATGAAGACTCTCTTGCGATATCGATATGATGAAATTTCTTAGCGGTTCACGCGTTCCTTTAAACGAAGAGCAGTTCATCGGTAACGCCACTGCCCGGTTTTACGATGAACACTCCCGACGTTTTATGGGGTCGGTTTATCGCCGTTTTGTAAAAAAGATAGCCGAGATGAATCTCCCTGTTAAAAAAGTCCTCGATATCGGCACTGGTAGCGGGTATTTAGCTATCAAACTCGCTAAAGCCCATCCCGACTGGCAGATTACCGGCATCGATATTTCCGGAGCGATGTTGAACTTAGCCCGAGAGAACGCTGACCGATATCGTTTAAAGGATAAAATAGATTTTTTGGAGTATTCGGCGGAAGCATTACCTTTCGTCAAGGGGTATTTTGACCTGGTGATTAGCAACGCATCGCTGCATCTCTGGGAAAATCCTTTAAAGGTTTTTAAAGAAATCGCCAGAGTGACCGCGCCGGGCGGCTATTGTCTAATCTGGGATAATTTAAGACTTACGGCCTGTCTGCCATTCTTGAATTTAACCGGGTGGGGAATGGGAATGAACAAAGCGCAGCGTCAGTTATGGCTGAAGGCGGTCCGTTCTTCTTACACTATCCGCGAAGTGAAGGATATTTTGCGCGAATCAGCCCTCAAAGATGCTCGTGTTGAATTTACCCCTGGCGTGTTACAGTTGGGTGTCGAGTGGCGGAAAATGACCGCTTAAGTTCAGTAATTTTTTATTTTTTTAATATCTCATAAAGATGGGCGATGCTTTCGTGCCGTATCGGCGCCATCAGGTCGCCGGCACCGGGTGGACCCATCGGTGGGAACCTGCCGGTGAAGGTGACCTTCTCCTGCGTTTCTTGCAGACTCCACCCTTTAGCGATGGCGGCTTTAACTTCGTCGATGCAGTATTTAATGTCGTCGTATCTATTCTTTAAAAAGGCTTTATCGCAGACCGGACCATGCCCGGGGATGATTTTTTCTATATCCAGTGTCTGGAGCTTTTTTATAGACTTCAGCCATTCTTCTGGTACAGCGTCTATCATAATCGGCATGCCCATGGTGACGTTATCCGAGGTGAAGACCACCTTTTCTTCGGGGACATAGACCGCTGTTTCGGAAGGGGTGTGCCCCGGCACCAGCAGGAGATGGAAGGAATGCTTGCCGAGGTAAAGCGTCATCTCCTGCGAGAAAGTGATATCCGGCAGGCGATAGCGGAAGTCTTTATCCAGCGGCAGGGCATCGGGCGCCATCCACTTCATCTGCCCTTCCAGAGCTTCTTTTTTATTACGCTTGATAGCCTCGCGGGTGCCTTCGTGGGCGACCAGTATCCCGCCCATCCAGCAGTTGCCGGCGACGTGGTCGTTATGCGGTTCTCCGTTAATGACATAGCGTATTTCGCCGAATTGATTTTTAATATCTTCGCGCCACTTTTTAGCCTCCGCCGGCACCATCGGCGTATCGATAACCACCACTCCTTCGGTAGTGACCACGAAGCCGGAGTTGCAGCCCCTAAAATTCATCCCGGCATAGACATTAGCGGTAATTTTTTCCATCATGCCCCCTTAAGTAATGAGTTATCCACATTATCACTCGAACGGCACTATCATGTAAAATAATTAACGAAAGAATACAATAGATTAATCATATAATTTTTCATGGCGAGGTAACATTTACTTCAAGATATCAATCTGATATACTTGCCGTATTAAAGGTTAAGAGACAAATGGATATTAAAATCGACGTTCATTCTTCAACGCCGCTGTACCAGCAAATCGCAGAACAAATACGCCAATTAATCGCTACCGAGCAGATAAAATCGGGTGACCGTTTGCCATCTATCAGGCAGCTTTCACGAACATTGCGCATTAATCCCAATACGGTGTGCCGGGCTTATCTTGAATTGGAAAAAGAACAAATTCTGGTTTCACGGCGCGGCGGCGGTACCAGTGTCATGTCGCAGGATAAGATTTCCGATATCAAGGTGGGACGCCAGAGAAAACTGCTAGAAAACATGAACGAGGACATCGTTAAATCGCTTAGCCAGGGGTATAGTCCCGAAGACCTCGAGGCGGCGTTCTATTTAAGCCTGGAAAGGTGGCGCGAAGAAAGACAATCCGAAGTCAAGAAACCGGAAGAAGGGGCGGCATCGGGCGAAGCTACCAACGTTATTCGCATCGTCGGCAGTCATGACCTCGCCTTGAATATCCTCCTCGATTTACTCCGACAGAAGGTTAAGGGTTTGCAGACGGATGTCACTCATGCCGGCAGTCTGGGCGGTCTGATAGCTTTACAGGAAGAAAGCGCCGACTTTGCCGGTACGCATCTTTTAGATGAAGAGACCGGAGAGTATAACTATCCTTACGTAAAAAGGATTCTGCCGGGGCGTGAGTTGGCGATTATTAATCTTTCGTTCCGTATCCAGGGACTGATGTTCGTTAAAAACAACCCGAAGAAAATTAAAGGGCTGCAAGACTTAAAGCGACCGGATATTACCTTTGTCAACCGTCAGGAAGGCTCCGGCACCCGGGTACTACTCGACCTGCAGTTAAAGCGGCAGGGGATATCGCCTTTCGATATCAAGGGATACGAGACGGAGTTCGATACACATTTAGCGGTAGCCTCGCATATCTCTCATGGCAAGGCGGATGTCGGACTCGGCATCGAGGCGGCGGCGACGAGTAATAATCTGGACTTTTTGCCGATGTTCCGCGAACGCTATGACCTGGTAATGCCGATGGCTAACTATCGCAGTCCGCGTTTCGCCCCGATACTGGAAATAATCAACAGCGCCGAATTCAAGAAGATAGTGGATGGGGTGGGGGGCTACGATACTTCGCAGACCGGCACCACGACTTTTATTTCTTAAGTTATTCTAGAGATTACAGACTCTAGATTCCTACTTATCAAGCTTTCCAATTCTTTTTTAACCTGCTGGGCTACTTCCAGGCGCTGCTTGATAGCGGTTTCAATTTCCGGCGTTAAGCCAAAGCGGCGGTTAGCCGAGCTATAGCGTTCCTCGAGGGAAACCAGCTTTTCTCCCAGCACAAACTTATCCGCTAGGTAGACGACTTTAGCGTCCAGCGACAGCGATAAATCACCACCGGCTAAATCGGAATGAACAGCGACAATATCGCCAACCTTACCGAAGCCGAGTTCTCTTAATATATTGCCGCCGGCAACATCATGCTTTTTCTGTCCTTTAGCGATGTCATGGAGTATGGCGGCGACACGTATTAGTTCAATATCAACTTTATGGCCGGCAGACTCTAATACTTTACCGATAGCGACAGCTACTTCGGCGACTTTATAATTGTGTTTTATCCTGTAATGGTCATTGTTAGAGATTTCCTTTAGAATAACATTACATTCTTCGTCGGTGGGGATTTCGTAATGCTGGTAACGCTTTAACAGGGCGGCGTAGTCTGCCGGGGTGTCGATATCGAAGAGAATATTGCTATCCGGTACAGTTACATCGAAAGCCAGCTTTTCTTGAGAATCGAGTACAGCTTTAAGTCCCCCCTCTTTTCCCCACCCTAATATAATCGGCGCCAATTTATAAGGAATCAGAGGCGGGTGTCCCCTTTTACCTTTAAACACCGGATAAATGATTTTACCGGGATGTTCTGTTGACACTGCCATTAACTGCTTAACGGTCTCTGGTCTTACCAGCGGGATATCGACCGGGTTGATAAAAAACGCCTGATATATCGATTGTAGATATTTAATACCGGCTTGAATCGAGCTAAACATGCCTTGTTCGTAGTCGGGGTTGTAAACGACGGTAATATCGCGTTTCTTAATACCTGCTTTAATATCGTCGTGGCGGTAGCCGGCTACTAAAAATACATCAGTTCCGGCGGACAAAAACGTAGCGACAACGTGGTCGGTAACGGTGGCTTGCCCGAGGGGGAGGAGTGGCTTAAACTGTTTCATGCGGGTGGAGAGTCCGCCGGCGAGGATGATGGCTGCATAATGCGTGTTCACGCCGACTGCTTACTCCGTTCGCTAATTAGCTCGGCAACGATGCTGACGGCGATTTCTTCCGGCGTTTCACCGCCGATATCGAGTCCGATAGGGGAGTGTACCCAGTCGAGTCTTTCTTTTGTAACGCCCTGCGCCATCAACGCTTCGTAAATAGCGGCGCGTTTACGTTTACTGCTAATCATACCGATATAACCGGCTTTCGTCTTTAAAGCCTGCTCGAGAACCTGGCGGTCGTAGAGATGACCCCGGGTCACGATAACAATATAGGAGTCTTCATCGATGTCTAGTCCGTCTAAAGCGCGGTTAAAATCGGTCACGACGCAGATTTCGTGCGCGTCCGGGAAACGCTCGGCGTTAGCGAAGTCCCGCCGGTCGTCCAGCACCACGACGCGAAAGCCCACCAAAGCCGCCAGGTGCGCTGTAGGGACAGCGACATGCCCCGCCCCAAAGCAGTACACGGTTTTCAGCTTACGTACTCGGTCAACCATTATTTTGGCGTCCCCGAGTGGTAAAATAGCCGTCGTTGAGATATTATGCAGTTCGGTTTTTATTTTATGGATATCGGCTTCTTCCAGTGAAACATTACCGGTGATAGTACCATCGGAATAAAGGATGGCATGACCGACGACGTCGGTGGTATCAACGTTGCTTTTTAGTTGCGTTAAAATATAAAAATCTTTTCCCTTAACGATGGCATCGCGCCATTGCCGGGAGAAGTTTTTATTCTCTTTCGATGACGCAATATAGTCCAGCAGTATCTCGGCTTTACCGCCGCAAATCATGCCGGGGTCGGTAGCGTCCTTGCCGGTTAACTCGTAGGACATAATTTTAGATTGCTTGGCAGATAACGCTTTTTTCGCTTCCTGAATGGCGGCGGCTTCTATTAAACTGCCGCCGATAGTGCCGTAGCTTTTACCGTCCCCCCCAACCACCATTTTCGTACCGCTATGCCGCGGCGTTGAACCCTGCAGACTGATAATTGATATCAGGACGATTGGCGAGTCTTTTTCGAGTCGTTCATTAATTATCTTGGCGAGGTATTCGTTCTCGTTCATCTAAAGCCCTCGACTTGATGGTACAACTTATAAAATGGAATCGGCAAGCCCCTGAAAAAGAGACCTGCCGATTTGCTAATCCAAAACTATTTTGCTTTCAGAGCGGTTTTAACCTTATCCGGAGTAGCGGGGAGGTCGTAAATCCTGGCGCCGCAGGCGTTATAGATAGCATTGGTGACCGCCGGAGCGGTAGAAACCATCGTCATCTCACCGATACCGGTCGAGCCGAGCGTGCCCCTGACGCGGGGAGTCTCGCGGGTGATGAATTCAACCTCGGCGGCTTCGTTGATGGTGGGGAACTTAAAGGTTATCCAGTCCTTGGTTTTGCCGAGGACGAATTCCTCTCTTAAAGCGTAGCCGATACCCTGGTCCATGCCGCCTTCCAGTTGACCCTGCAGGTTCTGCGGATGGATGATAGGTCCGGCATCGACGGCAGTGGTCATTTTCAGCACTTTGACCTCGCCGGTTTCGGTGTTGACCTCGACCTCCGCCATCTGGATATTATGGACTTGAGAATCGAAAGAATCGCTCTGGCCGGTCTTGGGGTCGAACGAGTCTTTACCCGCGATTTGTTTGGCGCCCTCGTAGCGGGTCGGTTTACCGGCTTTCTTAAGTCCGGCGTAGGTCTTCGAGCCGGCTTCTTGCATCGCTTGCGCCATTTTTTCTAGTCCGTTGACCAAAGCGCCACCGCCCATATAGGTCTGTCGGCTGCCGGCAGAAGGACCGGCGGCGACGGTTTTACTGGTGTCGCGGGTATAGAGCTTTATCTTTTCCAGCGGCAAGTCGAGTACTTTCGCCGCTAACTGTGAAAGCATGGAATCGTTGCCTTCGCCGGGGTCGGCGATAGCGGCGTAAATGGTGACGGTATCGTCAGGATTTATCTCCACGGAATTTGATGCCTGGTCGCCGGCTTCGGCAATACCGAACGACATACAGCCCAAGCCCACGCCGCGTTTTATCTTATCGTTCTTTTTGTTGAAAGCGGCGGCTTCTTTCTTCGCCTTTTCCCAAAAAGGTTTTATATCGTCGCAGAGTTCGGGGAAGGTTGTCTGTTCGATAGGGGCGCCGGTCGAGCGAGTTTGACCCGGCAACAGGGCATTCTTCTTGCGAAATTCCAGCGGGTCGATACCCAGCTTCTCTGCCGCCATATCGACTAACGATTCCAGGGCGAACATTACCTGGGGCGGTCCAGCTCCACGAGCCGCGCCGCCGCTGGCGTTATTGGTGTAAACCAGTTTCACGAAAGCGTCGATATTCGGTATGTTATAAGCGCCGTTCAACATATGCAGGGCGCGTCCCGGCATAATCGGACCCAGCAGGAAGTAGGCGCCTTTATTCATCACGAAGTGATTGTAGTAGGCGGTGATATTGCCTTTAGCATCGACGGAGAGTTTCGTATCCATCTCGAAAGGATGCCGTTTCGAGGTAATCAGGAATGATGCCTCCAGAGTGGGGATATAGCGGATGGGTTTCTTAAAGTACATCGCGGCGGCGGCAGCGATACCTTCGGAAGAAATCGAGGCTTTGATGCCGAACTGTCCGCCGGAATAGGGTTCGATATAGCGTACTTTTTCCGCTCCTACGGCTTCTTTGATGATATCGGCGTGGGCATGAATCATGATGCTACGTCCGATAACCACCAGTTCATCGCCATCGAGGTAGGCGACGCAAGCTTCCGGTTCTAGAGCCGCCTGGTGGTTCATCTGGGTGGTAAAGTCACCTTCGACGACGACTTTAGCTTCTTTAAACGCTTTAGCGGCGTCGCCTTTTATCTGCGGCTGCTGGTAGCAGAGGTTGGGGGAATGGGGATGAATCTGTACCGCGCCCGGCGCTAGAGCTTCTTCCGGGGTCTTCATCACCGGCAGTTTTTCGTAGGTTACTTTAACCGCGGCGGCAGCAACGCGCGCATGTTCGCGCGTTTGAGCGGCAACAATCGCCACCGGGTCGCCGTAAGCCCTGACCTTATCTTCGCAGAGGATGGGCTGGTCAGGTAGGATAACGCGGATGCGGTTGGTGCCTTTGATATCTTCCGCCGTCATCACGCCGACAACCCCCGGCATCTTTAGAGCTGCCGAAGCGTCGATGTTCTTAATAACAGCGTGAAATTCGGTGCTGTGTACTGCGGCGACTTCGAGCATGTTGGGCATCTTGATATCGCCGCCGAACTTTGCCAGACCGCAGGCTTTTATCATCGCGGAGGGTCGAGGGTGATTTTCGCCAATCATCTTCTTTTCATTGATAGCGGCGCGGATTTTCGCCGGTGTCGTTTCTTGACGCAGGAATTTAGCCGCCAATTTAACAGCGTCGATTATTTTAACATAGCCAGTGCAGCGGCAAAGGTTGCGGGCTAATGCCTTTTTAATAGCGGTAGTATCGGGATTGGGGTTCTGGTCGAGGAGGGCTTTAGTAGCCATAATCATCCCAGGCGTGCAAAAACCGCACTGGATAGCTCCGGAAAGTACAAAAGCTTCCTGGATAAGGTGAGGATTCTCCGGCGTGCCCAGTCCTTCGACGGTAATAACGTCCGCGCCTTCGAGGTCGACCACTTTTTTCAGGCAGGAACGGGTCGCCTTGCCGTCCACGATGACGGTGCAGGCACCGCATTGCCCTTTGCGGTCGCAGGACTGCTTGGTGCCGGTGAGGTCGAGCTGTTCACGTAAAAGGTCGAGCAGTACCAGGTCCAGCGCGGCATCGATTTTTCGTTTGATACCGTTTATAGTTAACGTTACGCTTTTCACTGAATTACCCCCTTCGGCTTAAGTAATAATTTGTACTATATCACATGATACATTGTAATAAAAGTATCATTATTATACTTTTTTGTCAACAAAATTTCAGCATCATTATTACGGTTGGGTTTTGGCTTTATAACGGGTGATGCCGCGGTGCAGCAACTCAATCATGCCGGCGGCTTTTTTCTTAAATTCTTCCCCACCACCCCCGAGCGCCTGCACGAATGATTTGATAGTTAAAGACTCCGCTTCTTTAATGGTTTTTCCCTTTAGTAAGTTGCATAACAGCTCGACCAAAACATTAGCGGTGGGGTCGCAGGTGCACAGGTACTTAACATTATCGATAATGCCGTCGCGGACGCTGATATAGATGTGCATATAAGCGTGGCTGACGTGCGAACAGATACGTATCTTCTCGCCAACGGTATCGAGGAATATCGAGGGGTTCTCGATTTCACCGGTGTTTTCGAAGCCGATTTTACACATCCGGCGGTAATACTTAACGACCAGTTCATCCATTATTAAGTATCCTTAAATATAGCTGCGCTCTTCGAAGATAGTATGAAGCGTGTCGAGGAAAACATTACATTCTTCTAATGTGTTATAAAAATAGAGAGAAACACGGTAGGTCATACGGTGCTCCGACGGCAGCTTAGGGCGCATCCACCCTTCGCCGAATTTATAGTTTAAATAGGAATGGACGCAGTAAACCCCGTCCCTGACCATGATATTATTCCGTTCGCTAAGCTCCTCGGCGATACCGACGGCGTTAGGGCGTTTGACTTCGAAGGTTAAAATGCCGCCCCGTTTTTCGGCGTCGGCCGGTCCCAGTATTTTAAACCAGCCGGTAGCGCCGTATTTAGCCAGCAGCTGCTGGGTCAGGTATTTATTAAGGTAGTTCATGTGGTCGTTGATTTTCGCCAAACCTATTTTTTGTAAATATGTTACCGCGGTGCCGGACGCTATCTGCCCGGGGTAGTTTTGAAGTCCCACCTCGAACCGTTCCGGCGGCTCCAGCAGCGAATAGGAACTGTAGGTTGAATCGCCGACCGTGCCGCCGCCTAAAAAAGTCGGTGCTATAGCGTCAGGGGAGTCGTCTTCTTCATGGAGGGCTTGCCCCAATAACTCCTGCTTCCCGTAAAGTATCCCCACCCCTTTGGGACCGCAGATTTTGTGTATCGAAAAAGCCAGGAAGTCAATATCCAGCGCCTGGACGTCGATAGCGCGGTGGGACGCCGTTTGGGCGGCATCGAGCAGCACTTTAGCCCCGTGAATATGGGCTAGCTGGATAATTTCTTTAGCCGGTATGGTATATCCGGTCAGGTTCGAAGTAAAAGCCAGACTGACCAGTTTGACCTTATTTTGCTTCAGTTTTTGTTCGTAGTCGTCAAGGTTGAAAGTATCATCCTTATTAGAATCGACATGCTCGACCTTAACGAGTCCCTTCTTTTGCAATCGCAGCCAGGGGAGAAGGTTGGAGTTGTGCTCTTTATCGGTCAGCAGGACAGCATCGCCCGGTCGAAATTTAAAGCCCAACGCCACGATATTGATAGCATGGCTCGTATTCAGGGTAAAGATAATTTCTTTCTCCGACCGCGCGTTGATGAATTCTTTAATTAGCTGGCGGGAACCCTTAATGTCCTTTTCTTCATTACCCTCGATGCGGTCGTTAACTTCCATGGCGAACCAATGCCGACTTCTCGCTCCGCCGCACCCTGGGTAGCCGTTATAATAATCGTTAAGAGCATTGATTACCGCTTGCGGTACCAGCGTCGTGCAGGCGCTATCGAAGTAGATAGGGGGCTTACCGTTACGTCTGTTTTTTAAAGCGGGGAAGTCTTTGCGGATTGACGCAACCCATTTAGCGTCATACATTGTAGCCATATTATCCATAATATATTATAACGTTAGCTTTAATACAACCTGTGTTCTCGCATATTTCTTTTAGCGTAATATTGACAGCAATATAGCATTCATACTAAAATAAACCGGTTTCTCTGGAGTTGTTTCACCTAATGAGTAATCTAGGGTGAACAGCCGGTATCCCCGGTAGCATCGGGGGTCGACGGCATTACTGGAAACGGTAATGCTTCCCAGTCGGAAAAGGAGATAAAATGGAAACAGCCCGGTCGAAAAAAGCGTTCCCTGTTAAAAAGGACGCTATTTATTTTTACCCTCAAACTCCTTTTCCATTGGCTGACTATTCCCAAGGCATAAGTCTGCCCGGAAAAGGAGGTCTTGATGAAAATTTGACTATGTCTTTCGACGCTTTATAAATTCCAATTACAATGGAGAATAACGTGAAAAATAACCTAGTAAAGGCGTTCCCTATAATATTAACCAGTCTAATACTGATATTCAGTCTATTCGGTTGTTCGCAACCAGCCCCGGTTGAACTTAACGTTTCGGCGGCACTCAGCCTTACCGATGTTCTAAAAGAAATCAATGCCCTTTATATACAAGAAAATCCCGATATTACTATCACCCCCAACTTTGCCAGTTCAGGAACATTACAGCAGCAGATTGAGCAGGGCGCGCCAGTGGACGTATTTATCTCCGCCGCAGCCACCCAGATGGATAACCTGCAGAACGGAAATTTAGTATTAACGGATACTCGAAAGAATTTGCTCAACAATAGCGTAGTGCTAATCGTCCCCATTGATAGCACTCTCGATATTACCAGCTTCAATGACCTGATTCTGGATAAAGTGAAGCAAATAGCCATCGGCGACCCGAAATCAGTGCCCGCCGGTAAATATGCCCAGCAAACATTCGATAAACTCGGCATTACCGAACAGGTAAAGTCCAAAGAAGTCCTCGGCAACGATGTGCGGCAGGTCTTAACTTACGTGGAAACGGGTAACGTCGAAGCTGGTATCGTTTATGCCACCGATGCCTTAATATCAACCAAGGTCAAGGTCGTGGCCAGCGCCCCCGCGGAGATAAATGCTAAAATCGTTTATCCCGTAGCCGTAATTAAAGCTAGTAAAAACGTCGATGCCGCTAAGGCTTATATCGCTTTCCTGTTCAGCGACGAGGCGAAAGTAATTTTTGAAAAATATGGTTTCACAATGGTTAGCTAATAATTCCCTCACGACGAAATACATGAGGCAAGCTGAATGACGGAAACGTATCTGGCGCCGTTATGGATTTCGTTAAAAACGGTAGTCGTAGCGACGGCAATCACCTTTTTTCTGGGGATTGCCGCCGCTCGCTGGATGGCGCATTACACCGGTAAACTAAAAAGCCTGATTGATGGCATCTTTATCTTGCCACTGGTTTTACCGCCGACTGTGGTGGGGTTGGGATTATTATTGCTATTTGGCAAGAACGGTCCCCTGGGTCAATTTTTCGCGCTTTTCGATACTACTATCGTCTTTTCGTGGCCGGCGACGGTTATTGCCGCGGCGGTAATGTCCTTTCCGTTGATGTATATGACCTCGCGCGGAGCGTTCGAGCAGGTTGATAGCCACATCGAAGACGCCGCCCGAACGCTTGGAGCCTCCGAATGGCGGGTTTTTTGGTCAGTCACCATGCCTTTAGCCTGGCCCGGGGTAGCCGCGGCGACCGTACTATCTTTAGCCCGCTGCCTGGGGGAGTTCGGGGCTACTTTAATGCTGGCGGGCAACATTCCGGGTAAAACCGCTACTATTCCGGTCGCCATCTACTTTTCCATTCAGGCGGGTGACATGAACGAGGCTTTAATCCTGGTGGGGATAGTGCTGGTAATCGCTTTTGGCGCGCTGGCGGGTATTGCCTACTGGAAGGGCAAGTCATATAAAGCCAGAGCCACTATAGTGAATCGGGAGGCAGACTGATGCTGGAAGTCCGGCTGAAAAGAAAACTGTCGGGATTCACGCTCGATGTGGCATTTTCGCTGAACCGGGAAGTCCTGACGATTCTGGGTCCTTCCGGTTCCGGCAAGACGATGACCTTGCAGTGCATTTCCGGTTTGATACGTCCGGATGAGGGTTACGTTAACCTTAATGGCAAGATTCTGTTAGATACAACTAAGAAGATAAACCAGCCCGCCCGACAGCGTAAAGTCGGCTTTGTTTTTCAGAACTACGCTTTGTTCCCTCATTTAACAGTAAGGCAAAATATCGCCTACGGCATTCGGCATTTCGCGGCGAAAGAAATGGAAGATAGAGTCACCGAGCTTTTAGAGAAAATGAATATCCAGCGGCTGGGTGACAGATTCCCGCGTCAACTTTCGGCGGGTCAGCAGCAGCGGGTGGCGGTCGCCAGGGCTTTAGCCCCCGAACCGGAAGTTTTGCTACTAGACGAGCCGTTTTCGGCGTTAGACTCTTTAGTTAAAGAACGTTTACAACTTGAATTACAGGCATTGCAGAAGTTTTATCACGGCAATATGCTGCTGGTGACGCACGATTTAACCGAGGGTTATAAATTCGGCTCGAAAATCGCGGTCTTCGAATCGGGTCACATTGTCCAGCACGACCGTAAAGAGAAAGTCATTACCTGCCCATCGAATCACACCGTCGCCAGGCTAGTAGGCTTTAAAAATTTGATGGAAGGTTCGATAACTAAAATCAAAGGCACCACCGTCACGGTCGACGTACCCGAGCTGGGCGGCCCTTTAAAGGCGGTTGTCCCGAAAAACACAACTGTGGCGATGAACCAGCAAATAACTGTAGGTATCCGCCCGGAATATGTCCAGATAAAGCGAAAATCGGGTGAAAATACGTTTTTAAGCACAGTAGACCGTATAGCCGAGGGTGTTACGTCCACCAATTGTTACTTCCACGTTAATACCGTCGGGGTGACGCGGCACTATATTATGGTGATATTATCCTGCCAGGATACGAATAAAGTTCGCGAAGGTCAAACGTGCTACTTACACCTGCCGCCAGAAAACGTCGTCATCATTACGAAGTAAGTCTTTATTATTTGGTTTTCCCGCCTTATTCCTTGTATACTAACTTCAGAAGATAAAGCTCCCCATTTACAGTTGTGAGTAATTCTATGTCTGAAATAGCCTATCATCTCAATATAGGTGAGTTTAAATGCATTATTCTAAGCGATGGCCGCCTTGTCGATAAAATGCCCCAGGGAACGCAGACTTATGGCTTGAACTGTATCTATATCGAAGCTGGAGGACGCAAGATGCTGGTAGACGATGGCTGCGGCAGAATGTTCCGCATGGCTACCGCCGGCCGATTGATGAAGAATCTCAAGGCAGCCGGGATAGAACCCGAGGATATCGATACCATCATCTTCGACCACGGCCATATCGACCATGTTAGCGGTACCTTTAGCAAAACGGGCAAGCCGGTTTTCACTAACGCCCGTTATATAATCTCAAGAAAAGAGTGGGAGTACATCAAATCTCCGCCGGGCGATAATGAAATGCAGAATTTGTTTTACCGTCCCGCCCGCAACTTCCTTTTACCGCTTGAACGGCGGTTTACACTGGTGGAAGGTAACTATGCAATAATGCCGGGCATTAAGATGATGCCCGCTTACGGTCATACCCCCGGGAATACAATGATAGAATTAACTTCTACCGGAAAACAATTGCTTTGTATCGGCGACGTTATGCATTCACTACGTGAGTTTACCGAGCCCGAGTGCCTGACGATGTTCGATGTTATACCCAAGGAAGCGGTAAAAACAAGGGCTAAGGTATTATCTAAGTTAGCGCAAGACGGCACCTTGGTCTTCGCCAGTCATTTCACGTTTCCGGGTCTGGGTTATATCAGGCAAGCAAAAGGGATTTATAGCTGGGAATCTATTTAGTTAACCCTTTTTAAGTCGTCAAAAGAGAAATAACCCAAGAAATTTTAGAATTTTGCTTTTCAAAGCTGGTTGACTCTGTTATCATGTAACGGAGTAAAATACATTTAATCGAGGAGGAATGATGAAAAAACTAATTTTACTCGGCTTAGTCCTAACATTACTGGCTGGTCTGGTGGGGTTTACATCATGCGGTCCGGCTGCGCCGTTGAAGATTCGCGTCGCGACGGATGCTACCTGGGCTCCCTTCGAGTATGTTAACTCCGAGACTAATCAGTTGGAGGGCTTCGACATCGACCTGTTGAATGCCATCGCTGCCAAAGAAAACCTCGATATCGAATATGTCAACGTCGCTTTCGATGCGCTGCTGGCTGGCATGGCGCAGGGGATGTATGATTGCGCTATTTCTTCAATTACCATTACCGCAGATAGAGCGAAAGACATGCTCTTCTCCGACCCCTATTTTAAAGCCGGTCAGATTATCACCGTACGCAAAGACAACACTACTTTCACCAGTAAAGATAATCTCACTGGCGAAGTCGGCGCGCAGCTGGGCACCACCGGCGCGATGGAAGTCGAAAAGCTAAGCGGCGTCACCCTGAAAACCTACGATGACATCGGTCTGGCTTTCCAGGACCTGATGAACGGGCAAATCAATGCTGTGGTCTGTGATAATCCGGTCGCCCTCGGCTATGTCGGCAAGAACCTGGATAAGCTAAAGATTATCGGCGACGTCTTCACCGATGAAAATTACGGCATTGCTGTGGCTAAAGGCAAGACAGATTTACTGGCAAAACTCAACGCCGGTATTAAAGCTGTTATTGCTGAAGGACTGATTGCCCAACTCTCTGATAAGTGGCTTGAAAAGTAGGTAAGGTTTGCCTGCGCAAGGATTTTTCAGGAATCTGGTAAAGGCTTTTGCCAAGAAGTCCCCAGATATAGATGAACCTGCCATAACACCGAAACTGGGATTCATTCCGGGGGCCGAGCCAAGTGCGCGGCTCGACCCCTGGTGGTGGTTGGTGGCGGGTGTTGTTATTCTCGCCGCTTTACTCATGGTACTTAAGCCGGACCCCTATTGGAAAATTTTCCTGTTTGTTCGCGACGGTCTGGCGATTACTGTTGAGTTAACCCTTATTTCGTTTGTTTTTATAATCATACTGGGTCTATTGGGTGGTTTAGGCAGGATTGCTAAAAACCCCGTCATTCATTTTATCGCTACCCTCTATGTTGAAATTATCCGCGGTATTCCGCTGCTGGTGCAGTTAATCTGGTGGTATTTCGCCGCACCGGTCATCATCCAGGCTTTCGGTAATCTGATACACTTCGAACCCCTGGCCACTTATCGCGCGAATCCGCTCTTTTTGGCGGTGGTGGGTCTGGTGGTTTGCTACGGCGCTTATATGGCCGAAATTTTCCGAGCTGGGATTCAGAGCATCCACAAGGGACAGATGGAGGCATCACGCAGCCTGGGGATGAGCTATATGCAATCGATGATATACGTTATCCTGCCACAGGCGATAAGAGTGGTATTACCGCCCGTCGGTAATGAGTTCATCATGTTGTTAAAAGATACCTCGCTGGTTAGCGTGGTAGCGGTAGCCGACCTGACGCGCCGCGGCCGCGAGTTTATGGCGGCGCATTTTAATCCCCTAGAAGTGTGGACGCTCATCGCTTTACTCTATCTGATATTAACGCTGGTATCTGCCCGTTTCATCGCCTGGCTGGAGAAAAGAAGGAAGTACTAGAGGTAACAATGGCTGAACGGATTATCCATATGGAAAACGTGCATAAATACTTCGGGCGAGTGCACGCGTTGCGCGGCATCAACCTTGATGTGCACGTTGGCGAGGTTGTCGTTATCCTTGGTCCTTCCGGCTCCGGTAAATCGACGCTGCTACGTTGCATCAATCACCTCGAGGTCTGCAACTCCGGCAAAATCGAGGTGGACGGTATCTTACTGAAAACCGCCCAAAATATTAACGCCGTACGACGGGAGGTGGGGATAGTATTCCAGTCTTTCAACCTTTTTGCCCATTTAACAGCGCTGGAAAACCTGACGCTGGCGCAGCGCAAGGTACGTAAACGCAGCCGCGAGGAAGCCGAAAAAATCGCTCAAGAATTATTAGCTAAAGTCGGTATTTCGGAAAAAGCTAATAGTTACCCCAGCCAGCTTTCGGGCGGACAGCAGCAGCGCGTCGCTATCGCCCGCGCTTTAGCGATGAATCCTAAAATTATGCTTTTCGATGAACCGACCAGCGCCCTCGACCCGGAAATGATTAAAGAAGTGCTGGACGTTATGCTCGCGCTGGCTAAAGAAGGGATGACGATGGTCGTTGTCTCGCACGAAATGGGTTTTGCGCGGGCCGCCGCCAGCCGCTGCATCTTTATGGATGAAGGACAGATAGTCGAAGAAGGTACGCCGAATAGGCTCTTTTCCAAGCCCAAGCAGGAACGCACCAAGCTGTTCCTTAGCAAGGTACTGGAAATTTAGCATTTAATCAACGCCTAAGAGTTTTTCGCCAGTATTTTCTAAATTAGTATCGTTATAAAGAAACTATGTTACAAAACTGGAAGTCCTCGCCGGGTCTCGCTATTACAGCACTGATTGCCGTGACGGCCGTCTGGGGCTGGACTTTCGTTATCGTTAAAGACGCTATCACGCGTATGCCGGTGATGGACTTTTTGGCGGTGCGGTTTACGATAGCGGCTCTCGTGATGTTCATTGTCCGTCCCACCTGCGTACGCTATATTACACGACGCAGTCTATGGAGGGGCATCGTCCTCGGGATTCTTTTAGGCTCGAGTTATATCACCCAGACTTTCGGCCTGCAATGGACGTCGCCGGCAGTTTCCGGCTTTATTACCGGTATGGCGGTAGTCTTTACGCCGATTATAGCCTGGCTGTTAGTGCATCATAAAATCAACCGCAACACCTGGATAGCCGTCGGACTGGCGATTATTGGGTTGGCATTATTAAGCCTGCATGGCTGGTCATTCGGGTCGGGCGAGTTATTAACGCTGGCGTGCGCTTTATTCGTCGCTTTCCATATCATCGGTTTGGGCGAATGGTCTAAACAGCACGAAGTATATAGTCTGGCGCTGGTGCAAATTACGACGGTGGCTATTATTTCTTTGTTGGCGGCGACACCGGGGGGTATTACTTTACCGCCGGATGCCACCGTTTGGGAGACGATAGGGATAACCGCCATTTTGGCGACGGCTTTCGCATTTTTCACACAAACCTGGGCGCAGTCGATACTCTCCCCAACACTCACGGCGGTAGTGTTAACCATGGAGCCGGTCTTCGCCGGAATATTTTCGGTGGCTTTCGGCGCGGAACAGCTTACGGTCAGACTCGTAATCGGTGGTGTATGTGTCCTGGTGGCGATGCTTATCGCCCAGCTAAAGACTAAGGCTGCTGGTCGAAAGAAATAACCTTCTTCATTCTAACGATGTATAATCCAAACACCGTCGGCGCCTGGGAAGGCAGAAACTGGGTCAGCTATCAAGAAGCCTTAAACGGCATCCAGCATCTTAAATAATATTGTTTATTTCTTCCCTGCCTGACTCCATTTCGTGGTGTTGCCGATAGTGAAGCAGAGCACCGGGCGCTTAATATTCTTGAACTCGATAGGGCAGTGCAATAATCCTTTCGGCACGTAGACAAGCGAGCTTTGCTTAATAGGATAGTCTTCGTTATCGAGTTTGATGGAAACATCGCCGTTAATCGCCCGGGGATTGGCTTTATCCGCCCAGGTTACCAGCCCTATCATCTCATCCCAGTCGTGGGCATGTGCCTGCGGCGCCATCGTCAGGTCCCCGCTCCAAATCCAGACGAAGTCAACGTAAAAAGCACCCGGCGATACCGAGCTATCCAGCGAGACAATCTGGGTAGTCTTTGCCTTTGGAGGAGGGAGGGGTTTGCTTTTATCGGGTGGTGGACCGTGGCGTATCGGTTCGGTGATGATGTATCTAGCATAACGGTAGCCGTTTTTATCTTTAGGTGGTGCTTTGAACTCAGGGATTTTTACCGGCGGTTCTTTCCCGAATACCGGATTTTCACTCTTTCGTCCGTAGCGGCTGACGGGCATTAAAGTAAAGAAGAACACCGGTCGGTTCACCTCACGGAAGGTTAAAGGACAGTGCTTCATTCCCGCCGGCACATGTACCAGGCAACTCTTCGTTAAAAAGTGTGTTTCGTCGCCGAGGATTATTTCCATTCGTGCGTCAAGCTCTTTGGGATTATCCGGGTCGCTGCTGATAAAGCCGATAACTTCATCATGGGGATGGACGTGCGGTTCTTCGGTCGTACCGGAGGTAGTTTTACCACCCCAGAGCCAGATACATTCCATGTAAAAATTGGCACCGGCTACTTTCGAATCGTCCATCCAGAGCAGCCTGATTAACTCAATGGTGGATTGAATAGGGGGACCTTTTTTCATCATCTCCTGCATCATGGCGATTTCTTGAGGCGTGTATTCCCGGGTGTCGGTAACGATATTCTTAGTGTAAGGCAGTTTGGTCATGGCTTATCCTTTCTTATAATTTTTTTACGGCTTTTTCGATACGCTGCAGAGCGTCTTTTAACAACGAGCGGGGACAGGCGATATTCATCCGCTCGAACCCCGAACCCCCGGCGCCGAACATCGCACCATCGTCCAGCCCTACTTTAGCCTGCTCTTTCATGAATTTACTTAAGGCTTTATCGTCCAATCCCAATCCCCGGCAGTCCAGCCAGAGCAGGTAAGTCCCCTGCGGTTTAATAACACGGATTTTAGGGATTTTTTCTTCGAAATATTTGATGGTGAAATCGAGGTTTCCCTGTAAATAGTCGAGGAGTTGCTCCAGCCATTCATCTCCATAACGGTAGGCGGCTTCGAGCGCGGTAATACCAAAGAGGTTAATCCCGTGCGTCATGCCTGATTCTCGAAAGCCGTCACGCAGCTTTTTATTGGGGATGATGATGGAGGAAGCGCTCAAGCCCGCCAGATTAAAGGTCTTGCTCGGCGCCATACAGACGATTGAGTTCTGCTCGAACTCTTTAGAGATAGAAGCGAAAGGCGTATGTTTATTGCCTTTGAACAACAGCTCGCAGTGAATCTCATCCGAGATAACAACTGCTCCATGCCCGATAACGATTTTCCCCAGCTTAATCAGGTCGTCCCGTCCCCACAGCCGCCCGATAGGATTATGAGGATTACAGAGGACGATAGCTCGAATGCGGTTACTACCGAAGTGCATCATCCCCTGGGGACTGAACTTACTCTCCAGGTCGGCGAAGTCCATCTCGTAGCGTCCGTTTTTTAACTTCAGCTGGTTGGTGACAATCTGGCAGCCATTCGACTTCACGCAGGAGAAAAAGGGATAGTAAACCGGCTCCTGCAGGATTATCTCGTCGCCGGGGTGGGTTAAAGATTTTACCGCGGCGTTGATGGCGGGGATAACGCCGGGCGTAAAGACCACCCATTCCGGCTTTATCTTCCAGTTGAACTTCCGCTTCATGCGGTCGACGACGGCTTCGATGGCGCCTGGTCCCGCTTGAGGGTAGCCGTAGAAGGGATGCTCGGCGCGTTTTTTCAATGCATCGACGATTGGCTGGGCGGTGGGAAAATCCATATCCGCCACCCACATCGGTATCACGTCCTCACTCCCGAAGATGGCTTTAACGGCGTCCCATTTAGCGCTGTTGGTGTTTTTTCTGGAAATCACCTTGTCGAAGTCGTATTTCATATTTTGTCCTTAGTCTCGTATTTAATGTATTCTATAACCTTAATGCCTGGTTGTACAACGATGTATCCTGTTGGTATTAAGTTTCCCGATACCTTACCCCCTTTCCCCCTCTCCAAACGGGGCACTTGATAAAAATAGAATGGAATTGTTTGGAGAGGGGGTGTAATTCAGAGGGGGCTGCGCCCCCTCTCTGCACTTACCCCTATATTAAAGAAGAATGAGGAGTGCTTGAGAGGGGTGCTAATCCCTCTCTAATCACCTTCCCCCTCTCAAACAAACAAATCATAGGATAACGAGGTAAAACAGTTTGAGAGGGGGATAAGGGGGTGAGTTTTTGAAATAACAACATAATGATATAAAGCGATATATCGGTTGACTAACCCCGCCTATCTAACTATAATACAAAAAACGATATCATTAATTCTATTTCAGGAGGCATGTCATGGAAGTCAAAGAATTTATAAAAAGCCAGCTGGAAGGCGCCGACCAGGCGGTTAAGCGGGTCGTCGATACGCTGAAACAGGACGAAATAGCCTGGCAGCCCAAGAGCGGCTGTAACCCTATCGGATTAATCCTCTTCCACATCTACAAGACCGAGGACTCGTTTGTCCATACGATGCTTCAGGAGAAGAAAGAGCTCTGGGAGACGGATAAATGGTATGAAAAACTCAACCTGCCGGTTACCGAAGCCTCCGCCCATTACACGGTCGAGCAGGTCGATAATTTCAAGGTGCCGAAACTCCAGCCTATCCTCGACTACGGTGCCGCCGTTCGCAAAGCTAGTTTAGCTTACCTGGATACATTGAAGCCGGCGGACTTCGACAAGCAGATTAAGATGCGCTTCGGACCAATGCCGATGGCGGTGGTATTCTCGATACTCATCAGCCACGCCGCTACGCATACCGGCGAGATGTCGTACATCCGCGGACTCAAACGCGGTATGGATAAATAAGACTTTAAGGAGCAGGGTCTGCGGGGCTTAAATTCTACTTAAATACATCAATATCGCCCCGCAGGCGGCGACATTCAGGCTTTCGGCTTTTTCTTTTACGGTAGGTATCCACACGCGGTAGTCGGCGATATCTAGAATTTCTTTAGAGAGTCCGGCGGCTTCATTGCCTAAAGCTAGGACTAGTTTTTCCTGTTTTGATAAAATAGCTGGCTCATCGGCACCCCTGACGTCGGCAGCGACGATTTTATAGCCGGACTGTTTAAAAGACTGGGCGATTCCTAAATATTCCGCTGTTCTCCGCCACCATAAAGAAAGCACCGTCCCCGCGCTAGCCTGGACGCATTTTGGGCTTAGCGGGTCGGCGCAGCTTTCGGTTAAGATTACGCCGTCATATTCTAAAGCGGCGGCGGTGCGGATTAACGTTCCGATGTTGCCGGGGTCTTGAATATCCTCTAGTAACAACAGGTGCTTACCGGCAGTTTCAGGCAACTGGGAGGAATAAACGTCTGCCGGAATTTTGACTACCGCTAATATGCCTTGGGGCGTCTGGACGCTGCTGATATAGCGGAACTGGCTGGCGTTAATAATACGCGTCGGGTAGTGGTGGAAAAGGGGAGGGGGTTCATCTACAGATAGTATTTCCGTTATAGCGTCTGGGTGGCTGGCGACTATCTGCCGGATGGCTTTTTCTCCTTCGACGAGAAATACACCGGCTTCGAATCTACCTTTTTTGTCCGCCAGTTGTCGGTACCACTTTAAAGATTTTTCCGGCATTAACGTCGCCTCGTCAAATTTCGCTTATAAACAATACCACACCCGGGAGCTGCAATTAAAGTAATTCCCCGCGGGTGTGGTTTATTGAACTTCTGTTTCGTATCTATAAGCCAGTTTGCCAGTATTAACTATTTATCGGTTAAGGCTTTAGCCATCTGGAGTTCTTTAATCAGGTCTTCGATGGTAATCGCGGCGCAGGTTAACGGCTCTAACGTACCTCGGGAGCCCAGCTGCGAGGCTACTCTGGCGATTACGGTATTATTGGGAGCTTCGAGAATGTTGACGAAATCCCATTGGCCCAATAGGGCGTACTGGATTAATATTTTAGCCCCCATCTCCTCCACCTCTTTATTAACTTCCCAGACACGACCGGGGTTACGCATCATCGTTTTCCTGCCATGGTCGGTCAGCTTCGTGAGCATCATAAAATACGGCATATTTTTCTCCTCTAAATAAAAATTGCCCTATCGTTATGCGGTTAGGGCGTCCGATTAGATTATCTTACACTACTATATATGAACTGTCAATATATGAGGATAGTAGATCAGTATGAGTTACAATGTCTTTTGTTTGGTAATGGAAGATAATATTGAAAATAAAAATTAATAAGACATTATTTATCTTCGATTACGACGTAGGAGAATGGAAAGAACACCCGTCGTTCCAACAAAAGTCAAACTATGAGAAAGAACCATCCAACCTTCACCGTCAGGAAGGTTATCTAGTACTTGAGGAATATTATTGGCGGTCTGACTGATTTTACTGATAAATGAAATTTGTTCTTGTTGGTTGGTGAAATCTATAGATGCAGTTTTTGGATTAAGATATTCGATGAAGAAACGATATTCATAAGGATGTGCTATCATATCTCGCCTCTATATTATGAGTAAAAGTAGGATAAACAGGCGTAAATACAGTATAACAATATATGACAGTTGTCAACTAATTGACTAATTTTATGAGGGGCTTATTTCACCTGTAGGGGTATGCCGGCAACCAGTAAATATACTTCGTCAACGCTTTCCGCCAGCATCTGGTTGGCTTTGCCGAGCAGGTCGCGGTACAAACGACTCACTTTATCGCCCGGGACAATACCCAGCCCCACCTCGTTGGTTACGATGATAAAATCCGCCCGGGAGCGTTGGATGCAGTTAAGCAGCTCGTTGATTTCGGCAGTGACAGCTCTTTCTACTACTGCGGGGTCGGTATTTTCCGCGGACTCCTGCAGGATGTTGCTAATCAGCAGGGTAATGCAGTCGACGATAACCATTTCAGCGTCGCCGATATTTTTCGTTATTTCACTGCCGATATGGGTCGTCACTTCGATGGTCTGCCAATCTTTAGGGCGCAGCTTACGGTGCATGATGATGCGCCGCTGCATTTCGTCGTCGCCAGCTTCGGCGGTTGCCACGAAAAGCACCTGCCCGCCGGCTTTAGTCGCCAGCTCTTGCGCCATTTGACTTTTACCGCTGCGGGCACCGCCGGTTAAAAGTATACTCTTCAAGTAATTACCTCTTTATATAAAGTTAGGCGCTACCCAGAATATGATGAGAAAGAAGAGGAGGGTAAACACTTCCGCCACTTCGTTAATCGCGCCATAGGTATCGCCGGTTAGCCCGGCGAACTTATATTTCAGATAAAATGCAAAAGCCGTAGTGATTATCAATACGCCGCCCACTAATAAGAAGCCGGTAACGAAAAACAGAGGATACAGTCCGCCGGCAATCGCCAGGATGATTACTGTCGCAATAATCAGGTGCTGCCAGCCGGTGGCTGTTTTGTACGCTTTACCGAGTCCGGTAGGGCGGGCGTAAGGAAAGGCGAAAATGGCGTAGACCATTGCCCAGCGGCTGACCGATGGCATGAAGAGCAGCACGGCGGTCATTTTATGCGGCGGCACTTGGCTTAAAACTAAGTATTGCACCAACAATATCAACACGACGCCCACCACCCCGAAAGCCCCTGTCCGGCTGTCGTGCATCACCTTCCATCTTTCTTTTACGCTCTTGTGTCCGGCGATGCCATCGCAAGTGTCGGAAAGTCCGTCCAGGTGCATCGCGCCGGTGATAATCACCAGCGCCACGATGAGCAGGACTTTAACCACCGATGGCGGCAGGATAAAGTTTAAAAGATAATTAAGCCCCGCCAGTATCCCCCCGATGATCAGTCCTATTAAGGGGAATAAAGCGATGGCATAACCTAGTTGCTTCGAGTTTAATTCGCGTTTCAGCGATACCGGGATGCTGGTTAGAAATTGTAAGGCGGCTAAAAAGCTAGTTATTTTCCTGTTCTCCTTCCGACACGCCGGCTTCGGCGAAGGTCGCCATTTCGTTAAGCGTCCTGACGGCGGCTTCGGCGATAATTATCCCTAAAGCGGCACCGGTCCCCTCGCCCAGGCGCATGGCTAGATTTAATAGAGGATTAAGTCCCAGGTATTTTAACATTACGGCATGGCCGGCTTCCGCCGAGACGTGCGCGGCGATGAGGTAATCCTTACACTGCGGCGATAGCGCCGTAGCGATTAAAGCCGCCGCCCCGGAGATAAATCCATCGATAACGACAGGCACTTTTTGGACCGCCGCCCCCAGCATCACCCCTGCCAGCCCGCCTATTTCGAATCCGCCCACCTTTGCCAGCACTTCAAGGGGTTTACTCGGGTTGGGCTTATTGACCGCCAGGGCGTGCTTTATAACGTCTATCTTGTGGCTAAGCTGTTCGTCGCTTAGTCCGGTGCCTCGTCCGGTTACTTCTTCGACGCTTTTACCGGATAGAGCGGCGAAGACGGCGCTGCTGGCGGTGGTGTTGCCGATACCCATATCGCCGGTGCCGACGATATCCAGTCCCTTTTGTACTTCACTGCTAACGATTTCGATACCGTACTCGATTGATTTAACAGCCTGCTCGCCGGTCATCGCGGGACCTTTAAAGATGTTTTGCGTGCCGTAGTCCACCTTTTTAACGATAAGTTGTTTATTGGGCTTAAGGTCACTCGCCACACCCATATCGACAAAGACTATTCTTGCCCCCGCCTGACGCGCCAGAACGTTAATCCCCGCCCCGCCTCGTAAAAAGTTCTCCACCATCTGGGCGGTCACTTCGCGCGGCCAGTTGCCTATTTTTTCGTCCACTACGCCATGGTCGGCCGCCATCGTTATCATGGCTTTATTTTTTATTTCCGGCTTCGCTTTACGCTGAATGCCGGCTATCTGGACGGATAACTCTTCCAACCTCCCCAGACTGCCCGCCGGCTTTGTCAGTTCATCCTGGCGTTGACGGGCTTTAGCCATCGCGTTTTTATCCAGGGATTTTATTTTTTCGAGTGTCTTGGTCAATAGCTCCATGAAGGCTCCTTTTTATTGATAACGCGGCGAAGCTACCGGGCATACCCGCATGCATTCCGAGCAACCGCCCGAAGCCTCGACGTAAGTTCGGCAAGCGAATTTATTCAGTAAATATGCGTCTCCCGTCTTCGGTATCCCCAGCGCTTTAGCCGGGCACTTTAAGACGCAGACATTACAGTACCGGCAGTTCTTTTGGGGTTTGCTGGCGGTCGACTTAAGACTGGCTTCGGTCAGGCAGAGGGTAAGCTGTACTCGGGGACCGTATTTTTCAGTCACCAGCAGGCTGCTCATACCGATGTTGCCCAGCCCCGCCGCCTCCGCAACCTGTTTGTAAGAAATTACCGATTTTAAGAACCTCCCGTCTACCGCCGGACCCTGGGCGGGTAGTGGTAACGCTTTAAGTCCCGCCCCATGTGAAGCTTTAGCGACGTCATAAGCCGCCCTTAACAGTCGTCCCCGCAGATACTCATTATGGCGGGTAAGAAGCTCGTTTAGGTTCGGCGTTCCCATCAGCCTTTCCGGTGCCGTCAAGTCTAAAAATTCAGAGAAAATTGCCATCCCTAAAGCGACAATCGACTTTACCGACGGCAATAGCTTTAAGGCGGCGTCTTTAACCGATTTGTCTTTTAGTTCATCAATACGTACTACTCCCACCATATCAACGTCCAGATTCGCCAGAACTTCCTGTACGCCGGTATCTATTTTCGGTGCTGTCTTTTTAGCCATTATTTTTCATACCTCAACGTATATTTGCACCTATTATATACGTTTACCTCCTACTTTACACACTATGATTATTCGTCCTATTTCCGTGGGCGCTTAAGAGAACCGTCGGCAGACCGTTAACCGGGTGGGTATAGACGCAGTTTTCCGCCCCATAAACCTGCTTAATGTTTTTATCAGTGATGACCTCCCCCGGTTTACCCTGGCTATGAATATGTCCTTCGTAAATCAGTATCAAACGGTCGCAATATTGCGCTGCCAGGTTGAGGTCGTGGATAGCCGCCAGGACGGTCAAGTTTTTTTCACGGCAGAGGTTTTTAATCAGGTCCAGCATCTCCGCCTGTCGGCCGATATCAAGATTGGCGGTTGGCTCATCGAGGAGTATCGCTTTGGTCTCCTGCACCAATACCCGAGCGATTAACAGACTCTGTATCTCGCCGCCGGAAAGTTCGTTAACGTAACGGTTCGATAGTTTATCGGTGTCGGTCTTTTTCATCGCCTGCCGCGTCAAATCCCAATCGTGCTTGGTTTCTGCCTGGAACAGGCTGAGGTGCGGGTTCCGCCCCATCAGCACTATCTCGAAGGCGGTAAAGCTGCTGGGGAGTAACGGTAACTGCGGCACTACTCCCACCAGACAGGAGAGTTCCCGCCGCGGTATTCCCTTGATATCTTTCCCCGCCACCAGTATCTTACCCGACTTCGGCTGGATGAGGTGGCTTAACGCTTTAATGATAGTAGACTTGCCGGAGCCGTTAGGTCCTATCAGCCCCACCATTTCGCCTGGCGACGCCTTAAACGTAACGTCCTCCACCACCGGATGATGACCGTAGCCCAGCGATACTTGACGCATTTCCAGTTCAATCATAGCAGTCCTTAAAAAATCGCCCTCTTTCGTCGCCGCAAGAGGTAAAGGAAGAACGGCGCCCCGCAGATGGCGGTAATCACGCCGATAGGTATTTCGGTAGGCGCGAGAATGGTACGGGAAATCAGGTCGGCAAGAATCATAAAGATAGCGCCGGTCAATATCGCCAGCGGTAGGAGGTAGCGGTGGTCGGCGCCCCAAATCAAGCGGACGATATGGGGGATAATGATGCCCACGAACCCGATTGTCCCCACGAAGGAGACGCTCGCCGCGGTAATCATCGTCGCCGCTGCCAGTAATATCAGTTTAAAGCTCTCGACGTTAACGCCGAGCTGCTGCGCCTGCTCCTCATCCAGCTGCATCACATTAAGAAGCCGCGCATAGATGACAATGACCGCGGTCCCGACAGCGATATAGGGGAAAGCGATTAATACCTCCGACCATTCGCTGCCGGAAAAGCTGCCCATCATCCAGAAGATGATGCTATGCAACTTGCTGCCGCTGGAGATGATGAGGTAAGAAACGATGGAACTAAGCAGCGCGCTTAAAGCCACGCCGGCCAAAATCAGGGTCGTTACCGGCAGGTTTTTACCTCTCCGTGCCAGCAAGTAGACGATTACTGTAGCTAAAATCGCCCCGATAAAGGCGAATATTGGAATCACGCCGATTCCGGTGAGGTTCCAGGCGGTCGGTAATAGAAAGCCGATAACCGCCCCCAGCGAAGCCCCCTGCGCGACCCCGATGAGGTAAGGGTCGGCGAGGGGGTTGCGGAACAACCCTTGATAGGTTGCTCCGGCTACCGCCAGGGCAGCGCCGACCAGCCCCGCGAGGATGATACGGGGCAGGCGTATATCCAGGACGATAGTCGCTGTGGCGTTGGACCAGGTTTGGGCGATATCAACAAAAGGCAGTTTATCTGTCAAGATACTGAAGGTCGTCCCCAGGGGTACCGACACACTACCGATACTCGTCGCCAGGGCGATAATGACTATCAGGGCGATGCCCAGCCCGACCATGCTGACAATCCGCCGTCGCCTGCCGGCAAGATAGGTTGTGGTCTTGATTCCTTCCTTGACCTTCATAATTGTCCTTTTAGATTGTTTATTACTGTAATTCAGGGTGTATCAGCCGGAAAAATTCCTCTAAAGCGTCCACTATCCGCGGACCCGGTCGGGCGACGATATCCATGTTCACGCTATAAATCCTGCCGTTAAGGCGGGCGTCAGTATCCGCCAGTCGAGGTTCGTTTTGCAGGAATTGGAACGTCAGGTCTGCGCCTGTCCCCATACCTACGCCTGCTATCATTACCTGCGGGTTGGCATCGATAAGCGCCTCTAGACTCATATCGACGTAGCCATTTAAGATATGGGCGATATTGCGACCGCCAGCCATCTCGATTAACGAGTCCTCGAAAGTGCCGGCACCGGTCGTCCAGATGGGGTCGTGCCAGATGAGGTAGAAAACGCGCGGCTTTTCCGTTGCGGCGAGTTTACTCGTCTTTTCGGTAATGGCGTCGATGCGCTGCTGCATATCAGCCACCAGGGCGGCGGCTTCTTTATCCTGTCCGGTGATTTTACCGATAAGGGTTATTGTTTCTAAAACTTCCTGAATGTTACCAGGAACGATGGCGACAACGGTCAGCCCTTTGTTTTCGAGTTCTTGATAGATGCTATCTGCTTGAGCATCCGTCGCCAGTATCAGGTCCGGCTCCAGAGAAACAATAGTCTCGATATTAGGAACGTCGTAAGCGCCGACGCTTTGTTTGGTGGCGGCTTCGGGCGGGTAGTTACAATAGTCTGTTACTCCTACAATACGGTCGCCCAGTCCTAAAGCGAACAGGATTTCGGTATTGCTCGGCGCTAAAGAGACTATTCGTTGCGGGTGGTTATTTTTTAGCGTGATTTCTCTATCGTAAGAGTCTTTAATAGTAAACGATGAGGGTGTCGGAGTTGAAGAAGAACAGGCGGTTAATGTACCAATCAATAAGACGGCGGTAAGAGTAACTAATATTATGTTTTTAACGATACCTTTCATCATTCTCCTTTTAGTTAAAAAAATCACCCCTTGCCTGATTACGGCTAAGGGGCGATAACGACTCAATAAAAAGTCCTACCACTCCCCCGCGGAGTAACGTAGGCATTACAGAGGCTGGCGTTCTGGCTTTTAGTTCCCCTAGGAAGAACCTATACAGCGGCGCGGCCGCGTCGGATTCTCACCGACTTGCTATCCAGTTAGTCCCTCGCTCACGCTCGGGCACCCCTGTTCGCTTATTCAATTGTGCTATTACTATAACTTATCCAAAATAAAAAATCAAGACCTTTTTCCGATGATACTAACAATTTTTTTCTAAAAACAAATCAACGCTCCGGGAGATTTAGAAGTAGAGCGTTAATTTGTTCAGGAGGAAAATAATCAATTGGATGGTTGAAGAAGTTCGTGATTGTAACGTCTTAGCTTAGCCTTTATCCGGGCGATAAAGGGCCTGACCGCAAACGGTTTACGAACTAAATCATCGGCGCCGTGCGCGAATAAAGCTTTCATCGTTTCTGTCTCGTCATCAATGGTGGTGACGACTATCGGCACATCGGAATACTGTCGCATCATATCAAGAGCTCGCAGACTGTCTTCATCCGAGGTGTACGTATCCATAATCACCATATCGGGTTTTAATTGCTTGAAAAGGTCTAATGCTTCGTTATAATCGCCAACGACAATGGCATCGTATCCCTCTAGTTGAAGGGCACGGTTTAATAGCATTAACATATCCTGATTGTTATCCATCACTAGAATACGCTGATGTTCTTTGTTGGCTGGTGTTTTAATCAATGTATGCGTCATTAGTTCTGTATCCCCCTCGCGAGTGTTATCTTCCATATCGGAACAATCACTAATTTCCCTTGGCTGTTAGTTAGACTTCTGATTAGACCCGTCTCCTGCGGCGGGCGGACGCCGTATATGACTGGCAGGTCACGTAATGTCTTTGGTGATACCATCAGTACGTTATGATGAGACTCACGGAATTGTCTCATTTCTTCATGATGTTGTTTAAAGGAGTTCATATTGTCCGATACCAGTATCATTTTTCCTGCCTGCCTTACACTATTAAGATTATTAAACAAACCTCACAAATTTATCAAAATGTTCGTTGTTTAGTGTCACAAAATCATCACATAGTTTCGTATTACGTCAGGCTAGTGGTCAGGTAGAATTGCGGTACGACATCATTATCGGTGGTACGGGGCCAGCTCTTATAGCTGCCGGACTTGATGGTGACTTTATAATTCGCCAGGCCGGAGAGGTTGAAGGTAACCCGGGGATTATCCAGAGTGATGTAAGTAACCGGTAACTCGATGCCGTTCAGTTCGGTGACTTCCTGCCAATTTCCTTCGTTATCCTGCATATAGATAGTCACTTTAAGAATCATATAGCGGTATGATTTAACCAACCCGTCGGGGTTGGTGATATAGAGGTCGATGGAGAAGTCGGGCTGGTTTTCAAGAGCGTTGATATAGAATAAGTCGCCGGCCTCAACGCTGCCGATGTAGTTGCCGAAGAAGTTGATGTAGGGGGTATCTTCCTGGGGGGCGGGGGTTACGTTAATTTCGCCTTCCACGGTGGCGTTCAGGGTGGTATTACCGTTGGTTTGGCCATAAGCGGTTGATGTTATCCATGCTGCTGCTACCAGGACGATGATTGTGATTAGTGTTGTGATAATTGCCTTTTTCATCGTTTCCGCTCTTTTAAATTTCCTTACACCTTCATTGTAGAAATAGCGACTCACGATGAGGTCACAATTGGCAAACGGTACATCACAGTAACATCAATAAATGAGAGTCCGTAGCTAGAAACAAAAAAGTCTCCTCTTTTTGTGAGGAGACTTAATGGATTTTACGTTATTAGTGGAGGAATAAATTGTTGGATTAGGAGGCTTTTGACATTAAATAACCGATACCAGGGCGAGTTAAGATATAGATAGGCTTTTTGGCATCGTCACCCAGCTTTTTCCTAAGTCGGGCGATATTCACTTGAAGCAGATGGGCGGCGCCGATATATTCCTCGCCCCAAACGTTATTCAAAAGCTGGTCGGGCGTGACTACGCGTCCGGCATTTTGCGTGATATAAGAAAGCATTTTATATTCCGTCGAAGTGAGTTTTAACTCCTGATCATTAACGGTAACGCGCCGCGAAGTAAAATCGATTACCATATCCTTGTAACGGAAAACCGATTCTTGGGGTTTAACCTGGTCCTGGGTACGCCGCAGCACTGCCCGGACCCGGGCGGCCAGTTCACTGGCGGCAAACGGCTTGGTCACATAGTCGTCCGCACCGATGTTGAGTCCATCGACTTTTTCCTTATCATCGCCCCTGGCTGTGACGAAGATAATCGGGACCTGGGAGAACTCCCTGATACGGCGGCATACTTCATATCCGTCCATATCCGGCATCATAACGTCAAGCAATACCAGCGATGGAGTTTGCTGGTCGAAAGCTTTTAACGCAGCTTCGCCGCAATTAGCGGCAATAGCGTCGAAATCTTCCAGTTCGAGCATGCGTTTCATCATGCGTAACATACGAATATCGTCATCAACGACGAGTATTAATGCTTTCTTTTTTAGCATATCAATCCCTCGCTTTCTATCAGAGATATGCTTAATCCCTTATTATAACCCAATTTAATGTTTTTGCAAGTCTTTTTTCAAACTTTTCGCACATATAAAGCAATATTATTGACAGATGTCTATCTATTCGCGATATTTCCTCGCTAAAACTGCAACAATATAATACATTAACAGAAAATTGAGGCATTATTTATGCCTGCCTAGCAACTCGGTTAATTCCTCCTGATTGGTGCTTTTCGCGATAGCTTGTTCACGGGTTATCAGCTTTTTACGACACAGTTCGGTTAGTGATTGATTCAGGGTTTGCATACCGTATTGAGTTCCCGACTGTATCGTATTCATCATCTGGTAGGTTTTACCCTCGCGGATAAGGTTCCTGATGGCGGGCATCGCCAGCATAACCTCGACGTCAGGAACCCTCCCCGCATCATCGGCACGAGGGATTAAGACCTGGTAAATAACACCTTCTAAAACGATGGATAGCTGGATACGCACCTGTTGTTGCTGGTGGGGCGGGAAGACATCGATAAAGCGGTCGATTGCCTCCGCCGCGCCCATCGTATGCAGGGTTGTTAAAACCAGATTGCCTTTTTCTATCCATCTTAGAACGGTAACCTTGCTTACGCCGCAAGACCGGGCAACGGCTCCTGTGGTCAGGTATTGGGGATAGCCATTTTCCATTTTTCTCACCTCCTTAGCTTAGGTAGCTTAATAGTGGGACTAACGTTTTTCACACGGTTAACGTAATTTACGATAGTTCTATTATTAATTTAATATTTCAAATGAACATAAGCGTCACAAGGAATGATGTTAACATCACAGAAAAGTCACAAAAAAGGGATTGTTCTGATGGGAAATAAAAGACAAAGTGGGTATCAGAGGGTAGGTGAGTATATTAGATGAATTAACGAGGATTACCAGTAGCTGTTTTCACGCCGACCGGTAACATAAGGATTATCGCGTCGTTCGGCGCCGATAGTCGTCTCTCGACCGTGTCCGGGGTAGATTACCGTATCATCCGGCAGGGTCATCAGCCTTTTCTGGATGCTGTTTAAAAGCTGGGGACGACTGCTGCCCGGCATCAGGGTAGTGCCGATACCGCGCCGGAAAATCGTATCGCCGGTAAACACGCCAAAATCGGTCAGCAGGCAGATACTGCCTGGCGTATGCCCGGGCGTATGGATTACCTCAAAACGCATGTCCCCGACGTTTATTTCATCACCATCGCGCAGCAGTCTTTCGGGGGGATGGGGAGTTCGGTAGGATATCCCGAACTGTGAACTAACCGAGCCGTAACCTTCGAGGAAGTCAGCGTCTTCGATATGGATAGCCACCGCGGCGCCGGTTTTATCCTGGATATCGCGTAAGGCGGCGATATGGTCCGAATGACCGTGTGTCAGCACGATCATTTTAATATCGAGCCCCGTCTCGGTAATAGCCTGCCAGATAGAATCGCTGTTGCCCCCGGGGTCGATGACCATACCCTCGCCGACGGATTTCTTGCCAACGATAAAGCAATTAGCTGATAGCGAGCCTACGACCAGTCTTCTAACAATCGGTTTTTCGTTCATTAGTCTCCTAATATTTTACTTCAAAGGGCGGATATTTCCAATTTATTCACTTTAAAAAATTGGGGGTTAGCACCCATGAAATTTAACAAGCGTTATCGTTGTTCACGTTTCACATACCTATTACATTAGTACTAGGACGCACCTGGGAAGTATAGTGTTTTTCATTGCACAGGTTTCATAAGATGCGTATTAGGCATGCCGCTGGTTTTTGGCTGGTCAGTTTCATGATTATCGCGGTGGTGGCGATTCTTGCCACTATTGCGATACCTCATGTAGGTCAGATGTTAGCTAAAGATGGGGCTGAAAAGAGGGAACTGGAATTGTATAAAGTCGAAACAGCGGTTTCCGATATGCTTTACCAGAGTATTTGTCACACTCTCGAGCCGGTAGGACCGACCTCGGACATGAGTCAGGTTCACACTCGGGATATTTACCCGCTGGTTCTTGCTGATTATCTGGTTGGGGTAACAATAGACTCCGGCTGCCGATATGAGTTCACCGCTGATGGCACGGTCGTGCAGGTAGCGCCTTAGCTATTCGTCATACGGTTCGGGGGGCGGCGGCTGCATAATGTTAATGCGGTGGCGGTTGTAGGGTGTGAAAAACGTTGTCGGCTTATCCGGGATATTTTCCGGCGACGCGGCGATGCTGGCAACTATCGGCTCATCGACCCAGCCCTTTTCATAAGGACACATGAATGTAATGCGGTAGGCGAACTTAAAGAACTTCCAGTCCTCGTCTTCTTTGACGTATTCCATATCATATTTACCAAGGCACAAAAATTGTTTAAGTTGCCCGCCCCCTCCCATCGAGGCGAAACCGTGAGAATGCCATATTCCCTTCGCTCTATTGCGGGTTTTGTTTATTTCAATTACCGGGTTAACGGTCATATGCAGGGCAAGGAAACCAGCCGTCATCATCCTTTTCTCGGCGAAGACTACCGTCCAGAACCTTCGGATACTATCGATACCTTCGTAAACACCACTGTCTTCAATCTCCAGGTTCACGCCAGGTGTTTTTTGAGCGAATAGATCGACAATTTCTTTCCTTTTACCGATGTGATAGAGATGGGCGTAGAGCGATTGCAGTTTCCAGATTTCAAGGTAGTCTTTAGCCCAGGCGTTTTCGGCGACTTGGTCCTTTAGTCGTTTAACCTCTGCCTCAAGTTTTGCTAACGTTATTGCCATTTTTAACCCCCTTAATAACCCTTCTTCCGGTCGACAATGTTTAGTAATTTCTTGCCGCTTAAGTAACGCTTTAAATTCTCACAGAACAACTCTGTAGCCCGCAGCATATAGTCTTCCATCCCGCCGGAAATATGGGGACTTAATATCACGTTATCGAAATCCCAGAGCCGACTATCTTTAGGGAGGGGTTCGGGGACGGTAACATCCAGTCCTGCCCCGGCGATTAGTTTTTTATCGAGAGCGCGGATTAAAGCTTCCTGGTCGACTAGAGGTCCCCGCCCTATATTAATAATGTAGGCTGTGGGTTTCATTGCCCTGAACTCCGCGTCGCTGATGATATGGCGGGTCTCGGGCGTCAGGGGTAAAGTAAGGACGACGTAATCGCTGGCGGCAAGCAGCTCTTTCATCTGACTGGACGGCCATAGCCGGTCGACGTTTTTAGCTCTGCTGCCTGTTTTAGCTGACCGACGGGTAGCGATGACCTTCATGCCGAAGGCTTTAGAGAGCCGCGCCACCTCCCTGCCGATATGCCCCAATCCGATAATGCCGACCGTTTTACCGCGCAGTGTGCCCGACCGGTACCGCACCCATTCGCGGGTTTGCATCATTTTAAAGCCAAGGGGCGTGTTCTTGGCGAACATCAGCATCAAGCTCATGACGAACTCGCTGATAGGGGTGGCATGGATGCCGCTGACACCGGTGATAGTAACGTTGCTACGCCAGATTTCGGTGCCATGGTGGCGGTCGACGCCGGCGGAGGTCACCTGGAACCACTTTAAGTTCGGCGCCCGTGTAATGATATTTTGGGGCGGAATGAAGCCGAAAAGCACCTCGGTTTCCGCCAGCATAGGGTCAAGCTCTTTTTTCTTTGAACTGTCTCCCTGCGCTTCCGCCATAATTAAAGCGGAGCCGTCTTTAACTCTTATCTTTGGGCTGACGGCGCGGATGAGGCGTAATAGTTCTGCGTCGGCGTAAGGCAATCCTTTATCGAATGAAGGTGAGGCGACTAGTACATTAAGCGTTTTCATATATCACTATTGTACAGCCTATGGGGCGAGAAAAACCAACTATCTCTAAGGGGGGAAGTAAAACTGAATCCCGGCTTTAGTCCAGGGCGGGAAGACATAACCGGGCCACCAGGTTTCCAGCGTCCTAAGCGTTAACCAGTCCGGGAGGATGTGGAGGTTTAAAGCCCATTGGGCGTACATTAACGAACCCCAGACCACGAATATCGCCATCACCGGTATTAAAATCTTATAGGGGAATCTAGCCATTATAATGGCGCAGATGACAACGATGGGGAATAACATCGGTAGATAAAAGCGGTTAAAGAGGACGAATCCCCCGCCTAGTTTAAGTCCCGCCGTCCACTCGTACATCAGATACAACAGGAAAACAGAAAGGAACCAGCCTATCATCACCAGGTAAATATTCCAGGGCATTTCGTTACGCAGGCTGGACAATTTCCCCGACCCCCAACGCCATTTAAAGATAGCCGCGAATTTTTGGTAGAGGATAATGCAAAAGGCAGGTATACCGATGATTAACAGCGGGAAGCCGATGAGGGTATTGCGTAGAGCGCCCTGCCAGTTATAAGTAATTATTTGACCGGGTATGGATACTCCGTTAGTATCGACCTGTCCTAAATATTGGAAGGCGAACTTGATGGGATAGGGGCTAAACGAATAACCCATTTTTAAAGCCGAACCGAAGACGAAATAATCATAAACCAACATTGCTCCCAACGGTATACCAATGCCCAGGAATACGGGCAAGATTTCCAACTTAATTCTAGAACCTTGTTTTTTACATAAGTCGATAATTCTGTAGATAACCAGATGCAAAAACAGTATCACCGCTATCGGCAGGTTAGTAAAGCGGGCAAACACTGACCAGCTTATAAAAAAGAAACCCAGGAAAAGTAAAATGCCGCCTTTCCACTTCGAGATTCTTTCTCTTTCTAAATGATAATAAAGATATAAGCCTCCCCCTATCACCAGGAAAGCCAGCGAGGAATAGGTATCCATGTAGACCCGGTTCATCATTACTAGACTGATAGGTGTAAAAAGCACTAATAGAGACCCCACCATCGCTGCTTTTTCGTCCCGCAAGCGTTTGAGTAAAATAAAAGTCACTATTACCATGCCTAACGCCAGCAGCACGTTGCTCCACCGCGGAATGCCTATTTTATAAAAAGGAATGAGATAAAAAATACAGCCCGGTGCTTTTTCCAGAGCCCATTTACTGGGACCGATTTTTAAATATTGGATTAAAGCCCCGCCATGTTGTCCGGCTGCCATAGACTGCTCGTATAGGGTGGCATTAGTTAAGGTAAATTTGCCTTCTGAAAAATTCTTGGTGCCGTAGTAATACGCCCAATCATCGGGGTCGGGCATCTGGAGGGGGGTTGATAATATTAAAGTCGTCGCGGCGATAAAACCCAAAGCGACGATGACTTTATTAACTGTTATGTACCGCGAAAGGTGCTGCTTTATCGATGCGAATATCTTCATGAGAAAAAACTGATTGTGCTTTCTAACATATAACTTACCAAAAACAATATTACTACGTCAAAACGTTGACTTATTCCCCTTTTTATTGTCATTGCGAGGAGCGGAGCGACGTGGCAATCTCAATCATGATTTTGTTTCTATCAATGAGATTGCCACGCCATCCCGATTAAAGGGTAATTATCAGGGTCATCGGGATGGCTCGCAATGACAGAACAATAGAGTTGCTCAACGGTAACCATTAAGAGTAAAATCATGGAGTTACTTAGGATACTTAATATACTTTAACCGTATGACAGTAAAGGAGAAGACGGGCATGGAAATAGAATGGTCCCAGATGACGAAAGAAGAAAAACGTGATAAAAGGATGAAGGACTATATCGAGGGCACCGGCATCAAGTTCCGCGACGAAAAGGCGAAGCGATTATACCACGAACGCGTGACGCGTCTGGTGAAAGTTTCACGCTGCGAAAAACCCGACCGCGTGCCGGTCAGCCTGCCGACGGGCAACTATCCGGCTTATTACGCGGGCTATAACTTTAAAAAAGTAATGTATGACGCTAAGGCTCTAAAGACCGCCTGGCGGAAGTTCATGAACGATTTTTACGAAGACATGGACTCCTTCATGGGCCCGGGCTTTACTTTTTCCGGCAAGGTGATGGATATCTGCGACTTTAAAAACTATTCCTGGCCGGGGCACGGGCTGGGCGATAACGTTACCACCTTCCAGTTCGTCGAAGCCCAGTATATGAAGGGCGACGAGTACGATCTCTTAATGAAAGACCCCTCGGACTTCGGTTTCCGGGTTTTAACGCCCCGCACCGTCGGCGCCGCCGAAGGACTGCAGTATTTCCCGCCGCTGAATACAATGATGGGCACGCCGATGGTGGCGGCGATGCCATTCGCGCGTAAAGAAGTGAGGGATTCCTTTAAAAAGCTAATCGCCGCCGGCGAAGCAATGGAAGAGTGGCAGAAGGAATTAGCCGGGGCTAACAAAGAAGCGGTTGAAGCCGGTTTTCCATCGGGGAGGAGCATGATCGGCATCGCTCCTTTCGACGTTATCGGGGACTTTTTAAGGGGGACGCAGGGTATCGCTATCGATATGTTCCGCAAGCCCCAGCAGCTGCTGGAATGTATCGATATGATTTACGATATTATCGTACAGCGGTCGATTAAAAATGCCAATGAATCGGGCGTTTTTTCTATCGGCTTCCCCTTGCACCGCGGCGACGACGCCTTTATGTCCCGCCAGCAGTTCGAAAAGTTTTACTGGCCCAGTTTAAAGAAGTATATCGATACATTAATCGCCGAAGGCATCCAGGTCTCACTGTTCGCCGAGGGTAAATATAACGAGCGGCTGGATTATATCGGCGATTTCCCTAAAGGGTGGGTATCCTGGGGTTTCGACCAGACGGACATGGCGAAAGTGAAGAAGATGATTGGCGATAAATGCCATATCTCCGGCAATGTGCCGTCCTCGGTGGTGATAACCGGCACGCCGGAACAGGTCAAAGATAATTGCCGGCGGCTTATCGAAGCCTGTGCGCCAGGCGGCGGCTATACTTTAGCGGGCGGCGCTTCAGCGACGGAAGTAAAGAACCCCCGCAACCTAAAAGTCTTTATGGAAGCCGCTATCGAGTACGGTACTTATTAGTTTATCATCGCGTGAGGGCATGGTGGCGTTACCTGAAAGTATTGTCCGCACAAGCTGTTTTCTGGTATACTAAAAACTGCGCCCCCATCGTCTAGCGGCCTAGGACAGCGGCCTTTCAAGCCGTCAACATGGATTCGATTTCCATTGGGGGCATTTATTTTTGTCCCCGTTTTTTATTTCCTCCCAGTTTGCATTACATCTCTGAAATAGCTTAAAATTTGCCTAAACCGATACAAGGAGGACTCCCCCGTGGCTGATTTAAAATATGGTGATTTAGTGCGAACGCTGAAATACATGAAAGGGAGGGGTGGGGCTAACGCCAAAGAAATGACATTCATGGCTGGCGACCAGCTGCAAGGATTCAACCTGAATTTCGTCGTTGGGGTCTACGACCAGGTCGGCGATTGGGCACCGGATATGGGGGCACACGTCCATCCCTTCGACGAATGCCTGATTTTCTTTGGCTATGACGATAAAGATATGAGTATTTTAGGCGCCGACATGGCGCTAACCATGGGCAAAGAATACGAAACTCACCGGTTCAGTGTGCCTACGGTAGCCGCGGCGCCGGCGAACCTGCCGCACTGCCCGCTGGTGACGGAAAAGGTCATTCGGTCCTTCGGACATTTCCACCTTGCTCTAAGCGCTAAATATTCCGGGACAGGCGTTAAACAGGAAGGCACTACCAACGGTAAAAAGTACGGTTATCTCTATAAAAAGCTGTCGGTGAAAAAGGGACCGGGCGGTGCCGGCGCTGTGCAGCAATTTTCGATAGTCGGTAAAGACGTGGCGGGCATGCCAGTCAATTTCACAATGAGCCTCCATAACAAAACCGGCAAGTATTATCCCGGCAAGGGTTCCTGCCTGCACTCTTACGATTCCTGCCTGATATTCTTCGGGCATGACACGGACAACTTAAGCTACCTGGGCGCGGAAATAACTATCGCTCTCGGCAAGGAGCAGGAAAAACATAGTTTTAATGTTCCGACGGTGGTGGCGTTGCCTAAAGGTACGCCCTACGCCCCGATTATCTGTAACAAGATAGAAAGACCGTACAGTGTAATGGAAGTGGGGTTGAGCGCTAAATACGACTGCGCCTGGGTGAAATAATAGAGTACCACGTATGTGTCATTCTGAGGAACGAAGTGACGAAGAATCCGTCTTTAATTAGATATAAACGGATTCTTCGCTACGCTCAGAATGACGTTATTGTGATAAAAACTTTTTTAACTCGAAGAGGGCGGAATAAGCAATCCGGTTCCCTAAACCGGTCAATCTGCCGGGATAGGTTAATGTTAAAGATTGGCCGGACTTCGCCCCGGCAATCGCGATAAAAACTTTTACCGTTGGATTATCGTCCGCTTTTTCCGTATAGCCTTCAACAGCCATACCGATGCCAGCCTGCATTTTATCGCGTGCCAGAGCCGCCATTAAATTAGTCGTTTTCATCATATCGCCAGCGCCCCAGACCAGGCCGAGTGAGATTTTAGCTTCGTCGGATGTAGTATAAAAACCGCCCTTAAAGAAACGGTTGCTCTCGGGGGCATCGGCTAGTATTTTTATTAACGAACCGCTGGTGAAAGACTCCGCGACGGCTACAGTCAGCCCTTTAGCGATAAGCATTTCCCCGACCATTGTTCCCAGTTCATCCTCATCTGTTCCCCATAAATACTTATCCACAATGTCCGTTACCGCTTTTTCGTGGCTGGCAATCATCGTCCGGGCTTTATCTTTAGTGCTGGCTTTAGCCGTAATACGCAGGTGGATGCCGTCCTGTTTGGCGTAAATCGCCAGCGTGGGGTTAGTGGATTTTAGGAGGGGTGAAAGAACCTCATCGACCGTGCCTTCCGGCACGCCAAAAATCTTCAGCGTACGCGAGAGGATAACGTTACCCGTCCGCCCCTGTAATGCCGGCTCGACATGCTTTTGCCACATCGTCTGCATCTCTGCAGGGGGACCGGGCATAGCGATAATGATTTTACCGTCTTTTTCCGCCCACCAGCCGGGCGCGGTGCCGCGAGAGTTAGGAATCGCCTGGGCGGAGGGAATCAACATCGCCTGCTTCAGGTTATTAGCGCTCATGGCGATGGAACGTTCGGCGAAGAATTTTTCCAGCACAACCTTAAGTCCAGGGTCTATCTCCATCTTCTCGTCGAGCAATCCAGCGATAACATCCCGGGTAATATCGCCCTGCGTCGGGCCCAGTCCGCCAGTTATAAGGATAAGGTCCGACCTTCCCCAGGATAGTCTTAAGGTACCCAATAAACGTTCGTAGTTATCGCCCACCGTTGCGGTGTAGTAGAGGTCGATACCCAGCCGAGCCAGCTGCTCCGCTAAAAAGGCGGTATTGGTATCAACAATATTGCCGAGGAGGAGTTCGGTACCGGTAGAGATGATTTCTGCTTTCATCGATATTCTTTAAGATTGTACCGTTAAAGCCGTGCTTAAGGCAAGGCGAAGCTAAAAATAAGGTGGTTTTAAGGCCAAAATCTTTATAGAAAATTAACCAGACCTTAATCAATTCTTTATAGTTTTTACATGGCTATTTATACTTTTGTGCCAGAATGATAATGTAATCCGCCATGATTGGATTACACAAGCTGGGGGACAACAAATGAAAGGGTTAATTAGCATCATCTGTGTTTGCATCGTCTCCGCGATGGTCATCTTCGGGGTAAAGCCGGGGATGTCTGTTTTTGCTGATACGGCTGACCCAACGGGTGAAAACACTACCGAATCCGCTATCTTATCCGATAACTCCACACAGAGTATTCTCAATTCGATAGCGAATTTTGAGAAGATTTATACCGACGCTTTAACCGAGCCTTTTATTAAAGCCGAAAGTAAAATCTACGACCCGGACATTGCAGAATACTATCACGGGCTGATGGAAAAGACCGGACTGACTGACCGCGGTTCGTAAACTCCAACCGTTCTTCTTTAAAAAGCAGAGGCTGCTTTGCAGCAGCCTCCACTCACAAGTCTAACGTGTCCGAACTCAACTCAATGCGATAATCACTACCGTAAGGGGCGTTCTACTTTGTAGAAACGAATCCCCGCTTTTTTATCTTACGAGTCGAGTTCGTTTTTCCATGCCCCACCCATGTGGCAGGGCATCAACAGTCCACCTGCCGGACTCCGAATAGTTCGTAGAGTTTCATGTACCACCTCCCGAAGCTATATTCAGGTAAAAATAGGGGTCTTCTAAAGAAATGCTAGCACCGAAAAAACCGCCTGTCAATACTTCTCCGCTCGGTCTGGGAGGAAAGTACTAGGACGCTTTTTACATAACGTTGCCGCCCGAGACCTGAATCACCTGACCGGTAATGTAGCCGGTGGCTTCGGACGTCATCAGGACGGTGATATTAGCGATATCCGCCGGCGTCGCCATTCTACCGAGGGGGAAGGATTTCATCATTTCTTCGCGCATTTTAGCCATCGCTTCCGGCGGGGGAGGGGACATACCTTCCCTTAAAACCGCCCCGAAATTGGTGGGGGCGGGTCCGGGTGATATACAGTTACAGCGGACGCCGTTCTTGCCTTCCTGATATGCTAACTCTTTAGTGAATAAATCGATGGCGTGCTTCGATATCGCGTAAACCTGCACGCCCATAGAATACTGTTGAGTGCTGCCCGAACCGATATTCACAATAGCCCCGTATTTCTGCTTATGCATATAGGGGATAACGGCACGGGTGACGTGCATGGTGCCGAAAAGATTAAGGTCCATCTGCTTCGCCCAGATTTCGGTTTTCTGCTCATCGATAGGGATATAGTCCTTTTGTAGAATCGCCCCGGCGACGTTGCAGAGGATATCAATTTTCCCGTAGGCATCGCCGACCTGTTTGACCATGGCGTCGATTTCAGCTTTTTTCATGAGGTCTGCCCCGACGGCCATCGATTTACAGCCGAGTTTCTTAATCTCATCGGCGGTTTTCTTAACGTCTTCAAGATTAACGTCGGTGACGGCGACGGCGTCGCAGCCCTCTTTAGCGAGGAGGAGCGCTATAGCCTTACCGAAACCTACCTGGCTGCCCGCGCCGGTGACCAGCGCAACTTTACCTTTAAAACCAAGGTCCATGTTGACCTCCCGTTCTTAATATGAATTTAGTCCAGTACCGACCCACCGGAAACATGCAGGATAGCGCCGGTGACATAGCTGGACATTTCCGACGCGAAAAATACCGTGGCGTTAGCGATATCGGTCTGGGTAGCGCCGCGACCCATGGGAATGGTCTTCGCCAACATATCGATAATGCCTTTTTTATCGGGACCCGGGATGAAATTGGTCGGGGCGGGACCGGGGGCGACACAGTTAGCGCGGATGCCGTTTTTAGCTTCGTTAAAAGCCAGCTGCTTGGTAAAAGTATCGACGCCGGCTTTAGCTATCGCGTAAGTATTGCCCGCGCCGTGACCGTACATCCGGGTGCTGCCGGAACCGATGTTAACGATAGCGCCGGATTTTTGCTCTCTCATATAAGGCAGAGCCGCCTGGCAGGTCAGCATAATGCTATAAAGGTTGAGGCGGATGTCTTTATCCCAGTCCTCCGGTTTAGCTTCGTGATAGGGAGCTCGACTGGCGATACCGCCGGCGACATTGCAGAGGATATCGATTTTCTTATATTCGTCCACCACCTTTTTCATTAAAGCGGCAACGTCAGCCGGTTTAGTGATATCTCCTTTAACGGCGATTGATTTCTTACCGAGTTTTTTAATTTCTTCTGCCGTCAGGTTAACGTCATCGATAATGTCCGTCACGGCGACGGCGTCGCAGCCCTCTTTAGCCAGGAGCAGGGCAATCTGCTTGCCGAAACCTATCTGGCTGCCGGCGCCAGTTACTAATGCTACTTTACCTTTTAAACCCAGGTCCATAATTACCTCCTATAATAATGAATAAGATTTTGCTGGTACATTATATAACATATCAACTATTTAAGGAAACACGGAGAAAATAAAGCTAAAAAAGTGCAGACATTCGCCAAAGAAATATTTTTTGCACCCATGAAATAACAAACATGCCGATTGTGCTAATAATATAATTATGATATACATTATCAATAGATGTAAAACAAGACTACTGGACTAATAGGAGGTAGTGATGATTATCATCATTACTTTAGCCATAATTGTGGTTATTCTAGCGTGGTTTCTTCGGCCTAAGGATGGAACAATCAAGACTCGCCGGGTGGCGATTTTAGCTACAACGATTCCTCTGGCTATCATAGCAATTGCCGCTCTGCTTTTCCAACTAATGCAGAATTCAGCCGGAGGTATGGATGAATCAGAAATAGCCAACACGTTATTTATTATTGGTTCATGCCTAATAGGCGTGGCAATTGTTTCATTGCTTGGTTTCGTTTTTGCGCGTAAAGTCGAAATAGCTAAAGGTATAGGTTTCGGTCTTACAATAGTAGTAATTCTATATATAGTAGAATTTGTCTCATTAGAAGCCTTGACGGGGGTTTAACAAAGACTAACTGCCACTAAACGGATTGATTAAACAAAAAGACTGGTCTGTTCGGCGGGGGTTTTCTTTTTCGCCTGGCTTTTCCGCCGCTTCCAGCCCAAAGTTTCTAATAAATCGCCGATGGCTTTATCCTGTAAAGGCTCGCCTCTTAACGGTAAATCGGGGTCAACGCGGTAGCGGATGCGGCGTCCTTCTCTTTTCTTCGAGATATAGCCGTCGTTTTCGAGGTCGTTAATAATGTTGCGGGTCGCTTTTTCCGTAATCCCGATAGTGCTAGAAATTTCGCGGGCGGTGATGCGCGGGCGCTTAGCAAGGAGGCATAATACCTGGGCATGGTTGGTTAGAAATTTCCACCCCGGCATGATAATACCTCCTCACTAAATTTTTTTAAAAATATTCTTGTTTTGTATTTGACTAAATATAGGAAACTATTGACAAATAATGTCAGTCTTGTATAATTAAAGTTAGGAATTAAAATTCTAGTATATTTTTTTAGGAATGTCAAGTTAGAACAATAGATTTACGAAACAAACGTTTTAAACATACTGGAACTAAAAAACAAAGGAGAGTGTAGAAACTAAAAAGTGAAAACAACATCGGTGGCCTTCAACCATCAAGTCAGCCACACACCCGAGAAAGTCACGTCCGTAACCTGCGCGAAGAGCGAAACCGACGAGCCCCCTGGTAAACGAATTTTTGTAGCAAGTATAGAAGACGAGCCTCCCAGTACTATTGCCACCGGTCGTTACCGGTTTTTCTGGAATGTTCCAGAAAATTCTTGGAAAGATTGGAAATGGCAGTTCCGTAACCGGATTACTTCGCTAGAACAGCTAATCCAGCTGATACCCCTATCAATCGAGGAGCAGGCGCAAATCAAATCGGTCATCAAGCGCTACCCTCTATCAATCACCCCCTACTACCTATCGCTCATCAATCCCGAAGACCCGGATGACCCCATCAGGAAACAGGCGGTGCCCTGCATTGAAGAAATTTCGATGAGTTCCGTCGGGTTGGAAGACCCGCTGGCGGAAAAAAAGGACTCCGTCGTTCCCGGTCTGGTGCACCGTTATCCCGATAGGGCATTAATGGTGCTGACGGATATCTGCCCGATGCTCTGCCGCCACTGTACGCGTAAAAGAGAATGGCGCCACGGCGGCTGGACGCGTACCAATGCCCAGGTCGAAGCGATGTTGGACTATTTGCGCCAGCATACGGAAGTTCGAGACGTTATCGTTTCCGGCGGCGACCCGCTAACGCTTTCGACCAACCACCTGGAGAGCATCATTAGCAAGATAAGAGCGATCAAACACGTCGAGATAATCCGTATCGGTTCACGGTTCCCGGTGGTGCTACCGCAGCGTATCGATGCCGAGCTTTGCGATATGTTATCGAAGTACGGGCCTATCTGGCTGAATACCCACTTCAATCACCCGCGCGAGGTAACGCCGGAAGCCGCCGAAGCCTGCGATAAGCTCTTGAGAGCCGGCGTGCCGGTGAATAACCAGACAGTTCTCTTACGCGGTATTAACGATAGCGTGGAAATACAGACCAAGCTCGCCCACGCTCTCTTAAAAGCCAAAGTCCGTCCCTACTACCTCTTCCAGTGCGATGAGGTACAGGGCACGGAGCACCTGCGCACCTCGGTGGATGTCGGTATCAAGATTATCGAAGGCATGCGCGGGCATACCAGCGGTTTAGCTGTGCCTAACTTCGTCGTCGACCTGGTTCAGGGCGGCGGTAAAGTGCCGCTGCAGCCGAACTATGTGCTTTCGATGAACGATAACGAGCTGCTGGTGCAAAACTACGAAGGTAAAGTATTCCGCTATCGTAATCCTCGGGCATCGAATAGTAAGGGAGAAACCGTTGCCGCATCACCAGTAAGTGGAGTTGTAGATAACCTGCTGGTGGATGCCGCTCTACCTGTTAAAGTCAAAGGAGAGGCTGATGCGGATCGGATTATCGTACGATCTTAAGACAGCCGTAACAGAACGTCATTCAGTTGATGATGCACTTGAAGAATACGACTCGCCAGAAACGGTCGAGGCAATATCAAGCGCTTTAGAAAAAAGAGGGCACCGAACCGTCCGATTGGGCGGCGGTGCCCAGTTTTTAGATAATATCCACCGCGAAAAGGTGGATTTCGTTTTTAATATCTCCGAGGGGCGGGGCAACTACCGCAGCCGCGAGGCGCAAGTACCGGCTATTCTGGAGATGCTGGATATTCCCTATACCGGCTCGGACCCGCTTTGTCTCGCCGTTTGTTTGGATAAACCACTCGCTAAAAAAATGGTCTCTTTGGCAAGTGTCCCCACCCCTAAATGGCTGATTATCGATGACTCCACGGAACAAAAAAAAATAGACTGGAAACGTTTTCCTTTTCCAGTTATAATCAAACCAGCTTATGAAGGTTCCAGCAAAGGGATACGCCAAACTTCGCTGGCGGAAAATGTTAAACAAGCCGAGGCGGAAGTGAAGAGGATTTTAAAGAACTATCATCAACCGGTGATGGTCGAAGAGTTCATCAACGGCGACGAGGTGACGGTTGGTATTATCGGTAACTCACCACCGAAGCTGGTAGGTATGATGCGGATTATTCCGAAGAAAAAGCCAAAACACTTTGTCTATTCGCTTGAAGTAAAGCGAGATTACCTAAACCAGGTGGACTACGAATCGCCGGTTCGTTTGCCAAAGCCGGTATTAAAGAATTTAGAAAAATATAGTCTTAATGTCTTTAAGACGTTGGGGTGCCGCGATTTTTCGCGGGTGGACTTCCGTATCGGGGATAATGGAACGCCTTACTTTCTCGAGATAAATCCCCTCCCCGGGCTGGGGAACTATAGCGATTTAGTGATAATGGCCGGCAAGCAGGGACGGAAACAGGAAGAACTTATCGGGGACGTGCTTGATGCCGCCATCGAAAGGTATCAATGCTGCAGCAAGTAACTATCGTCTATAACGAACCTCAAGTATCGCGCTATAGCGACACCAACGAAGAAAAAGCAGTGCTGGGTGTGCTCGAAGCGGTTGACGCCGTGCATGTAGCTTTACAAGAGCTTGGTTACCAGGTCACAAGGCTGCCGTTAGTACCACCATTCGCCGCAGCCAGAGAAAAACTTAATGCTTTAAACGCCAGCATTGTTTTTAATCTTTTCGAAGGATTTTGCGGTGAACCGGCAACCGAAGCATTAGTGCCGGAAACGCTGACCAAGTTGGGGATTCCTTATACCGGCTGCCATGCCGATATTCTTCGACTTGCCCTCGATAAAGCTAACGTCAAGAAAATCCTTAAAGAAACCGAGATTCCCACGGCAGACTTCCAGGTGTTAAACCTAAAAACGCTGGACACTTTTAATTTGAGTTTTCCCTGTATCGTTAAGCCGCGCGCCGAAGATGCCAGCCACGGGATAACCGCCGATAGTCTGGTGAAAGACTTCACCGCATTGGAAAGACAGGTTCGAGTCATTACCGATTTGTATCACACCGATGCCCTGGTGGAGCATTTTCTAAGCGGACGGGAGTTTAATGCTACGGTCATGGGTAATACACAGTGCGCTGTTTTGCCGGTGTCAGAAATAGTCTATCTGTTGCCGCCGGGAGTACCGCAGATTTTAACCTTCGAGGCCAAATGGGAGCCGGGCAGTCCGTATTTTAAAGGAACCACGGTTGTTTGTCCGGCTGAAGTCACCGCGCAGGAACGCGAAAATATCATCGGTACTGCGATGTCGGCTTTTAAACTGCTGGTGCGCACCGGTTATGCCCGGATGGATATGCGCATGGATGAAGCGGGGAAGCTTAATATTATTGAAGTGAATCCGAACCCGGATATTTCACCCGGTACTGGAGCTGCCCGCCAATCCCAAGCTGCCGGCATGAGCTATGCGGAGTTTATTGGCAGGATAATGAATCTTACTTTGGAAAGGGATAGAAATGGCTTTAGAGATACGCCCCATGTTAACCGACGACAAAGCGGGGTTATTATCGATACTGAAAAACACGCCCGAATTTAAACCTATCGAGCTAGAGGTTGCCGAGGAGCTGATTGATAATTACCTTGCTCATGGAATTAGTTCGGGCTACCATATCCAGATAGCCGAGGATGATGGGAATGTGGTGGGATATGTTTGTTTCGGCGAAACACCCTGCACCGTCGGCACCTGGGACATCTACTGGATTGCGGTGGATAAGGAAAAGAGGGGGAAAAGCATCGGGAAAACCCTTTCTGAAGTAGCCGAAGACGCTATTAAGCAAGCCGACGGCAGGCTGATAATAATCGAAACGTCCTCGATAGCGTTATATGAAAATACCAGGAAGTTCTACCTCGCCCGCGGTTATGAAGAAGTTGCCCGTATTCCTAATTTCTATGCTATCGGCGACGATAAAATTATCCTGCAAAAGAAGCTAAAATAGAGGTTAGGTCGGTATATAAGAGAGATTGATTATGTGGCATGATTTTGTAATGACCTTTCTGCCGCTCTTCATCGTTATCGATGCTTTAGGCAATCTGCCTTTTGTCATCATGGCGGGGGAAGACCTGAACCGTAAGCAGAAGACCAAGATAGTCAACTATGCCGTGCTAACTGCCACTATCGTCGGACTGGTCTTCCTTTTCGTGGGGCAATTCATCCTGAATGTCATGGGCATTGATGTGCAGGAATTCGCCATCGCCGGCGGTATTGTGCTGCTGGTACTTTCGATAAAATATATGATTACGGGCCACATGGTTACCGTCGTTAAAGAGGAACTGGTCGCTATTGTGCCTATCGGCACTCCTTTAACGGTCGGTCCGGCGACTATCGCCGCTTTGCTTTTATTAGCGGGGCAATTTCCGCTTTATATAGTGCTGGTATCTTTCGTACTGAATATGGCGATAACCTGGGTTATCTTCTTTTTGAGTCAACAGATAGCGCGGTTTTTGGGGAAGGGTGGACTCACCGCTATTTCGCGGGTATTCAGCCTGATACTAGCTGCCATCGCCGTCAGTATGATTATCGGCGGACTAAAGACGCTGGGGATTATCGGGGGCGGCTAAAGAAATTGGTAGCGCATATGGGATTTGCCATTTGTTATACCAAAACGCTATTTTACGTATAAATTGGGATTTTTATATCAGGTATCCAAAAACCATTTTGTATGTAAAGTCCCGTTTAGTTATACCGTGTATCGTTTAGTCTATTAGCAAATTATTAGCAAAATTTTATGCATTGTTCACAAGAAAATGGTAAAGAAATTTTTAAAAGTTCAAAAGGAGAGATAATACTACTTATACCCCTTTTTTAATGTTACACAAAATGGACTTTCGTTCAATAGAACGGGGAGACGGGGGAGGGTCGAACTCCATCATACCCATCATTTCTAGGCTTACTAAAACATAGGAAAGCTTTGGCGATTTATCTAATTAAATGATGCGGGATTTATTATTTTATATGAGATAATGGGTGGGTTTGATACTAGATTTTAGAAAATTTATACTCTGATACAGGCAACTTCATGCCCGGCGGTAATAGTGCGCAAGGGAGGTACGGCAAGGGAGCATTCAGGCATAGCCATAAAGCAGCGAGGGTGGAAGGGACACCCGGGAGGCGGGTTCAAAGGACTGGGAACCTCGCCCTTGAGGATGATACGCTCCCTGATTTCTTCAACAAACGGGTCGGCGATGGGCACAGCAGAAAGCAACGCTCTGGTGTAGGGGTGGAGGGGTTTTTCGTAAAGCTCTCTGGATTTACAGATTTCTACGATATGACCCAGGTACATAACTGCCACGCGGTCGCTGATGTGGCGTACTACCGAAAGGTCATGGGCGATAAAAAGGTAGCTTAAGCTCTTAGACCTTTCCTGCAGTTCTTCCAGTAGATTGATAATTTGCGCCTGGATGGAGACGTCCAGGGCGGAGATAGGCTCGTCGCAAACGATGAGCGAAGGATTACAGGCCAGGGCGCGTGCCACGCCGATACGCTGGCGCTGCCCACCGGAGAACTCATGCGGGAAGCGGTCAGCCATGGAGGGGTCGAGCCCAACGATACGGAAGAGCTCTTCGACCCTGTCCTTGTATTCGTTCTTGGTCATGACCATATGGTGAATCTTTAGTGGCTCGCCGACGATGCTACCACAGCTCTGGCGGGGGTCCAGGGATGAATAAGGGTCCTGGAAGATAAGGGCGACATTTTTGCGAATATTCCGCAGTTTCTTTTCGGGCAGTACGGTAATATTATCACCATGAAAGACGATTTTGCCGGCTGTGGCACGGTATAAGCCGAGAACACAGCGGCCGATAGTCGTCTTGCCGCAGCCGCTCTCGCCCACTAGCCCCAGGGTCTCGTTACGCATCAGTTTAAAAGAGACTCCGTCTACAGCTTTAACGTCCGCCACTTTGCGGCGTAACAGGCCACGCATAACGGGGAAGTACATTTTCAGGTCGGCAACATCTAAAATGACATTATCCTGGGTCTTCTTCACTCTCGGCTCTCCTTGGTATCAGCATAGCAGCGGATAAAGTGGTTATCACCAACGGATTTAAGCTCCGGCCAGGGTTGCTTGGAGCACTTATCGATTTTCCAGGAGCAGCGAGGCAGGAAGGCGCAGGTGGGTGGCATATTGATTAAATTGGGTGGTAGCCCTTTAATGGGGATGAGCTTGGTGCCTTCCTTCTCATCGAGCCTGGGGATACTCTTTAACAGTCCCATTGTATAAGGGTGACGCGGTGTGCGGAAGATATCCTTGGTAGTACCAGATTCAACGATTCGGCCGGCGTACATAATATAGATACGCTTAGCGTAACGGGCGACGACGCCCAGGTTATGGGTCACGATAACCAGCGAAGCCCGGAAACGTTGCACCATATCCTTCATCATTTCTAAGAGTTGCGCCTGCGTAGTAACGTCTAACGCGGTAGTAGGCTCATCGGCGATAAGAATGCGGGGATTGCAGGACAGTGCCATGGCAATCATAACCCTCTGGCGCATACCACCAGAAAAGTTGTGAGGGTAATCGTCAATACGCCTCTCGGCGGCTGGGATACCGACCATGCCTAATAAATCGATAGCCCTCTTACGGGCAGAGTCATTATCCATTTTCAAATGCAGCACGAGCATTTCCGTTAGCTGTTGCTCGATGGTTAGAACGGGGTTAAGAGACGTCATGGGCTCCTGGAAAATCATGGCGATTCTTGCGCCACGGATAGCGCGCATTTCCGTACTATGCGCCTGATACTGGAGAAGGTTCTGCCCTTCAAAGATAACTTGGCCGCCGATAATCTCGCCGGGGGCGTTGATAAGTTGCATGACGGAGAGCTGCGAGACGGATTTACCGCAACCGCTTTCACCTACCAGCCCGATGATTTCCTGCTCGTCAATATAGTAAGAAACGCCGTTAACGGCTTTCACCACGCCGCTCTCGGTCTTAAATTGCGTTACCAGGTCTTTAATTCGTAATAGCTCTGTCATAACGGTATGCTCTGTTTATAGACTTTATAATATACCTCTAAGCCTCGGGTCCAGGGCGTCCCTTAAACCGTCACCCACCATATTGAAGGCGAAAACGACCAGCATAATAGCCAGACCGGGCGCGAAGGAAAGAACGGGATTCGACAGCAGGAAGCGATAGCCATCGTATACCATCGAGCCCCATGCCGCACCCGGCGGCCTGATACCGATGCCGAGAAAACTCAAGCCGGCTTCAGCCAGGATTACCGAACCGAGTTGTAAGGTTACCAGCACTATCATCGGCGGTAGGGTATTCGGGAAAATATGATTAACCATAATGCGTTGATTATCGGAACCCATCGCCCGTTCCGCCAGGATATAATCATTTTCGCGGACACTTAGCGTTAAACCGTGCATTACCCTGGCATATCCGGGAAGCATGGCGACAGACAGAGCGATGATGACGTTTTGGATGCCGCTGCCCAGCACCGCCGATAGGAGCAGGGCTAATAAAAGCATCGGGAATCCCATGAGGGCGTCCATTATCCTCATGATGATCATATTTATAATGCCCCCGAAATAACCCGCAACTAAACCTAGAATGATACCCACTATCGCCGAGGTTAATGTGGTAGCGAACCCCACAATTAAGGCTGTCCTGGCGCCATAAATGAGCCGGCATAATGTATCTCTGCCTTGAATATCTGTTCCAAGGAGATGTTGCCACGACGGTTGGGCTAGAGATTCCTTCAGATCACCAATATACGGGTCATAGGGTGTTAGCCATGGGGCAAAGATGGCGCAGATTATAAGTAGAAGAAACACAACCAGCCCGAATATAACCAACTTTCGTTGAAAGAATACTCGACTAAAGCGGCGCCATTCATTCACGCGCGGCGGTGCTTCGATAAATTCTTGCATCGTCGTAGTATCGTCGGTCATTATCCGGATTCTCCTAATTAAAACGTATCCTGGGGTCAAGCCAACCGTAGGATATATCAACAATCAAGTTGCTCAAAATGATTAACGCTGCAATCAATAACGTACCTGATTGCACAACGACGTAGTCCTGAGCAAAGACGCTGGTTACCAGAAGTCTGCCGATGCCGGGAATAGCGAATACGGTTTCGACGAGAACGGCACCGCCGAAAACCATGCCCAGACCGATACCCATCAAAGTTATCACTGGTATAAGGCTATTTTTCAGGGCATGTTTCAAAATAACGGTACGTTCGCTTAATCCTTTCGACCATGCCGTTCGAATATAATCCTGCCGGATTACCTCGAGCATGGCTGAACGCATCTGGCGGGCTGTATACGCCATGCCGGTAATAGCCAGACAGATAACGGGCATGATAATTTGTCTTGTGCTCAACCCGAAATCCTCAAATGGTGAGGTATAGCCATAAATGGGTAACCAATGAAGCTTGAGGCCAAATACATATATTAGTAATACTCCCAACCAGAAAACTGGGATAGTAACACCGATATTCGCCAGCGTAGTAGATACCGAGTCTATCCAGGTGCCCCGTCTTATACCCGCCAGTAAACCTAATAAAATACCGAAAACATTAGAAAAAATGAAAGCCAAAAAACCTATATATAACGTAATGGGGAAACGCTCTTTTAAGAGCTCCCCAACATCCTCGTGATAATATATAGAAGTTCCTAAATCCCCTCGGAATAGCCCCCCTAACCAGTCAAAATATTGTACCATTACAGGTTTATCCAGGCCGTACTCATGCCGCATTGCGTCCATCTGTGTTTCTGACATTGCACCTGAAGAAGCTTGTTGGCCCATGAAGATAATCAGTGGATCGCCAGGCAATAGACGCATGGCGAAGAAAACAATCAGCGTCATCAAGATGAGGACGACTATCCCTACGATTACACGACGAATTATGTATGCAGTCATCTTCTATCTAAGTTAATCATAGAATACAAACCGTTAAAAATACAACTGAAACCACATACTAGGTGACTCACCCCGGGCTTCCGTCAAAGGTAAGGGTGAGTCACCTAGATTTTGATATTGGGTTATTTAGTGGTTTTCCATCCAGACTTCTTCAGTCTGCCAGCGGACAAAGCCTGTTGAGTACTGTGTGCTATGCACCCATTTTTGTTGGATGACATATGCCACACTACCGTAAACCGGTATTATCAAGGCGTTGTTCGTTAGATATTGCATTACTTTTTTGCACATTTCCATTTGGTCTGGAACAGTAACTGCTGCCATTGCCTGCTTATCCAAATTTTCCTGTTCAGTGGTACGACCCAGGAAGGATATCCAGGTAAATGGCTCAATGCTGAACCAGCGGATGTAGGTCTGCAGATAGTTGGTATCTTCGCCTCCGGCAAAGTACCATAACATATCTTGGTCTGCCGCGGGTATATTGGCTTTACCGTAGGCAGTGCCAAAGTATCTACCGGCGTCGGCGATATCAATCGTGACCTCAAAACCGACGGCGTCGAGATTCTGTTTTACCATCGTGCAGGCATCAATCGGGTCAGGCCCGAAGGCATTGGTTGTCAGTAAGTTAAGTTTGCAGGGATTGGTGGTAGAGTAGCCCTCAGCCGCTAGAAGATCTTTGGCTTTCTGCAGGTCATAGCCGCGGCCATAACTCGGGTCGGCAGCCCATTCTCCTGGCGGAGGCAGGGATTTCAAAGCTACGAATAACCCATGCCCTATTGCTTTAGCGATTCCTTCTTTATCGATAGCATATTCAACCGCTTCCCGTATGTTCTTGTTATTCATCTTTGAATCGGGGTTAGCAGTATTAGGCCAGATACCCCAGGGTAACATTGGCCAGCCGGACTGTTTAAAGTAGCCGGCGGTTATCAGATCCTGTGCATCTTTCGCAGGAGCGCCCCATACGTCTGCTTCACCCACTTCGAAAGCGGCGCGGGCAGTAACAGCATCAGGGATGATTTTTACGGAAATCCCATCGAGGTAGGGGCGGTCTTTCCGCCAGTAATTAGGGTTCTTCACCCAGGTGATACTGACATCGCGGGTGAATTCTTTCAAGGTGAAAGGACCGGTGCCGACGATATGAGTGCGGGCCCATTCCTTACCTTTTTCCAGATCTCCGCCCGAAGCTTCATCCCAGGCTTTCTTGGAATACATAGCTGTCCACCAGCCCCAGGTGGGCATCATCTGGTTGTTAAACGAAGTCATGTCAATAATGAGGGTGTATTTATCGGGAGACCTAAAGCCTTTGAAGTAGCTCATGTACGGCATGGCTCCGGCGTCAATAACCTGCTGCATATTCCACTGCGCCACTTCGGCGGTCAGTTCCGAACCATCAGTGAAATAGACGTTCTTCCTGATGTGGAAGGTTATCGTCAGAGCCTGGGCGTCTACGTCAACGCTCTCGGCTAACACCGGTTCGACGCCAGTTGAGAATCCTCCCCTGTCGGTAGTTGTGTCTACCAGAGCTTCGGCTGCCGGGAAAACCCACGAGCGGTCGCCGGGGCCCATCACGGGAACGTAACTTAGCATCTGGGGACCGGATGAGGCGATAATTCTTAAGGTGCCGCCGTATACCGGTTGCACACCAGTGGGTGTCGGCGTTGTGCTTGTGGTTGTCGTCGTTCCACTTGGTATTGGCGTGGTGGTGGTTGCTCCACCCCCGCAGCCGGTCAGTAGCATACCAACGATGATTACGAGTGCTAATGATAAGAATATAACTTTTTTCATGCTGGGCGTACCCTCCTCTTTTTATATACTAGATTTGCCCCGCTAAAAAGACTTTCGTTATTTTTCTCGCTAATAACTTCTCTCCTTTCTGCATTAATATATTGCTGTGTTTTATCACTTAATATAATTTGGTAGCATAAAAATATAACACTTAGACTATCTAAATGTCAATGTTTGAGTATGCTGATTTCTCTGCCACCTAAATATCCATGGAAGGCGGCCCAAATTACTTAAGGCATAGGTCTAAAGTATATATTATAGTTTTATTATAGGAAACGAATTCTCGTAACGCCCTTATAACGCAGTTGTAACGGAGCTGGTAACGCCAGCAAACTTGTACTCGTACCAAAAAATCCTATATTCAGTCCAAAAAAAGACACTCTAAAAGGGATACCACTTGCCTGATATTAACATTAGGTATAGAATCCTTATTACCAAAAAGACTTCTTAGTTTGGTTGAAAACTTCGTTTGTAACATTTCATCTTTTTGTTACCTTAAGTCACATAATGATGACTTGTTTGACAGACCCTGTGCGAACTGAGTAAGCTTGATAACGGAAGAGACTAATATTTGAAGACATGAGTTGGATAGACATAGTTAAACTGGTAGTAAGTATAGTCGCCTGCGAAGGTGCGGGTGGCATTGGAGCAATTTTTACTACACCCGCAATCCCGACTTGGTATAAGAGCCTAAAGAAACCATCCTTTACTCCTCCTAACTCTGCCTTCGGACCCGTTTGGATCACCCTTTACCTTTTGATGGGTATAGCCGTTTTCTTGGTCTGGAGAGAAGGACTGAGTCAAGAAGGGGTGATAATAGCTTTTATCGTATTCTGGGTTCAGCTAATCCTGAACATCCTGTGGTCTGTAATCTTCTTTGGGCTTAGGTCCCTTTTCGGCGGAATGGTTGTGATTCTTCTACTTTGGATTGCAATACTGGTCAATATCATTTTATTCTTTGGTGTATCACCCATCGCCGGCGGGCTTCTCATTCCGTATATAATCTGGGTTAGTATTGCAGCCAATCTGAACATACAGATATGGAGGTTAAACAAATAGCTACTCCCACGCATTAATTAGCGTCAATACGGTGCCAACTGCGAGGCTGAGAAATCAGCCTCTTCTTGTTCCTCGAGGAAACAATCTGACGAATTGTGTAATACGCTGAATCAAAATGAACTTGGATATTACTCCAAGGCATTAACCAGATCTTGGCATGTGGTTACCCAACCGAAAATTTCAGTGACATTCCAAATGGTGGATTCCTGCGTAGATTCCGGACCGATATTGCCACAGCCATCGCTTACGAGGATAGGAAAGTACTCGTGAAAATAGGCATCCCGGAGAGTTGACTCTACACAAACATTAGTAGCGAGCCCGATGAACAGCAGGTATTTAATGTTGTACGTACCAAGGATGGAATCAAGTTCGGTATTAGTAAAGCCGCTGTATCGGTGCTTGTTGACGATTATATCCTCTGGTTTTGGTTTGAGTTCGTCAATTATTTCCCAATCCTGAGTGCCGATAGTCAGAAATTTGCCCCTCAACTCCGGGTGCAGGCGCATAGCTACTACCCCAAGCTCTTTATAGTAGTTAGGGGATTCCGGACCTCCTGCGTTGGAAAGGTCTCGTCGATAGCCCATTCTGAGATAAACTACCTTTATACCTTTATCTCGGCACGCTACGATTACTTTCTTATCATTGTTAATGATGTGCTTCACCTTTATTTCATCAAGTTTCCCCAAATAGTCAAAAATCCCGCCTCTTTTACAGAAGGTATTTTGCATATCGACTACAATTAAGGCGGTTCTGTTAATATCCAGTTTAATTGGCTCCGGTTTAGCCGTTAGGACCACTTCCATGGTTACTTACCTCCATAGCCTTGTATGAATTAAGGTATTAATATTTAGATATCATCTTCATCACTAGATGTACATTATCGGGGGGCGTCTCGGATGGCAATTCCCAATCGGTAGTCAGAAAGACACCCGACTCGTTACTTTTCGGTAAATGTGCCTCTAAATATGTTTGCAGTTCCGTTACGCCCGAGTTAAGGATACGGGCAGGAATGGCTTTCCCTAAAACACAGGAACGTTCGCCTCTTATCTCGTGCCAAGTATTTATATCAATTTCCGGGGCAACTATTCCGTCAAAACCAAAGTCTAACAGGTCGGTTAAATTATTCGGCGGAGATTGGCCGGGCAGCAGTATTGAAAAAGCGTTATAGAACCTCACCATGTTAACAATAGGTGAGAAGATCGAACGTAGATAGGAAAGTTGGTCTGGTGGGCAAAACACAATTAGTCTTTCAACAATAGCAACAATATCTAATTCCAACTGGCAGTAAACCTGGATTACCTTTAATAAAAACTCGGCAGCAGCCTCAATAGCCTTGGTAGCTTCTTTAGGTCTTTCAACAAAATCCTTAAGAGGGTCTCTACCTGTCAGGCTCGATATCAAAGTCAGTGGACCGTTAACTACGGCGGCCAGAGCCAGATTTGGTCCCGCAACCATATTAATGCGTCGCAGGGACTCGATAACAGTACCAAATCTACCTGTTTTAACGGCACTCTCTATGTTGATATCCTTAAGCCGGTCTAAGTCGAAATCGGGGTTTGGGTGGATTGATGGTGTTTCATAATCGCCCTTCCAGTTTATAGGGCAACCGCATATCTCCATTTCCAGGGAAGAATCAAAACTGCTGATGATAGCATCGTAACCATATAGCTTCTGGGCGTTCTGAAGGCATTTTGTATATTTAGTTGGATCTGCGAATATGCTTCGCACTGGTATTTGTTCAAGTCTGGCAGCATGGGTAAATACCCAGGGGATAAAAGGCAACCTTGGTAAATCAGCCGATTCAAATACTCCTCTAACTAATCTCTTAGGAGTAATCATTTTCCACGTATCTCAAGCTTCAGAACGGCTACATCCTAATAATTTCTCTTGTTTTCCTGCCATCCGGCCATGACCCGTAATACTCCAGAATCTCTTCAGGAGGACGAAGCTGTGACCATTCCTTTTCGAACGCATCCCAGGTCGTACTGCGAGAAATCCGGTCTTCTCTCTCCTTCTGGCGGAGCTGCCTAGTTTTTTCTTCATCTACTTCAAAGGTTTCGGGGTCATATGCCACATGATAAACATTTTCCGCCGTCCAGGGAGAAATAGCTTCCTTCCTTAAGTCATCCATGACCAATCTTGGTTCTCTTTCCAGCACATCGCCGTAACCGCCGCCACCGCCGCTAAAGACAACCCATAGGTCGCCGTTTTCCATGATATGAACTTTTTTAAATATGCTGCCGATTTCGTAATCACCCTTTATGGTCCTTTCGGTAATCAGCTGAGAAGCTCCTGATGGGATATCTTTATCGCCTCTTTTCATCTTTTCCCAAATGTTTGTGTGCTTGACCTCGATGCCAGGCAGAGTAGGCGGCGGATAACCCCCGAATAAGCCGATACAGTTACGTATTTTACTGCCTTTGACATGGCTGTTATAAAGGGCATAATCTACATAATTTACTACATAAATTGTCTCTGTACCCGAGCCACCGCGATACTTGCCGAAGCCGCCGCTATCCCTGCTTAGCTTGGCCACCAGATTCAAAAATTGGAACTCATTTTCTATATCTTCAATGTCCGGTGCTCTGCCCGAAGGACAATGGGAGAAGCCGAAGGCATCCACGCCATCCAGGTCGGACCTGGCACCATGCCCTTCCGTATTAAGACCGAAGGCGAGGAAATCAGCAACCTGGACGCCCCACTGATTTACCCCGGAGATTAAAACGCCTACCCCGGTATTGCCGATTGCCGCCGACACAAGCTCCCGCTGTGGACTATCAAACATCAGTTTGCTCATGCAGATGGTGCCCAGGGTCATCGCCCCGTGGCATGAGGGAGCGCTATTGCTCTGGGCAGCTTCAAAGTGGGGATTGAACATGCACCCCTCAGGAACAATCCACTCCATCGGCCCAAAGATACCGGCGGATACCGGCAAATCGGCGAACGAGTAAGACATAAGATGTATGGCCACATTGGCTGCCAGCCCATGGGGCATACAGTGCTGGGGACTATCGGTCTCGGGGGAGGTGCCGGTGAAATCCCAGATAAGCTGGTCGCCTTTTTTATGCAGGGTGAGAAAGTTTCGTACCAGCCGGTGTTTTTCCCCGACGATGTCCATAAAAGTAACCGCCCGGTAGGTACCGTCATTCCATTCTTTGATGCGCCGGCGAGTGCCTTCCTCTGCCTCGATGATAATGCGGCGGAACAGGCCTTTGACGAAATCGTTGCCCTTCTCTTTTGCGAGTGCCACAAGGCGGCCTCGTAGCCGGTCAGCGGCGCTCAATCTGGCCCTCATATCAATTGCTTGCATGCGCGGCGCCCGCGACATCAGGTTAACGCACATCTCCACGAGGTCTTCACGAAGTCTGAAGTTCTCACCTATCTTAATGGGGGATAGAAGCATGCCTTCATCATGCCTCGTCTTAGCGGTCAACGGCATTCCGCCCGGTTCGCAGGCACCGGTCTCTGGCTGGTGTACGGCCGCATTCGTCCAGGCAATAAGCTCGCCGTCATTAAACACTGGCATGACGACAATCTGGTCGCAGTTATGGATGCCGCCGTAGAGCGGGTCGGAGCAGTAAAAAATATCGCCGTCTTTGACGCCCACCGTGGGCTCGTTTATCCATGTTTCGGCCACGTACTTTATTGGTAGCTGGCCGATGACGGCATGGAGATATGTCCCGCACCAGGCGGCCACCATTTCACCAGTGGGGGTGTAGATACCGGTTACCAGGTCGCCCGAGCGAAGCATACTACTCACACCCAGCTTCAGGAAGACCTCCTTGGACTCCAGCAGGAAATTATTCAACTTCTCGGTATAAATCTCGTAATCGCCGGGCTGAAGCAATTTCAAACATTCCAACTCTTTATCCGTCGGTTTATTGGGCTTTATCCAACTGTAGTAGCTTTTGCGGGTCCGGTCTCATAACAACCTCTTTTCAACCTCACCTTCTACTCCCTTTCAGTTAAAGGACAAGGGAGATAAGGGTGTGTGCTTTTACATCTTCTCCAAAATAAAATTGTGGTACTTATCTACCGTAAGTTTAAGCAGCGGCGGCAGTACGATAGTGGTATCCTCGGCTTCGATGACGGCGGCGCCGTTAATAGTATTTCCGTGTTTCAGAGATTTAGCGTCGTAAACAGGCGTCGGGCGGAACTCCCCGTATTCCACCCAGTAAGCGTCTCTTTTGCCTTTTAGAGCCCCATGGTCAGGTACGTCTTTCGCCCGTGGATAGGTGGGGAGTTTTGGCTTGGGGTGGTCTACAGTAGCCCGCAATATCAGGTTTAATATGTCCACTCCGCCTTGGGGATAAGCCGAAATTCGGCTGTAGACCCGGCAGTACTCGTCCTCGAAGGCTTGATATACCGCTTTCACATCAGCCGCGCTATTGATAAACAGGAGCGGAGACATGAAACGGAGGATGTTCAGTTGTCCCCCGTATTTGGCCTCTATCTCAAGGCCGAATTTAATGGAATCCAGGGAGAAGCCCTCATTGGTGATATCTTTAATCGCTTTCTCCTGGAGGTTTTTTATAGCTTTATTGAATATATCATAATCTTCGAACGGTTTCATTGTCACGGGGGCTAGTAGAGGCAGACGGAGTGATTGCTCGTAGAGATGCAGGATATCCATGGTACTGGAACCAAAAGCGCAGAACACCGGCGAGAAAGGGAAGACGACGATTTTATTTATCCCGGCATACGGTCCGTAAGAACAGCAGTGGGTCGGTCCGGCACCGCCGAAGGCAAAGAGGATAAAATCGCTGGGCTTGAATCCGCGGAGGAAGGTCTCTTTGGCGATGGTATCGCCCATATTGGCGTCAACTATCTTTTTAATCAATAGCGCCGCCTCTTCTACCGAAGTTCCCATGGGCTTGGCGATTTTTTCCCTGATGGCAGATATCGCTTTGCCTTTATCGAGTTTCATGTGTCCGCCGTGATAATAGTCGGGGTTTATGTAGCCCAGCACGATATCGGCATCGGTGACGGTGGGGTTGGTGCCGCCTAAATTATAGGAAGCCGGCCCCGGCATCGAGCCGGCGCCTTGCGGTCCCACTTCCAGGCGATTGCCCATAACTGGATTCAGCCAGGCGATAGAGCCGCCGCCCGCCCCGATAGACCTTGTCTCCAGGACAGTCATGTCCACCCACCAGCGGTCAATGAGCGGGTGATACTGGTAAAACCGGCTGCTGCCGGCTACGACCAGCCCCAGGTCGAAGCTGGTTCCGCCCATATCGCTGACGACGATATTATCATAGCCTAATATTTTGCCGACGTTGGCCCCGCCAATAAGCCCGGCCACCGGTCCCCCGTTAAAGGTTTGAATAGCCGCCGTACGGAAGACTTCAGCCATGCCGCCGCTGTTATGCACCATCATGATAGTCTTATCATAGCCGGAGTTGCGTAGTTCATCGCCCGTGCCGGAAATCTGCTCCCACATGGAGTAATGAAGGTAAGCGTTTAATATCGTGGTCACGGTGCGCGTATATTCGTTTTGCTTTGGTGTTACTTCCGAAGACAGCACAACCGGCATAGCACCCAGGTAAAAGTCCGGATATTCCCTGCGGATTATTTCGGCGATGCGTTTTTCATGAGTGGGATTGGCATACGAGAAGAGCAGGCTGACGACAAATCCCCTGGCTCCCTTGTCTACCAAGATATTGTAGCTTTTTCAGAAAGTCTTCCTCGTCCAACGGCCGGATAATTTCTCCACGACTGTTGACCCTTTCTTTGACGCCCACGGTCATTTCTCTGGAAATAATTGGTTCTGGTTTGACGATACGTGCCAGGTTCCTGATTTCCCTGAAAGTCAACTGGTCCGACCATGATGCGCCCTTGCCGATAGGGACGATATCTTCAAAGCCTTCTGTGGTAATTAGGGCGAGTCTGGGGCCAGTTCTCTGTAGTAGTGTGTTCATGGCGATGGTCGTCGAATAGCGTACAACTTCAGTGCTGCTCAATAATTCTCTGACGGGAATACCAAGCAACGCCGCGGCATCTTTTACAGCTCTCATAAATCCAACCGAAAGGTTATATCCGGTCGTGGGTGTTTTAGTAAAGACACTCTTACCGTCATAGTTTAAAAAAAGATCGGTAAACGTTCCCCCGATATCAACATCAAGAGAGACTTTCATCATTAAACCTGCCTCATTGTTTATTCCCCGCCCCGCCTGTCCTGGAAGCTAAGTATTTTTCTTTGAGTTTGTCGATATCTAGCTCGATGTCGTGGGTAACCGGATGGCCCGGCGGCAGCATTTCATTTTCCACCATGACGCCGCAGTTTGGACAATAAAACTCCACCATCATAGCCCAGCTAGGTTCTGGCGCAAAGCTGAATGGACCTTTCAGAGGTGAATTATAAATGGTGTTCAAGTCCTTCCTGATATAAACCCGGCACCCTTTTTTGTAATTTTCCCTGGCGGAGATAAGCTCATATCCACAGCGGTTGCAGCACCAGAGTTCCTTTTCCAGGTCGATATCCAGATATTCGGTTATCTGTCTCTTGGTACCCATCGGTGCCTCCTTATTAAGCCGATTCTATGATGCCGTTCAGTAGATTATCCACGGTATACTTTTTACCCTGGGGAATCAGTATCGTCGTGTCATCGCTCTCGATGATAGCAGGCCCTATAACAATATTGCCGCATTCGAGTTTTTGCTGACCGTAAATTGACGTCCGTTTTGAGCCGTCCTTCCAGTAGACCTCCCGATATCCCTTCAGGGCTTTATCCGGGCTTTCGCCAGCAAAGTCATGAGTTGCCAATACCGGATGGGCTGCGGGACTAGTTGCCCGCAGCCGGAAAAGATGTATTGACACTTCGTCGATATGGCCGAGGTTATTCTGCCTGGCAAAAGAATCGAGAATCCTGCCGATGTCTTGTGTCCCCTCAAGCCGAACCACAGGCGATTCCAGCGCCGAGGTCACTTTTTTTGAGGTTACTTCCAATTCCAGGGAAAAAGTTACCTTTTCCGGCGGAAATCCTTCCCCCCTCATATCCATCAATACTGAATCCATCAGCCCTTTAACTACCTTATTGAATCTCTCTATTTGTGAACTGCCATCTTGACGTTTGAGAGACATCTTTACCAGTGACTCATAAGTATGGAGGACATCCGCGCAGGAAGAACCGAAGGCGCTGAAAACGGAACTGAAACGGAAGACATATACTTTAGGTATGCCTACTTTATCAGCAATGCCACAACAGTAGATGCTTCCCGCCCCTCCGAAGGAAAAGAGAACGAAGTCCCCGGGATTATAGCCCCCGGTCTTTATCAGATTGTTGATGTCGCTGGCGCAAATATCTTCCATGGCTTCCGTGACCAGCTAGGCCACAAGCCTCTACGGAGATGCCCAGCGGTTTGGCCAGGTTGTTTGTGATAGCCTCTCTGGCAAGTCCTGCATCCAGCTTCCGCTTTCCGCCCAGAAAGTAGTCCGGGTCGATATAGCCCAGAACAACGCAGGCGTCAGTGGAAGTAGCCTCTGTGCCGCCCAGCCCGTAACAGGCTGGACCGGGCATGGCCCCGGCGCTATCCGGTCCGACCTTTATTTTCTGTTTACTAATAGGCCTGCTAATCGAGCCACCACCCGCGGCTACGGGGTAAACCTCAATAGATGGAAGCTTCACTGGTAAATTTTCCAGCATGCCCTCACGTTTGTAGCCATGCCGACCGTTAATCACTAAGCTAATATCGGCGCTGGTGCCACCGATATCCATACTGGCTACATACGGCAGGTGGTACAGCCGACTCATATAGGTGGTGCCAAGCACTCCGGCCGAAGGTCCGGAGTTGTGGGTCATAATAGCCGTTGTTTTTGCCACCCGTGCCACGCCGCCATCTGCATGCATTATTAAAAGTGGTTTGCGATAACCAAGCTTTCTGACTTCATCTTCAGCCTTGTAAAGGAAACGCACCATGTCCGGGTGGAAATAGGCGTTGAGTAAAGCTACGTTGGTACGCGACACATCGTCGGTAGTACTGACTTCACTGGAAAGCAGCAGTGGTACGGCACCAAGATAGTGCTTTGGGTAATCGTTATCGGCTATCTGTCTGATTTTAAGTTCATTAGTCGGGTCTAGGTGGGCGCGATAAAGGCTGACCACGATAATCCTCGCCCCACGCCCCAACAGGCTGCGTATAGCCAGTCTCACTTGGTCTCTGTCAACAGGACTATCAATACCGATGACCATCCCAGCAGGAACGATGAAATCTAAAGCGGGACTCTTGGCATCTGGCGAGTAAAGACTTTCTTCAAATCCCGTGGTCACGATTAATCCCAGTCGTGGTCCTGACCTCTGGAGCAAGGTGTTAGTGGCATGGGTTGTAGAAAATCGTATTACCTCTGTTTGGTGTAGCAGCTGCGGCACAGTAAGACCGAACTTAGCGGCGCCTTCTTCGATGCATTTGAGGAAACACACCGTTAGGTCGTGAGGGGTTGTATCTACTTTAACCCATTCTATATGCCCGCCATCGGTAAAGAAGCCGTCAGTGAAAGTCCCGCCGTTATCTATATCAATCGTGAATTTCATACTGTTTCACTCTATCTATAATCATTCCTAAAACATCAATTAGGTATTTATATAACTTTCAAGCGGGGTTTGTCAAAAAAAGTAAAATATATTTAATAGAGGCGTTTATATGGGCTTATTATGGATGTAGAAAATAGAGTCTGAATTTTATTCACCTTGTCATCTGTAAAGACCTACCACTCTTCTTGGGTCTTTTAAATTTTTTCAAATATTTTGCCACTGTGCTTCTGTAAATACCACTAACGATGTATTAAGCAGGGAAAAAGCTAATCAAGGTAAGAATTAACACACCAATTGTTTACTAATGATAACTATTAAAAATTTTTAAACCAATGAATAATTTGAGATAGTTTCAATGTTGAGTAACAACTTATTTATAGAAAGTTAATTGCCAGTGCCCGTCTCTGTTTTAATACGTTAAAAATAAGTCGGTATGATGGAGATTGATTCTCCCCCGTCTCCCCGTTCTATTGAACGAAAGTCCATTTTGTGTAGTTTAGTAACAAAAACAGAATACCGGTATTAATAAAAATATCTTGCAATACATCGTATTTTCATTCCTTATCAAGAGTAATTATTATCATATGTGATTGAGGCTAAAGGTATTATCATAGGTGACACAAGAACTATCAAGGCTAAATTTTCGAAACAACAAAAACCCGTAGGAAATTGAAGCTGATTTTAAAATAATCAAAGCTTATTAAATTATTTAGCTAATTATTAGCAAAACCGTAAAAAGAGACCCCATGTTAAGCTATTTTAGCTACAAAACAGGGGGTTAATTATTGAATGGTAGCGCATATGGGATTCGAACCCATGATCTCGTCCTTGAGAGGGACGCGTCCTAGGCCGCTAGACGAATGCGCCATGAGATAAATCTGGCTGGCGAGCCAGGATTCGAACCTGGGCAAAAGGATCCAAAGTCCTTCGTGCTACCACTACACAACTCGCCAGCGTCACTCGTAGAATTATAACATCTGGGCATGCCCGTGGCAACGCTTTAGGGGTAAAAGCCACGGGCTTTTTTGTTGGTAGGACGTCAGCCGATAACCAGAAAGATACCGGTAAGCAGAGAAATTGAGCCGATAATAAAGAAAATAAAACCGGGTATACCGGTTAATACCTGAACCGCTAAAATCACCAGCAGCAATCCTAAAAAAATCAGCAGCAGCGAATTAAGATACTGCTTAACGAACAGTTTAACACTTCGCATCTCAACGCATTATAACAAAGCTAAAACTACGAAACAACCAGACAATATAGCTTGTAACAGTCAAAATCGTTATATTTCGCTAACGTTTCTTTATGAATTCTTAAGCATTCATTTATCTGGCATTTATACATTTTATGCCGTTGTTAATGTTCGGTTGTTATGCTTAGAGAGGTTGAAATAAAGCCAAGTAAAATACCAGAGGAGTGAAATGCAAAGCTTCGTACTATCCGGGAAGGCAAAAACGGTATTCCGTCTTATCGAACTGAAAGCCAAGCAGGAAGCTATCGCTCGCCGCGTTAAAGACCAGGATTTCGGTAAAAGGAAATAAGGTCGAGCTTAAATCTGCTTGTTTTTATATTTGTTTCTTAAATCGTAAAGCTCTTGAACTTTGGTGAATTCCTCTTCGGGTATCGGGTTACAATAAACTAGAACGTTATTCTGAATCTTCAGTCTGAAAGTTCCCCGGCATTTCCAGCAGCGGCGCGGTCCTTCGTAACTGTTATCAACAAAAGAGAACTTACTTTCGGCGCCGCAGGCGGGACATTTCAACGTAAACATTCCAAATCTAGTCCTTTCTTTTTAAGCTGTTATTCGCCGTAACTGGATATGCTTAATTATAACATTTTGGATACTATACAACAACGTAATTAAACGCAAATGGGGCGAGTTTTATTGGTGCCGAAGGTCGGAGTCGAACCGACACGAGAGTTGCCCCTCAACGGTTTTTGAGACCGTCGCGTCTGCCATTCCGCCACTTCGGCGCAGCTATTCTATTCTAGGTTAAAAAAAAGGTTAGCGCAAGGATTGAAAGACTATACATAAAGATAATAAAAAATTGAGTTTTGCATTATATCGTTATTTATAATAAGCTATATAACAATATATCGCTGGAGGAGAAGATGAAAGATTTCAAAGACAAAGTTGCGTTTATTACCGGTGGGGCTTCCGGGGCGGGGTTCGGCCAGGCTAAAGTATTTTCCGAAGCCGGCTGTAAAATTGCAATCGCTGATATCCGCCAGGACCATTTAGACGAAGCCAAAGCGTACTTTAAAGATAAAAAAGTCCAGGTACATACCATTAAACTGGATATTACCGACCGTAAGGCTTATGCCGCAGCTGCCGACGAGGTGGAAAAGGTATTTGGCAGTCCTCCCCAACTTCTTTTTAATACGGCGGGCGTTAATACCTTCGGACCGGCCGAAGCTTCGACTTATGAAGATTTCGATTGGGTGATGGGAGTCTGTCTGGGGGGCGTTATTAATGGCATGATAACCTTCGTGCCGCGAATGATTAAAGCCGGCAAGGGCGGCCATATCGCTACCACTTCCTCAATGGGGGGCTTCATGGGGGGCTCAACGACAGCGCCCTATTCCGCGGCTAAAGCGGCAGTGAATAACCTCATGGAAAGCTATTACTCGGCGCTTAAACCTTACGGCATCGGCGTATCGTGCCTGTGCCCCGGCAATATTAATTCTAACATTGGAGAAGCGGTTTATACTCGTCCGAAACATCTGGAAAACACGGGCTATAACGTGAACGAAAAAACTATCAATTTCCTGCGCTCTATCCACGCAACAGGCATCGAACCGGTGGAGCTGGCCAAGATTCTCAAGAAAGGGATTGAGGACGAGGTACTCTATGTAATTCCCGTCCCGAATCCAGAGCAGATGTTGAGGGGTACTCTGGAACGAATTGTCAACTATGCCAGCGCTGAAGGCATGAAAAGACAAGAAGAACAAATGAGAAAAATGTTCGAGGAAATGGCGAAAAACGCACCGCAGGGCGCGCCGCAGGGCCCAATGCCCGTTATGGATAATGGAGGTTTCGGCCAGGCGCGGCAAGACCTCACCTGGGTCAAACGCACCAGGATGCCGGGAGGCCCTCCGCCACCTAAAAAGTAAACCCATTTACAGTCGTAGCTATTCTTGCTAAAATTATCTCAAAGCGAATTCGCGGAAAACGTAACTGGTTTCCCGGGAACAGGTCACGTTAGGTTGGGATAATCTGTTTTAGGAGTATTCGCATGAAAGCTACTGACTTAATATTGAAATCACTGGAAGAAAACGACGGCTATGTCGCGGACGCGATTAAAAAACTTTCACCGGATGAGTTAGCCTGGCGACCCAAGCCCCATAGTAACAGCATAGCTTTTCTTATATGGCACCTGGCGAGGGTGGAAGACTTATGGATAAACAGGATATTACAGGGCGGTAAAGACCTTTACGAATCCGAAGGCTGGTATAATAAATTCGGCACACCAGCACAGGATACCGGTGCCTTTTACGATGAAGCGAAATTAAAGTCATGGCCTGTACCCAAACTAGAGCTTCTCAAACAATACGCGGCGGTAGTGCGCCGCAGTACTATTACTTACCTTAAAACGTTAGACGAAAAAGCACTGGATGAACCCAGGGATTTCGGGTGGATGAAAGGGACGACGGGTTCGGGATTATCTCATTTAATTTCTGAAATTGGCGAGCATTCGGGACAGATTGGCTATATCAAAGGAATCATGAAGGGCATCGAAAATCCGCCCTTCCCGCCGAAAAAATAGTAGATGGATGTTTTGGATGGAGATGATTCATGGCAGAAAAGTATAACCCGCAGGCAATCGAAAAGAAGTGGCAGCAAAAGTGGGCTGACGATAAGCTTTACAAGGTTAATGACGACGACCCGCGGCCTAAGTGGTACGCCCTTACGATGTTCCCCTATACCTCCGGCGACCTGCATATCGGCCATTGGTATAATAACGTCCCATCGGACGTGCTGGCGCGTTATAAGAGGATGCTGGGGTATAACGTCCTGCATCCTTATGGCTTCGATGCCTTCGGTCTTCCAGCGGAAAACGCCGCTATCAGGGAGGGCATTCACCCCTTCAAGTGGACGATGGAGAATATCGATAATATGCGCCGCCAGGTTAAAAGTATCGGCGCAATTTACGATTGGGACCGCGAGGTTATCACCTGTCTGCCGGAATATTATAAATGGACGCAGTGGTTTTTCCTGAAGCTTTACGAGAAAGGATTGGCGTATTACGGCACCGCCCCGGTTAACTGGTGTCCCAGGTGCCAGAGCGTCCTCGCTAACGAACAGGTAGAGGATGGCAAATGCTGGCGCTGCGAAAGCGAGGTCGTCAAACGCGACCTGACGCAATGGCTCTTACGCATTACTCAATATGCCGATGAACTATTGAATTTTGACGGCATCGATTGGCCGGAACGCATCAAAATCATGCAGCGCAACTGGATAGGCAGAAGCGAAGGCACGGAAATATCCTTCGCCCTCGAACACCCCGGCGTTAAAGAAAAAGAAATCAGGGTATTCACCACCCGCCCCGATACCATCTACGGCGTCACTTTTATGGTGCTGGCGCCGGAACACCCGCTGGTGGCGAAACTCACCACGCCGGATAATAAATCCGAGGTTGAAGCATATATCGCTAAGTCCCGCAAGATGACGGAAATCGAGCGACTATCAACAGAGAAAGAAAAAGACGGCGTTTTTACCGGCGCTTATTGCGTCAACCGCCTGAACAATATCAAAGTGCCTATCTGGATAGCCGACTATGTCCTGGCAAGCTATGGCACCGGTGCGGTAATGGCGGTGCCCGCCCACGACGAACGCGACTTCGCTTTTGCTAAAAAATATAAACTGCCGATTCCGGTCGTCATCGCTCCGCCGGACTGGGACGGCAAGGCGCTTAAAGAGGCTTATATCGAACCCGGCAACATGGTCAACTCGGATAAATTCAACGGCATGGCTAGTGAAAAAGGCATCGTCGCCGTTTCGGAATACCTGGAGGAAAAGGGGTGGGGCAAACGCACCGTCAGTTATAAAATACGCGACTGGCTGGTATCCCGTCAGCGTTACTGGGGTGCACCGATACCGATAATTCACTGTCCTAAGTGCGGCATCGTGCCGGTACCGGAAAAAGACCTGCCCGTTTTACTGCCGGAAGACGCCGAGTTCAAGCCCACCGGCGAATCACCGTTAAAGTATCACGAGAAATTCGTTAATGTAAAGTGTCCTAAATGCGGCGGCGCGGCGAAACGCGAGACGGACACCCTCGATGGATTCATGTGCTCGTGCTGGTATATGGAGCGTTACACCAGCCCCCACGAAAACGATAGGGCGTTCGACCCGGTTAAGCTCAAGAAATGGATGCCGGTCGATTTTTACAGCGGCGGCGCCGAACACGCCGTGATGCACCTGCTTTATACACGTTTCTTTACTAAAGCTATCTGCGATATGGGCATCGTCGATTTCCGCGAGCCGTTTTTAAGGCTTTTTAACCAGGGGATTATACTCATGGGTCATACGAAGATGAGCAAGTCCCGCGGCAATGTGGTTAACCCTGATGAATATGTGGCGGAGCTGGGGGTGGATACGGTACGCGGCTATATGATGTTCATCGGTCCCTGGGAGCAGGGCGGCGAATGGGACGATAGCGGTATCAGCGGCATTACCCGCTGGCTGAATCGACTCTGGAATCTGGTGGTCGAAGATTATAAATCGTCTGGTTCTTCCGGTGAAGAAGACTTGATGCGACTGGTGCACCAGACAATAAAGAAAGTAACCGAAGACTTCGATAAAATAAGGCTGAATACGATGGTCGCGGCGCTGATGGAATTGACCAATTACATGGGCAAGGTTAAAGAGGCAGGCAGCGTATCGGTCAAGACATGGAATGAAGCCACTGAAACACTGCTGTTGCTGCTAGCCCCGTCGGCACCGCATATCAGTGAGGAACTCTGGCAGAAAACCGGCAATAAATACAGTATCCATAACCAGACCTGGCCGAAGTGGGATGACAAAATTGGTAACCAGCGATGAATTCACCTTGGTGGTGCAGGTAAACGGCAAGGTGCGTGATAGATTAACCGCGCCGGTATCCGTTACCGAAAAAGAAGCGACCAACCTGGCGATGGCGTTGGATAAGGTTAAACCTTTCGTTGCGGGGAAGCAGGTGGCGAAGGTTATCTACGTACCGAAGAAACTGATAAATATCGTGGTGAGGTAAAAACTCCCTTAATCCCTCTTTATGAAAGAGGGAGAGGGTAAAACGAAAAAGACTCTCCCTTTTTTAAAGGGAGATAGTGAGGGTTTTTAGAATCATGAAAATAGCTTTTATCGGCGGGGGGAATATGGGGGAGGCGATTCTCGCGGCTTTGCTGGAGAAGAAGCTGTGCAAACCGGCCGATATCGCCGTCAGCGATATCAGCGAATCGCGCCGTCTTTATCTTAAAAAGCAATACGGCGTTAACGTAACGGCGGATAACAGAGAAGCGATAAAGGGTAGGGATGTGGTTGTTTTGGCGGTAAAGCCACAGAATGCCGCGGAAGTTTTCTCCGACCTTAAAAGCAACCTAAAATTAGACCAGGTTATCCTTTCGATAGCCGCCGGTGTTAGAATAGCTACTATCAGTAAAGGCACGGGACATAATAAAGTCGTCAGGTCGATGCCCAACACCCCTGCCCAAATCGGACTCGGCATTAGCGGCTGGACGGCTACACCTCAAGTCACGGATAAACAAAAAAAGCTGGCGCGGACTATCCTCAGGGCGATGGGGAAAGAGATTTACTTTAATGAAGAGGAATATCTCGATAAAGTCACTGCCATCAGCGGCAGCGGACCGGCGTATGTCTATCTCTTCGCTGAATCGCTTATCGATGGGGCGGTCGAGTTAGGATTAACCGAGCGGGACGCCGAAGCATTAGTTTTACAAACGATACTCGGTGCGGCTCATCTAATGGATAAATCAGACAAAAAGCCTGCCGAACTGCGCCGTAACGTAACCTCTAAAGGCGGCACGACCGAACGCGCCATAGAGGTTTTTCAAAAGAATAACCTCGCTGGTATCGTCGCTAAAGCGGTTAAAGCGGCATACCAGCGGGCTAAAGAGTTAGGTGAAGCTAAAACTTAAATTTAGGAGGCTGATATGAACTGGTTGGATGCTGTAATTATTATCGGACTAATACTATTACTTTTCGCGGGTCTTAAAGCCGGACTTATTAAGATGCTGTTTCTCGTGGTGGGTGTGATTATCGGCGTCACCCTAGCGGGTCGCTATTCGGATGGCCTGGCGGACGCGATGAGCTTTATCGGCGACCCGGTTACCGCCGGCATCATCGCGTTTATAATTATTCTGGTAGCCACGATATTAGTAGCCATGATACTGGCGTTTATCGTGGAAAGAATCGTCCATTGGGCAATGCTCGGCTGGCTGGATAGCCTGGGCGGCGCTATTCTTGGTCTGTTGCTGGGGGCGATTTTTATCGGGGCGATACTGGCGATGTGCTATAAATACCTGAATACCACGGACTTAATCGCCGGCTCAGCGTTAGGGAGATTTTTACTTGATAAATTCGGCATCATATTAGGATTGTTGCCTGCCGAATTCCAGGGGATACACTATATCTTTAATTAGTCCAAAGTAAAAAACAAGACCTCACTACGAATTAACTAGTGAGGTTGAATAAAAAACCTAAAATAGCGGGACAGTTGTTACGCTGCCCCGCTATTGTATTTACTAAAAAATATACGCTTTATTTTTTCCGGGGATGGGCGGGGTCGGGTTTGGGAGCATCAACCGGGCAGATTTCAACGCATTTGGGGGAGTCATTATACCCAACGCACTCCACGCACTTGTTAGGGTCGATGACATAAAGAGTCTCGCCCTCGCTGATAGCCTGCACCGGGCATTCCGGCTCGCAAGCTCCGCAGCTGATGCACTCATCTGTAATCTTGTAAGCCATTAATTTTTACCTCCTGAATCTATCCTTAAAAACAAAAACCACAGGAAAAACCCTGTTTATATCATTACTTGCCGAGACCCTTTTTCTTTAACGCTTCGGCGACATGTTTGGGGACGAGTTTAGAGATATCACCCCCCAGGCTGGCGACTTCTTTAATCAATCTGGCACTAAGGAACTGGTATTCCTGGCTCGCCATAAAGCAGACTGTTTCCAGTCCCGGCGAAAGCATCTGGTTCATCATCGCCATTTCAAATTCCCATTCGAAGTCGCTGATCATCCTTAGTCCCCGCACCAGCACCTGCGCTTTTATATCTTTAGCGAAATCTACGGTAATATTGCTGTAAGGCTTAACTTCGACATTCGGCAGGTGGGCGATGGCTTTTTTAGCCATTGCAAGGCGTTCTTCAATGGTGAACATGATATTTTTATCCGGCATAGCGAAGATGCCGATGACCGTTTTATCAAAGAGTTTGGAAGCCCGGGTAGCAATATCGATATGCCCGTTGGTAATGGGGTCGAAGCTGCCGGGGTAAAGCGCGATAATCATGACTTCGCCTCCTTTTGGAATATTGAAATACAGCTATCGCCGTGGCGGTGTGTTTTGAGGAGGTTGAGTGAAGCATAACTCTGGTTGAGGGGCAACCGGGCGGAATGCGTCACGACCAGCGTCGTCCTAGCGCCGACCAGCGGAGAGGCTGCCAGCCGGGTAATAATAGCGCCGGTGGTAGGGTTGGCGTAGGGCGGGTCCATCAAAATAACGTTATACTCCTTATCGAGAAAAGAAAGCGCCTTATCGACGCTGCAGCATAAAACTCGAGCTTGCGAAGTAAATTTCGTAGCTGCCAGATTTTCTTTAATTATATCACAACACTTACGTTCGCTTTCAACAAAGTCCACCCAGCCAGCTCCGCGGCTTAGAGCTTCGATACCCAGCGCACCGCTGCCGGCAAACAGGTCCAGCACCAGCGACCAGTCGTCAGTGAGGTTTTCGAGGATGGAAAAGATAGCGCCACGCACAAGGTCGGTTACCGGACGGGTTTTTGTACCAGCGGGGAATTTAAGATGGTGGCCCTTTACTTTTCCTGTAATAACTCGCATAACGTGGTAATTGAATTACCAAATAATAGGATAAGCGGACACGGTATTTTTGTCAACCGATATATAAAGGGGGGAATCGGGGTAGGGTGGTGAAGAAAAAGGGAAGGCTGCGGGTTTTTACGTTCCCGCAGCCCTGGTAGCTATAAATATCTTATTTTATCGCTAAGATTAAATAAAGTGCCGTTGTTTCGGCTGTTCCATCGTGTAAGGATTCTGGGTAGCGCCGGTTTTCCTGTGGCTGAAGAGCGGTCGGCGTAAGAAGGAAGGCATATCCAGCTCTTCCTCGGTCTTCATGTTCTTGAGTATCTTGGTGAGTTCTTCGTCCTCGCGGTTGACTCTGCCCATACCCATCTTGGCTTTGAAGCCGGTAGCGATAAGAGTAATACTGATTTCCTGCTCCATCGATGGGTCGTTAGCCACACCGAAGATGATGTTGGCATCGGGGTCTACGGCGGCTTTAATAACGTCGGCAGCTTGGTTCACCTCGAACAATGTTAAGCTGCTGCCGCCAACGACGTTGAAGAGAACGCCTTTCGAACCTTCGATCGAGACCTCGAGCAACGGACTGGCTAGGGCTTCTTTAGCGGCGTCGATAGCGCGGTTTTGACCGGTGCCTTTACCGATAGACATCCAGGCAGGGCCGGCATCTTTCATGATTGCTTTAACGTCGGCGAAGTCCAGGTTAATCATACCGGGGGTGGTAATAACCTCGGCAATAGCCTGAACGCCGTGCCGCAGGACATCGTCCGCCAATCGGAAGGCGCTGTCAACGCCAGTCCTGTTATCGCAGAGGCTCAAGAGACGGTCGTTAGGAATAATAATCAGGGTATCGACCTTATCGACGAGGTTTTGGATACCGTCCTCTGCCGTCTCCATGCGGTGCGCGCCTTCGAAAGCGAAAGGCTTGGTGACGACGGCGATGGTTAAGGCGCCGCTTAGTTTGGAAATCTCGGCAATAATTGGGATTGAGCCGGTGCCGGTGCCGCCGCCCATACCAGCGGTAACGAACACCATATCAGCTCCACTGATAATTTCCCGCAGCTCATCGCGGTTTTCCTCGGCTGCCTTAGCGCCTATAATATGGTCGCCGCCGGCGCCTAAGCCCCTGGTCAGCTTTGGGCCCAGCTGAATACACATTGGGGCTTCGCAAACGGCTAGAGCCTGGGCATCGGTGTTCATCGCGATGAACTCGACACCCTGGATATTTTCTCTAACCATGCGGGTTACCGCATTACTGCCACCACCGCCCAGACCGATTACTTTAATCTTAGCTGGATTAGCAACGAAACTTGTTCTTGCCATCTCCTCCTCCTTTTCTTAGGCTAAAGATTTTTTTATATTAACCGAACAGCTTCTTCAGCTGTGAGGCCAGATTGAGTACCGCGCCAGTGAATCCATTGCCACGCCAGTTCTTCTTGCCCTGGTATTTACTGCCCCAGAGCAGGAGTCCGACGCTGGTAGCGTAAGCCGGGTCCTCGAGTACGTCGCCGATGCCTTCCATATTGCCGGGAACGCCGATTCTAACCGGCATATTGAGGGATTGTCGGCCTAAGGCGGCTAAACCGGAGAGATTGGCGCTGCCGCCGGTGAGTACTAAACCGCCCGGCACCAGCTCTTCGTAATTTGAGTTCGGCATCTCCAGGACAATCAGCTTTAATATTTCTTCGACCCTGGCTTTGATAATGTCACTCAAATCCTGGTAAGAAACACCGTGTCCATCCTGCGATATCGCCGGGGCAGTATCGACTTTCTTTTTATCGACAACCGGCATAACGCTGCCGTATCTCTTCTTCATTTCTTCGGCGATTTCAAACGGCAGACCTAAACCGATCGCTACATCGCGGGTCAGCTGATAGCCGGCTACCGGCAGAATCGAGGTGTGCCAGATGCTACTATCGCGGAAGATAGCGATGTCGGTCGTGCCGCCGCCGATATCGGCCATGATAACGCCGATTTGTCTTTCATCTTCGGTGAGTACCGCCTCGCTGCTGGCGAGGGGTTCGAGAACAAGGTCTTCGATTTCTATGCCGAGACTGCGAATGCACTTAATAAGGTTTTGGATTGATGTTACCGCAGCGGTAATGACATGAGTTTCAACGTCGAGGCGGAAGCCGTGCATACCAACCGGATTCTGCACGCCTGCCTGGCCGTCTACCGAATAGTTGCGGGGAATCACATGAAGCAACCTTCTGTCAGTCGGGGGCTTAACGCTTTGCGCCGAGGTCAGTACGCGCTTCAGGTCGCCCGAGCGTACGACACGGTCGCCGCGGGTAATAGCCACGACGCCGTGATTGTTGTTTGAGGTTACGTGCCGACCAGTCACGCCGACGTAGGCCGATTCCACTTTAAAGTTACTCGCCTGTTCGGCTTTGCGCACCGATTCACGAATTGAGTCTCTGGCTTCGTGGATATTTACTACCAGCCCTTTATGCAGTCCTTTTGAGGGGGTGATGCCAACGCCGACGACGCGGGGGGCGCCATCATGAATATCTGCCATAATGGTGCATATCTTGGTAGTACCTACATCGATTGAAGTAATGACATTGCTCTTTTTCATCTGGCCCTCCTTGTTATTAGGCTGCTAAAAGTACCGTCCTGATTCTTTGGGTCAGGGCAGGTCTTTGCCAGCCGCTGGATTTCGCGATAGTAATAAACTTATGGTCTTTAGTAGTTGTATAGCTGTCATCGTGCGAAATAATACGCGCCGCGGATCTTAGCTTGGCGCTGCGGCTGCGTGGATTATCTTTAATTTCGGTTTCGGCAGGAGTTATCACTTTTCTGTTGATTAGTCTTAAGCGTGGCGTATGACCGCAGACGCAGACCGGGGTCTCGGGCGGGCAGATACAGCCGCGGGCTTCCTGCTGCATGGTCTGCTTAACGATACGGTCTTCGAGCGAATGGTAGCTAATCACTACCAGCCTGCCTTCGTAGCCCAGCAGGTCGATAGCCTGCTTTAAGACCGATTCCAGGTATTCCAGCTCGTGATTGACGGCGATACGCAGACTCATGAAGGTTTTTGTCGCCGGATGAATTTTGCCCCGCCGCCCCACGGTTTTCTCGATTAGCTGGGCGAGTTGAAGGGTGGAACTAATGGGGCGTGCTTTAACGATACTGCGGGCGATACGGTTGCTTTGGCTTTCTTCGCCGTAAGTCCTTAATATTTGCGCTATTTTAAATTCAGGACTCGTATTAACGATGTCGGCGGCGCTGACCTTCTGGTCGGGACTAAACCGCATATCGAGCGGGGCGTCCTGCTGGAAGCTAAAACCGCGGTCGCTATTCAGTTGCAGCGAGGATAGACCGAGGTCGAGAATGATGCCGTGTACCGGGAAGAACTTGTATTTAAGGCAAATAGACCGTAAATTGACAAAGTTATCATGCACCATCAGGATGGAGTCTTTAAAATTTTGAAGCCGCTCTCGAGCGACTTCAATGGCAAGCGGGTCGGCGTCGATACCCAATAACTGTCCACCGGGCAAGCTTTGCTCTAATATAGCCGCGGCATGACCGCCGCCGCCCAGCGTACAATCAACATAACGACCACCCGGCTGGATAGCCAGCGCTCGCAACGATTCTAATAATAAAACGGGTTTATGGATTGAAGCGGACTTGCTATTCATTGGTTTCCAGGCTTTCTATAATCTGCCAGGACTGCTGCCGGCTGATTGCCTTTTCTTCCTCCCAGAGGGCTTTATTCCAGATTTCGAGGTAGATATTAACACCGACAATCACGATATCGTCGGTAATCTGGGCATGTTCACGGAGCGGGGCGGGAATAGCGATGCGGCCCTGCCCGTCGACTACAGTACTAAAGGCGGTAGCGAAGAGTACGCGGCTCAAGCGGCGCATCTTGCTGCGGGATAGGGGACTGTTGGTCAGGTTGGTCGATAGTTTCTTCCACTCGGCTAGGGTATAGGCGGTAATACAGTTTTCGGCGCCGGACATCAGGACGATGCCTTCTTTAAAGGTATTCCTGAACTTAGGCGGGATAGGAATTCTGCCTTTATCGTCGATTTTATAATCGAATTCGCCGTAATACATTTTTCCCTACTTTTTTCCCTATAATACCACTTTTTACCACGATTTACCATTTTATAACACAATTATAGGTATTTGTCAAGTATTTTTTCCCTAAAATTGAGTATTTAGGACGTATCTGCGGCGTACGATAGAAACTATTGGTGCGATTGATGTGAATGCAGCTATTGTTTGGGGTGGGAAAAGGTGGGGAATCCCTCAATAAACTCGGGATGAGTGAAGGGGGTTATTTAGCCATTGCTTTTTGCTTTAGTTCCGGCGGCATTCGTTCGATAGCGTAGCGGAGAGCGGTGCGGGGCATCATTTTCTTATTTTTCATGATGTAACTGAATACCTCGTCGATGTGCTTCTTGCTGGCGTCCTTAAGCAGCCAGCCGTATCCTTTTTGCACCAGGTCATCACCATCGGTTAACAGCGCGTCCGCTATCTCGAGGATATCTTTTAAAAACTTACCCTGTTTCGCCGGTATGATTAGTGTTACCGCGGCAGCGCGACGTAACCAGCGGTTAGGGGACTTCGTCCACTCTTTTAGGTTTTTCAAAAACTGCGGGAACCTAGCCACCAGCGACCCGACGGTATGGTTACAAAATGTATCGCACTTCGCCCAGTTGTTAATGTATTTCTTCAGCCAGTTCTCGAAAATGTAAAAGTCGTCCGGTTCATAAAGTCGATGAAGGCGGTAGGACCATTCGCAGGCGATATAGGTTTCTTCGTTGTAGTTCGATTTCCATAACTCTTCACAAAGGCGGAAGATTTCCTTTTTACCTGATAACTTTACTTGCGCGTAATACTTCGCGGCGATTTTACTGACTAAAGAGGTCTTTACCCCATAAGCCACGACACCTTCTTTAAAATAGCGCTGATAGGTATTCCTGGTTTTTTCATCGACGGCTTGGGTTAGTTCCTGGCGGATTTGGCTAAGGATGTCGGTGGTCAAGTTTAACTCCAAAATAAGGTTTTGGCGTATGATTCAGCTCCATTATAACATCACTCGTGCTACGGATACTTTCGTCGGAAGCCATATTTATGGTAAAATATATTTTGTTTTGTGAAAAGAGTCGATGATAAATTTCGGTGTCTTAACCATCAGCGATAAGGGGTCGAAGGGGCAGCGCCAGGATAAAAGCGGCGAGGCTATCCGCGACATTGTCGCTACTTTGAAAGGCTCGGTCGCTAATTACGAAATCGTGCCCGACGAGAAGGACGTTATCGCGGCTACCTTAAGCCAATGGGCTGATAGCGGTAAGGTGGACGTTATTCTAACGACGGGCGGGACGGGCTTAAGCAAGAGGGACGTTACGCCGGAAGCGACTTTGACAATCATCGATAGAGAGATACCCGGCATCGCCGAAGCGATGCGGGCGAAGTCATTAGCCAAGACGCCGACGGCGATGTTAAGTCGGGCAGTGGCGGGGCAGCGCGGGCAGTGTTTAATAGTCAACCTGCCGGGCAGCACCAAAGCCGTGCAGGAGTGTCTCGAAGCAATCATGCCGGCAATACCACACGCTGTCGAAATCATTAAGGGAGAGGTTACCGAGCATTCTTTAGAGGATGCCGGGATAAAATAAAATGCGGATAGATATTTTAACGCTTTTCCCGCCTTTGTTCGAAGCGCCCTTCGGCTTCGGGATTTTCAAACGGGCCATCGATAACGGACTGGTGAATATCAATCTGGTGGATATCCGCGACTATACCCATGATAAACACCATACCGCGGACGATTATCCTTACGGCGGTGGGGCGGGGATGGTCATGAAGCCGGAGCCGATTTTCGAGGCGGTCGAAGCGATTAAAGAAAAACTGGATGATAAGGGTGAATCATTACCGGTAATTTTACTAACGCCACAGGGACGGCTCTTTTCGCACAAGATAGCGCAGGAACTGGCACAGCACCAGCACATCGTCCTGATTTGCGGACATTATGAAGGCGTGGACGAACGCGTTATTGAACACCTGGCGACGGATACCATCAGCATCGGCGACTATGTTTTAACCGGCGGTGAACTGCCGGCGATGGTGGTGGCGGACGCAGTATTACGTTTAATACCGGGTGTTTTAGGCTCTGAAGAATCGCCGCTAGATGACTCGCATGCCAGCGGTCTGCTAGAATATCCACAGTACACCCGTCCGGCGGACTTCCGCGGCTGGCAGGTGCCGGATATTTTGCTTTCCGGCAATCATGCCCAAATCGCTAAGTGGCATCGGGAGCAGATTATTAAAAGGACGTTAGAGAAGCGTCCCGAGCTATTAGATAAAGCCGACCTCGGTACGGAAGATAAACGCCTGGTCAAGCGAATGATGCATAACGAAAAAAAGTCTAACTAAAAATAGGGAGTCTCAATATGGATGTTTCTAAATTACTCGAAGTCAAAAAGAAAGCCAAGATGCCTGATATCCAGCCCGGCGATACCGTCAGGGTCAGCACGAAAATCGTCGAAGGCGATAAGGAAAGGATACAGGCTTTCCAGGGCGTCGTTATTAAAGTAAAACGCGGCGGTGCTGGCGCCAGCTATACCGTCCGTCATATCGCCTTCGGTATCGGCGTAGAGCGTACCTTTACGATGACCTCGCCGATGGTGGAAAAGGTGCAAGTCGTGCGGCAGGGCAAGGTCCGCCGTTCTCGCCTTTATTACCTGCGTGAATTAAGCGGTAAAGAAGCCAAACGTAAGATTAAACGGGTGGAGAGGAAAATCAGGGAACAGATAGGCGATGAGCTACTACAGTCAGAGCCGGAAGAAGAAATCGAGCCGATTATGGACGAGGCGGCGGTTGCCGCGGCGGCGGAAAAAGCGGCGGCTGAAAAGGCTGAAGCCAAAGCGCCGGAAGCTGTTAAAGAGGAAAAGAAAGAAACACCTAAAGAATCCAAGGAGAAATCCCCGAAAGCGGAAAAGAAAGAAGCAGCCGCCGAGAAACCCTCTAACGAGGACAAGCCGGCCGAATCGGCTAAAGACGAAAAGAAGGAAGAACCTAAAGCCTAGGTTTGAGATAATACTTTTGCTGGGTAACACCTGAATATCCTCTCTGGAGTCTGGGATGAGATACGCCGAGGTAAGTGTCAATTCGCCGGTAGCCCAGCGTCGTACTTTCAGCTACGCTATCCCCGAAAGACTGGACGTTTCAATCGGGCAGGGGGTATTAGTTCCCTTTGGTGAAAAAGTCCTCCAGGGAATCGTCTTAGAATTAACGCCCGTCCCCGCGGTAGAAGATACCCGTGAAATCCTCGATATTATCGAGCCAACCCCTCTTTTATCGCCCCATCAAATTTCGCTCGCCCGCTGGATAAGCGACTATTACCTCGCCCCGCTTTTCAGCGCCGTAGCTTTAATGCTGCCGCCGTCGTTCGAGCGGAAAGCGCTGACCTTTATCAGTCCGGCAGTTGCGGATATCGATGCACTCGATGATATGCAAAAGCGCGTTATCGATTTAGCCCGTGAAAAGGGCAGGGTTGAGTTAAAGGTTATCGAAAAGGCGTTAGGCAAGAAGAAAGCCAGCGCTGTCATTTCACAAATGGTGCGGCAGGGAATCGTTAGCCGGAGCTATGAGTTAGAGCCTATCAGGGTTAAGCCGAAAAGCGAACTTTATATAAGTATGGTGGGAAAAGGGAGTGGGGATTTAAAGCTTTCACCGAAGCAGGCGAAACTGTATGACTTTTTAAAAGAGCAGTCGGGTCCGGTACCCTGGGCAGAAGCCAGAGTCAAAACCGGCTGCACCAAGTCGGTTGCCGACTCTTTAGTACAGAGCGGGTTGGTGGAACTAAAGGCAGTCGAAGTGCGGCGTAGGCCGGTCGTATATGAAAACGTCAACCTTTCTTTACCTTTAAATCTCACTTATGACCAGCAAGCCGCCTTCGAGTTAATCAAGACGGCGATAAACAAAACAAACACCGGAAATCAGGTTTTTCTGCTCCATGGCGTCACGGGCAGCGGTAAAACCGAAATTTATCTCCAGTCGTTAACCGAAGCGTTAAAGCAAGGAAAGCGGGGCATCGTGCTGGTGCCGGAAATCTCGCTGACGCCCCAGACCATCGAGCGTTTCGCGGCGCGTTTCCCGGGGCGGGTGGGGGTATTGCACAGTAAACTTACGCCGGGCGAGCAATACGATGAATGGCGCCGCATCAAGAACGGGGAGTGTGACGTCGTTATCGGGTCGCGCAGCGCTTTATTCGCTCCCCAACCGGACCTTGGTTTAATCATCATCGATGAAGAACACGAATGGACCTATAAACAGGATAATCCACCGCATTACCACACCCGCGACGTCGCGATAAAGCTGACGGAACTCACTGGGACGGTAGTCGTCCTTGGCAGCGCCACGCCGGATGTCGAAACATATTTTAAAGCGAAAAACGGACTATATAAATTACTCGAACTGCCCCAGCGCGTTACCCCCGGGGCAATCGTGCCGCAGGTTGAAGTGGTAGATATGAGGGAGGAGTTAAAGGCAGGTAACCGGGGCATATTCAGTCGGGTGCTGGCGCAGTCTATCAACAAAGCCATCGCCGCCGGCGAGCAGGTGATACTTTTCTTGAACCGTCGGGGCGGGGCTTATTATATCCAGTGCCGTCGCTGTGGTTTCGTATTGCGGTGCCGCCGCTGCGAGGTGCCTTTGTCCCACCACATCAACGATGATATCCTGACCTGCCACCAGTGCAACTATAAAATGCCCGTACCGGATGCATGTCCCAACTGCGGCAACCGCCAGCTTAAATTTTTAGGAGCCGGCACCCAAAAGCTGGAGCAGGAGGTCAGGCTAACCTTCCCGCGCGCCCGTCAGCTGCGCTGGGATAGCGACGCCACAACCGGCAGGACATCAAACGAAGATATCTTAAACAAATTCCGCAGCCGGCAGGCGGATGTTCTCATCGGCACGCAGATGGTCGCTAAAGGACTTGATATACCGTCGGTAACTTTGGTAGGTGTGGTTAACGCCGATACCAGTTTGAATTTGCCGGACTTCCGCGCCGGTGAAAGGACATATCAATTATTAAGTCAGGTGGCGGGTAGGGCGGGGCGGGGTCTTGCCGGCGGTAAGGTTATCGTTCAAACCTTTTCACCGGAGAACTACGCGATACAGGCGATTGCCCGTAATGACTACGCTTCTTTTTATGAACAGGAAATCGCCTATCGAAAGCAGTTGAATAGTCCCCCCTTCACCCAGCTGGCTCGCCTAAGCTTTACGCATGCCAACGACGCCATCTGCCAGCGAGAGGCTGAAAAGATGAAAAAGATACTGACCGATGAAAGCAGTGCCAGAGGGATTGGTGGCTTAAACATCATCGGGCCGGCGCCGGCTTTTATCCACCGCCTGCGGGGCAGGTATCGCTGGCAGCTGGTCATTCGCGGTAAAAACCTTTCGTCTTTTCTTAACCAAATCGATTTCGGCCGTGGCTGGATGGTCGATATTGACCCGATAGGTCTCATTCAGTAAACTGGAAATAGAGAGTTATTTAGGAGTTAACATGGCGGTTTTACCGATAAGAACAGTGCCCGACCCCATTTTACGCAAGAAGACGAAACGGGTCAGCAGCATCGATAAGTCTGTAAAGAAGCTCATCGCCGATATGCGCGAAACTTTGCATGCCGAGCCGGGACGCGTCGGACTGGCGGCACCGCAGGTTGGGGTTTCTTTACGCATTACGGTCATCTGCCTGCCCGAAGCAGAGGACGCCAAAGAAAAAAACGAAGACATTGTCCTGATAAATGCTGAAATCGTCCGTCGGAAAGGACAGCGGCTGGTCAACGAGGGATGCTTAAGCATTCCCGGTTATATCGGGGAGATATACAGATCCGAAGTGGTAACCGCCAAAGGACTGGATAGCAAGGGGAAACAAATCCGCATTAAAGGGGAAGGACTGCTGGCTCAAGCGCTGGAACATGAAATCGACCATCTGAACGGCGTACTCTATGTTGACCGGCTCGAAAGCCCGGAAGCTTTACGCAAATTGGAACCAGAAGATTTAGCTAAAGAACAGATGCCGGAAGATAATATATAACTACTTTAAGAGGGGAAATAGAAAAGGTCGTCGAGTCGGTGGTCGGGGAAGGCTCTTTTAGCCCCGACGATGAATTTTTGGTTAATACCGCGTTTCCCTTCGCGGACCCGATAAATCTGACTGACGGATAACCCCATTGCCTTGGCCAGGTCGGAGAGATTCTGATATTTCCCATCCGCCATTTCAAACACTCTTGTCTTAATAATCATACGTATCAAAACGCCAATAATGTGCCAATTGGCAATATTATATATAAATGTAACACACTTGTCAAGTAATACTTTAGTAACATTCGTCGGTTTCACATAGTACGATAGTTACGTTGGTTTTTATATATATTTTATTCTTGATATTTGTGCTACAATACGATATTAGTTTGATGACGAGATATGCCTGAAAATTGGGTTCCTAAACTTGGTGATAAGTTTTTTCGTCCCGGGCGCATTACGCGCTATCACTTAAGAAGGGTACTGGGTGTGCCCGGTCTTTTCAGCGCCGCCTACGGCGATGTGGGTTCTTCCATCTACTATGCTCTGGGAGTAGTAGCCATGTCTGCCTTAGGTGTGACTCCCCTGGTTCTGCTGATATCCGGCGTTATTTTCCTGTTCACTGCTTTAACCTATGCTGAGGGCGCTACGGCGTTGCCCGAAGCTGGCGGTTCCGGAGCCTTCGCTTACCGCGCTTTCAACCCCTGGATAAGCTTTGTTGCTGGCTGGGTGCTGATGTTGGACTATATCGTTACCATGTCTATTTCCGCCTTTACCGCGGCTAACTATCTGGGCTATTTCTTTCCAATTATACAAGAATGGCGACTGTGGGGCGTCATAGGCCTGAATAGCATCATCGGCATTGTTATAATAATGATACTGGCATTTATTAATATTCGGGGCGTTCAAGCTTCTTCACGCTTGAATATAATACTCGTCCTAGTTGACCTATTGACCCAGGTGACAATCGCCGTACTGGGTGTAGTTTTAATTATCAATTTGCCTACACTTATCCATAATGTACACTGGGGTGTCGCGCCAACGATGAATCAGCTTATCTTCGGCATATCAATATCTATGGTTGCTTACACCGGCATCGAGACAGTGTCCAACTTAGGCAGCGAAGCTCGTCGGCCGGAAAAAAGTATCCCCCGGGCGGTATTGCTCGTATTTGTTGCGGTGATAGCCCTTTACTCGCTGCTATCGATGACGGCTCTAAGCGCCTACCCGGTGCATCAAGCGGCCGATGGAACCTGGGTTACTGACCTGACGCAGAAGTACTTACAGGACCCTATCATGGGTATTGCTAATGTCATGCCGGTGGCTATTCGACCGGTGCTGGGTTTTTGGGTGGCTTTTCTCGCGGTTACGATATTGATTATTGCCACCAATGCGGGCATGTTGGGAGCGTCGCGATTGGCTTATTACATGGGGCAACGCCATCAGCTGCCTAGGGCTATCAGTAATGTCAGCAAACGAGCTCGTGTACCACTAAATGCGATTATAATATTCTCCGTTATCGCCTCCCTACTAATAGCGACCGGCCAGATTACGCTGCTGGTTGACCTGTACGCTTTCGGTGCGGTGCTTGCCTATACCACGGCTCATGCTTCTATAATTGCCTTGCGTATCAAGGAGCCTAATCTCCCTCGGCCTTTTAAAATACCATTAAATATCCGTATTAAAGGTAGAGAAATTCCCGTGACGGCCGTGATAGGCGGACTGGCGACTTTCGCTACCTGGTTTATGGTGGTTTATACCCACGCTATTGGTCGAATTGTCGGTTTTAGCTGGCTGGCTATTGGGCTGCTGATTTTCTTTATTTATCAGCGGCGATTGCGCAAACAATCGCTGGATGTATTGATGCACCCAAAAACAGCAAAGTCGTCTAAAGGGATGTTGTAGTTTTTTGACAATAGCGTTATAATTGCCACTGTTAAATTGATATTACTTAGAAGGTAATAGTGTTTAAAAAGATACTCGTGCCGGTATCCGGTGCTGAATCTGATGTTGAAACCATCAAATTGGCTTGCCGGTTGGCTAAAAAAGATAAAGGCAAGGTCTGGGCGGTATCGTGTAGTGACGATTAAGCGGGCTTTGCCGCTGGATGCCGAAATAGAATCCGAGATAAAAAAAGCCGAGGAAATACTCGATAGAGCCGAAACTGTCGCTGGCGAAGAAGACTTCCAGATAGAGTCCGACGTCCTCCAGGCAAGAGAGGTCGGTCCGGCCATCGTGGATGAGGCGGTGGAGCGGGGCGTCAGCTTGATACTCATGGGCATCGTTTATAAACAGCGTTTCGGGCAGTTCAGCCTGGGCAACATCGTGCCTTACGTTTTGCAAAATTCACCCTGCCCCGTTATACTTTATCAGCAGTAGGAATAACTAGTTTTAAAATGAATATATTGATTATGGGGTGCGGACGGGTTGGCGCCAGGTTAGCCACCTTATTGGATGAAGACGGCCATAAGGTGACTATCCTTGATAACGATACGTACAGTTTCCGCCGTTTACCCCCCTCCTTCAGCGGTACGGCTCTTTTTGGTAATGGCACCGATGAAGACACATTGAAAAAGGCAGGTATCGAAGAAGCTGATATCTTCGTGGCGGTAACCCAGGGCGATAATCGCAACGTTATGGCTTGCCAGATCGCCAAGCACGTTTTTAACGTGTCGCCGGGTAGTCAGCCGCATCTATGACCCATTGCGTGAAGAGATGTATAGCGCCCTCGGACTGGAAACGATAAGCCCCACCAAAATATTCGCGCAGTTACTAAGAGAACAAATAGAAGGCTCGAAATAAAGATGTATATTATCATCGTTGGCGGCGGTCGCCTCGGGTATTACCTGCTTAAAGCCTTACTTAAAGAAGGACATGAGGTATTGGTCCTGGAAAAAGATGCCCGCGTCTGTAAAACAATTACCGATGAGTTGGGCAGCGTCTGTTTCCGCGGCGACGGCTGTGAAGCATCAACGTTAGCCGAAGTGGGCACGGGACGTGCTGATATGTTTGTAGCGGTAACCGGTGACGATGAGGATAACCTGGTCGCCTGCCAGGTCGCTAAACACAAGCATAACGTTCCCCGCACCATCGCCCGCATCCGCAATCCGCGTAACACCGCGCTCTTTAAGAAGCTGGGCGTGGACGTTACCGTTAATTCCACCGATCTCATTATCGAAGCTATCGAACATGAAGTGCCCACCCACCCCGTGACGCAGCTGCTGACGCTGGATGAAAAGGGATTAATCATCGTCGATGTTAGAATATCAGAAGATTCTTCGGTGATTGGAAAAGTGGTTAAAGATCTCAACCTACCTTCGGAAAGCGCGCTAGCGCTAATAATACCTAATGAAGGCAGCGCCCACGTTCCTTTAGCCCATACGGTGATTCAGGCGGGCGACCAGATAATCGCCATCACCCCGGCAGCCAACAAAGATGCTTTAAAAGCCGCCTTAAGCAGCAAATAAGCTATTTTTCCCCTTATCCTCCGTATTTTTCCCCTCATTTTCTTTTTTCTCCGTGGCTTGTTACAGTTTATTCGCCAAATGGCTAATTTCGTGGTAGAGTATGTGTTTATAAAGACTGCACGTCGGATGGCGGATTAGTTGAAGTCAAGTAATATTATCAACGGCTGGACGATAATAGCGTTCTTATTGGTGGTAGTAATAATCGCCGGTAGTGTGGTTATAGGACTTAAGTGCCGTGGCGGACAGGCGGTCGAAATTGCGCTGACGCCGGAACACGAAATCACGGGGACGATATACATTGGTGGCGCGGTAAATAACCCCGGTTATTACCCGGTATTTGCCGGCGATAAGCTTGAAGACATAATCGGAGCGGCGGGGGGACTAAAGTCCAACGCCAGCCTGGATGATGTCGAGCTGATTATCGGTGAAGCTAATGGCGAACAAACGCAGAAAATCGATATCAACCGGGCGGAAGCCTGGCTGCTGGAAGCCCTGCCCGGCGTTGGCGAAACTAAAGCCCAGGCGATTATCGACTACCGTAAACAACATGGATTTTTCCGCGATATCAATGAATTACTGAATGTACCTGGTTTTGGCGAGAGTAGTTTTAATACTATTAAAGACCTGATAACCGTGAACGATTAACGACGTTATAGGAGCTTATGATACTAATCTATCTTAGCTCTATCTGGTTATTCGGAATCTACATCGGCATGTTGCTAAAACTGCCGCCGCTGTTTTTACTTGCTGGACTTTTACCGCTGCTTTGCTTCTTCTTTACGCGGCGTTATAAAAAGGTGATTATCCTTGCCAGTCTGGGCATTTTTCTTTTTGTCGGCGCGGCTGTTTATTCTTACTCCAGCCTTTACTCGGTAGACGAAAGCGATATACGTTTTTATAACGATAGCGGCACGGTGGATATAAAAGGGGTCATTTCACAGGCGCCGGATGTCAGGGATAAAAGCGCCCGGTTGACGATAACTGTAGAAGAAATAAAACTGGAAAACGACTGGCAAGAAACTGAAGGAACGGTTTTGGCGGTCGTCCCGCGTTATCCCGAATTTAACTACGGTGATTTAGTCGATATCACCGGCGAGCTGCAAACGCCGTTAACGTTTGAGGATTTTGATTATAAGGGATATCTGGAACACCAGGGTATTCACTCTACTATATATTATCCCAAGTTGGAAGTGCTTGAAGGCGGACATGGCTCTGCGCCTTTAGCCTGGATTTATGATTTAAGGGCTAACCTGTCACAAACATTGGCCGAGGTGCTGCCCGAACCCCAAGCCTCGCTGGCGCAGGGGATTTTATTGGGATTGCGGGGCAATATCCCTACCGACCTGAATAATGATTTTAAGACCAGCGGCACCGCGCATCTCCTGGCGATATCGGGTCAGAACCTCGCCATCATGGCAGGTATTTTATTAGCAATCGGTATCTGGCTCTTCGGACGGCGGCGTTACCTCTATGTTTGGTTGGCACTAGTAGTAATCTGGTTTTACACCGTTATCACCGGCATGAATCCGCCGGTGGTAAGAAGCGCCATCATGGCGAGTATTTTCCTTCTCGCCGAAGTCCTGGGCAGGCAGCGGAGCAGTCTGGGGGCGTTAGTTTTGACGGCGGCGGTGATGGTCGGTATCAGTCCTTATATCCTGGGCGATGTCTCTTTTCAGTTAAGCTTTCTCGGCATAGCCGGACTGATTTTTATTTATCCTATTCTTGGCGATTTTGGCAAACGATTAATCACTGCCCGGGCGAAGAACGAGGGATTTGTCATAACGACAGTTAACGCGGCTATCGATATCATGAGTGCGTCTCTGGCGGCGACTATCGCTACCTGGCCGTTAATCGCCTATTATTACGGTTACTTTTCGTTAGCGGGACCTTTCGCGACCTTCATTTTAACACCGGTATTGCCAGTAATTATCATTTTGGGTTCTTTAACGATGTTAATCGGGCTGGCTTCGGGGGCGGTAGGGCAGGTTTTCGGGTGGGTTCTTTGGCTATTTTTAACTTACATGATAGCCGTCGTCAGCGGCTTGGCATCGCCGGCAAATACGACGGTGACAATTGATTGGCTGAATCCAGGATTAATAGCGGCATACTATGCCGTCCTGGCTTTACTCGTCTACCTGGTCAGTCGGTGGCGTGGCGTACAAAATCTAGCTAGCGGTACAGCCGGTATGATGAAAGCGGGTATGAATATCGTCAGCGGAATCTCCGGTAAGCTTAAGTGGGCTATCGTACCGCTGCTGGTAATAGCCATGCTGGTGTCTTATGTTGCCGCCGCCATGCCCGATGCTAAACTGTGCGTAAGTTTTTTAGATGTGGGGCAGGGGGATGCTATCCTGATTCAAAAAGGCAGTACGCAGATTTTAATCGACGGTGGACCTAGCCCCAGCGCGATTGCCCAGGACTTAAGCGGCCAGATGCCTTTCTGGGACAGGAGTATCGATTTGGCGGTGTTGACCCATCCCCACAGCGACCACCTCGCCGGGCTGCTGGAAGTGCTACGTCGTTATGATATCGGGCAGGTACTCTATCCTCCGTCCGAGGGAAACTCACCATTATATGATGAATGGGTGAGGTTTATTGGGGAGGCGGGGAATAAAGGAACCGTCGCCCGCGCCGGACAGCAGATAGATTTAGGCGACGGCATTATCATCGAGGTGCTTTGGCCTTCTGAAAACCTCATTAAAGGCAGCGAGTCGGATATCGATAATAACAGCGTAGTGCTGCTACTAAAAGTGGGAGACATTACGTTTTTACTGACGGGCGACAGCATGAGTGAGGCGGAGTGGGAGTTAATCCATACGCGGGCGGACATCAAGGGGACGGTCATTAAGGTCGCCCACCACGGCTCGAACACCTCCAGCATGGCTCAATTCCTGGCGGTGGTGAATCCGCAACTGGCGGTGATATCTGTCGGTAAAAACTCATATGGATTGCCTAAACCTGAAGTTCTGTCAAGGTTGGCGGGGTGGGTGGGGGAGGGTAATATTTACCGGACAGATGAAAACGGCACGATTACTTTCATTACAGATGGGGAGAGGCTGTGGGTAGAGGAGGAGAAGAATTAGTAATTAGGTTTTTTGATTAACAAACAAATATTACGTGAAAACAACTTTAAAGGGAATTTATACCGGGCTTCCGGGTATGACCTTATCACCTTAAAACCTGCTTGACGTAATAGTTTCTCAAACTCGCCGTAAGTAAAAAGATAATAGAAACGATAGAATTTTATCCCCCTGGTATTCCAGGCGCGCATAAAGCTCTTTTTTTGGAACCAGTGCCGCGGCTGCCAGCGGTTCCAGACGGTGATGAAAGCCTCCCCGCCCGGCTTAAGCACACGATAAAGCTCTTTAAGTGTTTTCAGTCGTCCGTCTTTGTGCTCGATATGGTGATAAACGGCGATAGCGATAGCGAAGTCAAAAAAGTCGTCAGTGTAGGGGATTTTACGTGCATCGGCTTCTTTCAGTTCAACCTTAAAGTGGTGTTCTTCCGAATACTTCCCTGCCAGCTTTATCATCTCTGAAGAATAGTCCAACCCATAAAGCTCGAACGAATCTTTAAAAGGGGGGAAGTCGGGACCATGCGCGCAGCCGATATTAAGCAGTCTGCCCTGCTTCCATCGCCTGGCTAGTTCCCCCAGTTCAACCAGAAATCTGGTGTGATGGCGGAAATTAGCCCGGGAGGCGGCTATTTGATTATAGGTATCGTGCGTTGTTGACATAAGTGCCTATCTGCTAAACTTATTACGGGCAATGAGATTGCCACGCCTGCGTGCCGGAACACACTTCGGTGTGCAGGCGCGTCGTCCTTCTTCAGAAGGACTCCTCGTAATGACACTATTATACTATGGTTAAAGTAAGAAAGTCTGCAAGAACCATCTCCGGGGTAACGCCGTTGGCGGTGATGACCCGTCCAATGAGTTGTCCCGGCAAGTGCCTGTATTGCCCCACCTACACCGACGCTCCTCAAAGCTACACCCCCGAATCGCCGGCAGTGTTACGCGCGAAAAGCAGCAACTTCGATGCCGGCCGGCAGGTGAAAGTCAGGCTAAGGATGTTCACCGACATGGGGCATCCGACGGATAAAATCGAGCTGATTATCATGGGCGGGACTTTTTTAGCCCAGCCGATTGAATACCAGTATCAATTCGTCAAAGACCTTTACGATGCTTTGAACGGGGTGGAGTCGGCGTCGCTGGACGACGCCAAACGCCTTAACGAAACCGCCCGCCACCGCTGCACGGGACTTTGTATCGAGACGCGACCGGACTGGTGCGGGGATAAAGAAATAAAGCGGATGTTGGAGTTCGGCACGACGCGGGTTGAACTGGGAGTACAGACTTTAGACGACAAAGTTTATAAGTTGGTCAGGCGGGGGCACGGTGTTAAGGCGGTAGTTGACGCTACCAAACGACTCCGCGAAAGCGGCTTTAAGGTTTACTATCACTGGATGCCGGGGTTGCCCGGTTCATCGCCGAAAAAAGATTTAGCGATGTCGAAAAAACTTTTTAGCGACGACCGCTTTAAGCCGGATGGACTCAAGCTTTATCCGACCATGGTAGTGCGGGGTACCGACCTTGAGAAGTGGTATCGAGACGGCCGCTACCAGCCTTATGATGACGAAACGATGATTAACCTGATTATCGATATTAAAGCTCTGGTGCCGAAATACGTCCGCATTTCGCGCGTGCTGCGCGATATCCCGTCCAAGTATATCGTCGCCGGACTTAAGGTTTCGTTACGCGATATCGTTAGAGAACGTATGAAGCAGCAGGGTATCGAATGTCGTTGTACGCGCTGCCGGGAGTATGGCCACCGGACTTTAGTGGGACGGGAAATCGGCGAGGCGCATTTGACCCGAATGGATTATGACGCCGCCGATGGCAAGGAGATATTCCTCTCTTTCGAAGACGATAACGAGACGCTTTTCGGTCTGCTGCGACTTAGAATTCAGTCGCAACCCGTTCCATCGTTAGGGCGGGGGGAAAAGGGGAAAGAGGCAATCATTAGAGAGCTGCATATCTTTGGTCCCGAAGTGCCGCTTAGCGAAAAGAACGATAACGCCGCCCAGCATAAGGGGTACGGGAAGGCTTTATTACGTGAAGCCGAGCGTATCGCTAAAGAAGAGTTTAAAGCCGGACGGATGGTGATTTTAAGTGGGACGGGGGCTAAAGAATACTACCGCGTTGAGTTCGGTTATAAGTCGCAGGGCGACTATATGGTGAAAAGTTTGAAGTAGCCTAGTATTTTCCCAGCTCTTCCAGTCGGTCGTCGTCGATGCCGAAATGATGCGCGATTTCATGCCGGACGACCCGCTGAACTTCCTCAACGATTTGGTTATCGTTTTTACAGACGGACTCGATAGGCTGTTGAAAAATCGTTATCTTATCTGGTACCACGCCGGTGTAGCCATACGTCCGTTTGGTTAAAGGTACTCCTTCGTAAAGTCCGAGCAGTAGTTCGCCCCTGCCGATATCCTCGTAGCGGCGCTGTTCGGGGGTGGGTTTATCGGCAACTACGATATCAATATTCTCCAGCCTTTCGATTATTTCTTCGGGCATGCTTTCGATGGCTTTAGCCACGAGCTGTTCGAATCGTTCTGTTTCCATCACTCCTCCAATTGTACCAGGTCGTACTTCATGCCGTCCCGCGCGGCGATGACTTTAACGCCGGTTTGCTGCGTTAGCTCCGCGGCGATTTTCCACGGTTGCGCCTGCCAGACATGCATGCCGAAATGTGTCAAGATAGCTGCTTTAGGTTTGATAGCGGTGATAATGCGGGCGGCATCCGGTTTCGCCAGGTGCTGGATAATGGGACGCGGCTCGGTAAATACCATATTAATAATCAGAAGTTCGCTGGCGTAATGCTTGATTAAGTCATCGAAGTAAAATGTATCGGCGATATAGGAAAAGCGGTGTTTCGGCGTCTGAAAAACCATCCCGTAGGTTTCGACGGGGTGGAGATGCCTGACTGGTGTGATGAAGGAAACGTCGCCAATGGTATATGACTTACCGGCTTCCAGTACCACGATGCCCTCGATAAATTTCTTGAGATACGAATAAATGACCGGCTCCTCACCCAGGCAATCGGCGGGGGCGTAAAACCAGCCGTGATGGTTAAAGCCGCCGTTGGTCATCGCTTCGACCATAACATTGACATCGCCGGAGTGGTCGAGGTGGCGGTGCGAAAGAATAATAGCGCTTAACTTTTCGGCGTTCAGCTTCCTCTTATTGAATTGGACGATAGTGCCGGGGGCGGGGTCGAGGAGGAGCTGCGTGCCGTTAAGGTTTAGCCAGATACCGCCCGAAGCATAAATTTGCCGGCTGACCATAAAGCGCGCGCCAGCCGTCCCCAGGAAGGTAATCGTTTCGTTGGAGTTTTGCTGTTGTTTATTCATCTAGTCGTTTCTATCATAAAGTATGAGTTCAGTTTTTACAATCGGGATGAAAAGAAGTTGCCGTTTGTTACGCTTTAAGCAATAGGGATAAACCTTAACCCCAATTCTTTGACACAAATACCTGAAATTAACTATAATAATCACGGTAAACCTGTTAAATATCTGGTCATTTTGTTCCGGTAATAAGTCTAGAAGGTAATGACGTATAACTACGGAAATATAGCAAGGAGGCAATTGGTTCATGAATAAAGTCTTGCCCAGCCTGGAAGAGGCGATTGCCGATATTAAAGATGGAGCAATGATTGCCATTCCGGGCTTTTTTGCCTGCGGCGTCCCCAGGGCTTTACTCCAGGCGCTGATTAAAAAGGGTACGAAAAATCTAACGCTCGCCTGCGGCTGCGGTCCGTTACTCGGGGCGGCGGAAGAACTTAAAGCGTTAACGTTAAACGGACAGTTAAAAAAGGTTATCGATTCCTACGGGCTTTTCCGCTCCGCCAGCAAGGGTATGCAGGACCCCTTCGAGCAGGCGGTTAGAGCCGGTAAGATTGAGTTCGAGGTCTTCCCGATGGGCACGATGGCGGAAAAATACCGCGCCGGCGGCGCGGGCATCCCCGCCTTTTATACCCCCACCGGCGTCGGCTCGGTTGTCGAAGAAAGCAATGTCACTAATATAGAAGCCAACCGTAAGAAGAAAGAAACGCGTATCATCGACGGCCAGAAATACGTCCTGGAATATGCCTTGAAACCGGATTATGCCTTTATCCATGCTCATACCGGCGATAGAGAAGGCAACCTGCGCTATGCCAAGACGGCGAAGAACTTTAACCATGTGATGGCTACCGCGGCGAGAATCACGATTGCCGAAGTGGAAAACCTGGTCGAGCCCGGTGAATTAGATGGCGATTGCGTGCATACCCCCGGCGTTTATGTGCACTGGGTAGTAAAGGTGCCGCGGCCCAAGTTCGCCATTACGATAGATTAGCAGGCAGGAGGAAGAAATAGATGTCCCCTAAAGTTAAGTTCGAAGGTCTGCCCCGCGAGATGATTGCCCTGCGGGTCAGCCGTGAAATAAAAGAAGGCAGCTATGTAAACTTAGGTATCGGCATACCGACTTTAGTCAGCAACTGGATTGAGGGTATGGATGTTTGTTTGCAGTCCGAGATCGGCATGCTGAAGACGGGTCCGCTAGCTGAAGGCAACGATGTCGACCAGGATTTAATCAACGCCAGTTGCCAGGCGGTAACGGCGCTGCCGGGCTCCTGCTATTTCGATATCAGCGAATCGTTCGGCATGATACGCGGCGGACATATCGACGTCGCGGTCATGGGGGCTTTACAGGTGAATGTCCGCGGGGACTACGCCGGCTGGTCCAATCCGTCACGCGGTTTATTCGTCGGCAATATCGGCGGTTCGATGGACCTCTGCGCCGGCGCGAAACAGTTATTCATCGCTATGGAACACATCACTAAAGACGGCGACTATAAAATCGTTAATGAACTAACCTATCCGGCGACGGCCGTCGGCAAGGTTAACATGCTTTTTACGGATTTAGCGGTAATCGAAATTACACCTAAAGGTATGGTGCTTAAAGAGGTCGTGGCGGGTTTAACGCCGAAAGACGTACAGTCCGTCACCGAGCCGAAACTAATCGTTGACCCGAACTGCAAGGAGATGGAACTCTAAGAGACGTTAAAGCAAAAAATGATAATAAAAGGGAGGCTTTAACGCTTCCCTTTTTTATTTGGTTTAGTTATGATGGGAAAACAGGAGGAGCTAATGGAAGCGATATTAGTAGCGCCGTGCGGGATGAACTGTGGTATCTGCAGCGCTTACCTGGTGGGTAAATACGACCTGAAAAAGCAGGGTGTCAATAAAGGTTACTGCGCCTGATGTCGCCCGCGAGGGAAAAACTGCGCTTTGTTAAAGCGAAGCTGCGAATTACTCGTCAAAGGCAAGATACAATTTTGCTATGAATGTGCCGACTCCCCGTGCAAGAGGCTCAAAGGATTAGATAGGCGCTATCGTAAGAACTATCACATGAGTATGATAGAAAACCTCGATTTCATCAAAGAGCAAGGGATGACGAAGTTTTTAAAGAAGGAAACAGAAAAGTGGCGGTGTCCGAAATGCGGCGGAGTCATTAGCTGCCACGGCGGAATTTGTTATAACTGCGAGGTGGATAAACTGAAAGAATTAATCGCTAAAAGGCGTAAAACTAATGACTAGCCGATTTAGCTCTGCTATAATTTACCTATAACCGCTTTTCAAGAGGAATAAAATGGACAAGAAAATTAAAGTTGGTGTTCTCGGGGCGACGGGTATCGTGGGGCAGAATTATCTTAAACTGCTTGCCAATCACCCGTGGTTCGAGGTTGTCTATCTGGCGGCGTCGCCGAACTCCGCGGGTAAAAAGTACGCCGACGCGGTGGCGGGACGCTGGCATATGGATAACGATATCCCCGAAGCCTACCGCAATATGGTCGTCGAGGATGCCAGCAACGTCGCCAAAGCGAAGGGAAAGTGCAATATCGTTTTCTCGGCGGTAGAGATGGAGAAAAAAGCCATTATCGCCATAGAAGAAGAGTATGCCGCCAACGATTTCGTCGTCGTTTCTAATAACTCGGCGCACCGCGCTACCGAAGACGTACCGGTCATGATACCGGAGATAAATCATAAACATCTGGACATCATCCCGCAGCAGCGGAAACAGCGAGGCTGGAAGAATGGGTTACTCGTCGTTAAACCGAACTGCAGCATCCAGAGCTATATGCTGCCGATTTACGCGTTAATCGCAGCGGGTTACCCGATTGAAAAGATGATTATATCTACCATGCAGGCGGTATCGGGCGCCGGCTATCCCGGCGTTGCTTCTATCGACCTGATAGATAACGTTATGCCCACCCTCGCCGATGAAGAAAGGAAGTCGGAAGTAGAGCCGGCGAAAATTCTGGGTAAGGTTTCGGGCGGTAAAATAGTTTCTGATTCCAGCATCAAAATATCGGCGCACTGCAATCGGGTGCTTGTTTCCGACGGGCATACTGCCTGTGTTAGTCTTAAGTTCGCCGGAAAACAACCGAGTCTGGACGAAATTATTAAAATCTGGCGTAATTTTAAGTCGGTGCCGCAGGAGTTAAAGCTCCCTACCGCTCCTAATCCACCGATTATCTACCGCGATGAACCCGACCGACCCCAGCCGCGTAAGGATAGGGATGCCGGCAACGGTATGGCGGTAACGGTAGGGAGACTGCGACCCTGCAACGTCTTCGACATCCGCTTCGTCGGCTTGCACCATAACACCAACCGCGGGGCGGCGGGCGGGGCGATATTGACCGCCGAACTGCTGGTGGCTAAGGGTTACGTTAAATAGATTTATCTATCAGAAACAGCTAGGTGCTACTGAAAAGAAGCCCCTTTTTTATGCCTGATATTGAAACTTATTTTTTCTTGGGGTTGGCGATATATTTTATTGGTGCATGTTTCTTATAGGTCTTGGGGCGGACGGAAGCCTCTTCGGAAATCCTGGCATCGATGAAGATGAACGGCTTACCGACACGCTTCACGTCTAGAGGACAATGCATGACGTTCTTGGGAATAAAGACGTAACAGGGGTAATTGATTTTTACTAACTTTCTTACCCAGCGTCATTTCAATGTCTGCGTCGAATTCATCGAAGTGTTCCGGTTCGCCGATAAGCCATATCCACTGGTCGTGGGGGTGTTTATGTGTCGGTGAGCCCATACATACCGGCTCGGTGATGCGGGCGAATCCCATGGCGAGGTGCGAGTCCTTGATTTCCATATTACCCATGCCGGTCAGCATAGGCTCTTTAATTTGATGATGTATGGATTTCCACGGCATTAACTCGACGACGTTTGGTTCCCGCACGAAATTCTTTAGCTTATCAAAGCTTGCTATTTTTTTAGCCATATCGCCTTCCTTTATTAGTTATATTTTGGATATATCATAACTCTTTAAGAGACAAAAAGCACGTCAATATGGAAAGAAGGGGCATTTGAATGATAGGTGAGAAATAATTGGCTCCCCGACAAGGATTCGAACCTTGAACCTAGCGGTTAACAGCCGCCCGCTCTACCGTTGAGCTATCGGGGAGTATGATGAGAAATCTTAAATATTATCGCTTGTTGTTGCTTTTTAGTCAAGTTAATGCGTCCTTGTTTTAAAGCTGATATAATATATAGTGAAGTGGTTTCCCCCGGTGTATTAGCGAGGTCGAAATATGCCCTTAAACGATAGGGATTATATGCGAGAACCAGCGCCACCGCCCCGTCAGAGGTTCTGGATAGGCGGCAGGGGCGGATTCTGGCAAAATCCAGTTTACATAATAATTATCATCAACCTGATTATTTATATCGCCTCTTTTATTAATAGTAGTAAATTAGTATATTACTTTGGATTATCACCTTCGCTATTTACCGAGCAGCCCTGGACGATACTGACCAATATGTTCGTGCATGTTGATTTCTGGCATATCTTCGGCAACATGATTACCCTATTTTTCTTCGGACAGGTCGTCTATCAATTCATTGGAGCAAGGTGGTTACTGCTGGTCTATTTCGTCGGCGGCATCGTGGGTAACGCGCTTTTTATCTGGTTAGGGCCACCTTATTCTATCGCTATCGGTGCCTCGGGTGCGATTTATGCTTTAGCCGGCACTTTAGTGGTAATGAGACCGAATATGAGGGTAGCCATCTGGGGCATTATCCCGATGCCCCTTTGGGCATTTGTCTTGATTTTTTTGGTGTTATGGTCGATACCCAACTTCATCCCCGGCGTTGCCTGGCAGGGTCATTTAGGGGGTATAGCGGTGGGGCTAATCGCCGGATTCTTTTTCCGGAGAAGCCGGCGGTTTATATATTAAGCCTCTCATGTAACGAGTGGTTCGACTAACTCACCACGAGTGTCTTTAGCTTGACTTTTACGTTCGGCAAAACTATAATACTTTAGTTACCCTTTTGTTTTCCTGGCATGGTTTGAGTTAGATGCCCGAGTGGCGCAATGGTAGCGCAAGCGATTTGTAATCGCTAGGTTGGGGGTTCGAATCCCTTCTCGGGCTTGGGTTAGTGCGGCGGGTCATGTCTGGAGGGATGCCGGAGCGGCCAATCGGAGCAGACTGTAAATCTGCCGCCCTAAGGGCTACGCAAGTTCGAATCTTGCTCCCTCCACCATACTTTGGTATTCAAACATGTTGCTAGTATAGACAAATAGTGGGGAAAATCAGTATAATATTAATCGATGCCCACATAGCTCAGTCGGTAGAGCACATTCTTGGTAAGAATGGGGTCTTCGGTTCGAATCCGAATGTGGGCTCGGAATAAAGGGAGGATGAAATGGCAAAGCAGAAATTTGATAGGTCAAAACCGCATGTAAACGTCGGTACGATTGGACACGTCGACCACGGTAAAACGACATTAACCGCGGCGATAACGCTGGTCTTGTCGAAACAAAATACCAAGACCCAGTTCCGACCGTTCGATAGCATCGATAACGCCCCGGAGGAAAAGGCCAGGGGTATGACCATCGCTATCCAGCACGTCGAATACGAAACAGAAAAACGGCACTATGCCCATATCGACTGTCCAGGACACGCCGACTTTATTAAAAACATGATTTCCGGCGCCGCCCAGATGGATGGCGCTATACTCGTCGTCAGCGCTCCGGACGGTCCTATGCCCCAGACGCGTGAGCACGTACTACTCGCCCGCCAGGTGCTGGTGCCTTACATCGTCGTCGCGCTGAACAAGGTCGACGCTATGGAAGATAAAGAGTTGCTGGAACTGGTCGAGGTTGAAATCAGGGAACTCTTGACTAAATACGAGTTCCCCGGCGATAAAACCCCCATCGTAAAGGTTAGCGCCCTTAAAGCCCTGGAATGCGGCTGTGGCAAGAGGGATTGTCAATGGTGCGGTCCTATCCTGCAGCTGATGGATGCGGTAGATAGCTTTATTCCGACCCCGCAGCGTCTTACCGACCAGCCTTTCTTAATGCATGTCGAAGACGTATTCAGTATTAAGGGCCGCGGCACCGTGCCCACCGGCAGGGTCGAGCGCGGTAAGATTAAAGTCGGTGAAGAAGTCGATGTCGTCGGTCTGCACCATGAAGCTCGTCGCGTCGTCGTCACCGGTCTGGAAATGTTCCATAAGATGCTCGACCAGGCTGAAGCCGGCGATGCCATCGGCGCTCTATTAAGGGGCGTTGAGCGTGAAGATATCGAGCGCGGCATGGTTCTCGCAGCTCCCGGGTCGATAAAACCCCATACCTATGCTGAAGCGCAAGTATACGTATTAAGCAAAGATGAAGGCGGCCGACATACGCCGTTCTTCAATGGTTATAAACCCCAGTTCTATATCCGAACCACCGATGTCACCGGTACTATCGAACTGCCGGAAGGCGTAGAGATGGTGATGCCCGGCGATAACATCAATATGAAGATAAAGCTGATTTACCCGGTGGCTCTGGAGAAAGGTCTGCGGTTCGCTATACGTGAAGGAGGAAGAACGGTAGGGGCTGGCACCATTACCAAGATTATTGAATAAATATGGCTAAGAAAGCTGATGCAAGAGGTATAATCTACCTTGCCTGTCCCGAGTGCAAGGAGCGAAATTATACCACAACGAAAAATAGAAAGAACGATTCGCAGCGTTTAGAGCTTAACAAGTATTGTCCCCGCTGCCGGATGTATCGTGTGCATAAGGAGACTAAGTAGATCAACTCGGTATCAGAGTTTGGTCAGAAGATAATATGACGCAACCATTAGTACCACAGAAAAAACAATTTTTCCTGGTACGTTATTTCAGCGAAATATTCAATGAGCTGAAGAAGGTAGTCTGGATCTCCCGGCGAGAGATTGTGTACTTAACCGGCATGGTGATTATCGTAGTGATAATCGTCTCCGCTGTCCTGGGAGCGCTCGATTACGGTTTTTCGGAATTCATCGGCAGAGTTTTCATTGGGAAATAGCGGATTGCCTTCTTTAAGCAGAGGTCGTCATATGAGTGGTGCTTTCAAATTTTTCTCCAGATATACAGGCAGCGAGGTTACTTGTGGCGGAAACTGAACAAAAGTGGTATGTTATCCACACGTATTCCGGACACGAAGAGCGGGTCCAGAAGAACCTCGAGCAGCGTATCAAGTTCATGGATGTGGGGAGTCAAATCGCTGATGTTAAAATTCCTACCGAGCAGGAGATAGAGGTCAGGAGCGGCAAACGCCGCACGATAACGCGGAAAATCCTCCCCGGCTATGTTCTCGTCAAGATGAAAATGGACGAAAACACCTGGAGTATCGTTCGCAACACGCCGGGTGTTACCGGATTCGTCGGTAGCGGCAATACCCCGACCCCGTTGCGGGAAAAAGAAGTTAGCGAAATAATAAAGCAGATGTCCGCCGAAGCCCCGAAGGTTAAAGTCGGCTTCCGTAAGGGGCAAAGCGTCAGGGTTACCGACGGACCCTTTATCGATTTCGTGGGCGTGGTGGATGAAATAAATATGGAAAAAGGCAAAGTCAAGGTGCTTCTCTCCTTATTCGGCCAGGAAACGCCGGTGGAGCTTGACTTTTTACAGATAGATAAATTGTAAATTTCACGGAGAAGCAAGATGGCAAAAAAAGTTAAAACAACAATCAAACTGCAGATACTCGCCGGGCAGGCGAATCCAGCCCCGCCGGTCGGTCCGGCTTTAGGCCAGCATGGCTTAAACATCATGGCTTTCTGCAAGGAATACAATGAGCGGACGGCCAAGCAGGCAGGCTCTATCATACCGGTCGAAATCACCGTTTATGAAGACCGGAGCTTTACTTTCGTTACCCGCACCCCGCCAGCCTCCGACCTGATTAAAAAAGCGTTAAACCTGGAAAAAGCCGGGGGACGCGCCGGACATGAAGTAGCCGCTACGATTCCGCGGCAGAAAATCAAGGAAATCGCCGAACTGAAGATGAAAGACCTTCATGCTAACAGTCTTGAAGCGGCGATGAGAACTATCGAAGGAACCGCCCGCAGTATGGGTATAAAGGTGGAATAATATGGCAGAGCATGGTAAGAAATACACAGCAGCCACAAAAAATATCGACCAGACTAAAGCTTACGAACCGAAAGAAGCGATTGCGCTGGTGAAAAAGTCAGCCATCGCTAAATTCGACGAGACCGTTGAGCTTCATATCCGCACCGGGCTCGACCCCAAGAGCGCTACCCAGCAGCTAAGGGGCGTGGCGCTACTGCCTCACGGACTTGGCAAAAAGGTGCGCGTCCTCGTCTTCGCCCAGGGGGAAGCGGAAAAAATCGCTACCGAGGCGGGGGCGGACTTCGTCGGCGGTGACGACATCATAAAAAAAGTCGAAGAAGGCTGGGTTGACTTCGATACCGCTATCGCCGTCCCCGAGATGATGGGCAAGGTCGGTAAACTCGGTAAAATCCTGGGAAGGAAGGGTTTAATGCCTAACCCAAAGTCCGGCACAGTCGTCAACATGAATGACCTGCCCCGCACCATCGAAGATGCGCGCAAAGGCAGGGTAGAATACAAGCTCGACAAGGCATCTATCATCCATGTACCGGTAGGTAAGGTCAGTTTTGAAGAACAGAAATTGATAGATAACCTGACGTCTATCATGGAAGCAGTGGTTAAAGCGAAACCGGCCGGTGCTAAAGGTATATATATTAAAAGCGTTTACGTCACCTCTTCTATGGGACCCGGTGTTAAGGTAGATGTTAACTCGGCGATGAACTTAGCCGCCAGCTAGCTTTACAGAAAAGTAAGGCTGTGATATAATAAAAAGACAATTGAATATTGAATCCCGAGACAGCGGGTGTCCCGAGTGCAATCGAGGGACTTAATGAATGCCTGCCGAGGATAATGGAAATACAGATATTAAGAGTCCTCGTGCGTTTGGCTTGAGGGCTTTTTTATTGTCTCGAGGTTTCAGGAGGTAAACAAAGATGCCGACGGAAAAGAAGAAAAAGGTTGTCGCCGAACTGCAGGAGGTATTTTCTAAAGCGAATTTTGGCGTCTTGACCGATTACCGCGGACTTAAAACATCCGAGCTTAATGAGTTCCGCCGCAAGCTTAGAGAAGCCAAAATCGACTATAGAGTTCTGAAGAATTCGCTGGCAGAGATAGCCGCGAAAAACGCCGGACTGGAACACCTGGCTGGTGTCTTTAAAGACCCGATGGCGGTTGCCTTCGGCTATAGCGAACCGAGCCAGACGATGAAGGTTATTGCTGATTTTCTACGCGTTTCGAAAATGAATTTGAAAATCAAGGCGGGCTTTTTCCAGGATAGAATGTTAACTGTTCAAGAGCTGGATATCCTGGCGAAACTGCCTACAAGAGAAGTGCTGCTGGCGAGAGTCATCGGCGGTATGCAAAGTCCAATTTACGGGCTGGTCAACGTATTGGCTGGTCCTGTCAGGGGATTAGCCCAGGTATTACAGGGAAGAATTCAACAATTGGAGGCGAAGTAAAATGGCAGATGAAGAAAAAGAAGTAAAAGCAGAAGAAATAGCTAAACCTAAGGCTTCGAAAGCTAAGAAATCCGGCGCCATCGACGATATTATGACGGCGATTAAAGGCATGACGGTACTCGAGCTGGCGGAACTGGTTAAGGCGCTCGAAAATGAGTTCGGCGTCAGCGCCGCCGCGCCCGTCGCCGTAGCCGCTGCTGCACCTGCGGGTGAAGCCGCTCCGGCCGCTGAAGAAAAGACGGAGTTCACCGTTATTCTTAAAGAAGCCGGCGCCAATAAAATCAACGTCATTAAAGCCGTCCGTGAGTTAACCAGCCTCGGTCTGAAGGAATCCAAAGACCTGGTAGAAGGCGCGCCCAAACCAGTTAAAGAAGGCGTTAACAAGGACGATGCCGCTGCTGCCAAAACCAAGCTGGAAGCTGCCGGCGCTAAAGTTGAAATAAAATAGTATTCGCAGTTATATCAGGCGGGTCGGTCTGAACAGTCAGCTCGCCTGATTGATTGTTTCCCTCGATTGGTATTGACATCTCGAATATAACGCTTTAAGGATAGTCTAAAATGCCTGAAGATTGGCTCATATCGGTCATAGCAGGCGGTGGATTCGTAATCCTGGGTCTCATCGGGATTATATGGGGTGTTGTTGAAGAAAAGCGGATATTCGACGACCTGGCTCATAAACCCGACTTAAGGGCATTTACCTTATCTCAAATAGAGGGTCCCCAACCCGACGCATTAAAAATAGGGGGCTGGATTGCCCTGATTCTTGGCGTAATCGGTTTGGTGGTGGGACTCATCCTCTGGTTACAAAGCAGACCCGTAATGTAGTCTTTCCCTCATTAAACCCCGCCCCGAGATTCTTCGTCACTACGTTCCTCAGAATGACACTAGGAAAAAACGGGGGGCTTAAAAGCCCCCTTTTTATTTTACATGTACATCTTGGCGGGACCGGTGGTGTAATGGAAAACCGGCCTATCTACCCGCAAGAAGTTCAGTGGGCAATGCCTAAGTCCCGCCGGTATAAAAACCAGACTCGTTTTCGTGATAATATGTTTTTCGTCGCCCAGCCAAAGTTCCACTTCGGCGCCGAGGTCATAGGGGTCGTTAAGGTCAGTCCCGAAGAAGCCGATTACCTCATCGTAATGGTGGGTATGTGATTTGGTGCCGGCGCTGGGGCTGGGAGTACCAGCCGGGCGAGGTAAGACCCAGACACATTCCATATACGTCGCCCCGGGGACAACGCTGCTATCCATATAGAGGACGCGTCCGCCCTTTCCCTTACCCGCGCCGCTGATATTGGGGGGACTCCACGGGGCTTCGACAGCGGGTGGCTTTAGCTCGCTGATAATGTATTTACCATACTTTGTCGCTGCCATAATCCACCTCCGTAAGAATGAAGAGCCCTGATGTCTTCGGGGCTCTCGTTAATTCTTTACTAATCCCACTTTTTGCCGATGCCGATGCCGCAGGGCGCTTCGATAGTGAAAAAGATGGGCTTAGTGATATTGCGAAAAATGAGCGGTCCGACTTCGAGATTAGCGGGAATGAACATCGCGCCGCTTTCTTTAACGATGTGCTTTTCGCTGCCGATATAGACTTCCATCTCGGCACAGAGGTCGCGGATATTATCGTAATTGAAAGAGTAAAACCCGAAGTATCTGTCGTACTTCTGGGTGTTGGCGTCCATCAGCTTTTGCTCCTTGGGCCCGCCGGGCAGCAGCCAGATATTCTCGCACCCGAACTCTGCGCCCTTGACCGTATCCTGGTCGATATGAGCTATGTGTCGCGTCGTTTTAAGGTCGAGGTGCATGTAGGACGGAAACTTATAGTCGGGCTTGTCTTTGGTCATAAAAAATTTTTCGTATTTTTTCGCCATTAGCGTTTCCTTTCTCTCGTTAATACCTCGGGACTAAACGTAAGTGCCGCCGGGGCCGATGGTGTAGTGGAAGAAGGGTTTATCCATGCGGTGTATTCTTAGCGGGCAGTGTGTCACGTTGGTCGGAATATAGACGCAAAAACTCCTGGTGAAGATGTATTTTTCGTCCTCCATCCAGAATTCCACCTCGCCGTTAAGCTCCTCCGGGTGTTCCAAATCCGTCCCGAAGAACGAGAGCAATTCCGGGAAGGGGTGGGCATGCGGCGGCACGCCTTGGCCGCCGGGTCGTTTCGCCATTTCTTCCAACTGTTCTTTAGTCAGCACCGGGCGCGGTCGCTGGTTGGGGAAGGTGCCTGGCCACTGCCATGTCATCTCGGAATAGAAAGCCCCGGGGATAACCGTGGCGTCCGTCCAGACGACATGCTGTAAGCCGCGGTGGTAGCCGTCCCAAAGGTCGTCCCCGAGCATATCGCGTTCCCATTCGCGGTAGACCGGCAGGGGAATACCCGGTACAAATCTGGTGCAAATGTATTTGTCGTATTTTGCCATGCTTTGTTCCTTTCTTATTACGAAAATAGTGTCACTGTGATACCGATATATCGTCTGATTTTATAACTCTTTGGCGGTGGGTGTCAATTTACTTTCTAGCCTTAATCGAAAACACTAGCGGCAGCCTATCGCCTTCCAAATGCCAGAAACCGTCCTTACCTTTTTGCATAAAGGGAAAATGTTTAAAAAAGATCATTGGATATTCATGTAGAAATTCTATTTTCAGCCCCGCCCCGATTAAAGAGTTAATGATTTCGCTTAAGGGATGTGTCCACTCATAACTACCCTTGGTCCAGATATTAGTGGGGTCGGCGTAGTCACCCTCAGGTTCCCAGTAGGTAGGCTCGGGATTGTTAAAATATGGCCACATTGCCTCTAATCTGGTCATATTTTTTGAGTTGTTAAAGACGTTCATGAAGGGGTGTCCCTCCATGATATAGAAGAACCCGCCCGGCTTTAGAAAATGGGCGATGATTTTCCCCCATTTATTAAGGTCCGGCAGCCAGCAGAGCACGCCCCCGGAGGTATAGACGATATCAAATTTCTTTTTCAGCACTTTAGGCAGCTCATAAATATCCGAGCAGATGAATTCCGCTTTAATACCGGTTTCTTTGCTTAGTGTTTTCGCCGTTTTAATAGCTTCTTCGGAGAAATCCACCCCCGTTACTTTAGCCCCCAACCTTCCCCAGATAAGTGAGTCCATGCCGAAGTGGCACTGCAGGTGGAGCAGGGACTTACCTTTTATATCACCCATTTCCTCGATTTCGAATGGCATAATCATCATGCTTTTGCCGGCTTTAAAACCGGCGACGTCGTAAAACGCTGATTTTTCATGGATGGGTACAGATTCGTTCCAAACGGCTTGATTTTGTTTTAAGTATTTATCCATGTTACTCTTTCCTTAGAGTCCACCGTTATTCCATTTTCTATCTATTAGGCGACATACTTTATCTCTTATTTCTAAGTAGTTTTGAAGGCCAATTTCGTTTTTAAAAACAAATGGCTGTCCATTCTTTTTAGTTAAATCTAATTTTAATATCTGATGCTTAAGTCGAATTCTAATTGGGGAAATATATGTGGATTTGATTTCCCATTTAGGATACATCATATTATGGGCGTAAGCGCATCTAATCATATATACAAGTCTTTGAAGTTTTCCGTTTGGTGAATTATCAGAACGATTGCATTTACCTCGTTTGGATTCTAGTGCATCGTTTAAGACAATTGATGTGAAACCAAGAGTAATACTGTAAATGTTTTCTGCAGCGATTTTTAAGTCGTCATAAGTCTTAAAACTATTTTGAGGAATAACTATACTACTAAATTTTCCTAGCCACGTTAATTCGACATCGAAATCGTCTTTATTTACTTTATTTTGATCGAAATATGCTAATAGCTTTCTGGAAAAGTCCAGTTGAAGAAAAGCTTGATTAATATTTTCTATTATTTCGGATTTAGAAAGCTTAATAGCACTCATATCACTCCGTCCGTCTCGGTCGGTACTGCACAGCTTCGGCGATATGGTTGGCTTTTATGGTGTCACAACTTTCGAGGTCAGCTATCGTCAGCGCCAGCTTAAGAATCCGATGGAAGGCGCGGGCGGAGAGGTAAAGCTGCTTCATGGCGGCTCTTAAAAGACTCTGGGCTGCATCTTCGATATGGCAGAACTGGCGGATTTCGGCGGGCGTCATCTCGGCATTGCTGGTCATTTTCGAGCTGTTAAAGCGTTGTAGCTGCCTTTGGCGGGCTTTAGTCACCCTCGCCTGCACTTTATCCGACGTCTCGCCGAGTCTTTTGTCAGTCAGCTTTTCGTAGTCGATATGCGGCACCTCGACGAAGATGTCCACCCTATCGATAAAGGGTCCGCTGATACGCCTTTGGTAGCGCGAGACGATACTGGGCGGGCAGGTGCATTTATGGAAGGGGTCGCCATAGTAACCGCAAGGACAGGGGTTCATCGCGCCCACCAGCATAAAGCTGCAGGGGAAGGTAACGCTGCCCTGGGCGCGGCTGATGGTGACGACTTTAATTTCCAGCGGCTGACGTAATACTTCCAGCAGGGAATGCCCGAACTCCGGCAGCTCGTCGAGGAAGAGGACGCCTTTATGACTTAAACTTATCTCACCCGGATGAGGCCAATGACCCCCGCCCACCAGTCCGGCGTTAGAGATGGTGTAGTGGGGCGAGCGGAAGGGACGCTGCCGAATCATCGGCGTATCCGCTGGTAATAGACCGCTGACGCTATAGATTTTAGTGACTTCCAATGCTTCTTGGTTGGTCATGGGGGGTAAAATGGAGGGGAGGGCGCGAGCTAGCAGGGTTTTACCGCTGCCTGGCGGACCGCACATGATAACATTATGACCCCCCGCCGCCGCCACCTCTAAGGCACGTTTAACGTGCTCCTGTCCTTTGATATCCGCGAGGTCGGTGTAGTTCATCAGCGGCGCGGTTTCGGCAACTATACTTTCTCTAGAGATAGAAGGCGTCGGTATCTCGCCCCGTAAATAACTGACCAGCTGGACTAAAGAAGCGATGGGGATAATGTTAATACCATCAATTAACGCCGCCTCTTTAGCGTCCGCTTCGGGCACGATAACGTTAGGTATGCCCTCGTTTTTCGCCAGGGCTACAAGGGGCAACACACCGTTGGTATGACGCACCGTGCCATCAAGCGAAAGCTCGCCGAGGAACATGGTGTCGCTAACGTCGGCTTTAACCTGCTCCGAGCTTAAGAGGATGCCGACAGCGATAGGTAAATCATAGGCGGGTCCGGCTTTCTTAAGGTCGGCGGGCGCCAGGTTAACGACGATACGCTGCATCGGAAAATTGCCGCCGGAGTTGTTGATAGCGGAACGCACCCGCTCGCTGGATTCCTCAACAGCAGTATCCGGCAGCCCGACGATAATGACCTTCGGCAGACCGCGTAAGATATCTACCTCGACTTCAACGATAGCGCCGTCCAGTCCGACGGTAGCGCCGCTGATTACTTTAGCCAGCATATCAGACGGATTATAACGTAAAGATATGCCGAATGGCAAAACCTTGTTCTCTCATTCCGTGCTTGACACGGAATCCAGCGGTGGGAAAAAGGGGGTGGAAGTTCTAAATTACCCCTCACCTTAATCCTCTCCCTCAAGGGGAGAGGAGATGGAGACAAGAGAAATCTAGGCTAATTTTTTTCGCCAGAGAGGAATTAATAACACTACCGATAATAGTCCCCCCACCGCCGCTAAACCGAAAGACCAGGCGAGTGTACCGGTGGTGTCCGCCAGCCAGCCGGATATTGCCGGTGACAAAACCAAGCCGACGCCTAAAAACAGCGTCCATAAACCGATGATAAAACCGGAGGACTCTTTAGCGAAAACGTCGGAAGCGGCGGCGGCATACATCGCCCAGACCGCGCCGTAACCCAGACTAAAGACGAAAACCGCAATAAACAGGGTGACCATGTTGCCGTAGGTCATGCCAAAGCAGCCGAGGGCAATGAAAGCGCCGCAAAGGAAAATCATCTTCAGGCGGCCGGTTTTATCGGATAAAGGGCCGATGGTAACTTTGCTGATTATAGCGCCAATGCCTAGTACTATGAAAATAATGGCGGCGGTATTATAGGAGAAAGAGAGCTCCTGCACGGCGTAGGTGTTTAAAAACGTAAAGGGTATCTGTATCGCAAAACCGGTGAATAAATAGCCTAAACCGAATAGCCAGAACTTGCTGCTGCGTAATAAGATTGATAGCGGGACGCTTGAGGGTTTCGTGATGTTATTTCGTGTTACATCGGGTGGATTTTTAATTAAAATGAAGTTTAGAATCCCTAACCCAATCCCTATACCCCCTAAAATCATCCAGCCCGCCCGCCAATCTAAATCGCGGACGATAACGGGCACGAGAGCCCCCATAGCGATAATACTTAAAGCGCTGGCGACGTCGATAAAAGCGACAGTCCTGCCGCGGTGTTCGTGGCTGGTCCACTTTTGCGCCACTACTATCACTGGCGCCCAGCAGGCCGCCGAGCCGATGCCCGCCAGCGTAAAGAACAATGCCGCCTGCAGTATCGAGGTGACCTGCGACATGAGGAACGCGCCGATGCCCAGTAAAGTGACGAACGACGCCAGCAGCCAGCGCGGGCTGTAACGGTCGGCGATATAGCCGCATACCGGCGAGGCGATGGTATAAGCGATGAAAAACGAGGAGAAAATTATGCCCGCATTCGTCTTGCTGATATTTAACGCGTCAAGCATTTCCGGGAGGAGGATGCCGTAGCCGTACCTGATGGCATAGGCAATGAAAACGGTTAAGAAACAGGCGGTTAATATCAGGCGTTTGTTCATGTTTAACATAAATAACGATAGAGATTTATTCTTTTGGTTTATGGCGGCGACCCATGCGGTAGACGCTGGTACGTAATTCGTTAGCGTAGGGCTTGAGTTCTATTTCCGGCAAACCGGCGTCGCGCGCCTGCCGGATAGCCAGCTCGATATCGTAAGGCAGGCGAATCGTCTGGAGGGAAAAGGAGCCGGGCTTTTCGTCGCCGTAGTTGCCTTCCATAATGGCATAGGCCGCCAGCGGTTCATCGAGGGGATTGCCGACGCTGCCGGCGTTAAAGAGGATTTTGCCCCAGAGGTTCATTTGGAATGCCTGATGGATATCGCCGTAACCGACAGTATCCGGCTCGAAGTCATCGCCGGTAAATGCGGTATTGGTGAACATCGCCTGATGTTTTTCTTGCGCGTCGTCCATAAATACCCGGTAATGCGGGCTTATCTGCGAAGCGTGGTACAGACGGACTTTCCTGCCGCTGATGACGTAATTGAAAACCGGTGGCAGATTCTTGAGGTATTCTAGCCGTTCCTTCCCGAGCTGCTCTCGATGCCAGCCGATGAAGGGGAGGGCGGGATGTTCTTTACCGCTAGCCATGAAGTCGTCGTGGTTGCCGAGGACGATTACCTCGCATACCTCGCGGCAGATGTCCACCGCTTTAGCCGGGTCGGGACCCTTGCCAACCAGGTCGCCGAGGCAGAAGATACGCTTAATGCCGCGGTCTTTAATATCTTTAAGGACGGTTTCCAGCGCGGGGATATTACCGTGGATATCGGAAATGATGGCGATTTTTTCCATGATGGTTTAATTATACGGGATAGGGCAGTAGAGGGTAAAGCCCTTCGACAGGCTCAGGGTGAAGGGACAGAGTGCGGTTATCATTGCGTGGGAGTATTGACAACCGCACCAACCCGTATCAAAGGATTGAGTTTATAGCTAAGTTGTTATATCTATGACGCTATGGTAATTATGATTTTAAAGGATGATTTCTCCCGTTTTGTACTTACATGATTAAAAGGCGTTTAAAAACTACAAAGGAGAAACCTCCTTTTATTTTATTACCAGCTGCATCATATATGTAAACAAGCAACTTACCGCCTACACTACCTGAGTTAGCAAATCCATCCCAAGGAGTAACAACAACTATATAGTCCAAATAAAAATAATCAATACCTGTCAGTACAATCTCCCACCGTTGATAAGTTGCACTCCATGTGACTGAGGTGATGTTATATTGTTCGTGTAGGGCTCCCGTACTATCAACAATGCCCATGGCTTTAACGTAATTAGTTCCCGTTGCTCCTGTGGGTCCCGCTGGTCCTTGTGCCCCCGCTGGCCCTGCTGGTCCTTGTGCCCCTGCTGGCCCTGCTGGTCCCGCTGGTCCTGCTGGCCCTGCTGGTCCTACTGGCCCTGCTGGTCCTGGTGCGCCCTCGGATGCCGGTAGCCCGGCTGGTCCTTGTGGTCCTGCTGGCCCTGCTGGTCCCGCCGGCCCTTGTGGGCCTGTTGCTCCTGTTGCCCCCACTGCCCCTGTTGGCCCCGCTGGCCCTGCTGGTCCTTGCGTACCTGCTACTCCTGCTGGACCGGCACAACCAACGGCAAGCGCAACAATCATTAGAACGATAGTTATTAGGGTCAAGTATTTGATTAGTGTTTTCATGACTACCTCCTTAAATTTTTTCTTTAGTAAATTATTTTATTTTTTAGTGTCTGGGTTGTCATTTTAAAATTATTGTTAACCTTTTGTCAATATCAGTTAGTTAATGAACTATGGAATAAAAAGGGTAATATGATACGTTGCCTATCTACCCCTTCCCCAAAATCCCCCTTATTTCTGCGGCATAAGATTCACTGGCTTTATCACCGGTGACAATCTCGATATCTTTGGCGGATTTTACGCCCAACCCCAGCTCTACCGCCCGCTTTATCTGGTCCTGGTCGAAGATTTTACCCTTACTCACTTCGGGCGTCGTGCCCAACTGGCGCAGTATCGCCACGCCTACAGCATCTATCGCCACGCGGTCGGTGCCGCCCAAAATTACGTTGGCGTTAACGCGCTTACCGATATGGGGTCCTCCCTCGACAAAAGCCTCTACCCCGTCCAGCACAATCAGGTCGGGGGAATAGGCGGTGTTTATCTCGGCAATCATCTGCCGCTGGTAGGGCGAGGAGTGCAGTTCGTTCATGTAGTGGTAAGCACCGGCGCCGGGCGGACCCAGACCCGGCGGCACCATACCCACGGATAGCTTTAGCGAGAGCGTGAAATGCCCGCCGAACTGGTGTGTTTTCAGACAGGGGGTCGTAACGATAGATTCAGCCTCGCGGTAGATTTTCGGGAAGAGGAAGCCGTCCTTCCAGTGGCTGTCTTTAGGCTTGACCAAGACCCAGCCGTCTTCGGGCATCGCCTGTAAATCCAGAATGTCAAAACCCAGCTCCTTAGCCATCTTAAAGATGCCTTTTTTCTCCATATTATCGTGGGTTGAAGGACCTGGCCCGCTGCGTTCGGCGACGGTGATTTTCCTCGCACCCATCTCCTGCAGCTTGCTAATCAAAGCGTAGAGCGTGTCGTAATGGGTGGAGCCAGGGGCGGGGTCGGCGGTATTGAAATTTGGCTTCAGTACGACCGATTTACCTTTAACCGGATTTATCTTTAATAATTCGATGGCTTGACGTGTGCCTGCCGTTCTATCGGCGGTTTTAACGAAGCTTATCTTGGTCATAGGAGTCTCCTAAAGTTTATTACTTAATGCGTTTTTGTACCTTCGCCCAGGACGGTGTGATGAGGAAACTCTCCTCCATATTATCCACCATTCTCTTGAATTTAGTCATTGGGGCGGAGAAAGCTAAAGTATTTTTATCGACGAAGGGACGGGCGGAAATATCGAACATACCGATGACCGACCGTGGATTGCGCGGACTTTACCTCCATATACGGATACTGAATGATGGAGCCACAGCCCGAGCCGAACGGCGCGATAACCATGTTCTGTTTCGCCTCGTCAAAGATGGCGAGCGTAAAAAGCCCCGCCAGCACGTCCGGTTCGACGTAGAAGATGACAACATCCGGATTATCGTTTTTATCTAGTTTATCCCACCGCTTGAAGACGATATATTTGGCTGGCGCTTTGAGTACCGGCGCTTCCTTTTGCATGTATTCTTTCACCATCTCCGGCGTCTTTTTATAGCGTTCGCCTTCCATCTTGCCGGGGATGCCGCAGGAAAGGAAATACTCGAAGTTGGGCATCAGTTTATCTTCAAAACCAAGGCATCGTTTACCGCCGGAGCAGCCGACAGCGTCGATATTAAAAGCTAACGATTGACCTCGCTGCACTTTGACCAGCGCCCCGATAATACAGCGCGGCACCGAACCCGGTTTGGCTATTTCGGCATTAACCGGCTTATCGGTGTAGTAAAAGGTGATGGGTAAAGGGGCGTTATTGAAATACTTTTTCCAGAGCTTGATAAATTTTTCTTTAAAAGCCATATCCATATCATTCACCTCCCTTTTTAAGCTGCCTGGTGTAAAAATATAAATCGAAGGGTCCCCGCTTACCGCCGCCGCTTCTAGTAAAGCCCAGTTTTTCAAAGAGACGTTGTGCCCTGTTATTGGTAGCTAGGGTATCGAGAAATCCTTCGGTGTAGCCCATTTCCGCTGCCAACTCTAAGAGTTGACGCATAATTTTTTCGCCGTAACCTTTACGCTGGCAATCGGGTCGGATTCTAAGGCGTTTGAACTCGGCACATTTCGCGGTTCTTTTCTTAAAAGCGCCCATGGCAACGACCTCGCCATTTTCGCAATCCGACGATAAAATCGCCGTCTTTAAGGTAAACGCCTTCGATATCGTCGAAGTCGGCAGTAACGCCTGGCAGGGCGCGTAACTCGCCGGAAGGCTCTATCTGGGCGATACCGGCGTCGTTCAATTCCCTAATGACTTTATTATCCTGCGGCTGGTAGCGGCGGATGGTTAGCATAATATTTCCTTATTGTCATTGCGAGGAACGTAGTGACGTGGCAATCTCGATTGGTGTACTAAGTCTCACTTGGGGATTGCCACGCTTCGCTCGCAATGACACCTCCTTTTCCACTCCCCCTGGATTCCGGCCTTCGCCGGAATGACATTCCATGTCACTTTCGTTTGTATTCCGGCGAGAAGAACAGGTCGTGGAAAAGGATGGGTTTCTTGGGGTCGTTAATCTTTTTAAAATTAAGCGGGCAGTGGTATAAGCCGGCCGGCACAAAGACGGTACAGGCTTCGGTAATAACGAATTTTTCCAGCTTCTTGCCGTCCAGACTTAATGTCAGCTCTACCTCCCCGCCCAGTTTGGGCATATTGGTAAGGTCGCCGCCCACGAAAATCAGGAACTGGTCGAAATCGTGGGCATGGCACTCCGTCACCATTACGAACGGCTCGGTAATCGCCCACCAGCTCATCGAAAAGTTACGGTTGCCGTACTCTTTATCGCTGTGGAGTCCCAGACGCGGGGCGGTGACTTCGGGGTGGGGGGTTTTATTGGTCATCACGCTTTTCTTAAAGTATTTTTCCAGTTTAGCTCTATCGCTGCTTGCCATGGGGATACCTCCTTCATAAAACAATGTTTTGGAAGATTATATAACTTTGGTGGTGAATTTGTCTTGTTTTACTAAATTAAACATCGGCTATTATCGGCAATGAGATTGCCACGTCCTTCTGTGGAAGGACTCGCAATGACAGTAATAAAAATTTTAAGTATTAGCGGCTTTTACCTGCTCGTAGAGGTTGTAGCCTTCTTTAATCATCTCCCGGATGGGCAGGTTAAAGGGGCAACGCGACTCGCATTCGCCGCATTCGGTGCAGCTGGCGGCTTTCGCCATTGCCGTCGGGAATGAAGGGACTTTTAGATACCAGTCCGGCGGCAGGCGCTTAACGAAGGTGGGGAAGGTCATAATCATGGAGATGGGTATTCCCTGGGCGCAGGGCTGGCAGTAATCGCAGCGGCGGCAGAACCGCGTGCCCAGTTCTTCCGTCATCTGCTTCATTCTTGTGCGTTCGGCGGGGGTTATTTTCTGCGGACCTTCATAAATAGCCGCGATTTCTTCGATTTCATGTATCTTTTCGATGCCGGGGATGGCGACGACGTCCGGGAACTGGAGGAGGTATTTAAAGCAGAGCGTGGCATCATCCAGCATGCCGCCGGCCAGCGGTTTCATCACGATAAAGCCCATGTCCTGCTCGCGGCATAAGGGCAGCAGCTCTTTAGCGGGCTCGTTGGTGATGAAGTTGAAGGGGAACATGATGGTCTCGAATTTCCCGGACTTTATTTCCAATTTGGCGGCGTCCATCTGGTGCGAGGTGATGCCGATATGCCTTATCTTGCCGGCTTTTTTGGCTTTTTCAAATACCTTATAAAGTCCGTTCTCCGGGTCGAGGATTTTATCTAGGGTGGCTTTATCGTTAATGCCGTGGAACTGGTATAAATCTATATAGTCGGTATCCAGTCGCTTTAGACTTAAAGTCAAGATTCTTTTCGATAATGTCCGGCGTGCCGGGGAAGGTCTTGGTGGCGATAAAGACATTATGCCGCCGCCCCTTAACCGCCTTGCCGATGCGCTCCTCGCTGGTGGAATAGCCGTTAGCGGTATCGAGATAATTGATGCCCAGGTCGAGGCATCTTTTGCACTACTTTCACGGCGTCGGCTTCCGTTCAGCCGCTGTATCGGTATCCCGCCGAAGCCCAGCCGCGTTACCATCATGCCCGTCTTGCCCAGTTTAATCTTTTCCATGTGATCTCCTTTATGCTTTGGCTTCGATGCGGGACTTCATTTCCTGGTAGAATTCTTCCGGCTCTTTGCCGATGGATAGTTTTTCCATGGGGCACATTTCTTTGCCGTCCGGCCGCATAATATAGGGGACGATTTTCGTGAGATGATATTCGATATTGTGTTTTTCCAGCGTTTTAATCGCGAGCGTCGCTGCCCAACGGACTATAGACTTCGCGGCAGTTGGCTTTGACCGCCAGCAGGGCGGCGGCGTTGCCCATGATTTTATCGAAGATGATAACCGGCTCTATCCGGTTTATTATCCGCTAAGTATTCCATCAGGGGCAGGAGCCGGTCTTTATCCGACGAGAAGATAAGCGTTTCGTCCCGGTATATCCGCAGCGTATCATCGCTGTCCAGGAACGCGCTGAATAAGTCCGTGTACATTAAAGCTACTCGGTTTGTTTTTTCGCGGTGAAGCAGCTTAACTGCCCAGAAAGCTACCGGAATCAGGGCAAGCTGGATAAGCATGCCGGGCCAGGCCTGCGCTACGGTGTTCCAGACGGCGCTGAAGGGGGTGGCGGTGGGGCCGAGCGGGACTATACACGCTGCCGGTAATTGCCTGAACGATAGCAACGGCGATTAGCAGGGCAACGCGTCCGCCGATCATGGCGCCAAGCAGCGACCAGACTACGCGCAGGTTGAATTTCTGGCGTAAAAGTCCCGCCAGCAGACCGTAAACGGTTACTTCCATGGCTATCTGGGGCAGGACGGTTAAAACGGGCATGCCGGAAACAAGATAGCTGGCGAAAGGCGTTAGCAGACCGACGATAGCGCCCGCCTGCCAGCCGCAGGTTAGCGCGGCGACGAAGATGAAGAAGTGCATCGGGAGATAGGTGGCGCCGGCGTTCGGAATCTGGTGCAAAGCCCACGGCGTTAGTACGCTTAGTACCACAAACGCGGCGATAATGCCGTAGGTTTTAATATTGGTGAATTTTAGAGATAGGGGTAATGGTTGGGTGGTAATGGCGAGTCTTTTAAGCATGAATAACCTCCGTTATATGACGATATATCGCTTCTTATATTATAATGATATCTAGTTATCCAACAAAATGTCAAAGGGTTTCTGGTTGTTGGTCATTGCGAGGAATACATTCGCTTCACTCAGTATAAACGAAGTGACGTGTCTGCACACCGAAGTGTTACGGCACGCAGGCGTGGCAATCTCATTCATCGTCATTAATTTATCTAAGGGATTGCCACGCTTCGCTCGCAATGACAAGTATACCAAAGAATTTACTTTGGTTGTAGTTTATATTTCTCTACCGGCACGGGCAGGGTGGATAAATGGGGGGTGCCGTTCTTCTGCTCGATGGTTATCCACTTAAACCAGTTTTTATCGTCGCGCTTGGGGAAGTCTTCGCGGAAATGTCCGGCGCGGCTTTCCTCGCGCATCAGGGCGGCTTTATAGGTGAACTCCGCCGCCATCGTCATACTCTCCGCCGAATGATAGCGCGCCAGGTCGTGGAAATCTTTAGCGCCGACGCGGCTTAGTTTTTCTCTGGCGTCCTTCACGATGCCTAACGCCTCTTTCATCCGGCCGGCTTCGCGCTGGCGATTATACTTCATCGGGACGACCGCTTCATGGACGCGGTAGGCGACGTCGGAGGCATCGGTATCGCCTTTACGCTGCATCGGCGCCATGACTCTTTCGAGGATTTTCTTCGCCTGGTTGATAATCTATATCGAGTCGTTTGTGTTTGTCCGGCGTATTTGGCGGCGTTTTCCCCCGCCACGAACCCCGTCACCGCCGCGGACTGCACGCCTAAGCCGCCCTGTCCGCCGCCGCCCCCCGACCAGCTATTGCTGGATGCGCCGCCGGCGGCGTAAAGCCCATCCAGCGTCGTCTTGCCGTTGATATCGATGCGCAGTCCCCCGCCGCTGTAAAGATAGCGGGGCCACATCTCCATCCTCTCTTTAGAGGGGTCGATGCCCGCTTTTTCGCGCAGCAGCTTCATCGTGTCGTTAGCCATGAGGTGGGTTAGTCCCTCCACCTGGTCTTCCGCCAGCCCGGCTATATCGGCGTCGGTTAGTCCTTTAAGGTTTAGATAAATGGGACCGAGACCGGCTTTCACTTCTTTCTGCATGGCGTCGATAACGCGCGGGTCGAAGGTATAGACCGAGTGCTTGCCGGTCATCAGCTCCGGATAATACTTGCCCATGATTTTCTCGCCGCGGGCATTCTCCAGATAGAGATAGAAATGGATGCCCATCAGCTCTTTGCCGAGGACTTTGATGCCCCAGACATAGCTGCTGCTGAACTCGGCGTTAACCAGCTGCGCGCCGGCGCGGTAGCCCATCGCCGGCCCCTCGCCGAGGACGGAGCTATAGGTCTTTTCGTGCATATAGCCGCAGTTGCCGGTGGCGATGATGACCGCCTTGGCGTTAAAGAGATAGGTCTTGCCGTCCAGTCAGCCCCAGCCCGACTAGCCCCGACCACCCTGTCCGTCGTTTTTCAAGAGGTCGATGGCGTAAATCTTGTCCATCATCTTTACGCCGCGGGCTAAAGCCGTCTTTTTTAAAGCCACCAGCGACTTCGGTGCGTCGAAAAGCGTGACGTAGATATTCGGTCCCCAGTTGAGGATGTTCAGTTCGCCTTTATTTCTGTAAAATGTCAAGCCCATGGCGGCTAAATCCATCGTGGACTTGATGCATGTATTTCCCGAACTGGCAACGTCCAGTCCTGGTTATTAAAGAAAAAGCTCTGCCGGGTGACGTTTTCCGCCCATTTTTCCGCGTAGTCCGGATAAACGTAAGCCAGGATACCCCCGCCGATGGGCACCTGCCCGTTCCAGCCGATGCCCATTTTATCGATCAGCAGAACGTCCACGTTGTTTTCTTTAGCTTTAAGCGCGGCGCACATCCCCGCCCCGCCCGCCCCCAACACCAGCACGTCGGTTTTTATTACAGTTCCTAAACTCTCGATGTTATTCATTACTTCCTCTAATACGGCGAGACCAGTTCGCCCCGGCCGCGTTCCGGTGAAACATCGAAACAGCCGCGGGGACAGAACGATTCGCAGCCCCAGCAGGCGACGCAGTCTTTAGGGTATTTAACGACCGCTTTTTTCGCTTTGTATCCAGCCGCAGCACGTCCATCGGACAGCAGGCGACGCAGATGCCGCAGCCGTTGCATTTTTCCCGGTAAAAATTACGAATGGCCATTTGAAACTACTCTTAATGCTTTGCCTGATTATAACACTTTCTCTAAGTAAGTTTCAGCTTAAAAACTATCTTATACCGCCGTTTTTCGTTATAATAGATGCACAGGGTAACACCAGATTTTCAGTCTCTCGGTAAAGCGGGGGACGCTGGATGGGGGTATCCGGTGCAAGATGAGCCAAGCCTTATCCGACGCGCCCAACAGGGCGACCAGGTGGCTTTAACTCAACTATACGAAACTCACTTTGATAGGATCTATCGCTACATAGCAATCAAAATCGGCGATAGAACCGAGGCGGAGGATATGACACAGCAGGTCTTTCTCCATGCCCTGAAGTCCATCTCTTCTTATAAAGAAAAGGGTATGCCTTTCTCCTCCTGGCTGTATCGTATCGCCCATAACCAGGTGGTGGACTTCTTTAGAAAGAAGTCGAAACACGCTACGGTGCCGCTCGATGAGTCCTTGCCGTTTCCGGCGGCTGATGGCGACCCGAAATACCTGGTGGAAACGAAAGTCACTGTGGAAGAAGTCGTTATAGCGACCAAGAAACTAACGGCAGCCCAGCAGGAAGTAATCTCACTCCGTTTCGCCAGTGAGTTATCGATTTCCGAGGTCGCCGGCATTATGAAAAAGAGCGAAGGAGCCATTAAGGCATTACAACATAGTGCTATCGCCGCGTTACGTCGAGCGCTGGCGACGGAGTAAATATCATGGCTAAAGCGAACGAATTTGAAAATATCTTAAGTGAATGCCTCGACCGGCTGATTAAGGGCGAGTCTATCGAGTCGTGCCTAAAGCTTTATCCGAAATACGCCGATGAGTTAAAACCTTTATTAAACACGGCTTACGAAACCCATCAGGCGGCTTTAGTCAAACCGCGTCCCGAATTCCGGCAGCGCGCCGCCAATGAGTTCCAGGATGCTATCCGCAATCTGCCGGTTAAAAAAGCAGGGGCTGGCTTTAAGTGGCAGGTACGCTGGGTAGCGCCGGTGGCTATCGTTATAGCGCTACTCGTCGGGGGCAGCGGCACGGTTGTAGCGGCGACTAATGCCTTACCGGATAATCCTTTATACGGACTTAAGCTGGCTACCGAGTCTGTCCAGTTAGCGTTTACTTTCTCCGACCAGGCAAAGACGGAACTTTATGCCAGGTTTGTCGACTATCGCGTGGGGGAAATCGTGAAAATGGCTGAAGCGGGTAATGCCGAACTGATAGAGCAGGTTACGGAACGGATGAATGTCCAGCTGCTAGCCATGTCGGGTATGGAATCCAACGTGGTGGCGGACAACGAAAAAGGCGCTTTCGGCTTAATGATGGAAAACGGCGCTCTTCCCGGACCTTCGTTGACCGCGCCCGAAACGACTACACCTCCCACGACATCAGCACCGGCTTCGTCAAATAACCAGTTCGTTTTTGCGTTTGCAGCGCCCGCAGCAGAAAACAAGAGCGTCGAATCGACCGAGACCACCACAACCACCGAACCTACCGAGATTACTCAATTAAGGACGCTTTTAACAACAAAATACGAACAAAACCTGAAAATCTTAACCGACCAGTACAATAAAGCGCCGGAAGCACTCAAACCCGCGCTGCAACGGGCGATTGATATATTGACGCAGGGTTACCTGCAAGCAATCGCCAATCTTGGGTAGCTTTGGTAAACCACTTTTTAAGTAATAGTAGTGATATCCTTATTTCTCTCCTCCTAGTATTCTTGAATTGGATATTCAATGGTGTTAAAAAAATACCAGACTAACCCGGTAACGCTTATTGCGTTATATATATTGAAAGGGAAAACACAAGGAGGTTAATCATGAAAAAAATATGGTTAGCAGTTATTGGGGTGGGTTTACTGGCGGTGGTGGTCTTTCTGGCGGGATGCAGCGGCTCGAACCAGGTTAGCGGCACACTGAAGCTGGAAGGCAGCATGTACGGTCAGCAGGACGGCATCTGGGTCAGCGGTACGGGCAAGGTCTATGCCGTTCCGGATATCGCCGAACTGACGCTGGGTATCGAAGCGCAGGCGGCTACTGTAGCTGAAGCGCAATCTAAAGCGACCGAAGCGATGAATAATGTCGTCAACGCGCTTAAGGCTTCCGGCGTCAAAGAAGAAGATATCCAGACGCAGTACTACAATATTACCGAAGTCACTAAATGGAATGACAAGGACGGCGAATCCGTTATCATCGGCTACAAGGTGACGAACACCGTCGTTGCGAAAATCAGGGAGGTTGATAAGGCTGGTCCAGTGATTGACGCCGTGGTCGCCGCGGGCGGGGATTATACCCGCATCAACGGCATCAACTTCACGGTCGAGGACCCGAATATCTACTATGCACAGGCTAGAGAAAAAGCTATCACCTACGCGAAAGCAAAAGCCGAACAGATGGCTACTCTAACCGGAGTTAAACTGGGTAAAGTAACTTACATTTCCGAGAACACCTATATGCCGTCCGGCAACTATATCAGCAACAGACTTGAAGCCGCAGCCCCGGCAATAGACACAACTTCAATCAGTCCCGGACAGCTCGAAATCACCACGACTGTCCAGATAGCTTACTCTATCGAAGACTAAGAAAAGGGATATCGGAAAAAAAACGGGGAGTCCCGGGCAACCGGGGCTCCCTTTTTTATTGATGTTCTTCGCTATAGCGTTCCCATTCACTAAAGAGGCAGCCGCAGTACTGCTGGCGGTAGAGGTTCATCGACTTGGTGATATGGCGGCTGTCGGAATAACGTTTACGCAGGTCGGCGTAAAGAAACGCCACTCCCTTTTCCCCCGCCACCTTTTCACCGATTTCTTTAATCAGGTCGTGTTTTTGGTGGGGACTGATGAGCAGGGTGGTGGTAAAGGCGTCATAACCGTTATCACGGGCAGTTTCCGCTGTTTTAGTCAGGCGCATCTCAAAACAATCGCCACAGCGCTCGGCTTCATGTCCCACCACCCTCTTAAAGTACGCGATGACGTCGTAATCGGGGTAAATGATGAGTGGCAGGTTGATTTCTTTAGCTAACGCTTTAATGCTTTCCAGACGCTGCTGGTGCTCGGAAAAGGGGTGGATATTGGGGTTGTACCAGAATCCTTCCACCTCGTAACCCTGCCCCCGCCAGTGTTCCACCGTATAAGCGGCGCAGTGTGCACAGCAAACGTGAACCAGGACTTTTTTCATCGTTTAAATATTATCTTTAAATTGTTTTATTTACAAATTGGCAAACCGGAATAATAGTTATATAATACAAGGAAACATAAAAACCTACAGAGAGGATTCTCATGTGCGAGTATTGTCATAAACATGGCGAGGGCAAGAAGTGGTATTTACAGGCTAAAAACTATTCGCAGGAATTAAAAAGCGAACTGGAAAAGAAGGGCGTTTTTGACTGGAAGTTTATAGGGCGGGATTTACAGCGCTGGGAAAGGATACGCAAAGCCCCGTTTTTCATCCGGGCTCTCCAGGAGCCCAATATCGCCCGCCGCCTCCATAATACGCACTTCGGCCAGGTGTTGCCTATCGAAGATGTCGAGCAGGTATTTGGTATCGTCAACAACATTATACGCGTAAATTGCGTTTGTCGTAAGACAAAGGGCGGCGTCAAAGAACAGCGTTTTTGTTATGGCATCAGTTTAGAACCGCAGGGAGAAGAAGCCCAAAGAATCGTTAATGAACCTGGTTCTGGATATCAAACAGGACCAGATTTTTATGAGGCAGAGAAGGTCAGCAAGGAAGAAGCGCTTGCCCAGTTCCGCGAATTTGAAAAACAAGGCCTCTGCCATTCCGTATGGACGGAGTTAACGCCTTTTATCACCGGCATCTGTAACTGCGACCGGGCTGATTGCGGCGCAATGCAGAATACCATCGTTAAAGGGATGCCGATGATGTTCCGGGCGGAATACGTCGCCGAGTTGGACGTAGAAAAATGCAACGGCTGCCGCGCCTGCATGCGGGTCTGCCAGTTCGGAGCTTTAAGCTATAGCGCCGGCAATAAAAAAGCCTGGATAGATATAACGAAGTGTTTTGGATGCGGTGTCTGCCGTGCTAGCTGCCCCAGTGGCGCTATTCGATTACAAGACCGCGTCAGTGTACCGGCGGTAGCGAATTTGTGGTAGGGATTGCTAGAGAAGATTAGGCTGATTTTTTCTATTGAAGGGCAGTCCGAGGTGCTCGTAGGCGAGTTTGGTGGCGAGGCGCCCGCGCGGGGTACGCTCTAAAAAGCCCAACTGCATTAAAAAGGGTTCATAAACGTCGGTGATGGTATCCGCCTCCTCGCTAATCGAGGCGGCGATAGTATCCAGCCCCACCGGTCCCCCGTTAAACTTCTCGATGATGGTATGCAGAACTTTATGGTCGGTTTCGTCTAAGCCGATGAGGTCAACCCCTAATTTGGCTAAAGCATCTTTAGCTACTTTTTGTGTTATTACGCCGTCTGCTACTACCTGGGCGTAGTCCCGTACCCGCTTAAGCAGGCGGTTAGCGACGCGGGGCGTGCCGCGAGCGCGGCTGGCAATTTCTTTTAGTCCGTCCTCTTTAGCCTCCACCCCCAATATTCTGGCTGACCGCTCGGTGATTTTCTGGAGCGCGGCAGCATCATAAAAATCGAGACGGAAGACCGAGCCGAACCTATCGCGTAATGGGGGCGAGAGGAGGGCATAACGGGTGGTGGCACCAATCAGGGTGAATTTGGGGAGGTTGAGCCGCAAACTTTTAGCGCCGGGTCCCTTGCCGATAATGATATCTAAAGCGAAGTCCTCGAGGGCGGGGTAAAGTATCTCCTCGATGGAGCGGTTAAGGCGGTGGATTTCGTCGATAAAGAGGATATCGTGACTGCGGAGGTTGGTTAAAATAGCCGCCAGGTCGCCAGTACGCTCGATAGCCGGACCGGACGTCGTTTTTATATTGACGCCGACCTCGGCGGCGATGATATGGGCAAGGCAGGTTTTGCCGAGTCCCGGTGGACCGTAAAAAAGGACGTGGTCGATAGGTTCGCCCCGCCGCTCAGCCGCGGTGATAGCTATCTTAAGATTTTCCTTCGTTTTTTCCTGCCCGATAAAGTCAGTCAGGCTGCGGGGACGAAGACTATTTTCGAGGGGCTTATCTTCCTCGGTCGGTTTGCCAGATATAATGCGTGCTATAGCGCGTCACCTCCCATCCCAAACTGGATTCCCGCTCCCGTATCAAGTACGGGACAAGTTTCGTGGGAATGACGGATTCTTAAAATCCGTTGTCCCTATAATAATAAAACCCCTTCATTAAAAAGGAAAGGGGTCTTCCCCCTCACCTTAATCCTCTCCCTCTGAGGGGAGAGGAAATTTTATAAATTTTTCATTTAACCCATCAATAAACTAGGTAATGCTATTCTTCTTCGTCTTTGGATTCGTCGGCATTTTTAGCGGAGTCGTCGACGATTTCTTCGGCGATATCTTCCGGAGTAACGACCGGTTCGGCGGTGGCTACCGCGCCTTCGGGAGCGGCTTCACCAGGCGTATCTTCAGCAGTTCCGGCAAGGCTAGCCAGTATACGCATCGCCTCGGTTTCTTCACCGGCTTTAAGCTCGGCAAGCTGTTCTTCTTTAAGGTAACGCGCCGGTATCAGCTTACCGATGATAACGTTTTCTTTAAGCCCCACCAGCCAATCCACCTTGCCGTTAGCGGCTGCTTCGGTAAGAATCCTGGTGGTTTCCTGGAACGATGCCGCCGCCAGCCAGCTATCGGTGCTTAATGATGCCCGGGTGATACCCAATAACACAGTATGCGCCGTCGCCGGCTCGCCGCCTTCGGCGAGAACTCTAGCATTAGTGTCTTCATAGACATATTTATCAACCAGCTCATCAGGTACAAGGTCGGTATCGCCAGCCGAATCGATACGCACCTTGGTCAGCATCTGACGCGCAATAACCTCGATGTGTTTATCGTTAATGGTCACACCCTGCGAGCGGTAAACTTTCTGCACTTCGTCCACCAGGTATTGCTGTACGGCTTCCTTACCCAGTATCCGCAGGATGTCGTGGGGGTTGATAGAGCCGTCGGTTAATTGTTCGCCGGCTTTAACCTGCGCGGCGTTCTGAATCCAGATACTGGCCGTAGAGGGCACGATATACTCCCGCTCTTCTTTTTCGGCGTAGCTGATGAGCAGTTGCTTCTTTTTAACATTAACCTGGCCGGCGAAGCGCGCCACCAGCGGCTGGACTTCGGGAGTGGTTTCCTCTTTAGCTTTCTTGCCTTTACCTTTAGCAGGTGCGGGCGGAGCGGCTAAAACCGTATCGATGTCGACGTGCTGACCGTTCTTAACCATGACATGCCAGCCGACCGGTAGAGCGTACTCATCGTTATAAATTTCGGTGCTAACGATTTTGATCTTTCTACCTTCATCGCCCTGTACAACTTCAGCAACGCCGTCGATTTCTGAAATAATCGCCTGACCGCGAGGCGTTCTGGCTTCGAAAAGTTCTTCGACTCTAGGCAGACCGGAGGTGATATCGAGTCCAACTACGCCACCGGTATGGAAGGTACGCAGTGTTAGCTGGGTGCCCGGTTCGCCGATACTTTCGGCAGCGATAATACCTACGGCGACATCTTGTTCAATCAGTTTACCGCGGGCAAGGTCGCGACCGTAACAAGAACGGCAGGAGCCGCGACGCGATAGACAGGTCAGCGGCGAACGAACCAGTACCGACGTTAAGCCGGCTTTAATAATCAACTCAACTTTCGTTTCGTCGATTTCCTCGTTGCGGGCAACGATAACTTTCTTCGTCTTCGGGTCGACGATGTCGATGGCGGCTAAACGTCCGAGAATACGTTCGGTGAGGGAGGGAAGGAGTCCTTTTTCTTTCGGTTCGGTGACGACGATGCCTTCGGTGGTGCCGCAGTCATCTTCGGAGGTGATGGCGTCCTGGGCGACGTCGATGAGACGTCGGGTGAGATAACCGCTATCGGATGTCCTTAAAGCGGTGTCAGCCAGACCTTTGCGCGCGCCGTGGGTGGAAATGAAGTATTCCAGTACGCTATGGCCTTCGCGAAGACTGGACTTAATGGGGAATTCGATGATTTTACCGGCGGGGTCGGTCATCAGACCACGCATACCGGCCATCTGGCGTATCTGCGAAATATTACCTTTAGCGCCGGAATGAGCCATCATATAAACGCCGCCGTAGCGGTCGAGGTTATTCTGAATAGTGTTAGTAATAGCGTTGGTGGTCTCGTTCCAGATATCGACCACTCCGTTATAACGTTCGTCCTCGGTAATGAGACCGCGGTGATACTGGTTTTCGATTATGGCGACCTTGGCTTCGGCTTCGGCTAACATTTGCGGCTTGTTCGCCGGCACCTCGATATCATTCATGGCGATAGTGATGCCGGATTTTGTGGCGAAACGGAAACCCAAGAGTTTAATGGCGTCCAGCACCTTACCGGTCTCTTCGTCGCTAAGGATTTTACTGCATCGAGTGGCGATTTGTTTCAGGGTTGCTTTATCGACAATCTTGTTAATGTAGCCCATCTCTTTGGGGAGAACTTCGTTAAACATGATGCGTCCGACGCTGGTTTTTATCCTTTCGCCGGTTTCGGGCAGACGCACGTTTATTTCTTCGCGCAGGTCAATAGCGCCGAATTCATAGGTGAGTTTAGCGTCTTCAAAACCGCCGTAAACCTTATTCTCATCAGTACTTTTATGCCTGATAGTCGTCAGGTAATAGCAGCCGAGCACCATGTCAAGAGTCGGTGAAACGGTAGGTTCGCCGCTGCTGGGGAGGAGGATGTTATGGTGGCTAAGCATCATATCGCGCGCCTCTTTAACGGCGGCTCTAGATAGAGGAATGTGGACCGCCATCTGGTCGCCATCGAAGTCGGCGTTAAAGGCGGAACAAACCAGCGGGTGTATCTGGATAGCACTGCCGTCGATAAGCACCGGCTCAAAAGCCTGGATGCTTAAGCGATGGAGGGTAGGAGCGCGGTTGAGCAGCACCGGCCGTTCTTTAATAACCTCTTCGAGGATATCGTAGACTTCGGCTTTGGCTCTTTCTACCAGTCTCCTGGCGCTCTTGATATTGGGCGCCAGTCCCTGTTGTACTAACCGCCGCATGACGAAGGGCTTAAATAGCTCTAACGCCATACGCCGCGGCAGACCGCATTGATGCAATTGTAATTCGGGACCGCAAACGATTACCGAGCGTCCGGAGTAGTCGACGCGTTTGCCCAGCAGGTTCTGGCGGAAGCGTCCCTGCTTACCGCGCAGCATATCGGAGAGCGACTTTAGTTTATGATTGCCGCTGATTGAAATAGCACGTCCACGCCGTCCGTTGTCGATAAGCGAATCGACGGCTTCCTGAAGCATGCGTTTTTCATTGCGGATAATAATCTCCGGAGCGCCGATATCAATCAGGTGGTGGAGGCGGTTGTTGCGGTTGATAACGCGCCGGTACAGGTCATTAAGGTCGCTGGTGGCGAAGCGCCCGCCGTCCAGCTGAACCATCGGGCGTAAATCGGGCGGTAGTACGGGGAGGACAGTTAAAATCATCCACTCCGGCTTGTTACCACTGTTACGGAAAGCTTCGACAACACGCAATTGTTTACTGGCTTTCTTGCGGCGCTGTCCGGAACTGGATTGTGTTTCCAGCAGCAGTCGGTTGCGGATTTCATCGAGGTTGATGGTCTTCATAATCTGCAAAATAGATTCGGCGCCCATCCCCGCCTCGAAAACATCGCCGTACTTTTGTTTATAATCGTGATACTGGTTCTCGGTCAGCAGCTGTTTAACATAGAGCCCCTTGAGCTTTTCAACTTCCTGGGCGAGCTCCGCTTCCAGCTTCGTTTTTTCATCGACGAAATCGCCGCGGACTTTATTAATTTCGTCAACGGTGGCTTTGTCCTTCTCCATCTGGGCGGTTTGCTCGTCGACGGCTTTTTGCCGTTCTTCAATTTTTAGAGTGGTTTCATCTTCGAGTTTTTTAATGGCAGCCTGGCGGGCTTCGTCATTAACTGCGGTGACGATATACTGGGAGAAATAAATGACATGCTCCAGGCTCCGCGGCGAAAGGTCGAGGAGGAGGCCAATGCGGCTCGGTATGCCTTTAGCGAACCAGATATGCGTCACAGGGCAGGCAAGCTCGATATGTCCCATACGTTCGCGGCGCACTTTAGCGCGGGCGACTTCGACGCCGCATTTATCGCAAATGACGCCCTTATAGCGTATCCTTTTATACTTGCCGCAATAGCATTCGAAGTCCTTGGTGGGACCGAAAATTCTCTCGCAGAAAAGCCCGTCACGCTCCGGTTTCAAGGTACGATAGTTGATAGTTTCCGGTTTGGTGACTTCACCGTAAGACCAGCTTCGAATCTGCTCGGGTGAAGCCAGCGAGATGCGGACGGCATCAAAATCATTAATCTCGAACATCGTTATCTACCTCTCTCCAGCGCTGTTCTTGCGGTTCTTCAACATTCTTAACTTCCGTCTCTAGCTTAAAAGCCTCGTCTTTATAACCCTCATCAATGGTCTCTTCGGCCGGGGCGACTTTGGTTTCTTCTTCGTTAATTACTTCTAATGCCAGCCCCAGACTCTGTAACTCTTTAACTAAAACTTTAAAAGATTCCGGCACGCCGGGCTGCAGGATATCATCGCCCTTGATGATGGATTCGTAAGCTTTAGCGCGACCGGTAACGTCGTCGGACTTAATCGTTAACATTTCCTGGAGGTTATGAGCGGCACCGTAGGCTTCGAGCGCCCAGACCTCCATTTCGCCGAAGCGTTGACCGCCGAATTGCGCCTTGCCGCCCAGCGGCTGCTGGGTAATGAGGGAATAGGGGCCGGTGGAGCGGGCGTGGACTTTATCCTCGACCAGGTGGATAAGTTTCATCATATAGATGCTACCGACGGTAACCGGCTGGTCGAAAGGCTCGCCGGTGCGTCCGTCATGGAGAATCACCTTGCCGTAAGTCGGCGGTGAGAATCTACTCTCCGCGTTAACTTTTTCCACGACCTTTTCCAGTTCTTCAACGCTTAGTTTCTTAGCGGAAATACTAAGCTCTTCCAGCCATAAACGAAGTCCAATATCGCGGGCTTTGCCGTGCAGCTTTTCATCAAATACAGCCTTACCGTCATAACCGTGTTCGTTAACCCAGGCGATGGCGACATCTTCTTTATAAGGCGCTTTATCTTCGCCGGGGTTGGAGTCTTCGGCCCCTGACTGCTGGACAATCCAGGCGCGGCAGAGAGCATCTTCGATAGCTAAATCGTTAGCGCCATCGAAGACAGGGGTTAAAGCGCGAAACCCTAGTATCTCTCCCGCCCAACCCAGATGCGTTTCCAGTACCTGGCCGATATTCATGCGGGACGGAACGCCGATAGGGTCGAGGATGATATCGACCGGCGTACCGTCGGGCAGGAAAGGCATATCTTCTTTCGGGGCGATAATAGAGATAACGCCCTTATTGCCGTGGCGTCCAGCTAATTTATCGCCGACCGAGACACGACGTTTTTGAGCTATCCATACCTGCACCCACTGGTTAACGCCGGCGGGCAGGTCATCGCTGCCGTTCTTGCTATCTTTACGGGTGTAAACTTTAACGTTAATGACTTTACCCCACTCGCCGTGAGGGACTCTTAACGAGGTGTCTTTAACCTCGCGCGCTTTTTCACCGAAGATTGCCCGCAGCAGCTTTTCCTCGGCGGAAAGCTCGGTTTCGCCTTTAGGGGTGATTTTACCGACTAACGTATCATCGGGCATGACCTCGGCGCCGATGCGGATAATGCCGTCTTCATCGAGCTCGCGCAGGCTTTCTTCGCCCACATTCGGGATATCGCGGGTGATTTCTTCGGGTCCCAGTTTGGTATCGCGGGCTTCTACTTCGTGCTTGTTGATGTGGATGGAGGTAAAGAAGTCCTGCTCGACCATACGGGAACTTAAGATAATCGCGTCTTCGAAGTTATAGCCTTCCCAGCTCATGAAGGCGACGGTTACGTTTTGTCCTAACGCCAGCTCACCGTTTTCAGTAGCCGAGCTATCGGCTAAGACCTGTCCGATTTCCACTTTTTCGCCTTTATTGACTAACGGACGCTGGTTGATACAGGTTCCCTGATTGGTGCGAACAAACTTCATTAAATCATAGTTTTTAGTCGAGCCGTCATTGTGAGTAACGACGATGCGGTATTTGGTGTTGCCTTTCTCATCGATGTTGCCTTCCATCTCGGTCACGACGCCGGCTTTTTCGGCGAAGACGACCTGGCGGCTGTGCTTGGCGGCTTCCGTCTCCATACCAGTAGCGACCACCGGCGCCTGGGGACGCAGTAAAGGCACTGCCTGACGCATCATGTTGGCGCCCATCAAAGCGCGGTTAGCGTCGTTGTGTTCCAGGAAGGGCGTTAAAGCCGTTGCCACACTAACGACCTGCTTGGGGGTAACATCCATTAGCTGTATATTGTCAGGCGTCTCTAGAAGATAACCGTCCGCCAGCCTGGCTTCAATCCGCTTCTCTTTAAACTGGTTGTTTTCATCGAGCGGGGCGTTAGCCTGGGCGATAATGTACTTATCTTCTTCGTCGGCGGGATAGTAGTTAATCTCGTTAGAAACATAGGGGACAACCTTTATTTTATGGGGTTTCAGTTTACCGAGTTTTTCGGCGATTTCTTTAGTAACGACGGTATGGGCTTTAACCACCAGCTTGCCCTTATCGTCATTAACATCCTCGTTAATGGTCCGTCCGACGATGTGCTTATCTTTATTACTGACCTCGTGGATGACTTTGCGGTAGGGCGTTTCGATAAAGCCGTATTCGTTAATAATGCTATAGGTTGCCAGCGAGCCGATAAGACCGATGTTCGGACCTTCAGGCGTCTCGATAGGGCAGATGCGACCGTAGTGGGAGAAATGGACGTCGCGCACTTCGAAGCCGGCGCGGTCACGGGATAAACCGCCGGGACCCATCGCGGAAAGACGGCGCTTATGGGTCAGCTCGGCTAGAGGATTGGTTTGGTCCATGAACTGCGATAGCTGCGAACCACCGAAAAATTCCCTAACGGCGGCGACGATAGGTCGGATGTTAACCAGAGCGCTCGGCGTGATGGCTTCGGTGCTGATAATGCTCATACGCTCTCGCACGACCTGTTCCAGTCGCAGGAAGCCAATGCGGAACTGGGTTTGCACCAGCTCGCCGACGGTACGCACGCGTCGATTGCCCAGGTGGTCGATGTCGTCGCTATGGTCTTTGCCGTTGTTGACTAAAATGATGTGCCTGACGATTTCGATGATATCTTCTCTCGTCAGCGTCCGCTCTTTTAAGCTAACATCTACGCCGAGACGCTTATTCAGCTTATAGCGTCCGACGTTGCCGAGGTCGTAACGGGTAGCGTCGAAGAAGAGGTTATGGATGAGTTTTTCGGCGTTGGCTTCGGACGGAAGCTCGCCGGGGTGGAGTTTTTTATAAATATCGAGCATGGCGTCTTTTTTATTTCTTATCGCCGGCTCGCGCTCCATCGTAGCGCTGATATATTTATATTCGGACTGTTTTTCTTCTTTCTCGAACAGCTTAATTATCTCCCCGTCTTCGCTAAAGCCGATGGCGCGCAGCAGGGTGGTGATGGGTATTTTCCGCTTGCCGTCAATTTTGGTGGAGATAACGTTACGGTTGCTGGTCTCAAACTCCAGCCAGGCGCCGCGGGTCGGTATAAGTTTGGCATTACATAGGTGCCGACCGGAAACGGGGTCTTCCTCAGCAGTGAAGTAAACGCCCGGTGAACGCAAAAGCTGGCTGACCACTACTCTCTCGGCGCCGCTGGTGATAAACGTGCCTTTAGACGTCATCAGCGGGATATCGCCGAAGAAAAGGTCCTGCTCTTTAATTTCACCGGTTTCTTTAACGAGCAGCCGTACTTTAACGTAAAGCGGGGCAGAAAAGGTCTGGTCGCGTTCGTGGCATTCTTCTTCGGAATGGCCGGGACGCGGTTCGCGGAACTCATAGGCAATAAAGCTAAGCTCCAGCCGGTTGCCAGTTAAGTCTTTAATCGGTGAAATTTCTTCCAGCAGCTGTTTGATGCCTTCTTCCTGGAAACGCTGGAAGGAATCAAGCTGAACTTTGATAAGATTAGGCACTTCGAGAACGGTAGGTAGTTTAGCGTAGGATTTACGGGGGATAATTCTTCGGGGCTTAGACACAGATACTCGCGATGCTAACGTCATCTCTACTCCTTAGCAAATACAACAATTACAGATTCTGACAGGCGATATTACTCGAGACTAAAAATGCGCACGTTTATACGGCATTGTATAATTCATTTACGTACGGGAAACTAGAGCAACAAACACTTGGGGCATTATTACTTACTACAAATATAAAGGATATCATAATTATAATAAGCTTGTCAAGCCCCGTATCATTTTTTTAAAAAAAACTGTTTGTTTTCATCAAAAAATGTCATTATTATTTGTAAGCTTGTTATAATATAGCCTGAAAACATGAATAAAAGATTAACTTTGACCCGGCTGGTTTTAGCGGTTATCAGCATGGCTCTAGAGCAGTTGGCTATCTGGGCGGTCTGGCAATGGCTGCTGCCGTACTTTAATATCAATTTACATGTCGGGATATTAATCGGGGTGATGGTGGGGTGGGGTGTTATCGGTACCTTTATTTTTATTTTTACTACCAGTATTTTAAAGAAAGAACAATCCATTGGTCAAACATCAATGATTGGCGCGACGGGTAAAGCGGCGGGGATGCTTAAGCCGGAGGGGATGGTGAAAATAAAAGGGGAGCTTTGGAGGGCGGTTGCCGAAGAGGGCGAAATCAACCCCGGTGAAGATATCGTGGTGACGGGCGAAAACGGCTTAAAACTGATGGTACGTAAGGCTACACATTAAAGAGAAACGTAATATAGTCGCCGTCTTGCACGATGTATTCCTTCCCCTCAAGACGGAGGAGTCCCTTCTTTTTGGCTTCGGCGATACTGCCGCATTTAACCAACTCATCAAGCTGGATAGTCTCGGCGCGGATAAAACCCTTTTCCATGTCGGTGTGAATTTTGCCGGCGGCTTTCTGGGCGGGGGTATTTTTCTTAATCGACCAGGCACGCGCCTCGTTCGCTCCGCCGGTGAAAAAAGTTATCATATCGGATAACTCGTAAGACGTTTTGAAGGTGCGTTCCAGTCCCGACTCTTTTAGTCCGTACTCGCTGCGGAATTCCTGGGCGGCTTTTTCGTCCAGCTGGGCAAGTTCCATCTCCAACTTGCCGCAAAGCGTCACTACCCGGCATTTAGAGTCGGCAAACTGCTTGTTGAGCTCCGCTTCTAAAGCAGCGGTTTGCGTCAGTTGGGTTTCATCGATATTGACGACGATAAGCATCGGTTTAGCGGTCAGGAACTGATAATTGGTGACTAAACGGAGGGCGGTAGCGTCCATCGGCAGAGTGCGCAGGGCTATATCCTTTTCCAGTTCGGCTTTAAAGCCCAGCAGAATATCTTTCTCCTGCTGGAAAGGGGGACGTTCGCCGGGTTTAGCGGCTTTTAACGAGTCTTCAAGTTTTTCGAGTCGGTGTTCCATGATTGCCAGGTCGGAAAAAACTAACTCCAGGTTTAAGGCTTCGATATCACGCTTGATGTCCAGACTGCCGTTGGGGTGGGGGATGCTTTCGTCTTTAAAAGCGCGGACGACACAGATAAGGATATCAACACTGCTAAGCTGGTTGAGCAGTTGACCGCCGATGCCTTTATCTTTAGCGAGACTTTTCACCGAGGCGCCGACGTCAATGTATTTGATTTCGGGGTATACCATTTTAGCAGGGTGGATAATATCGGCTAAAACTTTAAGACGGGGTTCGGGCACATGGGCTACACCGATATGCGCTGAAGCACCGACGGCACTATGCAGGGCGGTATCGGCTTTACCGCCAGTAAGAGCGTTAAAGATAGTAGTTTTACCGCTTTGAGGCAGACCGATGATGCCGATGTTGAGACTCATAACAACGATTATTCGTTAACATCGGTGTTTTGTCAAATCATATGTAGCGTCCGTTCGGTGATATGTTATAATGACTTGAAGCTGTTGATAGAGGAGTAAAATTTTGCTGCACATTCTCATCGGCGAGGACGATTTTTCCATCCGCCAGGCGCTGGAAGCGATAAAAAAGTCTGCCGGTGACCCCGCCGCTTTAATGCCCAATACTACCGAGCTTGAGGGTGCGAAAGTTACCCCCGAGCAACTACGGTCCGTTTGTGAAACAGTGCCTTTCCTCGCCGATAAACGCCTGGTCGTTGTTGATGGATTATTCGAGCGCTTTGAGCCAAAGGGTAAAAACGGTAAGAAAAAAACCTCCCGCCAATCCGAACCCACCGAGAATCATCAGCCTTTCGTCGAAGCGGTTAAAAATCTCCCGCCTTTCACCGAACTGGTGATAATCGGCGGTAATATTAGATCAACTAATCTGTTATTGCATGACTTGGCTTCTAAAGCTAAGGTCAGTACCTTTCCATCGTTAAAAGGCAGCCAGATAAACCAGTGGGTTGAAAAGAGGGTGGGGAAGGGTGGTATTTCGAAAAAAGCGGTGGACTTAATGGTGCGGCTGGTGGGTAACGACCTCTGGGCGATGGCTAACGAGGTCGATAAGTTGGCGCTATATACCGGCGGTCGTCAGATAGAGGAAGCGGACGTTAAAGCGATAGTCAGCAACGTTCAGGAAGCCAATGTCTTTAACATGGTGGACGCGATAATCGAATCGCGTGTCGCTTTAGCCCAGGAACTATTACAGCAGCTTTTCAAGCAGGGGATGGCACCGACGCAGATTTTAGTCATGCTGGCTCGTCAGGTGAGGATTATTTTTCAGGTTAAAGAAATGCGTGAAAGCGGCCGCTCGCGTAATGATATTCAGACCAGGCTCGGCTTGACCTCCGACTTCGTGCTGCGCAAAGCCTGGGAGCAGGCGGATAAATATTCACTATCCCGCTTGAAAGAGGTGTATCATAAACTGCTGGAAGCCGATATAGCAATTAAAACCGGGAAGTATGATAACTCCGACCTGGTGATGGATATATTGATAGCCGAGCTTGGATACAGGGGAGCCGTTAAGACGTAACATTTTTTAAGGAGGAAACCGTGTCAACATCATTACCGCAGGATAAATACGTTAAGGTTGGCGATATCAATACGCGCTATTGGGCGGCGGGGGATAAAGGGTCTAATGTTATTCTTGTACACGGGCTGGGCGGCTTTATTGAAAACTGGATGTATAACGTAGAACCGCTATCGAAGAAACACCGCGTTTTCGCGATGGATTTAGTGGGCTTTGGCCGTTCCGATAAAACCCCGCTGGTAAAGGATATCGATATCCTTGTGCAGTTTATCGGCGACTTTATGGACAGGATGAATATCAAGAAAGCCACTTTGGTGGGGAACTCGCTGAGCGGGGGATTAGTTTTACAGTTCGCTTTACAGTATCCTGAAAAGGTTGAAAAGCTGGTGCTGATAGATAATGCCGGTATGGGACCAGAAGTTATTATTGATTTTAGAGTCTGTTCGCTGCCCTTGCTCGGCGAGTTATTGACTCGTCCTTCTCTTAAGGGCACGGAAAATCTATGGAAGAAAATAGTTTATGACCCGGCTTTAGTCACGCCGGAACTGGTTAAAATGTGCTATGAGTTGGGCACGTTACCTAACGCTACTAAATCGTTACTCTCCGTCTTACGCGCCGGTATTAACCTGGGCGGTCAGCGCGGTAAATTAACCAAACCTTTTCTTAAAGATTTAGGGAAAATCGGTGTACCGACTCTAATTTTATGGGGCAAGCAGGACCGCATTATTCCCGTCAGTCATGCCGAAATCACAGTGAATAAGATTCCCGGAGCTAGACTGCATATCTTCGACCGCTGCGGTCATATGCCGATGTTCGAACGCCCGGATGAATTTAATAAAATAGTGCTTAATTTCCTGGCAGAATAATCAAGGATGATAAAAGCAACATTACAAAAGAAACAGCCATTAATCGTTGTTGACATCGGCGGCTCCAAGATAATGGCCGCCCTCTTTAGCGCCGACGGTAAGATGTTGTCTAAAGACATCCGCCCCACATTAGCGCGGGAGGGCACTAATGCCGTTGTCGGCCGGTTGGTGACAGCCATAAGAGAAACAGCGACAAAAAATAAAACATCGCTCGAAGAAATCGGCGGCGTAGGTATCGCCTGCGCTGGCGGTATCGATACGACAAGGGGGATTGTTGTCACCCCTTCTCCCCACCTCCCCGGCTGGACGAATTTAGCATTAGCGAGAATTATTAAGAAAAAGACAGGCATCGATACTTACGTCGTTAACGACGCCAGCGCGGCGGCTTTAGGCGAGCAGCGATACGGAGTGGGGAAAGGTGTTAGGAACCTCGTTTTATTAACGCTGGGGACGGGTATCGGCGGCGGCATTATCATCGATGGGAAGCTGTACTTAGGTAAGGAGGGTGGAGCGGGGGAATTAGGGCATATGACCGTGGAAGCGGAGGGACTGAAATGCGGCTGCGGGAATACCGGCTGCCTCGAGATATACGCCTCCGGTACGGCGATAGAAAATGATTTTATTAGCCGCATTAAAAAGGGCGAAAAATCAATACTCACCAGTGAACAGATTAAACGCATTACTACAGAGAAGATAAGCGAAGCTGCAAAAAAAGGCGATAAGCTGGCGCAGGATGTTATAAAAAGGGCGGCTTTTTATCTGGGGGTGGGGATGGTAAATATCGCCAACATATTTAATCCGGAGATGATTGTTCTGGGTGGAGGGATAGCGGCTTTGGGGGAGATGATTATCGCCCCGGGCGAGGAAGATGGTGGCAGAGAGGTCGTTTTCAATTAACGCCCGCGGGGTAAAGGTGGTAAGGGGGAAGCTGGGTAACGAGGCAGGGGTTTACGGCGCCGCGGCTTTTATTCTTGATATGAGGAGGACGAAATGAAAGTACGTAAAGCAGTTATTACCGCAGCCGGCTGGGGAACGCGCTTTTTACCCATCACCCGCGCCCAGCCTAAAGAGATGCTGCCCCTGTTGGATAAGCCTTTGATTCATTACTCCGTAGAGGAAGCGATAAAGTCCGGCATCGACCGGATTATCCTCGTAACTTCAGCCGGTAAACGAGCTATAGAGGATTATTTTAACCGTTCACTCGAGCTTGAAGAATTTCTCGCTAGCAAAGGGGAAAAAGAACTTGTTAAACAGATGGGCGAGATTTCCAGCATGGCGGAATTTTGCTACGTCCTCCAGAAAGAACAAAAGGGACTAGGCGACGCGGTATTAACGGTGAACGTGGTTGTCGGGAATGAACCTTTCGCCGTGATGCTGCCGGACGATATTATCGATAGCGACGTGCCGGTTCTCAAGCAGATGCTGGCGGTTTATGAAAAATACAATGCCGGCGTGGTTGCCGTTGAAAAAGTAAGTGCCGAGGATACCGGAAAATACGGCATTATCGAGCCGAAGAAGGTGGAGGATGGAGTTTATGAGATACTAAGTCTGGTAGAGAAACCGGAGCCTGCTAAAGCCCCATCGCGCCTCGGCATCGTGGGACGCTATATTTTAACCCCCCGCATCCTGGAGATATTAAAAGAGACCAAACCGGGTAAAAACGGCGAGATACAATTGACCGACGCGCTTAATACGTTGCTGAAAAAAGAGAAGCTTTACGCCGTTGAATTCAAGGGTAAACGCTATGACGCCGGCACGCCTTTAGGCTGGCTAAAGGCTAACGTCGACCTGGCTTTAAAGAGTAAGGATATCGGCGCGGAGTTTAAGAAGTATATCAAGGGGTTACGTTAGTCATTGTTTGTTTAAACAGAGTTGTCATTCCAGCGAAGGCTGGAATCTACCTATGAATCTATTTCTTATTAATACCCAAAGTGGATTCTGGCCCTCGGGCTGAACTCGGGCTGAAGCCTGCGCCAGAATGACAGTGAATTGTGTAATACAATAAAACAAATAACAACTTAATGTATTAGCGATGACCGTAATGACAGTTTGATAACTCATTGACAGTTCATACCTCTCCCACTTACAATCATAGGTAAATAATCACCTGACTCTGGAGCTTTGCATGAATAGCGATGAACTGCGTTCTTTGTTTTTAAAGTTCTTTGAAGAAAAGGGACATAAGGTTATCCCCTCCTCCTCCCTTATACCTAAAGATAATCCCACTTTACTCCTGACCACCGCCGGCATGGTGCAGATACAGCCTTATTTCATGGGACAGGCTAAACCGCCGGCGCCGCGCCTCGCCTCCTGTCAGAAGTGCTTTAGAACCACCGATATCGAGTCCGTCGGCGACGCCTCGCACATGACCTTCTTCGAAATGCTGGGCAACTTTAGCGTCGGCGACTATTTTAAGAAAGAAACGATAGAGTGGGCCTGGGAGTTCGTCACCGAACGACTCCACCTGGCGCCGGAGAAACTCTGGATAACCATTTACCTGGATGACGAGGAAGCCTTTAAATGCTGGCGGGCTATCGGCATCCCAAAGAATAAAATCATCCGCTGCGACGAAAAGGATAACTATTGGGGTCCCCCCGGCAGCTCCGGTCCCTGCGGTCCGTGCAGCGAAATCCATTTCGACCTCGGTAAAGAATTAAGTTGTGGTCCCGACTGCAAACCCAACGACGGCTGCGGACGTTTCGTCGAGATATGGAATCTCGTTTTTACCCAGTATTTCCAGGATGAACAGGGCAAACGCACCCCGCTGCCAAAACCTAATATCGATACCGGCGCGGGAGTGGAACGCAACCTTACCGCCGTCAACGGCAAGAAATCAGCTTATGATACCGATATTTTCGCGCCGTTAATAGATAAAGTCGTTGAACTATCCGGTAAAAAATACGGCGTTAATATTGATGACGATAAAGCGATGCGCATCGTCGCCGAACATGGCAGGGCTTTAGCATTCCTGATTGCCGACGGAGTCCTGCCGGATAACGAGGGGCGGGGCTATGTCTTAAGGCGTCTCTTAAGAAGGGCGGCTTTATTCGGGCGGCGGCTGGGACTCGATAAGCCGTTTTTAGCGGAGATTGCTAAAGTCGCCGTTAAAAAGATGAGCCACATTTACCCCGAACTTAAAGCACGGCAGGACTTTATCGTGAAACTCGTCACGTTGGAAGAAACGCGTTTCGAGGAGACGTTAAGCACCGGGCTCGAGATTATCGATAACTTAATCAAAGCACAGGGTGGGAAAAAGGCTAAACAGATATCCGGTTCAGATGCCTTTAAACTTTACGATACCTACGGCTTCCCCATCGAGCTGACGAAAGAAATCGTCGGTAAGTCCGGCTTTGCGGTGGATATGGACGGCTTCGATAAAGAGATGGATAAACAGCGGGAGCGTGCCAGGGCTGCACATAAATTCGATACGGCGACGCAAATCGGCAAAATTTCGAAACTGGATGTGAAAGATACCGAGTTCGTCGGCTATACCTGCCTCGACCAGAAAGCCAAGGTGCTAAAGATACTGGTTGACGGCAAAGAGGTAAAGGAAATAAAAGCCGGTCAAACAGCTGGGATAATTCTCGATACCACGCCGTTTTACGGCGAAATGGGCGGTCAGGTAGGGGATACAGGGTCAATTAAGGGTAAAAACGGTAAATTTACGGTCTCCGATACCGTGCGCCTACCGCCGGAGATAACTTTACATAATGGCAAATTGTCCGAAGGCGCTTTAGTCGTCGGAGCGGAAGTACAGGCAGTGGTAGATATCGAACGCCGCCGTGATATACAGCGCAACCATACCGCGACCCACCTTTTACAGGCAGCTTTAAGACAGGTACTGGGCGAGCATATTCAGCAGCGTGGTTCGCTGGTGGCGCCGGAACATTTAAGGTTCGACTTTTCGCACCTCGCCGCGATGACTCCTGACGAAATCAAACAGGTGCAGCGTATCGTTAACGAAAAGATACGGGAGAATCTCAAGGTCAACGCCGAAGAAACGGAATATAAAAAGGCGGTGGCGGGTGGGGCTATCGCGCTTTTCGACGAAAAGTACGGCGATGTCGTCCGCGTAATGCGTATCGGCGAACCGACGGTGAGTATGGAGCTTTGTGGCGGTACCCATATCAACTCGACTGGTGAAATCGGCTATTTCCGTATCCTTAGCGAGAGCAGCATCGGGGCGGGAATCAGGCGTATCGAGGCGGTGACGGGCAGGGGGGTGGAAGCCTTTATCGATAAGCGCTTGTCCGGTCTGGAAGAGATTGCTCGGTCGTTAGAAACATCACCAGAAGACGTTAAAGATAAAGTAGCTGGCTTAATCGTCGAACTGGACGCGGCGCAAAAACAGGTCCTCGCCATGGAAAGAGAAATAGCGAAAAGCGAGGCTGATACGCTGCTGAAAAAAGTTGAAGTAATCAAAGGCGTAAAAATTATCGCTACCAAGATAGCCTCGGATAACCAGGTAGTGCTACGGGAAATGGCGGACTTTTTGAGGGATAAGTTGGGGAGCGGCATCGTCGTTTTGGGGGCAATCAGCAACGATAGACCGATATTTATCGCCACAGTTACACCGGACCTCGTGGCGAAAGGTTATAATGCCGGCAACATCGTAAAACAAGTGTCACAGGTGGCGGGGGGCGGCGGCGGCGGTAAAGCTAACTTCGCCCAGGCCGGCGGCAAAGATAAAAATAAGCTGGATGAAGCGCTGCTTATTGTCAAAAGCTTAATCTAGCCGGGGGAGGTCGCTATTTCGCGGATTTTAGGACTCGATGTCGGCGATGCTCGTATCGGCGTAGCTGTCAGTGACCCCCTGGGGATTATCGCTACTCCCCTAACGATTATTACCCGGCAGGACGTTGATGCAGACGTCCGCACCATCATCAACCTCATTAAAAAGAATGACGTAGGACGCATTATCGTCGGGCTGCCTTTTTCGATGGACGGCACGCTCGGCACACAAGCCGACAAAGTACGCGCTTTCGCCGATGAGCTAGCCCACCGTATCGAAATACCGCTGGAATACCGCGATGAACGGCTTTCTACCGTTGCCGCGAAGCGCATCCTGCAAAGGACACGAAAAACCAACCGCGAAACGCGCTACGATGCCGCGGCAGCGGCATTAATCTTACAGGGCTATCTCGAAGATATCCTTCCGCCGCACGAATACCAGCCGGAAGAAGAAGGGGAGGGGGAATAACAATTCAATGTCATTCTGGCGCAGGCCAGAATCCATCCCCTCCCCGAGATTCTTCGCCTTCACTTCGTTCAGGCTCAGAATGACAAGGGAAAAGAATACCAGCCGGAAGAAGAAGCCGACACGGAATAAGGCAGGGACGAACGGATTCTTCCCCTTCACTTCGTTCAGGGTCAGAATGACACCAAATATAGATGACAACCAGCGTTCATACTTTAGTTGATGCAGGCTTGGAATGACTATTTTTCGGCTCTGTCGGTCGGTGTCAGCTTTATTGACAAGCATTTTCCCTGGAAGTATGATAAATTTGGAAGTCTGTCTATTACAGGAAGGTAAATGGCTATCAAACGCGACTATTACGAAGTGCTGGGGCTGCCACGCGACGCCTCGAATGAAGACATTAAAAAGGCGTTCCGCAAGCTGGCGATGCAGTATCACCCCGACCGCAATCATGACGCGGGTGCTTCGGATAGGTTTAAAGAAATCAACGAGGCTTATGAGGTCCTCTCGGATGACGATAAACGCGCCGCTTATGACCGTTACGGACATGCCGGCGCCGATAACCTGTTCGGGAGGGGTTTCGAGGGCTTCGATATGGGCGGTTTCGGCGATATCTTCGAAGCCTTTTTCGGCGGCAGCGGCACTACCACCAGACGACAAAGTCCTACCCGCGGCAGCGACCTTAAATATAATATTAAAATTACTTTCGAAGAAGCCGCCCTCGGCTGTGAAAAAGAGATTGAGATTAACCGCACCGAGCTTTGCGCAACCTGTCGCGGCACACGCTCCAAACCGGGCGTTCAGCCCATCCGCTGTCCATCCTGTAACGGGACCGGTCAGATACGACGCGTCCAGCGGAGTCTCTTCGGTCAGTTTATTAATACTACAACCTGCAGCGATTGCCGAGGTGAAGGCACGATAGTCCAGGAATTTTGCCCGGACTGCCGTGGTTCCGGTTATCAAAAGCACAAGCGGCATATCTCGGTTAAAATTCCCGCCGGTATCGATAACGGCAACGGCATCCGACTCACCAGCGAAGGCGAAGCCGGCTACCGCGGCGGTTCGCCGGGGAATTTATATGTGATGGTTTCGGTCAGACCGCATGAATATTTCAAGCGCGAAGACGATAATGTTATTTACGAACTGCCGATAAACTTCGCCCAAGCCGCGCTCGGCTGCGACGTTCAAGTCCCGACCCTTCACGGCGCCTGTAAGCTAAAGATACCGTCCGGCAGTCAGACGGGTAAAGTGATTCGGCTGAAGGATAAAGGCATTCCGCGCCTGCATAGCGGCGGGATTGGCGACCAGATGGTCGTGTTGCGGGTAATAACTCCCGAATCATTGACGAAAGAACAGCGTAAACTCTTTGAAGAGCTATCGAAAAGTCTCGGCGTGATAAAGCCTAGAGATACCGGCCATTAAGCCTTCGGCACAGCAGTTCGTTGCCGATGTCTGAAGAGAGAGAATAAACGCCAGCGCCGTCCCGCTAATTCATGTTTAGCGTTGCCCCCCATCATGGCTCGCGCCGCCCTGGTGGGTTTGGCGTTTTTAAAGAGCACTTCGTATATTTTCTCGGTAATCGGCATTTCGAGTCCCATCTCCTGGGCAAGGTCAAATGCCACGCGGGTAGTATTAACGCCCTCGGCAACCTGGTGCATCGATTTCAGGATTTCCGCCAGGGGACGTCCTTTGGTCAGTTCGACACCGACATAGTGATTGCGGCTTAATGGACTGGCACAGGTGGTGATAACATCGCCCAAACCCGCTAAACCAGAGAAAGTCAGGGGATTTGCCCCTAAAGCCATACCCAGCGCAGTTATTTCGGTTAAACCGCGGGTGATGAAGGCGGCTTTAGCGTTATCGCCGTAGCCCAGACCGTCCGCGATGCCGGCGCCAAGAGCTAATATGTTCTTTAAAGCTCCGCCCAGCTCCACCCCGATAACGTCGGTATTCGTGAAGATACAAAAATCGTTGGCAGAAAGGATACTCTGCGCCTTGCGAGCGGTATGTTTATCTTCTGCCGCTACGACTGAAGCCGCCGGGTGGCCATCTATTATTTCTCGAGCAAGCTGGGGACCGGAAAATACACAGATATTAGTCCGGAAATGAGGCTTTATCTCTTCGGCGATGACTTCGGACATGCGTTTGTTGGTGCCTATCTCCAAGCCCTTAGAAGCGCTGATAATGATAGTCGATTTGGTTAAATATTTAGCGACGCGGGCGATGTTCTCGCGCATCGTGGCTGAAGGAACAGCCAAGATGACGGCACTAACATCATCGAGGGCTTTGTCCATTTTATGAGTGATGATGATTTCTTTAGGAATACGGAGACCGGGGAAACGGTCCGACCCCTTTTTCTTAATGGTGTTAGCTTCCCGCAATGTCCTCGCCCACAGTCTCACCTCGATGCCCTTCTTCACCAGCATAATGGCTAAAGTTATGCCCCAACTGGTCGTACCGATAATAGCGACTTTTTGCATTTATGATGAACCGTTTTTCTTGAGATACTAATTGCTGGCGGACTTACGTGTTCGTGCGGGGGTTGTGACTTCGACTTTAGCATGCTCGCCGAGTTTACGTTCGGTACCGTTATAAAGCCGGAAGATATTATCGCGGTGCATTACCCAGATAAAAAGCACTCCGATAACGGCGTACATGGAATATTCCATTGGGATTGGACTAGCACGCAGGAAGTCTATCTTTAAGATATAAAAAGCCGCTAACATAAAGAAAGCGGCTAAAGCACCGACAAGCGACCCCATCGACATATACTTGGTCCTGATGCCAATAGCGAAGATTAATATCCCCCCGAGCACAGCCGCGGGCCAGTATAGTGCCGCCATACCGCCCATGAAGGTAGCGACACCGCGTCCCCCTTTGAATTTAAGGAAGATTGACCAGCTATGACCCACTAAAGCCGCGAGAGCCGCCAGTACTTTGGCGCTTTCGTTCATCGTGAATATCAGGCCGACAGTATTATCCCGGCCGTTAAAAATAAGTGCCGCCAGCCCTGCCGCCAGCGCCCCCTTTCCAATATCCAGAACTAATGAGACTGCGGCGGCTTTTTTGCCGGCTGCCCGCAGGACGTTAGTCATGCCGGTTTTACCGGAACCGACTTTTCTAACATCGTTCTTCGCCCAGAATTTACTGATGAGAACACCGCACGGTATCGAACCGCATACGTAGCCGATAACCGCTACGGCAACATACATCAAAGGAATCATGATTTACCCCTTGTCTTGAAATTTAACCGTAGCGGCGTGCCGGTAAAACCGAAAGCCTGGCGCAGCTGATTTTCTAAAAAACGACGGTAGGAAAAGTGGACGAGGCTGGCATCATTGGTGAAAAAGACGAAGGTGGGGGGGTTGGCTTCAGCCTGGGTGGCGTAATAGATTTTAAGTTGTTTCCCCTGGCTGCTCGGCCGGTTATGAGCGACAACCGCTTGCTGGATAACGCTATTGACCATGGCGGTCGGTAATCTTTTTTGCCTTTCCCGGTAAACCTGAACCACTTGGGGCATGATTTCAGCTACTCCCTGTCCAGTTTTAGCCGAAGTATATAATATTGGTGCATAAGAGGCAAATTTGAACTCGCTTTTTACTGCTTTATTCCAGCTGGACTTGTTTTTGTCCTCCACAAGGTCCCATTTATTAACAATAATGATAATGCCTTTGGCTGCTTCTTGAATATACCCCGCAATATGTGTATCCTGCGAGGTGACCATCTCCGTAGCGTCTAAAATGAGCAGCACGACCTCGGCACGGTCGATAGCGCGGAAAGTCCGGATGATGCTGTATTTTTCAACGCCGGACTTTATCTTGCCCCGCCGCCGGATTCCGGCTGTATCAATAAGTAGCATATTCTGCCCATCAAAGTCAAACGCCGTATCTACGGCATCGCGGGTCGTGCCTGGCGCGGCATCGACAATAGCCCGCTCTTCGCCGACTAAAGCGTTCAGGAGCATGGATTTGCCGACGTTCGGACGCCCGACGATAGCTATTTTGATGCCTTCGGGGGCTATTTTAATTGGTTCTGGCTTTGGTAAGAGTTCGACAACTTTATCCAGTAATTCAGCGACACCACGACCGTGATGCGCGCTGACGGGCAGCGGCTCGCCGAGTCCCAGTTCATAAAATTCCAGGGCTTGCATTTCCAGCTTGGCGTTATCGGCTTTATTCACCGCCACCAGCAGGGGTTTATTCGAGCGCCGCAGGATATCGGCTATCTCGGAGTCCGCCGGCATCACGCCTTCGATAGCATCAAATACGGCGACGATGACGTTAGCTTCGTTGATAGCGGTTTCAATCTGATTTTTAACGCCACGGTTAATCGCAGTAGTCGGTGCTACCTCCAGACCCCCGGTATCCACCAGCGTAAAATCCACCCCTCCCCAGGTAACGTCCGCCATATTGCGGTCGCGGGTCGTGCCGGGGAGGTCCTCGGTAATCGCGACGGGTTTTCTGGCAATCCGGTTTAAAAGCGTGGATTTACCGGTGTTAGGGCGTCCGACGATAGCGACAATAGGCTTGGTCATGGTTTTTCTTTATAGGAGCTTATTCAGCTAGTGATAGTCAATTATATCACCGAAAGTCCGGCAGCAATATTTCCGAACCTCCGAGAATATCTACTAACAGGGCTTTTTGGGCGTGGAGACGGTTTTCTGCCTGGTCGAAGACGACCGACTGCGGGCAGTAGATAAGGTTTTCGGCGACTTCTTCGCCGTGGTGGGCGGGGAGGGGATGCATCAGTATCGCGTCCGGCTTCGCCAGGGATAACAGCTCCATATTAAGCTGGTAGTCGGCAAAGGCTTTACGGCGTTCTTTGGCTTCCGCTTCCTGACCCATACTGGTCCAGACGTCGGTATAGACGATATCGGCGTTAGCGACCACCTGGCGCGGGTCTTCGGTACAGAGGATTGTAGATTGATTGTCGGCAGCGAGTTGCTGGGCTTTTTTGAGGATATTATCGTGAATGCGATAGGCTTTCGGCGAAGCGATACGAAAGTCTATCCCGCATAAAGCCGCTGCCAGCATCAAGCTATGGGCGCTATTATTACCGTCACCGATGTAAGCTAGAGTCAGTCCATCCAGCGTTTCCTTGTGTTCATAGATGGTTAGAATATCTGCTAGAGCCTGGCAGGGGTGCTCCAGGTCGGATAACGCGTTAATCACCGGTATATCGGAATTGTTAGCCAGAATCTCCAGTTTTTCGTGCGAGGTCGTACGCAGGGCGATGATATCAACAAAGCGGCTTAACACTCGAGCGACGTCCGGTATGGATTCGCGTTTACCCAGTTTTACTTCGTCAGGGGAGAGGTAGATGCACTCGCCGCCGAGTTGCCGCATAGCCACTTCGAAGCTGACCCTGGTTCTTAGCGACGGCAGTTCAAATAATAAAGCCAGTATCTTTTGACTTAATAATCCACTCCAGCCTTCAGCCTTCATCGCGGCGGCATTAGATATTAACGTACGAATCCGCTCGCTCGTAAGGTCGGCAACGGAAAGAAAGTCTTTACTTTTCAAAATGACCTCCCGTATGCAACCAGTATAGCACGAACAATTATTTTTTCAACAGCTGTAATTTGACACCCTTACGAATAATTCTCTAATATTCAGTAGCGGGAGGTGAATGATGACAGAGAAGTATACGGTCTCCGGCAAAGACGTATTAGAGAAGGTTAAACAGCTGATACACGAAGGGAATATCCGGCGGATACGCTTGATTCACGAAGGCAAAACGATAATCGACATACCTCTTACCATCGGGGCAGGAGCGGCGGTTATCACGATTATGGCGGCGCCGTTACTGGCGGCGGTGGGGGCTTTCGCCGCTTTAGTCACCGAGTGCACCATCGAAGTCGAGAAAATCGACGAAAAGAAGAGCTAGAGAATAATGCTGGAGATAATACTCGTCAGGCACGGCGAAACAGCCTATAACGCTAATGAGACCTTCCGCGGCCGGGCGGACGTACCTTTAAATGAGACGGGACTCAAACAGGCAAGACTCCTCGGCGAATATTTGAGCCAAGAAAAAATCGACCATGTTTATTCGAGTCCCTTAAAGCGGGCGGTCAAAACAGCCGAGGCTATCGCCACTCCCCAAAAACTAAAGGTAAAGCGCGTCGAGAACCTTAACGATATCGACTGCGGCGAGTGGAAGGGCTTAACGCTTAAAGAAGTCCAGGAGAAATACACCGAGATTTATCAAGACTGGGTGGATACGCCGGAACAGGTAAAAATCCCCGGCGGCGAAAGCCTGGAGGACGTTAGACGACGGGCGCTGCCGTTCGTACAAGACGCGGTTACTCGCTGTCCCGAGGGGAAAATCGTTTTGGTCTCGCACCGGGCGGTAAACAAGGTGCTAATCTGTTCTTTACTGGGGCTGAATAACAGCATGTTCTGGAGTTTTAAACTGGATACCGGCGCGATTACCCGCTTTAGCTACGACGGCAAGCGGACGGCGCTGATAAGCCATAATGATACGTCGTTTTTAAGACCGCTGAAGCTATCGGAACGCAAGGATTTTTAGTAAAAAACCCTCTTAATCTCCCTTTACGAAAGGGAGAGACAGGATAGAGGTGGCTGGACCCCGACTTGCGTCGGGATGTGCTTGATAGGGGTTGGTTATTTACTTCATTTTGCAACTTGCTACTTGCTTGCCCTGAGCCAGTCGAAGGGTGCTATAATTAGGTCATGGAAAAACCCCTCCTCGTTTTGTTCGACGGCAACGCTATCGTCCACCGGGCTTACCACGCCTTCGGTCCTACCAAGTTCCGTCCCGGCATGCCGTTAACCGTATCGAAAACCGGCGAGGTCGTTAGCGCGGTTTACGGCTTCGCTCTAATGCTGCTGAAGGTCCTTAACGAGCTAAAACCCACCCATTTCGCTATCGCCTTCGATAAAGCGGGACCGACCTTCCGCCACGAGATGTTCGATGATTATAAAGCGCAGCGTCCCCCCACGCCCGACGACCTTATCAACCAGTTCGGGCGGGTCAAACAGGTGGTGGAGGCTTTTCATATTCCGCTTTTCGAACTGGATAAATACGAGGCGGACGATGTCCTTGGCACATTAAGCAAACAGGCGGCGGATAAGGGCGTCGATACCGTTATCGTTACAGGGGACGCCGACACGATGCAGCTCGTAGCGCCCCACGTTAAAGTCCTCTATCCTAAAGCGGGTAAGGCTTTCAGCGACACCGCTCTTTTCGACGCGGCGATGGTTAAAGAGAAATTCGGGGTCGGACCCGAATACGTCGCGGACTATAAAGCGCTGGTCGGAGACCCCAGCGATAACATCCCCGGCGTTCCCGGCATCGGCGAAAAGACGGCAGTTAAATTGATACAGCAGTTCGGCGGCGTGGAAGATATTTATAAACATCTGGATGAGGTCGAACCAGCGAAAGTAAAGGATATTTTAACCAAGAATAAAGATATCGCCTTCCAGAGTAAAACACTAGCCACCATCGTTACCGATACGCCTATCAAGTTGAATTTGGACGAGTGCCACGTCGGCAAGTTCGACCGACAAAAAGCGGTCGAGCTATTCCGCGAACTAGAGTTCAACAGCCTGTTGCCCAAGCTGCCGGTTTCGGACGGCGATAAAGCGGTTTTATCCGAAGCAAGACAGCATCCTGCCCCCGCCTGCGACTACTGCGTTGTAGCAACCACCGAAGACCTGGATAAACTGGTCAAACAGCTTATAACAACTAAAGCGTTCGCTTTCGATACCGAGACGACGGGACTGAACTCGCTGGATACACAACTGGTCGGGATTTCGATAGCCGTCGAGGAGGGGAAAGCCTATTACATACCGGTGGGGCATATGGTTCTGGATGCCGTTACCCAGCTGCCGCTGAAGCAGGTCATCGAGAAACTAAAGCCCATCTTTGAAGACGAGAAAATAGCCAAGCAAGCGCATAACGCTAAATTCGATATGGAGGTGCTGGGGGAGAGCGGCATTAACGTAAACGGCTTAACTACCGATACGATGATTTCCGCCCATCTGGTGGGGGAAAAGTCGTTAGGACTCAAAGCCCTCGCCTTTAACAAATTAGGTATCGAAATGACGCCTATCGATAATCTCATCGGTACGGGCGCCAAGCAGATTTCAATGGATAAGGTCAATATTAAAGAAGCTGCCGATTACGCCGCCGCCGACGCCGATATGACCTTGAGATTGGCGGTTGTTTTCGATAAAGAACTGGAAAAGCTGGGATTAATGAGACTCTATCAGGACGTCGAAATGCCCCTCATCCCGGTTTTGATGGAGATGGAGAGGAACGGGGTATTGGTTGACGTCGCGATACTTAAAGAGATGTCGCTGGCCCTCGGTGGGCAAATCGCCGGGCTGGAAGAGAAAATTTACAGCGAAGCCGGCGAGGAGTTCAACATCAACTCGCCGCTGCAATTAGGTAAAATCCTTTTCGAAAAACTACACATCCCCGCGGCGCGTAAAAGCGGCGGCAAGTATTCTACCGAGGCTTCGATACTCGAAACGTTAGCGGAGTCTTTCCCCATCGCTAAAGATATTTTAGAGTACCGCCAGTACAGCAAGGTGAAATCAACCTATATCGACACGCTGCCAGAGCTGGTTAATCCAAAGACGGGGCGGATTCATACCAGCTTTAACCAGACGCGTACGTCAACCGGGAGATTATCTTCCTCCGACCCGAATATGCAGAATATACCGGTGCGGGGGGAATTGGGGGGACAGGTCCGCCAGGCGTTTATCGCTAAAGCGGGGTACAGCCTACTGGCGGGCGATTATTCTCAAATCGACCTCCGTGCTTTAGCCCACCTTTCGGGTGATGAGGCGCTGGTAAGCGCCTTTCGTAACGATGAGGATATTCACTCGGCGACAGCGCAGCTATTATTCGGGGTGAAGAAAGAGGAAGTCACTAAAGATATGCGGCGCTTTGCCAAGACAGTCAACTTCGGCGTGATTTACGGCATGAGCGAATACGGACTGGAGCAGGCGACGGAACTATCACGAGAGGAAGCCAGCAAGTTCATTAAAGCCTATTTCGAGAAGTACCCGGGCGTCACGAAATATCTCAACGACACCAAAGAAAAAGCACGTCGCGATGGCTATGTGGAAACTCTTTTAGGGCGTCGCCGCTATATACCCGATATCAATTCAGCCAACAAGCAGGTACGTGAAGCCGCCGAACGAATGGCGATTAATATGCCGGTGCAGGGGACGTCCGCCGACATCATTAAAGTGGCGATGATTAATCTTTTTCGCGAGATGGTAAAAAAACGGTTGGGGAGTAAAATGCTGTTGCAGGTGCACGATGAGCTGGTCTTTGAGGTGCCGGACGATGAGTTAAAAGAAATGCGTAAACTCGTGGCGGAAATAATGGAGTCCGCCGTTAAGCTGAACGTGCCGATTAAAGTAGATACCAAGGTCGGGAAAAACTGGGGCGAGATGAAGTGACACCGTGTGTCATCCTGAGCCCTTCACTTCGTTAAGGATAAACTCCGCGAAGGATCTAGTGGTGGGGCGGGTTACTAAACCATTTTAAGGAAAATTGAAGCCAATGCCAGAACTCCCCGAAGTAGAAACAATTAAAAACGAACTCCTGCCCCATGTTCTCAATAGAACCATTCAAAGCGTGGATATCTATTGGGACAAAATGGTGAAACAGCCCCCGGTCAGTGAGTTTCGGTCACGTCTTGTCGGGCAAAAAATCACCGGTCTATCGCGCCGCGGCAAATATCTTTTCTTTCACTTAAACGGCGGCGAGGTGCTGGTGATGCACATGAAAATGACCGGCTCGTTAGTAATTAACCCTGATGACACCAAATTTGCCCGAGCGGTTTTACACCTCGATAACGGCACATCGGTATCTTTCCACGACCCGCGTAAATTCGGAAAAATGTGGCTGGAAAAAAGTCCCGACGCCGTGATAAAGCAGCTGGGTCCCGAGCCTTTGGATGAAAGCTTTACGATGAGTACTCTGGGCGGTATCCTGGCAAAACATAAAGCCCCGATAAAACCCGTCCTCCTCGACCAGGCGAACATCGCAGGTATCGGCAATATGTACGCCGACGAAAGCCTTTTCGAGGCGCGAATCCATCCCATGAAACCGGCGAACAAACTTACGAAGGAAGAACTAAAGCGTCTTTATTTAGCCATCCAGCTGGTGCTGCGGAAAGCTTTATATAAAAAGGGCGCCAGCGTCCGTAACTATATACGTCCCGACGGCACGCCGGGTACCGCCCACAATGAATTCAGCGTGGCACACGGTGTGGGCAAGAAATGTCCCCGCTGCGGGTCACCTATCGAGAGAATCGTGGTCAGGGGGCGGGGGACTTATATTTGCCCCGTTTGCCAGCCGAAACGCTAGTCATCCCAGAGTCGGAACGGCGGATATTCGTCCGTCATTAACGTAGCGTATACACCGACGCGGAAGACCCAGCGGTTAAAGCCCATTACCAGCTTGAAAAAGTCCTTAGGATAACGGCCGGTAAATAATAAGTAAATCGCGGCGAAAATCGCCAGGATGAATATCAGGTTAGTGCCGCCGCTGGACTGCCATTTATCGACATGCATTACCTTATCGCCGACAGTCCAGGTCCAGTCGGTAGTGCTGCCCCAGCTCCAGCCACCGGAGAATGCGCCGATGATAATATAGTGCGGTATCGCCAGCAGCCACCACTTAACGAGAACAAGTCCGCGCGAGAGTTTTTCGGGGTAGGGGATGGTGATATCGGCGGGGTAATTGGGGTCGGGGTCTAAACTGAAGGGCGGGTATTTATCGGTAGCTAAAGCGCCGTAGCTATAAAAGGCGACCCGCCACCCCCATCGTAAAACGCCGGTATTAAACTTAAAGAGGCTTCGAGGGTATTTACCGGTAAAAAGAATCGCGAAGAAGGCGATAATCCAGACGAAAATAAACGCAATTCCCAGACATGCCAGGATAATATAATGCGGAATAGCCAGCAGCCATTTTATCAGCCACCAGCCGCGTTCCGGCGGTGCTGAAAGGTCTCCCTTGATATCGACAGGATAGGTAGTCATACGAACCTCCTTATATATAATATGAAGATGTTTTACATTACTATTGATACGTTTGTTTGTCAATCAAGCTATACTGGATTCCCGCTTCTCCTTCGACAAGCTCAGGATGAGCGGGAATGATGTAATAATGGGTTAAAGGTATTGCTTGAGTTTGCCGATTTCTTTCATCAACTGCTCGAACTGCTGTGGGTAAAGCGACTGCATGCCGTCGGAGAGGGCATGGGCGGGGTCGTTGTGCACTTCAACGAGGAGTCCATCCGCCCCGACGGCTATCGCTCCTCTGGAGAGTGGAATAACGTAATCGCGCCGCCCCGCGGCGTGGGAGGGGTCGATGATAATGGGGAGATGGCTGGCTTCCTTAATGGCGGGGATGGCGCTTAAGTCGAGGGTATTGCGGGTATTATCAGCGAAGGTGCGGATACCCCGCTCGCAAAGGATGACGCGGGCGTTGCCTTCGGACATAATGTATTCTGCCGCCATCAGCCACTCTTCGATAGTCGCGGCAAGGCCGCGTTTAAGTAAAACCGGCTTTTTAGCGTGACCGGCGAGACGCAGCAGGGAGTAATTTTGCATATTCCTGGCGCCAATCTGGATAATATCGGTGTATTTTTCGACTATCGGCAGGTTATCGCTATCGGTAGCCTCGGTAACGATTAAGAGGCCAGTCTCGCGGCGAACTTTATCCAGAATTTTAAGTCCTTTTTCGCCCATCCCCTGAAAGCTGTAGGGCGAGGTTCTCGGTTTAAAGGCGCCACCCCGGAAAATTTTAGCGCCAAATTTCTTAACGATTTGGGCGATGGTCAACGCCTGCGATTCGCTCTCTACGGCGCAGGGTCCCGCCATAATTACCGGTTCACCGGCACCGATTTTAATGTTACCTATTGTAACTATTGTAGATTCGGGGTGGATTTCACGACTGACCAGCTTATAGGGCTTGGTGACGGGGATAGCTTCCTTAACGCCGTCCATCGCCAGCAGCTGGGAAGCGTCGATAGGTCCTTTATTCCCGAGGATACAGACGGCAGTCCTTAAAGCCCCGGGCATGGGCACGCCGCGGTAGCCCATTTTTTCAATTTCTTTGATGACGGTCTGCACCTGTTCTTCGGTGGCGTCATTTTTCATGACGATAAGCATGCCAGTCAAGCTCCTAGAATGATAGTAATATCATAGCACATAAGAGACGGTAATAACCAAGACCTGTCCTGAGTGAAGTCGAAGGAGACAAGAAACAAAAACCAAGGAAAATGATAAAAAAGGCTACGGGATTGCCACGCCTGCGTGCCGGAACGCACTTCGGTGTGCAGGCACGTCGTCCTTCTATGGAAGGACTCCTCGCAATGACATTAATCGTAAGTGACAAAATAGGGTAGTAATATAAGAACATATGTACTAATATTATGAGCGATTCATACAGATAGGGGGGAATATGAAGCTTTTAAGGACAGCTTTAAAGAAAGAGAGGTGGGACCTGGCGGCTCACGCTATCGTGCTGGCGGCATTAACGGTGATTAGTGAAGAGGAGAGAGCTAATGGTAAAGCAAACAGGGAGAAAAAGTCCAGAGCAAAAGGGTAGACGGAAAACGATGACGCATGGTTATTATGCCAGAATGCTCAACGAGGCGGAAAAGCGGGACTTTTTTAAAGCTGCCGGTATCGAAGGGGTTGATGAAGAGATAGCTTTAATCAGGCTGGAAATTAAACGGATGCTGGAGAGCGGCGAGGAGAGAAACCTGGAAACATTACTGAAAGCTACTAACGCGTTGGAGAGACTGATTCGCACGAAATACCAGATAACGTTGCCACAGCAGAAGGGGCTCAAAGAGGCAATCGGTAATGTCATCAAAGATATCGCGATACCGTTAGGGATAAATGTGGGTGCAGCGGCATTAGGGAAAAGACTGTAAAAAGGAGAAAAAATGACCAAGAAAAAGGCAAAGAAATATCAAAAATCAAATCTCAAAAATCAAAAACACATATTAAAAGTTAAAGATGAAGGGAAAATTGTTACAAGGCTTTTAGGTATAGCGACTTTCCTTTTTAACTTCTTCAAGAGCCTTTTTATAAGCATTAAAAGTGCGTTCGTCAAATAGAACGAAAACCACTTCGTTGATAGATGTTGCTTTTTGGAGGAAGGCGACGACCTCTTTTAAAGCGATTAAAGCCGCTTTTTCGACCGGGTAGCCATAAGCGCCGGTGCTTATAGAGGGGAAGGAGATACTGGCTAGCTTATTTGCCGTCGCCAGTTTAAGGCTCTCGCGGTAAGCACTGGCTAGAAGCGCGGACTCATTTTGCGTGCCCCCGTGCCAGATAGGGCCGACTGTATGGATAATGTGTTTAGCTTTCATATTGCCGGCGGTAGTGATAACCGCCTGTCCGGTAGGTAGGTGACCCTGTTTGGCAACAATCTGGATACATTCTTCCAGTATCGCGCTGCCGCCGGCGCGGTGAATCGCCCCATCAACACCGCCCCCGCCCATCAGGCTGGAGTTGGCGGCGTTAACGATAGCGTCGGTCGTCTGGCGGGTAATGTCACCCTGGATAACGGAGATTTTGGCTTTATTAACGGAATGAGTAAGAATATCGGTCATGGCTCTTACCTCCCTAAAAGCTAAGTTTTCCCCGATAAATAGTCAATCGCCCATTGCAGCTCGGCATCACCGATTAAATCCAGCTTGAAATCGGGTACGATACCCTGTCCTTCGATAAGCCGGTCGTTTGGTGTCAGCCAGCGGGCGATAGTGATATAAAGTCCCGAGCCGTCGCTAAGCTGGACGGGTAAAGTGACACTGCCTTTGCCGTAGGTAGTGTTACCGGCGACTACCGCGCGTTGATAGTCCTGTAAAGCCCCGGTCATTACTTCGGCGCCGCTGGCGCTGTATTGACTAACCAGCACCACCATCGGCAGGTCGGTCGTTTCCGCTACGGAAACAACCTTATGAGTTTCGATAACCCCCTGGTTGCTCTTGACTTTAACGATGACGCCTTCGGTGATAAAGTTACTGGTAACCTCGATAACAACGTCAAGATAGCCGCCGGGATTACCGCGCATGTCGAGGACGATGCCTTTAGCGTTATCCGCTTTCAACTTTCTAAGTATCGGAACCAGCTCGCTTTCAGTGCGGTTCGTGAACTGAATCAGTGTTATTACGGCGATACCATCACGCAACTCATAGGTGACGCTGGGGACGTCGACAATCGCTCTGGTTATCTCGATCGTCACCGGTTCGGCAGCGCCGGTATGAAGAATCGTGAGGGTAACCGGGGTGCCTTCGGTGCCGCGGATTTTACTGGTAGCCATATCCAAAGTGAAACCGGCTGTAGATTCGCTGTTGATTGCTTGAATGATGTCACCCGGTTTAAGTCCGACTTTTTCCGCCGGTGAATTGGCAAAGATATAAACGATGACTATCTTTTCTTTTAGCATGCTGACCATAGCGCCGATGCCGGCATACTTACCTTCGAGACTGGAGAGGAACTGGTTTAGTTGCGAGCTGGTAAAATAGGTTGTATAGCGGTCGCCAATAGTGCTAACCATACCCTCGATAGCGGCGCGGGTCATATTAGCGGCGTTCAGTTTAGACGGGTCAACATATTTGGCGTAGAGATTATTCCATGCCTCGTCAATGATTTGAGTTCCAGAGACAGCGGTCCGCTGGCTTTGCCCATAATAGAATCCGCCGGCGAAAGCGAAGGCAATAACAATAATTAGTAAGGCGACGCTAATAATTTTAGATGACTTAGACATGGCACTGTCTCCCTTATATGTTTGTTTTTATAGACAAAATGACACTTTATTTAATCATACCATAATAGAAGTGTTTAAGAGAGTAAAAGGGGAAAAGAGGGGAGTAATTAGCCTTTAGCTCTTTTCAGCAGCCAGGAACTGGACTGCACTTTTTCGCCGCCGACGTTATAGACGACTTTAATACCCAGTTCTTCACAGGTTTTAAGCTCGATTTCCGGCATGGCGTCGGCGATTCTATCGCCGCCTTTAGCCAGGATATTGGGCTTGACCAGTCTTAAAGCGGCTTCGCAGGTAACGTCTTTGCCGGGGTCGATAATAACCTTATCGACATATTTAATACTTTCAAGAATTTCTTTTCTTTCGTCCTGGGACGGATAAAACGTTTTACCCTTTTTCTTAATCACCTGCTCGTCGCTGTTGAGCATGATAACCAGGACATCGCCCAGCTTTTTGGCTTCTTTAAACAATCTGATGTGACCCTCGTGCAGCGGGTCAAAGCCTCCACCCGTCGCCACCACTACTTTTTTTAGTTTCAAAAAACGAAGTATTTTATTCCACATAAAGCTAAAACATTATACCACTTATAAAGCGAGCCAAGTAAACCTATAAGCCGAGTTCTGTAACCCGATTCGCTTGCGCTCATCGGGGTGGCGACCATCTATCTAGTCCTCCCGTTGCCGGGAGGCTCGAGCGACCAACCCGGGGAATTGGCCGGGCGTCCTTAATCCCTCTATTCGGTCTTGCTCCGGATGGGGTTTGCACAGCCTCCGGTTCGCACCGGAGCCGGTGAGCTCTTACCTCGCCATTTCACCCTTACCCCTCGCGGGGCGGTATGTTTCTGTGGCACTTTCCGTAGGGTCACCCCTCCTGGGAATTACCCAGCATCCTGCCCGGCGGAGCTCGGACTTTCCTCCCCGACTAAAGCCGGGGCGGTCACCCGGTTTACTTGGCCCGATTACAGTGTAGTGGAGGGGACGAGGGTAGTCAATGGGTTGTCCTTCGACAAGCTCAGGGTGAAGGGGAGAGTCAATGGGGTTAAAAAATCAAAGGTCAAAGGTCAAAAGTCAAAAATAAGGAATGATAATGATGATGGATAATTATAGGTAATCCAAAGCCCGGTTAGCCAAAGCATCGGCGTCGGCGTTTTGCTCGCGCGGAATATAGGTAAGCAGGACATTTTCCAGCGAGCCGGTCAGCTGGACCACTTTTTGATAGAGGGGGCGGAGGGCGGTATTTCTTATTTTATAGAGCCCGTTGATTTGCATGATTACCAGCTCGGAGTCAGCCTTAACGATAACGTTTTTATAGCCGAGGCTGATGACTTTCTCGAGTCCGGCGATAATGGCGAGATATTCCGCCTGATTGTTGGTAGCCATGCCGATATGGTTAGAAATTTCGGCGACTTTATCATCAGATTCATCTTTGATAACAACGCCGATAGAGGCAGGGCCGGGATTGCCCCGGGCAGCGCCATCAGCATAAATAGTAACTTTTTTCGTATCCAAATTAAGCTTTCACGAGATAAATAAAATGCGACCGCAGGTACCGCACTGCACGGGCTGTCCGCCTCGGGCTTTTTGCAGAATACTGGCAGATAGCGAAATACGGCAGGCATGGCAAATACCCTGTTCCACTTTAGCGACCGCCTGCTTCTTCTGGCGGCGGATGCTTTCATAGAGTTTCACAGCAGGGGACTCGATTTGAGCGGTAAGATGGCGGCGCTTTTCCGTAAGGTCGGCGAGGTTTTTTTTTAGCAAGTCGATATCCATAGCAAGCTGTTTTTGCTGCTGCTGCCATTCCGTCTCGAGCTTTTGAAAGTCGGCGGTCGCAGCGGCGAAAGTTTTTTCGCTGGTTTCAACTTGATCAATGATTTCCAGGGCATTTGTTTCCAGTCTGTCGTTTATGGTTTTTAAAGTGTTAATTTCATGCTGGAGGCTGGAAAGCTCCTTAGCATTGGTAATTTTACCGCCGTATAATTCTTTTTCCGCTTTAGTTATTTTACTGGTCGTGTCATCGAGTTCGGCTTCGGCTTCGCGACGCTGATGGTTAACATCCTCAAGACTTTTTTTCTCGGTTGTGAGGCTGGCTAAAGCGGCGTCCAGCACATCCCTTTTCCCAAGCTGTCCGTTTTTAAGACTGAGAGTTTGTTGGGTATGTTCGATATCAGTATCGAGTTCCTGGAGTTCGTAGAGCTGCTTGGTGACGGTCATAGCTAGCCTATTCTATAACGGAGCAAGCAGAAAGGCAAACGAGTTAAATAATAGCCGGGATAGCTATGATGGCGATGACAAAAAGCGTTAGAGTAAATAGAACATACGTGCTAATATGTGTTATACCCAATAAAATCCCTCTGTCTCTCCCCTTCGGCTTCGCTCAGGGCAAGCTCTCTACGAAAGGGAGACAACCCCGCCTTGTACTCAACACATACTTATAAAAATGAGGAGGGAGGAAAATAGATGGATGAGAATATAGTGATAAATCAGCTCCGACCGTACCAGCGGGAGGTGGCGGCAGCGATACTGGATAGCGTTTTCGAGAAAAAAGGGCTGACCTTTTCGGTGGAAATAGCACGGCAGGGCGGGAAAAACGAGCTTTCGGCGCAACTGGAATTACTGCTGTTAACGTTGAATATGGCGGAACCTAAGAACCTGATAAAATGCTCGCCGACGTTCAAGCCGCAGACAGTCATATCGATGATGCGGCTGAAAGACAGGCTTAACGACGCGGGGTTCGAGGGGATATGGGAGTCGGAGCTGGGTTATATCATCAGGCTCGGCAACGCCCGGGTTATCTTTCTTTCGGCGGATGAATCGGCTAACGTCGTCGGCAACACGGCCCATTTATTATTAGAGGTCGATGAAAGCCAGGACGTCAGTAAGGAGAAGTACACCAAGGAGTTCAAGCCGATGGGGGCGACGACTAATGTGACGACGGTACATTACGGCACGACCTGGGACGATACGACCCTGCTGGAAGAGGTGAAGCAAACGAACCTTGAGCTGGAGCGGAGGGACGGCGTAAAGCGGCACTTCAGGTATGATTGGGAAGAGGTGGCAAAGTACAATCCGGAATACCTCTCTTACGTCCAGGCGGAGCGAGAGAGGTTGGGCGAAAATCATCCGCTGTTCTTAACGCAGTACCGGCTTTTACTTATTAAGGGAGGGGGTGGTTTTTTAAGCGTTCAGCAACGAGAACAATTACAGGGCGAACATCCAAGATTGAGAAGGAGCGAAACCGGTAAAACTTACGTGGCGGGCATTGATATCGCGGGCGAAGAAGAAAACGATGACATATTGATGACCTTAAATCCCAAGCGGGACGCAACGGTAGTAACGATAGGAGAGCTGGATTTTGGGGGGTGCGACGAGGTGAATAAAGAGCCGAAAATAAAAATCGTGGAGCATTACCGGTGGGTGGGGCGAAAGCATACGGAACTATATACGCAGCTCGTGGATATACTGAAAAATATCTGGCATTGCCGGAGAATCGTCGTCGATGCGACGGGGGTGGGCGAACCGGTGGCATCGTTTTTACGCAAGGCTTTGGGGTCACGGGTTACGCCCTTCACCTTTACCCAAAAAAGTAAAAGCGAGCTGGGCTTTAACCTGCTGGCGGCGATAAACTCCGGTCGTCTGAAGGTCTATCAGGGCGACGGGAGCGAAGAATATCAGGAATTCTGCCTGGAAATGGAAAAAGCGAAAAGCCAGTACCGCCCCAACCAGACGATGAACTTTTACGTCGAACCGGCGCAGGGTCACGACGACTTTTTGATGAGTCTGGCGCTAGCGGTGGAAGCAGGGAGGATTTATGAACCGAGAGGCGCGAGAGGAAATCCCTCGGCAAGTTCGGGATAACCCCTCGGCAAGCTCGGGGGTAAAGCAGGGCAAATAAATACCCCCTCTCCTCCTGTTGTTTGCCTACCGAGGAGAGGGGGTAATATATCTTAGATTGAAAGGTTATTAATAATTATAAGCTGTTCTTCGACCGAGCCAGATACCCAGTAAGAATAAGAGGAAGGCGCCGATACCGATAGTTACGTAAAGCGGCCAACCGGTGAAGGAGAATGGTTGGGAAACCGAGAACCGGTTAGCGCCAGTCCAGGAGCTTTCGTTTAGGGCGCCATCGACAGCCTTTTCTCGCCAGTAGTAGGTCGCCCCGGTTACAAGTTTAGCTACATCAGTTTCGGAGAGGGTATAGGTCGACGTCGCGATGCCGGTCTTAGTAATCATGATAGAGTCGGTGGCGAAAGAGGCATCCGTAGCGATTTGTAGCTTATAAGTAATCGGAGTGCTGTCATCGGTAATATCGGCCCAATCGAAAATAACCGGAGGTGTTACAGCCTCGTCCATGTAAGGTCGTAAAGGTTGCGGTACTTGTGGCGTCGTTGATTCTACCGTAAAGTCGGCAGAAGCAGTATTAGTGCCATCGGTAGCGGTGATGGTATGGACGCCATGCGGACTGGAAGGTATCTCGAGCGTAGCCATGAAGAAACCGTTAGTCTGGGTAGTGCCGGTAATATCAGTAGTGGTGCCATCGCCCATAGCATAACTAATCGTAAAAGCATGGCTGGCTATGAAACCGCTGCCAGCTATGGAGATAGTTATTCCGGTAGGACCGCTGGTTTGACTAAGGGTGAGTGGGGTAGTTGATGATGGTGGCGGTGTGGTAGTGGTTGTCGTTACCGTAAAGGTAGCGGTACCGGTAGCCGTGCCGGCCGTAGCGGTAATGGTATGAGCACCAACAGTGGCGGTTGAAGGGATAGTAATCACGGTGATAAAGATACCGCTAGTGCGCGTAGAAGCTGTATCACCTGATGTCGGTGCAATCGTAGTGGTATCGAATCTGAAGAAGAGGGCGGTACTAGCCGGGAAATTAGTGCCGGTGACTGTAACGGTACTCCCAGCCGCACCTGATACCGTGGAGAGCTCGATAGCCGCGGTAGAGGTAGGGGGTGGTGTAGTTGTTGTCGATGTGACGGTGAAAGTAGCAGTGACAGTCACTGTACCGGTCGTGACCGAGATGGTATGAGCGCCAGCCGTAGCGCTAGATGGGATTGTAATATGACTCGAGAATAAACCACCGGTTGTTGTAGCGGTAGAACCCGACGTCGGCGTGAGAGTGGTTGTTGTGTCAAACTTAAAGACGAGACTAGTGCTCACAGGGAAGCTAGAGCCGGTAACGAGAACATCCTGACCGGCAGGACCTAATGACGGCTGAAGCGGGTCGAGTGTGGGGGCGGTAACCGTCAAAGTCGTCTTGGCAGCCACGATCCACTCGGAACCAGGTGTTGATGAAGCCGTAACGGTGAAATAGACATAGTAAGTTCCAGCCGTAACAGTGTAAGAAAAAGTTCCTCCTGCCAATGGGTCTGTTGATACGGGAATATTAGTAGGAATTGTGAAGGTCGTTGGTGAGGTATTCCCAGCATTAACTGGATCATCGGATGGAATAAGGATAAGGATGCCAGTTTTCACCCTCGTATAGTAGAGTGATGAAGCCGAAAGGTTCGCACCGACGGTGATATTAGTTGGGGAGAGGTAAAAATTAGCGGTGCGAATTATCGAGGTTGCTGGAGAAGCTGTTCCAATGACAGTAATGGCATCGCCGACCTTACCTTGACTAGGAGTCACAGTAATAGAGTAGGTAGTAGCCAAAGCCGGCGATACTGGCAGGGTAAAAAACAACAAGGTAAGGATGATGACGATACTGAATATCCGGATGATTTTCCAACTTTTCATGATAACCTCCCAATACATATATATTATATAACGTTTAATTATGTCTAATGATAGGCTGTCCTTCTACCGGCGCGGAAAGCGAGCATAATAGCTAAAATACCTCCAATAGAAATCAAGAGGTAAGTTGCCCAACTGGGGAAACCTGATGTGCCTACGAAATTGAAGGAGCCGGTCGTGGACCAATCGCTGGAATTATGGGCGCTATCAACGGCTTTTACCCTCCAATAATAGGTCATATTATTCTCAAAATTCAAATCGTCGGTTGCGGAGACGGTATATTCCGAGACGGTAATGCCGGTTCTATTTAAAAGGAGAGAAGCGAAATCGGGGTTGCCGGCAATCTGCAGGTCGTAGGTTAGCGGCAGGTTAAGACTTGGCGTAGCCTGCCAGCTAAAGAGAATGGGCAGCTCGGATTCTGCGTTAAGCAGCGGAGAGTTCAAAACAGGGGCAGAGGGAATACTTACTAAGAAAATCCAGGGTTCTGACCATTCACCGGCGTTGCCGGCGCCATCGATGGCTTTTACTCTCCAGTAATAGGGTATATTTTTAAAGGCTGCGGTAGTAGTTTCATCCGCAGAGAGGGTATATTGCGAATCTTTGATATCAGCGATGGTCAGGACCGGGGATGCGAAATTCTGGTCCGAGGCGATTTCCAGGTTATAAGTAATAGGCACACTGATATCTGTTACATCACTCCAATCGAAGTAAACCTCGGACTTAGTAAAGCTGTTATTAAGGGGTAGAAGTAATGTAGGTACAGGCGGCGGTACTTTTTCCAAGGTGAAGTTGTATTTTTTCGTCGTAGTCCCGTCACTTACAGTAATAACATGATTACCGCCACCGGCCGGGATAATAAAAGTAGCCACGAAGTCGCCGTTATTATCGGCGGTAACGGTGGCAACGAGGGTATCATCATAATAAACATTAATGGTTTGACCGGGTATAAAGCCGCTGCCGTTAACGGTAAGTTCATTACCGGTAGCGCCGGTGTTGGTGCTTAAACTAGCGCCGGCAGTAACTGTGAACTGGGCAGTATCAACGTTGCCCAGACTATCCTGTGCTTTAACATCGTAAAATTTCGGCGTAACTGCGGGAACATTAAAGTGGGTTTCAAAACTGCCGAGGTTATCGGTTTGCACTGAAGCAACGTTGACAGTGCCGAAAAAGATATCGACCTGGCTATGACCGCCAAAACCATTGCCGCTGGCATTAACGGCATCGCCTGGTCCGGCTGAAGCTAAATTGAGGGTAAGTTGCGGGAGAACTTTAAATTGAGTTTCAGCCCGGTTGCCGATATCATTCGAAGCGACGACTTTATGAAATCCGGCGGCACTAACAGGGATGATAATTTGATAAGTGAAACTGCCGGTAGCAGAGGCGGTTGTCGAGCCTATTTCATCTAACGTTAAATTCATATACGAAATCTTGACCACCTTACCAACATAGAAACCGCTGCCGTTAACGTTTACCATTACGCCGACGCAACCCTCCGGGGTCGCTACGGTTAGGGCGGTTTCATCAACGATAAAGTCCTTTTTTGCCAGCATCGAGGATGATGTAGTCTCGCTTCTGACCTCAATCCAGTGCTGGCCGGGGGTGGCATTAGCGGGGATGGTGAAATCGATAGAGAAAGCACCCTCCGCCGGAACTACGGTTGGACTATTTTCAATTTCCGTGGTGTCAAAAAAGATATGTATGCTATCCCCCTTGTATGAATCGAAGACTGTACCGCTAATCGTTACGACCGTTCCGACGGCGCCGGAGGAGGGGGTAAGGGTAATTACCGGAGCCGCGAGAACCGGTAAAGACGGCACAAAAACCGCAAGTAATAATATCATTATTACCGCCAGAGAGATAAAACGTTCAGGATGTTTTATTAAGACGGTTGACTTTCTCATGTTAGGCTCCTATAAAAGGAGAGATTTTATCTAGACTGGCGAATTTATCTTCTTCGACTCCTTTCACTTTATTAATTTTTTTCGGGCACCGCGATTCGGGTTATAGGTGCCGGCGAAGTTATCAAGGGTGTCTTTTTTAATCAGCCAGGTGTTACGGATTTTGTTGGCAGGGAGGTCACCCTGGCGGCAAAGCCGCTTGACAGTTTCGGGGTGCACTTTAAGACGTCGGCCAGCTTCGAGAACACTAAGATAATTTTCTAATATCGGCATATTACACCCCGTAATACTATAAATATTGCTTTGTTAAAGCAATTATAACAACGCATAACTGGTTTGTCAAGTAGCCGACGCCAAAAATGTGACAAAACGACATTGACCAAATAGAACGTATGTGCTAATCTTTGGGTGTTTGTTTGAGAGGTGCGCGATGGTTTTTGAGACTTGTGAGATTGGCGGAGTTGACCCGGAAGTAGCAATAAAAAATCCCCCAGCAACAGCGGACTTAAAGCCAGAGTATTGTCACTATCGTGACGAAGGGTGTGAATATGCCAAAGCCTGCCTCGAATGTCCTTTCCCGCAATGTCTTTATGATGAACCGAGAGGACGGCAACGCTGGATGAAACACACCCGCAACAAAGAGATAAAAAGGCTATTTAATTCAGGCAAGAAAGTTAAAGAACTGGCGATACTTTTCGGCTTGAGCCAGCGGACGATACAGAGGGCGCTTAAGGGGTAAAAAACAAGAAGGAGTCATATAGGCGATGAACGAAACAATCTTGGCGCAGTTAATGCGGATGGACCTCGGCAGGATAAAGGGCTATAAAGAGCTTTTAGATTTTTATTATGGGAAGCAGTGGGAGGGTAAAGGGCGGTGGCACGAACGCCGGCTGACATTTAATTACGCTAAGGTATTTATCGAAAAAATAACATCATATTTAATGGGCGGCATCAATTTTACGGTTGACCCTTATGATAATTCAGATAAAGCCACAGAACGCGCCAGAAGGGCGGAGGCGGTTTTAAAAAAGGTATACAGCGAAAACTACCTCGAGCAATTAGACCTGGAGACGGAAATAGACTGCGCGGTACTGGGGGACGGGTGCTATAAGGTCATCTGGGACTCTACCGAAAAGCGTGTCAGGGTTACAGCACCGGATATACAGGGTATTTATGCCTGGTGGGCTGGCGATGACGCATCTCGGTTATGGCGGGTAGCTTCCAGATATCAACTTACGCAGGAAGAAGCGGATTTACTTTATGGCGTGAAATCCAGGAATAAAACTGCCGTCATCGTCGAAATTTGGACCGACCGAGAATTTGAATTATATCTGGATAACACTTTACTGGAAAGTAAGCCTAATCCTTATGGTTTTATCCCATTTATCGTTTTCTCTAATTTACGTGAACCGAAAAAGTTCTGGGGAGTTTCCGACTTGGTACAGATAATGGAAAGCCAGCGGGAACTAAACCGTGCCATGAGTCAATTATCACGCATTCTTGAGTTATCGGGGAATCCAATCGCCGTGCTGGATAAAGACTGCCAGCTCGATTTTAGCCCGGGTTACTGCACCGCTGTGGGTAATGAATACAGCGCCGGTCAGAGTTATTGTCTGGAGTCTATCGAGCATGTCAGCGCCGGCGGTAAAGCCAGCGTTATCCTGCGGGCTCGCGATGGGTGGGGGACATTAAACGACTGGGATGCCCGGCACCAGATGCGCTGGAACAAATCGACCAGCGAAAAAAATGTTAAAGATATAGTCACCACAATATTAGCCAGAGCCGGACTCAAGTTAGAAGTGAAATCGCAGTCCTCAACGATAGCGGATTTTTACCCGGATTTCACTATCAGCCCCAACGACGACGGTAAAAGCGTTATCGAAAAGCTCCTCTCCTTCGCGCCGGATGCAATTTTCATCGAAGGTAATAAAGCTTACCTCGTCAATCCACAGTCCAGTGATTCTTCGGGATACAGTTATGGCGTCAACCACGCTACTCTCGAGGGCAAATATCGGCAGGGGGCTTTAGGGAAAAACAGGGTGCAGGTAGAGGGCTACGATACCAGCCAGGGTAAAATGCTAGTCGTCGAAAATTATAACTGGGACGAGATAGACCGGCTTTATGACCGCGCAAAACATATCCAGGATAGGAATTTAAATTCAACGGCTAAAGGCTACCAGCGTGGCGATGCCTTTTTGAGAAAAGAAGGCATCACGGCGACCAGCGGAGCGATACTGGTGCCGGTTAATTGCGGACAGCAGCTTTATGACGTTATCGATATTACCGACGTTAACGCCGGATTAACCGCGGCGAAAAAACGGGTACTTGGGATGACGTTAGTTTATCGTCCTCAACGCGGTGAATATCTACAGCGCTTGGAATTAGGCGGTGTGTAGTATGAAAATCAAAAAAGCGGAGCTTAAGAGTTTTAACGCCACGAATTATACTGCGACGATACGCCTGGCTGAAGGTTATAAAGTGTACCTCGAAGACGTAACGGTAGCCAGGAATCTAGCCTCGGCAGAGATGGTAGCGGGACGCAATGTTGCCGTACTCTTTTTCGATGAGAATAGTCCTAAAGAAGCCGTGGTGATAGCGGTTTACACTTAATGGGCTATCCAGGACTTATGAATATTGCTGACCGTGTGTTTTTCGATGTGGGGAATTATCCCTTTAGCTAAAGCGCCATGATAGGGCAGCGTTTTAACGACGGGCTTCGGCGGTGGCGGAGTTTCTTTAGCGGGGGCTACTTCTTTAATAATAACTGTTTCCCGCTTTTTACTACTTTTCACGACGTTATCCATAATCGCGGAGAGAACGCGGTTCTGTTCCGAGGCGCCTTTCTTTAACTCATGAGACGCATCGGATAAACCCTGTATCGCGCTGGTATGGCTGGCCAGGTGTTTAGCGTATTCCGTGACAGCCACCGAGAATTTCTCTAACGCTTCCTCGGTGTGTTCCATTTTCTTTTCGGTACCTTCCAGCTGGCGGGATAGCATTCGGTTAGCGCGCTTTTCTTCCATGAGAATCGGCGAGAATATACTGCGATGAACCCATGAGCCGCCGTGTCCGATTTCCGTCCCGTAAAGGAAGACAGCCAGCAGCACCAGGGCGATAATCGCGAATATCATGCCTTGTGGACTCTGGAAGAAGAGCAGCGGTAAGCCGAGATAGGGTATCTGGCTGCCTACCGTACCGCGTATATCTTCCGGTCTGATAGTGAAGGGGTCTTCGCCGGTGTTATCACCTTGGGTGCGGAAGCTTAAACTCGGGTTGGTATTTATCTTGATAACTCTGTGGGCGACGGTCGGGGGATAGTTATAATAGTCGCGTACCATCGACGGAACATCGTAAACGATGATATCGCCGACCTTAACGTCCTTGGGGTCGATAGAGTTAATCGCCAGCAGACTGCCGGAATTAAGGGTAGGTTCCATAGATGAACCATAGATAGGCATGAACGGCAGGGTTCCCTTAATAATAAGGAAGCCTACTACAACGATTGCTACTAGAACTCCTAATAAAATAGCGCGTTTCATGGTTTTATCTTACCTTTGTGAAACCTCACAATAGAATTCCGGTACTACCGTCGCTCCTGCACCCCAATCATCGGGGTTACTGGAGACGAGGTTATAGCTACCTCCGATTAACTGCACTAAGTAGCTGCTGGAAGAACCGCCGATGATATTATATACCACGACGCCGTTCTCCAGACTAAGGACTTGATACTGGGGTGATTTGCCAGCTTCAAGCGAGTTAGCTATATAAATTTTCATATTTAAATACTGGTATGCCTTCGATAGGTCAGCGACGTTGGTGATATAGATTTTAACCAGTAAATCGCCGGTATAGTGCACATCAGGTGTGATGATATACAAGTCGCCAGTCGGGACTTCGCCCTCGATGGCGCAATATTTATAATTGACCTTAACATATACCTGGGTGCAGATAGCCGCTTTAGTCGAAGAAGAGCCTTTCATCTCAACCCCGGCCTGTAGATTATTAATCTCGTCCCAGGTCCACGGCTCGCTGGTGGCAGGGTTGTTAGCCAGGTCCCAGGATACGGTAGTGAAACTGGTGCTGGAAGCTGTCGTAGTCATGCCGTTGAAGACTGTGCCCTCGGTTTTCACCAGCGGCTTGGCAGAAACGGTAGAGGTGCTGCTGGAGGCAAAGCGGTAGTAAACGGTAATGCTGTTGATTACTTCACCGCCACTGGCGATAGTACTGTCGCTTAGCTCGTAAAAGTCTCTCTTCCAACTGTTTGATCCCGCGGTAGAAACATAAGTGTCAGCTTCATCCGGGTTAGGCTGGTCGTCAACTTTATCCCAATGTGAACCAGAGCTAGGGTACTGCGTGGACAGTTGTGTTTCATCGCCGCAGCCAATCGGGACCAGTATTTCAGAGGCATTTCCGGGCAGAATACTGTTCCAGTCTGGCTGATTAGGCGATACTTCGTAAGTGGCATAGTTGCCGTTGGCTAAGACAGGCAGGGTAGTATTGCTGTTAGTATAGGTATAGGCAAACGTGCCTGATGTTAGCAACAGGACTATTAACACCGCTCCGAAGAATATTAGTTTCTTTTTCATTTTTTCTTTTACTCACTAACGACCTAAAGTAACAAGTTAGAGGATTTAGTAGGGTGTGGGGTAGCGGGGATTAACTCCCGGCTACCCCACATTATCCTTTTATACTCTCCTAATTATACTCATTAGGGCATAGGATATTCGCTCTGGGTTACATCACAGAAGATCTCGGGATTTGCCGAGCCGCCAGCTGGAATGCCACTGGCTCCGATGTGAGTGGCGACATAGAAGCCGTTCTTTACCTTGACGGTCACGTTCTGTGACGCGCCGCTATAGAACAGATTCACTGACGGGTAGTCGAGAGAAAGCAAAACTATCTGGTTCTGTGACAAACCTAGACTTTGCTGAACATGTGTGTTGGTGTCTTCCAGTATCAGTTCCAAACCGAAGGCGCGGTAGACTTTGGCTAACTCGCCGGCATTGCCGAGAGTAACCGTAATTACCAGGTCGCCGGTCCAGCTGACATTCTTCTTGATGTAGAAGAGGTCATGGTTAGCGAAAATGGAACCTTTGAGAAGACCCCAAACGTTGAAGCTGATGCTATCGGTATTGGCCGTAACATTCGCGAAGTCGGAATGGGTGGTCGCGCTCAACGTTACGTTGGCGTTGAGGAAACCGAAAGCGAACACGCCACCGGTAGCGGCTAAGGCTAGCAGTAGGGCGCCGATTAAGAAAGGCGTCCGGCTGCGGGCGACGGCGAAGGTAACTTTATCGTCGTCGTTGAGCACTGTATCAATTTCGGCGTTCGATTTGACCTTAGAGCTATTCAGCTTTGCTTTGGCTTTATCCGGGATGCCAAATTCGGCTTTAAACTGCTCGCGGGCTTCACTTACAGTCTGCCCAGCGATATCGACTATTTCGTATTGATCTCCGTATCTGATTTCAACCATTTTTTATTATTTTTCCTCCTGATTTTGATTTTTAAGATTGCTATTGCTGTTCATGTTTTTTATGTTATAAAAGTGGCCGGTTCACCGGTCTGCCCGGATAGCCCGGAGACACGACCAACTTGTTTTTTGCTCCATCTACAAACCTACCTCCTTTTCGCTTTTTCGACTTGACTTTCGGGCGTGAGTTCGCCGATAAAAGACTTTAGTTGTGCCATCAGGTTGTCTCTAAATTCATTGAACTCTGTCCGGGAGATATAATCTTGAGTTTTACCAGCTTTGCCAGCGCGGACTAAAGAGGGCATGCTGCGCTGGGCGGCTTCGATAATACTGCGTGTCTGTTCATTGGCGATGAGTTTGGTCAATATTACTCTTAAACCGTGTCGGATTGAATCTTCATCAGTATCTGTTTTTACGGCAATCTGCTCAATTTTACTGCCGGCGGCAATCATCGAGAGGATTTGCTTTTCTCGAGGCGTCAGGCTGGCTAACATATTATCGAACTGGTCGTTCAGACCCGATAAATCTTCGAATTCGTCAAGAATCAGCGAAACGATAGCCGGGTTGAACATTTCTTCGATAATGGGCAGGCTGCCCTGGGCGACGATTCTGATGGTGTTGAGGAGCTGTTCCGGGTCAGAATCTTTCGTCAGGCAGGCGCTGGCCCCACTCTTTAAAGAATTGAATACTTTTTCCGGCTCTTTCTTATCCATAATAAGTATCACGAATACCGCGGGCATATTCCGGCGAATGCGGCTGGTGATATCGGTGCCGTTAATCTTGGCATCGTGAATGCTTAGAATAGCAACGTGAGGCGGATTGGTCTCGATGAGGGACAAAGCCTCTTCGTTGCCGGTGGTTTCACCGATGACCTCGAAGTCTTCTTCACCGGAGAGGATAAAATGAATACCCTCTCGGAAGAGTACCTGCGGGTCAGCTAGGAATACCTTAATTTTTTCCATTTTTCTATATTTCCTGCTGGCATGTTATTGATTCGCTATTACTAATTTAACACGATACTATAAAGACGCATCTAACGAATATAAATATTTCATAAAGAAACCATAAACAATTAATAAAAAAATGGCTTTCTGCTGACAGATATAGCGATATAAAAAATGCTAATCTGTAATGAATGAAGTCGGTCTATCTTTATTATGCGCCTGCGGAAATTTTTAAGCACTCGTCGGACGGGTAAATTTGTAGCCGATACCGTGCTCGGTGGTGATGATGGTGGGTATTTCGGCGTTATCTTCCAGTTTTTGACGCAGGTGCTGGATGTGTACGCGGAGGAGGTCGCGAGCGTCTACATAATTATCGCCCCAGACTTTAGCCAGCAGACTTTCATGGGAGAGGATGCGACCTTCGTTTCTGATTAAATGATATAGTAGCTTCCTTTCGGTGGAAGTGAGTTTAACAGATTGCCCGTTAAGGAGGACTTCATTACGGGCGAAGTCGACCGAAAGTTTGCCGGAGATAAAGGGGCGTTCTTCGTCGGTTACCGCCAAGCCCTGGGAGCGGCGCAATACCGCCTGCACCCGGGCGATGAGTTCGATATGACTGAACGGTTTGGTGATATAATCATCCGCCCCCAGCTCCAATCCTTTAGCGACATCGGTATCTTCGCCTCTGACGGTTAACATCAGCACCGGCACATCGGAAAAACGGCGGATTTCCCGCAGTACCTGATAACCATCCATGTCCGGTAAACCGATATCCAGAATAACGACATCGGGGCTTTCGGTTTCGACGAGGTCGACGCCTTTATGACCATTGGCGGCAGATATTACTGTGGTGCCGCTCCAGCGTAACTGGAAGCATAGCGAAACAACTTCGATAATTCCGGGGTCGTCTTCGATAACCAGAACTTTCATATCGCTCCTTATTTCCGGGTAGCTTGCGGTGTCGGCCGCAGCGGCAGCGAGAAAGAGAATTTAGCTGCCTAAGCCGGCATCGCTTTCAACCCAGATTTTACCGCCATGCAGTTCTATCACCTGTTTCGATAGCGCCAGTCCCAGTCCTAGACCGGGGTGGCGCTGCCTATCGGCATTAAGACGGCTATACGGTTTAAACAACATATCCTGCTTATCCTTAGCGATGCCGATGCCGTCATCCTCAACTTCGACAACGATCGTTATTTTGGTCGTTTTTAGCTCTAATCGTAATTTTACCACCGTCGGGAGTAAATTTGGTGGCGTTATTCATTAAGTTGAGCAGCACCTGTTCCAGCCGCGGACCATCGCCCTGAATGATAGGTAGAGATGCGGGCAGTTCGGTTTTCAATATTTGTTCTTTATTGCGTACGAGGGGACTGATTTGCATACAGGTTCCGAGGATGAGCGACTTAATATCTACCGGTTCGAAATTCAGCTGGAGTTTACCGGTGCCTGTTTTAACGATTTCCAGAAGTTCGGCCAGTCTGGTTTCGAGGGAGTTGGCGTTGCGGATGATCGTTTGAATGAGTTTTCGTTGTGATTCATCGACCGCTGGAATTGGAGTTCTTCTTCCAGGAGTCCGGCCGCGGCGATAATTGATGTTAGCGGTGTTTTAAGTTCATGGCTAAGAGTATCGATGAACCTAAACCATTCTTCTTCTTTGGTTTCCATAATAATCTAGCCGCTTTTGGGCGCAACAATGCGCAAAACGATTTTACTTAAATGTAACACGTTTTCATAAACGTATCAAGTGATAACGTCAATAGAAAAAGACGGCTATTGTGTTATTCAGCGGGTAACACTGAAAACGAGCGGTTATTGCTTAGATATTCCCCTGGCGATACTTTTTAGCAGACTAAGAATGCCGATTACGGCGCGCTGTATCTCCGGGGGTTCTTCAGCCAGCATCCTGGCAACATAGGGGTCCAACTGGCGGCTGTTGTAGCGCGCGTTGCTTTCTTCGCCGACACCAGAGGTTTGCGGCGTAAGGAAGCCGGCGAGGGTGAATAACTCATCCTCGTTAAAGCCGAGCGGTTTGGCGATTTTGCGTAAAATCCGCGCGGAAGGAAAGCGTTCGCCTCTTTCAATGCGGCCAAGATGTGAAGAAGATACTCCTGATTCTGCGGCAAGTTCCTGGAGGGTGAGGGGGACGGTGATTCTTTGTTGTTTAAGAATTTTCCCCAGGTCGTAATTGTTGTCACTCATAATGGATTACATTATAATTTGCCATTTGGCAAATGTCAATTTATAAAAACAACCATTTATAAGCAGATTGTCCTTTATCTGGTATTTCACGTTGAAAAAGTTTTGATTAAAAGGAAAGCGTTTGTCCTTATAAGGGGTAAATCCCTTGACAGTTACATTCCTGCCAACTACAATTAAGAGAACATTTATTGATAAACAATAGCAATCATTATTTTTGGGGTCGGGCTCTTAATGCACCGATAGAGCCACCCCAATAATATTGGCTTTTAGAAGCCGCGATAAACTAAGAAGGGGAGTGATGCTACTTGGCAGAGGTCACACCGGGTGCGGATGAAAGCTTTGATAGTCTGCTCAAGCGATTCAACAGGAAGGTTCAACAGGACGGTATTCTGGCGGAGTTACGCCGGCGGGAGCACTATGAAAAACCGTCGGTAAAACGGAAGCGGAAGAAGGCAGCCAAGAAACGCGGTTCCGCGAAAAGCACCAGGAATTTCCGTCGGTCAGCCAATACCCGCTAAGCAAAAGTAATTATCGAGCGGCACTTTTTCAATCTGGAAAATCTAATATGGAACCGGAAATCCAAAAGAAAATAACCGAAGACCTTAAGCAGGCGATGAAGAGCGGCGATACGGTCAAGCGCGATACGCTCCGTTTTCTGCTGTCATCGGTGAAAAACGCCGAGGGCGCTAAAATGGAATCCCTCGATGAAGGCGAAGTGCTCTCCGTTATTTCTAAAGACGTCAAACGCCACCAGGAAAGCATCGACGCTTTTAAAAAGGGCGACCGCGCCGACCTCGTCGCTAAAGAAGAAGCGGAACTAAAGATTCTCCAGTCCTATTTGCCCGAGCAGTTAAGCCGCGATGAAATCGTAAAAGCGGCGAAAGAGGTTATCGCGGCGGTGGGGGCGGCGGGACCCGGCGATAAGGGCAAGGTAATGCAGCAACTGATGCCCAAGCTCAAGGGTAAAGCGGACGGCAAACTGATTAACGAAGTGGTGACGGAGCTACTGGGGAAGTAGGATAGCCTTAAAGACCCCGATAAATTTCTCGACGGTGACCGATTCTGACTATCGTTATTACTTTATTTTCATCATCAATAACATAGATTATTCTATAATCACCTTCTCTAATACGCCAGAGCTCTGTCCCCCTGATTTTTTCTGTACCTCGAGGTCGAGGCTTTTTTTCTAGTTCTAATAAAGTCTCGATAATTCTTGAGTATTCGGGTGTTCGTATTTTTTCAAGGGATTTCTGGGCATTACGCCGCAAGTCAACCCTATACACGACGATTGTCCTTTTGCGCCTTAAGATAGTCCCTTAATGAAACTGTCCCCTCTTTTTCACCGAGAGTCGCTAGACCTTCACGGGCATCGATATCGTCTTCCAGCTTTTCGATAATGGCTTCCGTCAGCCAGTCTTTCATAGTTTTTCCCTGTAAAGCGGCTACGGCTTTAACGCGATTGCGAAGCTCCGGGTCGATATCTAGAAAGTATCTTGAACTCTGTTAGCTAGATTACCATATTATAACACCTCTGGCTATTAATATAGCCATTATAGCCTATATAGCCAGGATTGTCAAGGGAAAAAACCTACCCGTTCTTAAAATCCAGCCGGTTATAATATATAAGGTGCCAGTGCCCCTGAAAATATAAACGTTTTTCACTCTAAAGCTTTCTCCAGCTCCCCGCACAGTCTTTCTTCTTTCATGCCGGAGTCGATGACTGACCAGGGGAGTTTATCGTTAGTATCCCAGCGCTGGTTAACATAATAGTCGATATCCAGATTATGTTGTTCAACGGCTTGTTTCCAGTCGGCGAGCGATAACTTTTTCATGTCCACTAGCACCGGGGCGATTCTTTCGTCGCCGCGGGAGAGGACGCCCTGCACCTGACTCCATGCCGGGCTTTCCTCGTTAAGCTTAATGCCTTTTGGCGGGAGGCTGTTTTTTAAAATTCCCAGGCGGCGGTACTAAAACATCCTGCGGCGCCATCGGCAGCCACTGGAAGGGGGTGGACGCTTTAGGGACAAACGGGGAGGCGTTAACGATTAGGCGGATATGACTGCGTTTTTTTTCGAGTCGGTCTTTGATTGCCAGTACAAGTCTTAACGATTTCCTCTACGTCTTCATCGGTCTCGGTGGGGAGGCCAACGATAAAATAAAGCTTTAGCTGGGTGAAGGGGCGGGCTGGCAATCATGTCCACCGCTTTTAAAATATCATCTTCGGTGATGCCTTTATGGATAACGTCCCGCAGTCGTTGCGACCCGGCTTCCGGCGCGATGGTGATCGTCTGAACTTTGCCTTTCGCCAATTCATTAATAATATTTTCGGTTAAAGTATCTATTCTTAATGAGCTTATGGCGATTTCGGCGTTCATATCGTTCAAGCCGGCGAGTAATTCATTAATCTGGGGGTGGTCGGTAACGGTGGGACCAACCAGCCCGATGCGGCGACGAAACTTTAGTCCCTCCCGCGCTTGTTTCAAGATTTTATCTAAAGACCGGAAACGTATCGGGGAGTAGGTGGAATTGACCAGACAAAAACGACATCCCCGCCCACAGCCCCGCTCCGTCTCGATAAGATAACGAATCGCCGAGTTCGGTATCGCGCGTTAGGACTACCGACCTCGTTTCAAAGTCGTCCAGGTTTTTAGCCCACTGGCGGACGACCGGTGCTGGTGGGGGGTAAAGGGGCACAAAAACGCCGGGCAGTTTTGTCGAGATTTTTTAGCAGTTTATCGCGATTATCGCCGATATTTTCAATTAGTGCTGGTAATAATGATGGCAGAATCGGTTCGGCGTCGCCGATGCAAAATGCATCGAAGAAAGGCGCTAGAGGCATAGGATTGGCGGTAACGCAGGGTCCCCCGGCAATCACCAGCGGATGGCGAGCTATCGCGTTCGGTAGCGAGGAGGGGTATATCGGCGGCTTTAAGTATCTGGATAACGTTAAAGTAGTCCAGTTCGTAGGAAATAGAAAAAGCCAGTACCGCGAAGTCGGTTAAAGGACGTCCCGACTCGATAGCGGCGGGGGCGTTTTTCTCCGTGGTATCGAGGAAGACCCTCTCGGCGACGATTTTAGGATTATTGTTCAATAGACCGTAAAGCGCTTGGACGCCGAGGTTGGACATGCCTAGATAATAGGAGTTGGGATAAATCAGGGCGATGGGCAGTCTGCCGCCCCAGTCCTTAACGATGGCGCCTTCCTCGCGGTAGCGGTGGGCGCTATAACGTCTCTTAACACCGCCGGTCTTGCTTTTATTCTGCATCAACTCATCTTTTGGATGATGAATCTTTCCAGCAGTCTTTAAGGAAACGGGCGTTAATATCGATAACCATGTCCGCGGCAGACCTTAATTCCTGCGAAGTTCCCTGCCGACCGAATAAAGCGACCTCGACATGCTTACCGTTATCTTTGACCGCCTGAACCGCCCCGGCGAAATCGTTATCACCCGCCACAAGAATCGCCACGTCATAGTTATTTTTATAACTATGAGTTATCATATCCGTGGCTAGCTGGACGTCGGTGCCTTTTTCGTAGGGCGGGACACTGGGCCAGTTGGTATAAACCAGTCGGCCTAACCGCAGCTCGGTATAGGGTATGGCTTTAATGCCGCCAAAAAAAGCCTGCTGCTGTTTGTAAAGTTCCGGTTCTTGTTTCTGTCCCACCGTGGCGTTATAATAGTAAATTCTAATGAGCTGGCGGCGATGGAGTAATTTTTGGCAAAAACGACCTAAATCCACATCGAACCGGTTGAAATGAGCCTTTAAGGAATGGTAAAGATTGCTGCCATCGACAAATATCATTACCCTCTCCCCCATATCACACCTCCTAAAATAAAATAAAAATAAAATATGTAATACCTATATTATATATTGTTTATGTTGATTGGGGAAGAGTGGGAGTAGACAGTACGTTACCTTTCTCCAGAACTGTTAACTGATAACTGTACACTGTAAACTCTCTCTTGCGTTTGCCCGACATTGAAAACGGGTGTTATAATTGGCACGTAAATTGACGTAAAAACGCGAGGTAAAATATGAAACTATCCAGAGAAGATGTACTGCATATCGCCCAACTGGCACGAGTCGCCTTAACGGAAGCAGAAATCACCCGCATGCAGGAACAGCTATCTAATCTGCTGGAACATTTCGAAGTGCTCCAGCAAGTAAATACTGAAGGTGTGCCTCCCACTGCCCAATCTGTTGACCTCCAGAGTGTGATGCGGGCAGACGAAATTAAGCCTTCGTTGCCGAGTGAGGACGTCCTGGCTAACGCCCCGCGACGCGAAGACGACTACTTCAGGGTGCGGGCGGTACTCGAGTAGGAGGACAAGATGAAATTAAAAGGTTGTCTAGTATTATTAATATTAGGAATCATGTGCTTGATGTTGGTGGGGTGTGGCGGGGACGGGACTGCAGTCGCTACATCAGAGGATGCCGGTAAAATCATCTTGTCCGAGCCGGCTAAAGACAGCGACACTTCTATCGAGGAAGCCCTCTGGGGCAGGCGTTCGGTTCGAAGTTTTAGCAGCGAAGCCATTTCGCTGGAACAATTAAGCCAGCTTCTCTGGGCAGGGCAGGGTATTACCGACCCCTCCGGTAAAAGAACGGCGCCGTCGGCCGGCGCTCTATATCCACTCAAACTTTATGTGTTCATCGGTAATGTGGATGGAGTAGCGGCGGGGGTTTATCTTTACGAACCCAAAACGCATACTCTGAATCGCATCATCGAAGGCGACCAGCGGTCGGCTTTATCCGCGGCCGCTTTAAATCAGCCGAGCGTTAAACAGGGGGCGGTGGATATTGTTATCACGGGGACTTACGAAATCATTACATCGAAATACGGCGAACGGGGTGTCCGGTTTACCCATCTCGAAGCCGGACATGCCGCGCAAAATATCTGCCTGCAGGCGGTGGGGCTAAAACTTGGTACGGTAACCGTCGGGGCATTTGACGACGCCAGCGTGCAGAAGGTATTAGGATTATCCGCCGACGAAACCCCACTTTATATCATACCGGCGGGCAATTTCGTCGATTAGGAGGCTGAATTTGAGTAACATTTCGGGTGGGGTAACGATTCACGAAGCGTACCAGCTGCTTAAAGAAAAGAAAATATCGTCCGTCGAGCTGACGCAACAATATCTCGACCGCATCAAAAAAGTCGAGCCGAAAGTTAAAGCCTTCACGACGGTTACTGAAGAGCTGGCTTTAAAACAAGCCGCTAAAGCCGACGCATCTATCGCGGCAGGCAAAGCCGGTCTATTAACCGGCGTCCCTATTGCTATCAAAGATGTTATCTGCACCAAAGGCATTAAGACGACCTGCTCCTCGAAAATGCTGGAAAACTTCGTCCCGCCTTATGACGCCATGGTGATGGAAAAGCTTAACGCCGCCGGCGCGGTGATGCTGGGGAAAGCCAATATGGACGAGTTCGCCATGGGTTCTTCGACGGAGAACTCGGCGTTTTTCACGACGCATAATCCCTGGGATTTAAACCGCGTGCCGGGCGGCTCCAGCGGGGGGTCGGCGGTAGCGGTCGCGACTGGTGAAGCGGTTTGCGCTTTAGGGTCGGATACCGGCGGCAGTATCCGCCAGCCGGCGGGATTTTGCAGCGTGGTGGGATTAAAGCCGACCTATGGACGTGTCAGCCGCTACGGGCTAGTCGCTTTTGCTTCGTCGCTCGACCAGATTGGTCCCTTAACGCAGGACGTCACCGACGCCGCTTTAATGATGAACGTTATTGCCGGACATGATAAAAGGGACTCGACGTCCGTGCCCGAGCCGGTCCCGGATTATACAAAGAGTTTGAAGACCGATTTAAAGGGGATGAAGCTCGGCATCCCTAAAGAATATTACGTCGAGGGGATGCAAAAGGGCGTGGCGGACGTGATGCAGGCTGCCATGAAAAAACTGGAAGAGCTTGGCGCTAAGCTGGACGAAGTATCTTTGCCCCACACCCCTTATGCCCTCGCCGTTTATTACATCATCGCCCCCAGCGAGGCGTCCGCCAATCTGGCGCGTTACAACGGCGTGAAGTATGGCTATTCTTATAAGGGCAACTCCATGTGGGAGAGCATGGAAAAGACGCGCGGCAACGGCTTCGGACCCGAGGTTAAGCGGAGGATAATGCTCGGCACTTATGCGCTCTCCACCGGCTACTACGACGCCTGGTACCTTAAAGCGCAAAAGGTGCGCACCTTAATCCGACGCGAATTCGACGCCGTCTTTGAAAAGTACGACGCTTTAATCACCCCCACCTCCCCGACCGTCCCCTTTAAGATTGGCGAGAGGACGGACGACCCCCTGGCGATGTATTTAAGCGACATCTGCACCTTGCCGGCTAATATCGCCGGGGTGCCGGGGATATCGATTCCGGCGGGCTTTGTGGATGACCTGCCGGTAGGGATGCAGATTATCGGCAAGCACTTTAGCGAGGAGACGCTTTTTAAAGTGGCTTACGCTTACGAGCAGGCGACCGAGTGGCATAAAAGGAAGGCGACGGTGTAAGATTGTTGTTGGGAGATAATCATGACAGAAGCAGAAGGAAAAGTGAAAATAATCGCGTCACAATTAACTAGGGCACGTAACACGGTTGGGTTATCCAGCCCTGAAGCTGCAAGCCGTTTGAACGTTACTGAGACAGTCTTAAGCTCTTGGGAAATGGGACGAGAATTCCCAGATGCGGAGGAGCTATATGAAATAGCTACAATATATAGGCGTCCTATAGCATATTTTTATGAGGAAACAAAAGAAGAAAAGACTCCTCTTGATTTAAGGAAAGGGAAGGGTATTCCAGGTTCAATAAATACAAAAATAAAGGAAGGCCTGAGACAGTTTGAGCAATATTGTGAACTTCAATGGGAATTAGAAGAAGTGATGAATAAAAAAAGAACCGTTGATATTGGGAGTGCGACCCTTGAAGATGATGTTGAAATACTAGCCAATACGGAGAGGGAGCGACTTAATTACATTGGGGGATGTAAAAATAGCTTTAAACTCTTAAGAAGAAGATTTAATGAACATGGTATAAAAGTATTTGGTTTATCATTACCAGAGGAATTAGACGGGGCTTCGTTATGGCATAAGACATATGGGCCAGCTATTCTTATAAATTTAACATTTTCTCAACCTAGAGCTTTCTTTACATTAGCCCACGAATATTCACACTTGATGTTATTGGTTAAGGATAATAATGAGGTATCTGTTCTCTGTGACCTAAATGACGAATTAAAAATTGAGCATTTTTGTAATCGCAGTGCATCTGCTTTTTTAGTTCCTTTTATTGAGTTCAAAACATATTTACGTGATAAGCAGTTGAAATCAGCAGATTATTACAATGTAAATTTATTAACTAATATTGCTCATGATTTTAAGGTGAGTAGGCATGTTATTGCTATACGATTAGAGGAAATAAAAGAAGTTGAAAAAGGGTTTTATTGGAGGATAAAAGACCAATTAAAAGAGGTTAAACCGCCATATACTCGTAGAGGTAAAGAATGGAAAAGGAAAAAAGAAAAAATATTTGGTGATTATTATACAAATCTTGCATTAGAAGCATATAAGGTAGGTAACTTAACTTATTCTTCATTATCAAAGCATATGGATCTTCGCTTGGGTCAATTAGGTGAACTACTTAAGGCGGAGAGTGTGAATTAATGGCGAAACCAACAACGGGCGAAGTCCTCACTTTTAAAGGATTTGAGGAATTAATATACGTCTGTGATACTTCAGCTCTTGTTAATGTGAGAATCAGTGGTAATATAGGTGAACTCAGGAGATTTACCGATCAACATCCTGGTAGAATAAGAGTTCCCCAACCAATCGGAAAAGAGATAAGTAGAAGGGAAGATGATTTACGTACGTGGTGGGATAGGAATCGCGATATATTATCAACAAAGTTTATTATGCAAACAGAACACGTACTTCATGAAAAAATCGCATTAAAATACGCAAAAAAACCTTTCCCTAAAGAGGGAAAAATCTTTACACGTATATCTGATGAGGATACATATGCTTTAGTGATAGCAATCGTGAGACATTGGACTCTCGTCACAGATGAAAATGCTATGAAGGCTGTATGTAGACAGAAGGAACACAACACGAATTATATCGATAGTAAAAAATTTACAAAACTAATCCAAAATCCGAATTAATGTCTCTTATTCAATCTTGCTTGTGAATTTCTTAATAGAATTCAACCTCTTGTTTCCCCACTCGTAAAATGTTATCCTGTTTATATCTGTTTCCATCTCGGCAAAAACCTTTAAAAGGAGGAGGATATGCTGAAAGACATCTTAAAAATCCTGGAAAACGATGCCCATGCTTCGGAGAAGCAAATAGCTACTATGGTCGGCGTATCCGCCGCCGAGGTAACCAAAACTATCAAACAAGCGGAAAAAGATAGGGTTATCCTTAAGTATAAAACCGTCGTCAACTGGGATAAGCTGGAGGGCGATGGGCAGGTCTGGGCGCTTATCGAACTTAAGGTCAAGCCGGAACCGGAGGCTGGTTTCGACGCTATCGCCGAACGCGTCGCCCGCTATGACCAGGTGAGGTCTTTATTCCTCGCTTCCGGCACTTACGACCTGCTGTTGGTCGTAGGCGGCAAAACGGAACACAAGATAGCGGACTTCGTTTCGCAGAACCTGGCGCATATCGAAGGTGTGCAGGGAACGGTCACTCACTTCGTCCTCAAGCGCTATAAGGACGACGGTGAAATTTTAGAGGGAGGGGAGGGGGTTAAGCGGCAACAGGTCGTGTTATAAGTTGCCGTGAAAATAATATGACTACGAAAAAGAACAAACTGGATACAGTTATTTCCGATCGGGCTAATCGGGTTTCTCCCTCCGGGATACGCAAGTTTTTCGACCTTTTACAGAAAATGGAAGGCGTTATCTCTTTAGGCGTCGGCGAACCGGACTACGCCACCCCCTGGCATATCAGCGAGGCGGCGGTTAAGAGCCTGGAAAGGGGTTACACGATGTATACCTCCAATTCCGGCATCCTCGAGCTCCGCGAACTGACGTCGCCAGTACCTTAAAGAAAAATACAATATCAACTATAAGCCCGTCGGCGAGATATTGATGACGGTCGGCGTTAGCGAGGCTTTAGACCTGGCGATGCGCGCCATCCTCAACCCCGGCGACGAGGTCATTATGACCGACCCGCATTACGTGGCTTACGATGCCGCGGTGATTCTTGCCGAGGGTAAGCCGGTGATGGTGCCGACCTATCCAAAAAACAACTTCGCCGTCGAGGCTAAAGACATCGAAGCGAAAATCACCAAAAAGACCAAAGCGATTCTCATCGGCTTCCCGTCTAATCCCACTGGCGCGGTGATGACGCGGCAACAACTTTTAGACCTTGCAGCGGTCGCGAAAAAGCATAACCTAATCGTTATCTCCGATGAGATTTACGCACGGCTGACCTACGACGTGCGAACATACCTGCTTCGCCAGCCTACCGGGCGTTAGGGAAAATACGATACTTTTAGGCGGCTTTTCTAAAGCTTACGCCATGACCGGCTGGCGTATCGGCTACGCGGTGGCGCCAGAAGAAATTATTGGTGCGATGACGAAGATTCACCAGTACACGATAATGAGTGCCCCTACCCCCGCCCAGGTAGCGGCTATCGAAGCTCTAAAGACCGGCGAGCCGGACGTGGTGGAAATGGTGGAGGAATATAACCGGCGGCGTAAGGTCATCGTTAAAGGACTGAACGATATCGGCTTGCCCTGCTTCGAGCCGAAAGGCGCTTTTTACGCCTTCCCTTCCATAACCCCCACCGGCTTGACCTCCGAGGAGTTCTCCGAGGCGTTGCTTAAAGAGGAGAAGGTAGCGGTCGTGCCGGGGTCGGCTTTCGGTAAATGCGGGGAGGGGTTTGTACGCTGCTGCTATGCAACCTCTATGGCGGACATCGAAGAAGCGTTAAACAGAATGGGACGGTTTGTGAAGAGGCATAGGAAGTAGTTAGTAGTTAGTGACCCCCTTTACTAGAGGTGATATTAATGACCAAGAGTAAATGGTTAAGGTGTTTTATCGCCCTTGTCTTATGCCTGATTGTTACCCTCTCATTTACCTCTTGCGAAACTAAATATGATGTAAATGTTTCAGTTAGTCCTGAAGCCAGCGGCACAGTTACACCAGCCAGTGGTACTTTTAATGAAGGTTCAACAATCCAGTTGACAGCCGAGCCGGAACCGGGCTACCGTTTTGACCACTGGAGCGGTAGCGCTACAGGTACATCCAACCCGCTTAATATCACTGTGGACGGCATTAAAAACATCACCGCCTATTTCGTGGCTCAATGTACGATAACAACATCGGTTAGTCCGGAGGGCAGCGGCGCAATTACGCCGGCTGGCGGTCCCGTTGATATTGGTTCAGTAGTCGAGTTTACAGCCCAACCGGCACCGGGCTACCGCTTCGATTACTGGAGCGGTGATGCCACGGGTAATGACAATCCGCTAATCATTAATGCAGACAAGAGCAAAGTTATTACAGCTCATTTTAAAAAACAATATGTGTTGACTGTGGTAAAAAAACCTGGCAATGGTGGTACAGTAACTCCTGCCGGCGGCACGTATGATGAAGGAATAAGTGTAAATCTTATCGCCGACCCGTCGCAGGGTTACCGCTTCGGCAGCTGGAGCAGTGATGCTATGGGCACGTCCAATACAGTCACCGTATTAATGGATAAAAACAAAACTGTTACCGCCAATTTCATAGCCCAATATGTACTGATAACATCGGTTAGTCCGGAAACAAGCGGGAGTGTCATACCGGCTGGTGGAACTTATGATGAGGGGGAGGAATTAACGTTAACGGCCTACGCTAACGAGGGATTTGCCTTTGACCATTGGAGCGGTGATGCTACCGGTACATCGAAATCAATCACTATTACCATGAATAGTAATAAAAACATTACCGCTAATTTTGTTCGAGCACTTACTTTTGGTGTGACCAGGGATGGGCACGATATCTGGGTTAGTTTTCCTGATGTAATAGAGGGGAATTACGTTAGTTTTTCTTATGCTTTTACAGCTAACCCTAGTGTGAGTGGATTTAGCGTAGAAATTACGTGGTACGATCCAACTACTCATAAGATATCGTCGCATGAAAAATATGTTTTTTATGCCATCACTAGAAGTGGCGGTAAGGTGGTTTCTTTTGACTGGGACGTTATGATCTACTCCACTACCTCTAGTGAAATATGGCATCACGCCGGACGCTTTTCTAGCATTGTTTATAACAGTGATAATAAGATAGTGTCTTTTAGCGCTCTCATCGATGGTACAAGATATTCATATCCGTAGCAGATAAATCGGCAGTGATTAGGCGGTTTGTAAAGAGGCATAGGAAGTAATTAGTAATTAGGATTAGGTAGCTAGAGGGAGCGGGTATAAAAAACTCATCCCTTTTTAGCTCTTTTTCTCCGCCCTTTTCAGCAGCCCCACTGTTACGATACATATTACCGAGGCGATTGCTCCGATAATGAATGCCCAGTCATAACTGCCGGTAACATCGTATATCCACCCCGCCAGCCAGGGTCCCGCTGCGCCGCCGAAACCCGTCACGAAAAGCACCACCCCCATCAAAGTTGCCATCACTTTGGTGCCGAAAAACCTGGCGACGACTAAAGGTATCTGCGTCACCTCGCCGCCGTAAGTTATCCCGAATATCACGGCAAAAACGTAAAACGACCAAACCGACCGCGTAAATAGCAGCAAGACGAAAGATAATGTCAGGAAGGCGCATATCGCGGCGAGGCTTTTATATAATCCTATCTTTTCCGTGATAACGCCGGTGGAGAGTCGCCCGGCAATACTTACCGCTCCGATAACGCTAACGAAAGTAGCGGCTACCAGCGGGTCGATGCCGACATCGGTAGCGTAGTTAACGATATGTACCAGTACAATCTGTGTCCCGAACAGGAAGAGTAAAAAAATAGCCATCACCAGCCAGAAACGTGCGTCTTTGATGGCTTGACTTAATGTTGTACTGGACTGTTTTTCGGGCTGTTTTGCTGCCCTGGGATATTGGGGAGGTTCGCGTAAAAATAACGCTGCACTAACTACGAGCACACCGGCGGCGATACCGCAAACAAGAAACGCCCGTGACCAATCGACAGTGCTAACGAGTCTTTCAACGCCGGGCACTAATAACAATGAACCCATCCCCGAACCGGAGGCGACGATACCTAATGCCAGTCCGCGGTTTTTCGTAAACCAGCGTGAAGCTATTGCCGAACCGATGCCGAAAATGCCGCTGACGCCGATAGCTTCAACGACGCCATAAGTCAGGAAGAATTGCCATAAATTAGTGACATGGCTGGACAGTAGATAGCCTGCCCCCATCATCACGCCGCAAAAGACCATCGTCTTTCGCGCGCCGTATTTATCCGCCAGCCAGCCGGTGCCGATAGCCGCCGCCCCCCGGATAATCACCGCCAGCGAATAAATCAGAGAAACATTGGCTCTATCCCATTGAAAATATTGCGCCAGGGGTTTGAAAAAGACACTGTAGCTGTAGATGAGACCGTAGGTGACGAAAACCATCAGGGAGCAGGCGCCAACGACTACCCAGCCGTATTTCGAGGGACGTTGCGTCGAGTCCTGACCCGGGGTAAATGGATTTTCTTCCATGGTTACAAACCCTGGAACTCTTAACCCAGCCCTACCGCTTTATGCACTTTAGCCAGAGTCTTTTGCGCCATGGGGCTGGGCTTTAGCGGCGCCTTCGGCGAGGACGGAGTCCAGATAGCCCGGTTCGGAGGTTATTTTCTGATAGCGTTCCTGTAAGGGGCGCAGTCCTTCGATGATTACCTCGGCTAAAGCCTTCTTAAAGTCGCCGTAGCCTTTGCCGGCGAATTTAGCTTCGATAGCTTTCTTTTCCTCACCGGTGAAAATCTGGTAGATAGTCAGCAGGTTATAGATGCCGGGGCGGTTTTCGTCGAAAACGACGGTGGTCTTGAGCGAATCGGTCGTCGCCCGCATAATCTTCTTGCGGATAACGTCCGGCGGGTCCAGCAGGGCGATGGCGTGGTTGGGTCCTTCTTCGCTCTTGCTCATCTTCTTGGTGGGGTCGTCCAGCCCCATAATGCGCGCGCCAACGTCCGCTATCTGCGGCTCGGGGACAGTAAAGACATCGCCGTAGAAATTATTAAAACGCTGCGCTGCATCGCGGGCAAGCTCGACATGCTGTTTCTGGTCCTCGCCCACCGGCACGAGGTCCGTATCATAAAGGAGGATATCCGCCGCCATCAGCGCCGGGTAGTCGAAAAGCCCCACACTCACCTGTTCCTTTTGCTTGCCGGATTTTTCTTTATACTGGGTCATGCGCCCCAGCCAGCCCATCGGGATAAAGCAGTTGAGAATCCAGGCAAGCTCGCTGTGCTCGTGGACGTGCGACTGCACGAAGACGATGGACTTTTTGGGGTCGATGCCGTTCGCCAGGAGTAGTCCGGTGACCTCGCGGATTTTGGCTTTCAGTTCCTTCGGGTCCTGCCGTTCGGTGATGGCATGCAGGTCGACGATGCAGAAGATATTATCGTATTTATCCTGTTCCGCCGCCCAATGCCGCGTAGCCCCAATATAGTTGCCGATATGGATATCACCCGTCGGCTGGATGCCGGAAAAGACGCGCTTTTTCATGAAATCCTCCTGACACGGAGATTTTAACATAGATATGAGTGGGGGTAAAGGTTAGGGGTTATGACTACATCCTCTCCGGCGCTGTCATTCCCATTAAATTCAGTGTTCTCCCCAGCACCAGTTTGGCGGCTTTCACCAGCTTTAAGCGCGCCGCGGTCATGGCTTTATCGTCGCTGACGACGCGGCATTCCTTATAAAAAGCGTGGAAAACTGTCGCCAGCTCCTGGGCGTAATAGGTGAGGTGGTGGGGCTCTAAAGTTAACGCTATCGTTTCCACCAGCTCCGGCAGCAGCAGCATCTGGCGTATCAGTTTTAGCTCCGGTTCGGTCGTTAGTAAAGATACATCCCCGCCCTCGTCCGTCGCCCCTTTTTCCTGCGCTACTTTTAAGATACTGGCGATGCGCGCGTGGGCGTACTGCACGTAATAGACGGGATTTTCCGAGCTTTGCTTTTTTGCCAGTTCCAGGTCGAAGTCCATCTGGCTGGTAGCGGTGCGCGAAAGCAAAATAAAGCGGCAGGCGTCGGTGCCGGCTTCGTCCAGCAGTTCTTTTAGAGTTATGATGTCGCCGCTGCGCCGCGAGATTCTAACGATTTCGCCGCCGCGCCGCAGGGTGACCATCTGGTTAATGATTATTACCAGTCGCGACGGGTCGATGCCTAAAGCGCTGACGACGGCTTTCATGCGGGGGACATGCCCCATATGGTCGGCGCCCCAGATATCGATAACCTTATCGAACTTACGCTCGATGAACTTATTATAATGGTAGGCAATATCGGCGGCGAAATAGGTCGGGGAGCCGTTGCTGCGGACGATGACGTTATCTTTATCCTCGCCGAGGGCGGTGGAGACGAACCATGTCGCGCCTTCTTTTTCGGCGATATAGCCCTTCTTCCGTAAAAGCTTCATGATGGTATCGAACTGCCCGTTCTCATAAAGCGTTTTCTCGCTGTACCAGACGTCGTATTCAACGCGGAGGGTTTTCAGGTCCTGTCGGGTGCTTTCGAGGATTTTCGCCAGCCCCACCTGCCCCAATTTATCGATGCCTTCGGCTTCGGGCATCTTTAAGTAGCTGTCGCCCGCCTCGCCGACAATTTCTTTAGCCAGGTCAACCATATAGTTGCCCATATAGCCTTCCTTGGGCATCGCGACGTCTTTACCGAGCGCCTGCTGGTAGCGCGCCCAGAGCGATTGCGGAAGGCGTCCATCTGGCTGCCGGAATCGTTAAAGTAGTATTCCTTGGTAACGTCAAAGCCGGCGGCGGTCATTACATTACATAAAGTGCTGCCGAGGACTGCCCCGCGTCCGTGTCCCACGTGGAGCGGACCGGTGGGGTTAACGCTAACGAACTCGATTTGGATGCGCTTCTTTTTACCGACGTCGATATTACCGTAAGCGCTGCCGCTCGCCAATATGGCTTCCACCTGTTTCACAGCCACGCTTTTTTCAGGGTGAAGTTGATAAAGCCCGGCGGGGCGATATCTACCTTTTCAATCTCTGGGGAGGAGGCGATAAAGCTAACGATTGTCTTGGCGATATCCAGCGGCTTCATCTTGGCGGTTTTAGTTAGCTTTAGTGAAACGCTGGAAGAATAGTCGCCGTGGTCGGGATTTTGCGGGTGCTCGATAATAATCTCCGGCGGGTCGAAAGCTGGCAGTTTACCCTCCGCCTGTGCTTTGGTAATGGCTTTCGTCAGTAATTCGGCTATCTTTTGTTTAAGCATAAAATCATTGCTCATCGGGGAGAAAATACGAGTAAATTATAGCATAATGAGGCTGAAATTGATATTTGATTTTCTAACGTATAAAAGCGATAATTTTACTATATATCGAATAATGACTTACGGAGAATGATTGATGAAAATGTTAAAAATTGTCCTGGCGATGATTATCTTGCTGGGGGGTATCCTGACGTTTAACGCCTGTCAAAGTCTCGATTCACCGCTGGAAGGCTACAACTGGGTTTTCTATTATTGGTTACATTCCGGAGATGAAATAACAATTATTTCGGATACCCAGATAACCGTTTATTTTAACGAAAAGGATAAAACCTTCAGCGGCAGCAGCGGCTGTAACCAGTATGGCGGAACATATAAACTAGATGGCTTAACCCTGAACGATAAATGACGATATTTTCATGACGCAAATGTCATGTGGTGACGAAAAGAACGAGCAGGAACGACTTTACCTGGATGAGTTAAAGGGCGTCTCGAATTTTATCTTGGACCACGGCCATCTGAAAATGTACTGCGGCACAGGATATATTGCAGTTCAAGCGCGAAGGTGCAGCACTGCGACTCCTAACCAGTGGGGAGAATAAAAAAGTGCTTTGAAAAATGAAACCAGATAATCTCTCGCTTGAAGTCAAAAAGAACCGCGACCTTTCCGAACAAGAACGCTCGGAAATTCTAACCTTATGCACCCAGCGCTTATCAGACAAGATTATCGCTCCTTTCATGGCAACGTTCCCTGACGCTACCCATGTTCTCGGGCGCGTTAACGGTAGGCTGGTCAGCCACGCTTTATGGGTTACGCGCTGGCTGCAGAATGGTGATTTTCCTCTATGGCGGACGGCTTTTGTCGAAGCCGTAGCGACCGAGGAGAGCTACCGTAAGCGCGGTTACGCCTCCGCCGTTATGTGCCGTTTAGCCGAAGAAATTAAGGACTACGATATCGGCGGCTTATCCACCGGCCACTCGAAGCATTTATATGCCGCAGTGGGGTGGCAATTATGGCGGGGACCTCTCTTTATCCGCATGCAAGACGGCAGTTTATTACCCACGCCGGAAGAAAAAGGCGTCATGGTTTTACCCCTCCCTAAAACCCCGCCTTTGGACCTTGATTCACCCCTCTCCGCCGAATGGAGGGAAGGGGAATTGTGGTAGAATTTTATTTTTCTAAAAATTCTTTTTCAAATTGTGTTAAATATTATTGACAAAGCTAATATACCAGTGATATTATTATATTTGCATATGATGAAGGCAGAAACATAGTAAGTAAAACTGGTGGTGATAAGCCAGACAGTTAAGGTCTGGTGGGCAAAAACCGCCAGACCTTTTATTTTGCCTTCCGCACTTTAACAACTGAATATCAACGAGCCAAAAGTGTCAAAGAATAACATCTGTAATAATATCTAATATCAAACCTGAAGCAGGTCAAGCGCAAAGGGCATACGGTGAATGCCTTGGCATCAAGGGCCGAAGAAGGGCGTGGCAAGACTGCGATAAGCTCCGGTTTGCTGTCTAGCAAGCTTAACCGGAGATTCCCGAATGGGGCAACCCGTCCCGATAAAATCGGGATCACCGCCGGCTGAACACATAGGCCGGATGGAGGTAAGCGGGGGAAGTGAAACATCTCAGTACCCCGAGGAAAATAGAAAGACATTGATTCCCCTAGTAGTGGCGAACGAACGGGGAACAGCCTAAACCTGGTAAACCTAACGGCGTCAGGGCCTATGTTTACCAGGTGTCGTAAGACAGGTATGACTGAACCTGGAATAAGTCGAGGAGTTACAAACCCAACCCTAGTTGAAGGTCCCTGGAAAGGGCCACCACAGACGGTGATAGTCCAGTAAACGAAAGGGGCAAGCTCCTAACCTGTTCTTGAGTACCACGGGACACGAGAAATCTTGTGGGAAGCTACCCAGCCCACTGGGTAAGGCTAAATACCCTTGATGACCGATAGTGAACCAGTACCGTGAGGGAAAGGTGAAAAGAACCCCGGGAGGGGAGTGAAATAGTACCTGAAACCGTATGCTTACAAGCAGTTAGAGCCCTCGATGCAAATCGAGGGATGATAGCGTGCCTATTGAAGAATGAGCCGGTGAGTTAATCTATGTGGCTGGTTAAGCAACTTACGTTGCGTAGCCGTAGCGAAAGCGAGTCTTAATAGGGCGAAATATAGTCGCATGGATTAGACCCGAAGCCGGGTGAGCTATCCATGGCCAGGATGAAGCTCCGATAAAATCGGAGTGGAGGTCCGAACTGATTAGCGTTGCAAAGCTACCGGAGGAGCTGTGGATAGGGGTGATATGCCAAACGAACCCGGTGATAGCTGGTTCTCCCCGAAATGCATTGAGGTGCAGCCTCAGGTGTTCGTTAATGGAGGTAGATCACTGGATGGACTAGGGGGCGAGTAGCTTACCAACTCCAACCAAAATACGAATTCCATTAACCTAAGCCTGGGAGTGAGACGGCGAGGGATAAGCTCCGTCGTCAAAAGGGAAACAGCCCAGACCATCAGCTAAGGTCCCCAAGAGCAGGCTAAGTGGGAAAGGAAGTTTAATTGCACAGACAGCCAGGAGGTTGGCTTAGAAGCAGCCACCCTTTAAAGAATGCGTAATAGCTCACTGGTTTAGTGGTTGTGCGCCGACAATCCAACGGGGCTTAAGTCTGCCACCGAAGCTATGGCATTCCTCGCAAGAGATGATGGGTAGGGGAGCGTTCCCTTAGCTGTGAAGCTGTTCCGTGAGGAACTGTGGAGCTAAGGGAAGTGAGAATGCCGGCATGAGTAGCGTAAGGCGTGCGAGAAACACGCCCACCGAAAACCTAAGGTTTCCTACGCAAGGTTAATCCGCGTAGGGTTAGTCGGGCCTAAGCTGAGGCCGAAAGGCGTAAGCGATGGACAACGGGTTATTATTCCCGTACCGCTGTTGTGGAGGCAAAGGAGGGACGCGGAAAGGCAAGCCAGGCATACGTAATGGACATCGTGTGTCCTCTATCCTAGGCGATGCCGGGGCAGGTAAATCCACCCCGGATATTTAGCTGAAAATAGAGGGAAGTTGAGGAGAAATCCGAGGCGATCTGGCCCATCCTATGCCGCCAAGAAAAACTTCGTTGCCTTTGAAGCAATAGCGCCCGTACCGCAAACCGACTCTGGTAGGTGGGGATAAATGTCCCAAGGTGATCGAGATAACCCTCGTTAAGGAACTCGGCAATCTTACCCCGTAACTTCGGGAAAAGGGGTGCCTTGTTTAATAAATGAGGTGGCACATAATTGGCCCAAGTGACTGTTTAACAAAAACACAGCTCTCTGCAAAAGCGTAAGCTGAAGTATAGGGGGTGATACCTGCCCAGCGCCGGAAGGTTAAGGAGAGGTGTTAGTCCTTCTTCGGAAGGACGAAGCGCCAAACCGAAGCCCCGGTAAGCGGCGGCCGTAACTATAACGGTCCTAAGGTAGCGAAGTCCCTTGTCGGGTAAGTTCCGACCCGCACGAATGGTGTAACAACTTGGGCGCTGTCTCAACGAGGGACTCGGTGAAATTGAATTAGCCGTGCAGATGCGGCTTACCCGCGGACGGACAA
>CAVXAM010000008.1:0-220452 GCA_963759785.1 uncultured Chloroflexia bacterium
GACGATAAAGCCCTGATGGACCTAAGCAAGGGCAGGTTCTGGCTCAATATCCAGGAAATGCGCATTATCCAGAATTATTTTAAGAAACTGGGACGCCAGCCTACTGATGTCGAGCTGGAAACTATCGCTCAAACGTGGTCGGAACACTGTATACATAAGACATTTAAAGCCAAGATTACCCTCGGCAAAAAAGCCATCGATAACCTGATGAAAAGCACCGTGATGAAGGTTACGCGGGAGCTTAATAAGCCCTGGTGTCTCTCCGTTTTTAAAGATAACGCCGGCGTCATCGACTTCGACTCCCGGTACGCCATCTGTTTTAAGGTCGAAACGCATAATCACCCCTCGGCGGTGGAGCCATACGGCGGCGCGGCGACGGGTATCGGCGGCGTTATCCGCGACCCATTGGGTACGGGTTTAGGCGCCTTCCCTATCCTTAATACCGACGTTTTCTGCTTCGGTCCGCCGGATTATCCTTACGACAAACTGCCCAAAGGCGTGCTCCACCCGCGCCGTATTTTTAAGGGAGTCAGGGCGGGGGTGGCGGACTACGGCAACCGCATGGGCATCCCCACTTCTAATGGCTCCATTTTCTTCGACGAGCGCTACGTGGGCAATCCTTTAGTCTACTGCGGTACGGTAGGGATTATGCCGAAAAAGATGAGCCAGAAAGGGATGCAAAAACCCGGCGATTTAGTCGTGGTGGTGGGGGGTAAAACGGGGCGCGACGGCATTCATGGCGTTACCTTCGCTTCCGGCGAACTCGACAAAGAGTCGGAAACACTGTCGCAAAGTTCGGTACAAATCGGCAACCCGATTGTCGAAAAGAAAGCTCTGGACGCTATTATTCAGGCGCGTAATTTAGGACTCTACCGCCGCATCACCGACTGCGGGGGCGGGGGGCTCTCTTCAGCCGTCGGCGAAATGGCGGAAGAAACCGGCGTCCGCGTCAACCTCGAAAAAGTACCGCTAAAGTACGCCGGTCTCTCTTATACCGAGATATGGGTCTCGGAGTCGCAGGAGCGGATGCTGCTGGCGGTGCCGCCGGATAAAATCGACCAGCTAATGGCTATCTTCAGGAAAGAGGACGTCGAATCCAGCATCATCGGGCAGTTCACGGACAACAAACGGCTCCAGCTTTATTATAACGACAACCTGGTCTGCGACCTCGATATGCAATTCCTGCATAACGGTCTACCCCAGCTGGAGCGGGACGCTTTATGGCAGCCGTCTCCCAATCCCGAACCCAAATTCCCTCAACCCCCCGACCTCACCGATGACCTGAAAAAGATACTCGGCTCATGGAACGTTTGCAGTAAAGAATGGGTCATCCGCCAGTACGACCATGAGGTGCAGGGCACCAGCGTGCTTAAACCGCTGGTCGGGGCGGCTAACGACGGTCCCGGCGACGCCGCGATTATCCAGCCGCTGGCGGACTCGAAAAAAGGGATTATTATCTCTAACGGCATCAATCCCAAGTACGGCGATATCGATACCTACTGGATGGCGGCATCCGGTATTGACGAGGCATTAAGGCAGGTCATCGCCGTCGGCGGCAGTCTCGACGAGGTGGCTTTATTAGACAATTTCTGCTGGGGCAATCCGGAAAAGCCCGACCGGCTGGGTGCTTTAATCAGGGCGGCGCAGGCTTGTTACGATATCGCCAGCGTTTACGGTACGCCGTTCGTCTCCGGCAAGGACAGCCTTTATAACGAGTTCGAAACCGGCAAGGAAAGCATCTGTATACCCCCCACCCTGCTTATCTCCGCTATGGGTGTGATGGACGACGTCTGTAAAGCCGTCTCAATGGACTGTAAGGCGCCGGGCAACCTGATTTATATCGTCGGGACGACTTATAACGAACTCGGCGGTTCGCATTACTACGCGATACATGGACACGTTGGCAATAGCGTTCCTAAAGTTTACCCGGAAAAAGGCAAGAAATTGATGAACGCCCTCGCCGTGGCAATGCAAAAAGGACTGGTTAAAGCCTGCCACGACCTTAGTGAGGGGGGAATCGGGGTGGCGGCGGCGGAGATGGCTTTCGCCGGTGGACTGGGCATGAATATCAGTTTGAAAAACGTGCCTTTAGCCGAAAAAATCTACCGCGACGATTATATTCTCTTCTCCGAATCAAACACCCGCTTCCTCGTTGAGGTAGCCCCTGAAGATAAAGAAAAGTTTGAAAAAGCTTTAGCCGGTGTAGACTTCGGCGAAATAGGTAAGGTAACTAAAGATAAAAAAATTGAAATTCCCGATCGTAAGGGCAAAGTTATCGTTAAAGCCGATATAGCCGAACTAAAAGAAGCCTGGCAGAAACCTTTAAGATGGTAGGAATGAGATGAGTAAAGTAAAAGTTTTAATGCTGCGCGCACCCGGCACCAATCGTGATGTTGATACCCAAATCGCCTTCGAAAAAGCTGGCGCCGAAGTTATCGATTCGGCGCTGGTGAACGAGTTGACACGCAAGGAAAAACGTCTCGCCGACTATCAGATAATGGTTATCCCCGGCGGTTTTACGTACGGCGACGATATTTCGGCGGGTAAAATCATGGCTAACGAAATCCGGCTGGCGCTGGGGGAGGAGATAAAGAAATTCGTGGCGGACGGGCGGCTGGTACTGGGAATCTGTAACGGCTTTCAGGTTTTGGTCAAGACGGGTATTTTGCCCGGTATAGCCGGTAAAAACGCCCAGCCGGTCACTTTAACGAATAACGACTCGGGCAAGTTCGAGTGCCGCTGGGTCTACCTAAAGGCTAACAAGAAAAGCCCCTGTGTTTTCACTAAAGGCATCGACATGATTTACGTTCCCATCGCCCACGGCGAGGGAAAATTAGTCGCTGAAGCTGGTATGTTGGAAAAACTCAATATCGTCATGCAATATGTCGATGAAAATGGTAAAACAGCGGCTGGCTATCCCTACAATCCCAACGGTTCGGTTGAAGATATCGCTGGAATTTGCGACCCCACCGGTCGTATCTTTGGTATGATGCCCCACCCGGAGGACTTCATTCGCTGGACGCAGCATCCCCGCTGGACGCGCGAAAAGGAAAGAAAAGACCTTTATGGCTTACAGATATTCACCAATGCGGTGGCTTGGGCGAGGGGGATATAACATCACCTGTATTACTTAAGAAAAAGGCAATCTCACCAAGATAATACAGAATGATTTAGGAGATTGCCACGTCGTCCTTCTGTGGAAGGACTCCTCGCAACGACACCTAGCGGTGTCGCTTTTTACTCTATTCCTTGCTCTTTTAGATAATCCAGAGCATCCTGGATAGTGATGATTTTCTCGGCAGCCTCATCGGGTATTTCTACTTTACGCTCGGTAGTGCTGAAGGCTTCTTCCAGCGACATAATCAGCTCTACGAGGTCCAGAGAATCGGCACCTAAATCTTCAACAAAGCTGGCGGAGGGCACGACGTCCTTTTCGTCAACGCCGAGTTGCTCCACAACCAGTTTCTTGATTCTTTCAAAAGCAGTTGCCACGTTTTCCCCCTTTTTTCCGAGCTGTTCAGCGGTTAGTCATAGTACTGACCGCACCAAGCACCCCATTTACGAACTTAGCAGAATTCTCGCTGCCGAAAGACTTAGCCAGTTCAACCGCTTCGTTCACAGCTACTCTAACTGGTACTTTATTATTAAATAAAATCTCGAATATTGCAAGTCGAAGTATGTTCCTATCGATTAACGCCAGCTGGTTTAACGGCCAGGCTGGCGCCAGCTTTTGTATATGGCGGTCGATTTCGTCCTGGTTCTTCATCGCCCCGCCGACTAACTCCCGTACGAAATCGCCGCTTTCCGGAGAGATTTTAGCTTCGGATATCAAGCGTTCCACGACCGCCTCGGGCCGGCGGGCAACCGAGTCGATTTCATATAAAGCCTGCAGGGCTAAAATCCTGGCTTTGTGTCTGGTCCCTGGCATATTTTAACGTCCTGAAGGCTATTATAACATATCAGCCGCAGAGCGAAAAACAAGCACTTTAGCTTGAATCTAACGGTCTAACGCGTTAAAGTTAATATATGCACCACGAAAAGCACCGTGACGCTACCAGCACCCAGCCTTTGAAGATAACTCTGGGGCTGGTACTGCTGATAATGGTGGCGGAGGTAGTCGGCGGAGTATTCAGCAACAGTCTTGCCCTTTTAAGCGACGCTGGACACATGCTTACCGACGCTCTGGCGTTGGGATTAAGCCTCCTGGCGATGAACCTGGCGCGGCGTCCCGCTACACCGACCAAGACCTTCGGCTACCATCGCGCCGAGATTATGGCGGCTTTAGCCAACGGCATGGTACTGGTTGTCGTTGCCGCGATTATCTTCTTCGAAGCATCCAAGCGGTTTATAGAAACATCGCCAGTTAAAAGCCCGTTAATGTTAATCATCGCAACGATAGGGCTTGTAGCTAACGTTATCGGCATCTTTCTGTTGCGGCAGGGAAGCCGAAAAAGCATTAATGTTAAAGCCGCTTTCTGGCATGTCATCGGTGATACCTTATCTTCGGTGGGCGTCATTATCGCCGGTATTATCATTTACTTCACCGGCTGGACGATTGCCGACCCGATACTCGCCGTGGTAATCGGTATCGTTATCTTTTACGGAGCGGTGCGCATCGTTAAAGAGGCGGTGGATATCCTGCTGGAGTCCGTGCCGCCGCACGTAAAAATCACTAAAGTCATCGCCGCCGTAAAAAAAGTGCCCGGCGTGGAGAACATGCACGAAGTACACGCTTGGACGATTACCTCCGGCATTTATGCTTTAAGCGCCCATTTAGAAATTACCGACCAGATGGTCAGCCAGAGCAGCGATATCTTAACCCAAGTTAATGAGGTTCTTTCACGTGATTTCGGAATTACACATACTACCCTGCAACTCGAATGCGAATCCTGCACGACAGGTGTTAATTATAATCTACCGAATAACGGTAAAACTTAAGGGAATTGTTAATGATTGACTCCAAACATATCAACCAATTACGAAAAATAGTCGGTAAGGAAAACGTCCTGACCTCTAAAGAGGATATGCTGGCGTATTCTTACGACGGCACCCAGGCGTGGTCCCATCAGCCGGACGTTGTAGTATTCCCATCGAATGCCAAAGAGATATCGGAAATCCTGAAATACGCTAATGAAAAAGGCATCCCGGTAACGCCAAGGGGCGGGGGGACTAATGTTAGCGGTGGCTCGATACCGATTAAGGGCGGCATCGTCCTTTGTACGACGAAAATGAACCGGATTCTTGATATCAACAAAACTAATCTCAACGCTACCATGGAGCCGGGCGTTATCCTGCAGGATTTTCAGGACGCTTTAGCTAAAGAGGGGCTATTTTTCCCGCCCGATCCCCAGAGCTACGCCGGCTGTACGATGGGAGGCGTTATCGCCGAAAACTCCGGCGGTCCATCGTGCCTGAAGTACGGCGTCGCCAAGCAGTATGTTCTAGGACTCGAAGTAGCTTTAGCTGATGGGAAAATCGTTAAGCTTGGGGGTTTAACGCCGAAAAACCGTACCGGCTACGAGCTGATGATGCTCTTCGTCGGGTCGGAGGGGACGCTGGGAGTTATTACTAAAATTACGCTCCGTCTCCTGCCCGTGCCTAAAGCCAGCCAGACTATACTGGCGGCTTTCCGCGATGTGGCAGTTGCAGGCGAAACGGTAACCGACATTATCGCCAGCAGTATTTTACCTTCCAAAGTAGAGTTCATGGATAACTGGACGTTCGATAAGTTCCGTGGCGTTATTCCCGATAAAACATTAGATACATCAAAAGTTATCCTGTTGATACAGGTTGATGGACTCAAACAAACGGTCGAAGCCGAAACGCAGCAGATTGTAGCGATCTGTAAAAAGACCGCCCGCGAGGTAAGGGTCGCCGCCAACGTTAAAGAGGCGGAAAAGTACTGGGAGGCGCGGCGGGCGCACTTTTCCGATATCCATAGCCGAGCCCACGATATCGTTAACGAGGACGTCTCGGTGCCGCGCGATAAAATAGCCGAGTTCATCCGCCTTAGCCAGGAAGCCGCCAGGCGTTACGACGTGCCCATCAGCTTCGCCGGGCACGTTGGGGACGGCAATTTCCACCCGGCGGTACTGACCGACAGCCGCGATAAAGAGCATTACCAGCGTGCTTTAAAATGCGTCGACGAAGTGATTGAAATAGCGCTTAAGCTGGGTGGTGTTCTTTCCGGCGAGCATGGGATTGGACTGGAAAAGGCACGCTTCCTGAAGAAAGCAATGGACCCGGCAGCGATAGAAATAATGAAGGGCATCAAGGACCTCCTCGACCCCAAACATATCTTAAACCCGGGGAAAATCTGGGAGTAAAGAATATTGTCATTGCGAGCGAAGCGTGGCAATCCCAATGATAATCTCAATCAATGATAGAGATTGCTGCGTCACGTAGTTTATCCTGATGAAAATCGGGATTCCTCGCAATGACAGTTAAATCGAATGAAGACTAATACTAAATACGACGAAATAGAGAAATTTATCGCCGACCTCGATACCTGCACCAAGTGCGGTTTCTGCATGGGCGTCTGCCCTATTTACCGTGAAGAGAAAGTGGAGAGTGCGGTAGCGCGCGGGAAAATCATGCTTATCCGCTCCCTCCTTTCCGGCGAGCTCGAGATTACCGACGAAATGGCGGAGCAGCTGAACCGCTGCACGCTATGTATGACCTGCGCCCAGAATTGCCCCGCCGGCACTAACGTCCCCACCATCATTACCGCCGCCCGGGCGGATAAAGTAAAACGTAAAGGCGTACCCTTTCCTTATAACGTCATCTTCCGCTGGCTTTTACCGCGGCGCCGGCTCTTCGGCTATACCGTGCGTTTCGTCTCCTGGCTGCAGGGGATTTTCCTGCCGAAAACCGAAGGGACAATAAGGCACCTTTCGATGTTCCTGGCGGCTTTGGGGAAGGGACGCCATATCCCCCAGATAGCACCGAAGTTTTTACGCCAGTCCGTGCCGGTGGTCAATAAACCGCCCGAAGGCACTAAAGTAAAGTACACCGTCGGTTACTTTACCGGCTGTATGACGGACTTCGTTTTCCCCGAGCTGGGGATAAAAATTATCAATTTTCTAAATAAAAACGGCGTCGAGGTTATCGTGCCGCGGGGACAGGGTTGCTGCGGGGCACCGGTATTTTTAGGCGCGGGGGATTTCGCCACCGGACGCAAGATGGCGGACGCTAACGTTAAGGCTTTCCAGGGACTGGAGTACATCATTACCGACTGCGCGACCTGCGCTTCGGCGATGAAGGACTACGCTAAATTCCTGGCGGATACGGATGAGAGAAAGAAAGCATACACGGAGTTCGCCGTCAAGATTAAGGATATTACCGAGTTTCTGGTGGATGTTTTAAAGCTGCCCTCCTCCGCCTACAAGGTTGCCCCGGAGTTTAAAGGTAAGACCGTTACCTGGCATGAGCCCTGTCACCTCGGACGTTACTTAGGGGTTAAGGAACAGCCGCGTAAGATATTAAAAGCTCTGAAGGACATTAAGTACGTCGAAATGCCGGAAGCCGATCGCTGCTGCGGTATGGCGGGGACCTTTAGTATCTATTTTTACGAATTGTCGCAGAAAATCGCTGATAAAAAAGCGGCTTCAATAAAACAAACCGGGGCGGACATCGTCGTTACCGATTGCCCCGGCTGCCAGATTCAGCTTATCGATACTCTAAAGCGTCACAAAATGCTCCAGCAGGTACGGCACATCATGGAGCTACTGGAGTAATACTATCAGTAACCATTCCGATGTAAATCGGAATCCAGTGACATAAATTTGCTCAATTTTTCGTAATTAATGTTAACGTTGACTATCTGGTTCCCGACTTTCGTCGGGATGGTTTACACCCTTTGATATGTTCAGAAAGACCGCCAGCTATTTTCTTAAAAGCACCCGGCAGGGTCCGGCGTCGCCTTTTTCAATGCGTAGCGGCAGGCAGATTAGTTCGTATTTACCGGGTTTGACGTCCGCCAGATTCAACGCTTCTAAAATAAAAATTCCGTTGGAGAGGAATGTCTTGTGGACGTCGTTAACATTTTCCGGCGGGTCGGCGGAGGCGATAGAGATAAAGTCGATGCCGACGAGTCTGACCTTTTTCGCGACGAGGTATTTCGCGGCTTCTAGCGAAATCGCAACCGCTTTGCCGAGGAATTGCCGCTTTTCCCAAACTTTAGGCGAGTTCTTCGTTTTGAATAATATGCGTTCTCCAACCTTGATTTTATACGGCTCCAGCTCTTTAACCGTGACCGCGTTTTCGTCTTTGATTTCAATCACGCGGCAGGGTCCGATAGTCGTTTCGTAAGGCATCGCGTCAATGGTCATGCCGCCGGGGATGAAGTGGAGCGGCGAATCGATATGCGTGCCGTCGTGGGAGGTCATCTCGATGCGGGACATCGTGACCTTATCGCCCTTATCGACGTCGAAAAAGCGGTAGACCTGCGGATTAGGGACTTTAGCTCCGGCAGGGGGAGTTTGTCCCGGCTGGGGATGGATGGGCGGGGGAATCGGGATTTCTTTATTCAGGGGGAGGGTAATATCGAAGTATTGATATTTAGCCACGATGCCTCCTAATCGATAGCGTTGTTAGGCTAAACTATACTTCTTTTTCCCTTCGATATACAAATCGCCGCCGTAGACGTCGTTAATCACAGTGACGGGGAAGTCTTTAACCTCAAGGCGTAAAATAGCTTCAGGTCCCAGCTCGGAATAGGCAATGACTTCTGACTTAACGATGGTTTTAGAAATCAAAGCCCCGGCGCCCCCAACCGCCGCGAAATAGACGGCTTTGTATTTCTTTATCGCCTTTTTGACCTCGTCCGAACGCACGCCTTTACCAATCATCCCCTTTAGTCCGGCGGCGAGGAGACGGGGGGTATAAATGTCCATACGTTTGCTGGTAGTGGGTCCCGCCGAGCCGATAACGCGTCCGGGCGGGGCGGGGGAGGGTCCCATATAGTAAAGCGTCTGGCCTTTGATATCAAACGGTAAAGCCTCTCCCCTGTCTAAAGCCTCTATTATCCTACGATGGGCGGCGTCGCGGGCAACGTAAAGTATGCCCGAAAGCAGGACATAATCGCCGGCTTTAAGAGCGGCAAAGGCTTTATCGGTTAAGGGGAATGTAATTTTTTTTAACATTTTTAGATTATTATCTCCCTGTGTCGGGCGGAGTGGCACTGTAAATTAACCGCTACCGGCAGGGCGGTAAGATGGGCGGGAAAGCTCTCGACGTGGACGGCTAAAGCGGTAATCCTGCCCCCATAACCCATCGGTCCTATTCCCAATTCATTAACTTTATGTAAAATCTCTTTTTCGAGTTCGGCATTTTCTTTATCAGGGCTGGGCTCTCCTACTTTTCTGACTAAAGCGTGTTTCGCCATTAGCATCGCTTTATCCGCCGTGCCCCCGATACCCACCCCAACGATAACCGGCGGACAGGGATTGCTCCAGGATTCGTTTACAACATTAACGACGAAATCTATAACCCCCTTTTTCCCCGCCGACGGCAGCAGCATGCCGAGCTTCGCCATATTTTCCGCCCCGCCGCCTTTAGGCAAGACGGTTACTTTTAACTTATTGCCGGGAACGATAGTAGTATGAATTACGGCTGGTGTGTTATCGCCGGTGTTCTGGCGGTCGGAAAAAGGATGGGCAACCATCGACTTACGCAGGTAGCCCTCGGTGTACGCTTTTTTCACGCCCTCGTTAACGGCTTTTTCCAGGTCGCCCTTAACGATGAGGACGTCCTGCCCTATTTCTAAAAAAATCACCGCCGTACCGCAGTCCTGGCAGAGGGGGATAATATCCTTTGCGGCGATACGGGCATTTTCTAAAATAGCGTCTAAAGCGTCGCGTCCGGCGGGTGATATTTCCTCTTTGCGGGCTTTTTTTAAAGCTGTTAAAACGTCGTCGCCAAGGGTGTAGTTCGCTTGCTTAAAGAGATTAGCGACCGCTTCGGCAACATCCGCCGCGTTGACAAAACGCATTGCGTTTACTCGCCTTCTGCCAGCATCTTACGCAGTTCGATGACCATTTCCGGTACGTCGATTTTCACCGGGCAGCGCTGGCGGCAGCGTCCGCAGGTGAGACAGGTATAAGCCAGCGAAGCCGCTTTTTCTTTATCCTTGTTAACGATAGCCGCCCAGACCGCGCCGATGCCGGTAAAGTACTTATCGCCGAAATGTCCGGCGGTCACGGCGAAGACGGGGCATTCGTAAAGGCAGCCGCCGCAACGTAAGCAATATAATGCCTGGCGGAGTTTAGGATATTTCGCTAACCGTGTTCTGCCACCATCTAAGAAAATGACATGAAGCTCTTTAGGGCCGTGCGCGCCGTAGGTGGTAACTTTTTCAATATCGCCGGTCTTACTGGGACCGGATACCAGGCTGACATACGAAGGAATCGTATAATTAGCGTAGCGCCAGGTCACTTCGCTAACTTTAAAAGCGTCGCTCAAAGTCGGCACCAGCTTTTCCATACCGACCAGAGCGATATGCACCGGCGGGGCGCTGGTGGAGAGACGGATATTCCCCTCGTTTTCAATGATAAAAAGCGTGCCGGTCTCGGCGGCGACGACGTTAGCCCCGCTGATGCCGATATCGGCGCGGAAGAATTTATCGCGGAGGTATTCGCGGGCGGCGGCGACCATGTTGGCAATATCCGCATCCGGGGCGATTTCTTGTCCCAATACCTTAGAAAAGAGCCGAGCGACGTCCTCCCGGGGGACGTGGATAGATGGTGAGGTGATATGCATCGGACGGTCGCCGAGCTTTTGAATGATGAATTCGCCAAGGTCAGTTTCGTAAACCTCGTTGCCGATTTTCTCCAGGTGTTCGCGGAGTCCAATCTCCTCGCTGGTCATCGACTTGCCCTTAACGATGAGCTTCTTCTTGCCGACGATGTTAGCGATAATGTGCAAAGCCTCTTCCGCCGTGCGGGCGATATAGCCCTTGCCCTTATTTTCTTCGATAGCGGTAATCGCCTGGCGGGTCAGCTTTTCCATCTCCGGGATGGCTTTTTCCTTAATCTTCAGGACTTCATCCGCCATGGCAACGGTATGGGGGAAGCGGGCTAAAGCGTTCTTAACGTTACCGCGGAAGCTTTTAACGGCACGGGATAAAGCCAGACGTAGCCGGTCGTTATGGGCGGCGTCCATGATTTCCTTTTTATAGCTCTTAAAACCCGATTGTTTTTTCATTGTTCCATCGCCGTAGCGATAACTTCTGATAAATCAAGCACCTCGACGCCTTCGACTTTTAACCGGCGCAGTCCATCCTTAAGCTGCATAATACAGCCGGGACAATGCGTGACGATAATGTCCGGTTTAGTTTCCAGCAGTTCCGTTACGCGGTTAACCGCCAGCACCTCGCTTAGTTCGGGGAAAACGGTTTCAAATCCTCCCCCGCCACCGCAGCAGGTCGCCCATTCGCCATGCGTCCATTCGGGTTCGACTAAAGTGACGCCCTCGATAGCGCGTAAAATCCGGCGCGGTTCTTCGATAAGATTCATATAGCGTACCATCTGGCAGGGGTCATGATAGACAACCCTTACTTTACGGGGATAGCGGAGTTTAAAAAGGGATATTTTTTCGGCGACGATTTCTATGAAGTGCCTGACCTCGAGGTCGTAGCCTTTGACAAAAAGCGGGAAAAGCTTTTGCAGGGCATGGGTACAATATGGCACGATGCCGATAATCCGTCTGACGCCAGCTTTTTTAAGCACTTGATAAGTGTGACGTGCATTTTCACTAAATTTATCCTGGAGTCCAGCCTGGTATAATGTAGCGCCGCAGCAGGGCTCGTTTTTCCCTAGATAGCCGAACTGGACTCCTAGTTTACGCAATACTTTTACGGTAGCTTCGAGCGGCTTTATTTCTGGCCCCACGTTGCCAGACGCATCTTTACTTCGGGTAAGGGGAGTACTATGGTAAAGCGTATTGCTGTAGGATATTACATTACTATAAATTGCCGGTAGGTTAAGACCAAGCTTTTTCTGGAAGCGGGCGAAACGCATGGGCAGCTCGGCGCCGATAACGCTTTTATCAATACCCCGGGCTAAAGACATCAGGACCTCTAACTGCGCCGAAAACTGGTAGCCGCAGCCGGCGAAGAAAATAGTATCGCCCTGGGCGGGGAGGTTTAATTTATGCGCCCACTTCGCCCCCTGCTCCTTGCTAACGCCGAGGATATTCTGCCGTGTCGTTATATTGGCGGCGAGATAGGTTAAGCCGGGGGGAACGAGGTCGTTTTCCATGTCATTGATACTCCAGCTTCATGATACAATAACCAATCAACAAAATCTATCCCAAGCGAAGTCGAGGGACAATAATCAGAGACTTAAATAAAAAGCGGCTGGTTTTTCGATATTTCCCAGCCGCTTTAAATTATACTCTTTTAACTATTATTTTACCCAGCTGCCCAGAGGGAGGATGGGTTTACTGTATTTGCTATTAATCGCTACGGCGAGGCCGCCATAGGCTGCCGAAGCGCCGCAGACCAAGCCTTCAACGCCGGCAATTTTAGGAGACCAGCCGCCCAGGAAATGGCCAGCCAGCAGGATAAACAGGATAGTTAGCGTTACGAAGACGGTGGTATGCACATAGGTTAGTTTAAAGGTGCCGATGGTCATCATACCGGTGAAGATGACAAAAAAGATGCACATCCAGCCGAGGCCTGCTGCGTCAACCGGAACTACTCCCCACCATGTTAAAGCGAAATAGCCGCCTAGAGCCATCCAGAAAAGCCCATAGGTCGTGAAGGCCGCCAGACCAAAAGTATCGCCGCGTTTGGCTTCAACCGTCCCGACGATTACCTGGGCGATGCCGCCCCAGAAAAACCCGAAAACAAGCGGGACCACGTTGGATATCACCCCCAGGTTGAATATCTGGAGAAGCATAGTGCAGAAACCGAATGCGATTAGTCCCAGGCCGCCCGGATTAGCTAACTGTGTTTCTTTGGTTGAGTCTTGTGCCACTTAATACCTCCAAAAAATGAATTTTGTATACTAAATGGCCGGAGTGGAATCTCCGCCCCGGCCACTTTCGCCCGTTTTGATTATTACTTCTTTTTACCCGCCAACAGGGTCTGCACGACCGATGGGTCAGCCAGGGTCGAAGTATCACCCAGGTTATCCGTGCTGCCGGCGGCGATTTTTACCAGAATGCGGCGCATGATTTTACCGCTGCGGGTCTTGGGCAAGCCATCCGCGAATTGGATTACGTCCGGTGTAGCGATAGGACCAATCTTCTGGCGGACGTGAGTTTTCAGTTCAGCTTCCAGTTCTGGGCTTGGTTTTTCACCCATTTTCAGAGTAACGTAAGCGTAAATACCTTCGCCCTTGAGGGAATGGGGCATGGGGACGACGGCGGACTCCGCAACCTTGGGATGAGAGACGAGGGCACTTTCCACCTCGGCAGTACCGATGCGGTGGCCGGAGACTTTAATGACGTCATCAATACGGCCCATCAGCCAGTAATAGCCATCTTTATCCTTTCGGGCGCCGTCACCGGTGCAATAATAGCCGGGGAATTTGGTGAAATAGGTTTCCTTGAATCTCGCTGCGTCACCCCAGATGGTGCGCATCATTCCAGGCCAAGGCTTTTTGATGCATAGCCAGCCGCCCTCATTAGGACCGACCAGGGTGCCGTTTTCATTAAAGATGATGGGTTCGACACCGGGGAATGGTAAGGAAGCCGAGCCCGGTTTGATAGCCATGGCGCCGGGGAGCGGGGTAATCAGGATGCCGCCGGTTTCCGTCTGCCACCAGGTATCGACGATGGGGCATTTCTCTTTGCCGATGACGCGGTAGTACCACATCCATGCCTCGGGGTTAATCGGCTCGCCAACGCTACCGAGGAGCCGCAGGCTGGAAAGGTCGTGTTTATTAGGCGGATCCTCGCCCTCGCGCATCAAAGACCTGATGACCGTAGGGGCGGTATAGAATACATTAACTCTAAATTTCTCGACGATTTGCCAGAATCTATCCGCGGCGGGGTAGGTCGGGACGCTTTCGAACATGAGGCTCGTAGCGCCGGCGGCGAAAGGACCGTAGATAATATAGCTGTGACCGGTAATCCAGCCGACATCTGCCGTACACCAGAAAACATCTTCGTCTTTAATATCGAAAATCCACTTCATGCTTAAGCAGCAGAGGAGGAGGTAGCCTGCCTGGGTATGCAAAACGCCCTTGGGTTTGCCGGTGCTGCCGGAGGTATAGAGGATGAAAAGTGGTTCATCGGCATCCATTTGTTCGGGCTCGCAAACGGCGTTAATATCGGGGGCAGCCATTAGCTCATGCCACCATAAATCCCGTCCGGTCTGCATATTAATCTCGATGCCGAGTCGCTTGACGATGATGACGTTTTTTATGGTCGGGCAAACACTGACGGCGTTATCTGCGCCGTCCTTGCTTTTAATTTGTTTACCATTCCGCCAGTAGCCGTCGGCGGTAATAAGCAGTTTGGATTTGCAGTCGAGAATTCTATCGCGCAGAGCTTCGGCGCTGAAACCGCCGAAGACGACGCTGTGGATAGCCCCGATGCGTGCACAGGCCAGCATCGCGATAGCCAGCTCCGGAATCATGGGTAAATAGATAGAAACCGTATCGCCTTTTTTGATGCCGATTTTCTTCAGCACGTTGGCGAACTTACAAACTTCGTAATGAAGCTCCTGATAAGTGAAAGTCCTGACATCGCCATCGGGTTCGCCCTGCCAGATGAGAGCGGCTTTATTTTTACGAGCGTTTTTAAGGTGGCGGTCGAGGCAGTTATAGGCGACGTTAATTTTACCGCCCACGAAGTGCCGGACTTCCGGTTTATCCTTGAAATCGGCTATTTCGTACTTATCCCATTTTTTATACCATTCCAGCTCTTCCGCCATTTTGCCCCAGAATTTATCGGGGTTCTTCAGCGACTCATCATAAAGCGCCTTGTATTCAGCTCATACTTTTTACGGCAGCGTTTTTCGAAAATTCTTTAGGCGGGGAGAAAACACGGTTTTCTTCCATCATCGAGGAGATTGCTTCGCTCGATATTTGCCCTAAAATTTCCTCGCTTGCTTTACCAGTCTCTTTTTTGTCTTTATTACTCACTTTACGTCTCGCTCCTTTTTTCTATTCGGTCTATCGCTGATTGGAATTATTGAAAAAAAACAGCTACCAGCTTTCTTTAACCAAGTAACGTAAAAGCCTGGTAGCATGGTTGCGGTCGAGGTTGCTGATCCAGCTTTCGACTATCCCCATATCGCCGCTGACAAGCGCCGTCATTTCCTTTCGGGAAAGGGTATAGTAATGATGAGGTCCGCCATTTTGAGCATCAGCTTTTACTTTGGGGAACAGATTATCTTCGGAGGCTTTTGCCAGAGCGGCGAGAATGGCTTTCTTTTTTTCGAGGTTTGCTTCTGGTTTTAAGTTTTGGGTTTCATTTTTACGTGCCACAGGGTTTTCCAGTCTGGTACACGGTACCTATATATTTTAGCACTTTATAAGAAATAATCCAACCGTGCCCACCCTCAACTTGCGTAGCCTGTTACTATACCATCACTGAACCTAGGTACTAGTCCTTGAGACCTAGTCCGCTGAGTTTGAGATTCCTATCTGGACACTTTAAAATATAAATGCTCGAATGGAACAGATATGCACGATGTTATCGTAATCGGCGGGGGACCTACCGGCAGCCACGTAGCGCGTCGCCTGGCGGAAAAAGGCTATGACGTACTGGTTCTAGAGAAAAATACGGCGGCGGGACAGAAATACTGCTGCACCGGCATCGTCGGACTGGAATGTGTCTATACTTTCGAGATAGATGAAAAGGTAATTCTTAAAAAAGTTAACAGCGCGACGCTTTTTTCGCCATCGGGTAACTCTATCCATCTCTTTCGTAAAGAGCCCCAGGCGGTTATTTTAGACAGGTCGGCTTTCGATAAATCCATGACGGAAAGGGCGGAAAAAGCGGGGGCAGAATATCGTTTTAACAGTCGGGTGACAAACGCCACCGTCGAAAGAGACCGCGTTAACATCACCGTAGTTAGCGCCGATAAAGAGTCCCAAATCTCCACACGAGTGGTAATTATTGCTAACGGTTTTAACCCGGGACTAAACGAAATATTGGGTTTAGGGAAATATAAAAATTTCGCGGTCGGAGCCCAAGCGGACGTAGCAACCAATCTCGAAGAGGTCGAGGTCTATTTTGGCGAAATCGCGCCGGGGTTTTTCGGGTGGCTTGTCCCGACGGCTAAAGGGGTGGCGAGAGTGGGGCTTTTATCGCGTCAACACGCCGGACCGCTATTGAAAAAATGGCTGCATCAGCTTGTAGAGCAGGGAAAAATAAGGTCCGCCGACGTTAAAATTCACTACGGCGGCATCTCCTTAAAGCCACCACCCCGAACCTATGGCGAACGGATGCTGGCGGTCGGCGATGCGGCGGGGCAAGTAAAGCCGACGACCGGGGGCGGTATTTATTACGGCTTAATCGGCGCCGAAATCGCCGCTGATGTTGTTGATAAATCGTTGAGAGATAACGACCTTTCAGCTAAAAGACTATCCGCTTACGAGCGTACCTGGCGGCGGAAACTGGGTGGGGAATTAAGAACCGGCTACTGGGCGCGCAAGTTTTCCGAAAAATTAAACGAACGGCAAATCGACCAACTATTCAAAATTATTAGGTCCAGCGGCATCGATGAAGCACTATTAAAGGCAAAAGACATTTCTTTCGATTGGCACAGCAAAACGATAAAAAGTTTGTTCAGGTATCAGATAATAACGAAGTTTTTTAAAAAGATTGACCGTTAGGGCAATTAACGTTTAGAATGGAGACAAATCACCGGGAGAGGTAAATGACCAACACCGACCATATTCCCAGCTTAGGCGAAGCGGCGACGCTTTACCTGGGTAAGATTTCAACCAAAGACCGTGATGCCAGCCAGCCGGAAGTGTATAGATTCGCCCGGTGGTATGGCTGGGAGAGTTCGTTTGCTACACTGGCGGGTCCGGCTGTTGCCAATTACGCCGAACAGCTAAATGTTTCCGACCTGGACTACGAAAAAAAGCTAACCATTTTACGCGCCTTCTTCGCCTACGCTAAAAAAGCGGGCTGGAGCGCGACCAATCTCTCGACCCACCTGAAGACTAAAAAGGGAAAGAACGCGGTCGTTGCGGGCGGGGGGCGGGCGCAGGAAGCCGTTACGTTAACCCAGCAGCGTTATGATGAACTAAAAGCCGAGCTGGAAAAACTTAAAAAGCGGAGCCGGGAGCTGGTGGGGGAAATGCAGCGCGCCGCCGCTGATAAAGACTTTCGCGAGAATGCACCATTGCAATATGCCAGAGAGGAACGTGGGCACATCGAGGGTAGGATTAAAGAACTTGAGCAAACTTTAAAATCGGCAAACATCATCGGCGAAAAGAAAGAGCCTGCCCGGAAATCGTATATCGGGGATACCATTATCGTCTGTGATTTAACGACCGGCGAGGAATGCCGTTATATGATTGTCGACCCGCGTGAAGTGAACGCCGCCAAAGGTAAAATATCTCATATCTCGCCGCTGGGTAAGGCTCTGCTCGGTCGGAGCGACGGCGAGACGGTTGAAATCAACGTGCCGGCAGGTAAGCTGCGTTACCAGGTCAAACACATCGAGCGCTAGCCCGGATATGCTATAATAATCTTGTCACCACGGGGGATATAGCTCAGCTGGGAGAGCGCCGCGTTCGCATCGCGGAGGTCGGGGGTTCGAATCCCCCTATCTCCACCAAATACCAAGAATCCTATTTCTTCCGTGTAAACTTCTGTATCATCCTGGTCTGGCGGGTTTCCAAGAATGGCGTGCCTTTATGAATCCCCATGACCTCGGCAACGTAAATATCGCCGTGCGAGTCTACCGCTACTGAATGAAGTGCGACGATAAGCGGGTCTTCTTTAGTACGTCCCTCATTGCCCCATTGCGCCAATATCTTGCCGTCAAGGTCGAAGATACTCAACCGCGGCATTAATTCGGAGACATACACGGCATCCTGTTTATCAATGAAGATGCTGGTCGGCAGGTTGAGGTTGCCCCACTCGGTCAGGTATTTCCCGTTAGCATCGAAAATCTGGATGCGGTTATTATGCCGGTCGGCGACCAGTACCCGACCCTTTTTATCTACCGCTACGGCGTGGGGCACGATGAACTGTCCTGGCCCTTTACCAGGTTCTCCCCATGAAAGAAGTAACTTGCCATTGGCAGAAAATTTATGTATTCGCGCGTTGCCGTAGCCGTCGGAGACATATATTTCGCCGGATGCCGAGAGGGCGACATCGGTCGGGCTATTGAAGGGCGGACCGCCCCGTTTCACCGACGTTAAAGCCTCCATAAAGCCCCGCCTATTCCCTTTTTCATCCACCCAGCCAAATCCGGTATCGGTAGCCTTACCTTTTTCCCCTAAAGTGAGGAGTACCTTGCCCTCGGTGGTGCATTTAGTCACGGTATGATTACCGTCATCGGCGTAATAAACGGCATCATCGGGACCGACGAAGACGCCGTGACTATGCCCGATATCAACGTTCTCCCAGGCATGCAGCAGATTTCCATCCCGGTCAAAGACCGTTACCGGTTGTTCACCGGTATTGAACGCGTATAATCTATCTTTAGAATCTATAGCTATCCCATTCACCTCAATGGGGACTTTCCCCGCGGGATACTTTGCCTGCCAATCAGCCAGTTCGTAGGTGTATTTTCCTGTGCCGTACGACATATTTTCTGACTCCTTTTTGCTATCTTTTTTATTACTTTAGCACACAATCAACAAAAAAGGATAATGTAAACCCGAAAATAGAGTCAATCGAGACATTTTATATTCCAGCGAAGATAACATATAATAGGAACATAATAATGAATACTACCAAATCCCTCCAATCCAAAGACAAATCTTTCTGGCGGTATCTTTTTGACGCCGAGTCGATAGCCGTTATCGGGGCAAAAGCGGCGATGGGCACCTGGGGACATGACGCCATCCGCGCCGCCGTGGAATCAGCCAAAATCAAACCGAGCCGGCAGGTTTACGCGGTAAATCCCAACGAGGCGGAGGTGCTGGGGCTAAAGACCTATAAAACCGTAATGGACATATCGGGTCCAGTAGAACTGGCGGTTATCGTGGTTCCGGCGGCAGTCGTGCCGCAGGTTTTCCGTCAGTGCGCCGAAAAAAAGGTTAAAACCGCCGTCATTATTTCCGCCGGATTCGCCGAGGTAGACGCTAACGGCGCCAAGCTTCAAGCCGAAATTGAAGCCATCGCTAAGGAAGGCGGGATACGCTTTACAGGACCCAACTGTAACGGCCACGCCGATTTTTATACCCGCGTCGCCAGCGTCGGTTTCGCCGATAGAATCCCCGCCGGTCCGTTGACGCTTTTAAGTCAGAGCGGCACGCTGGGCATTACCATTATGCAGAACGCGGCGGGTCGGGGCATCGGCTTAAGCAAATTCGTTAGCACCGGCAACGAGGCGGATTTAAGACTCGAGGATTTCCTGGAATACGTCGCGGAGGACGATAATACCCGCATCATCGCCGTTTATATCGAAGGACTGCGCGAAGGCAGGCGTTTTTATAATCTCGCTAAAGAAATTACGAAGCAAAAGCCTATCGTAGCGATAAAATCCGGCACGACCGGCGCCGCCGCTAAAGCCGCCAAGTCGCATACCGGGGCGTTAGCCGGCTCCGACGTGATTTATACGGCGGCTTTCAAGCAGTCCGGCGTCATCAGGGTAGAAGACGAAGAGGAATTATGCGATACCGCCCTGGCTTTATGGCGCTTACCGCTGCCGCGGAGTAACCGGGTGGCGATATTAACGATTGGTGGAGGTTTTGGGGTGGTGACCGCCGAGATATGCGAAAAAGAAGGACTTGAACTGGCAACGCTAGAGCCGCAGACATTAAAGAAGATGGGGACGATTCTACCGTCACGCTGGGTGCCGGGGAACCCGGTCGACCTGGTGGGGATAAGGATGGCGGGGAGCGATAACGTCGGCGCGACCTGCATACAGCTGATGCTGGAGGACAAAAACGTCGACGCGGTTATTTCACTCCTGCCCCCGATGTTCCTGCCGCCCAGTATGACCGGCGATGTCAAGCCGGAACAAATTCGTGCCATGCAAGAACAGGTCGAAAAGAGCCAGGAAAAACTTTACCAGCAGCTAAAGCAGTACGGTAAGCCGTTAGTATATATCCGCAGAATGTCTTTGCCCACCCCGCCAGGTACGGGCAGTCCTGTCAAATTGCCGATACCGGAATACGGCCACCCCCGCCGCGCCGCCAGGGTGCTGCGCTACCTCGCGGGATACCGACGATACCTCGAACCTGTCATTGCGAGGAACGAAGTGACGCGGCGATCTCACTGACTTTTAACATATAATCAATGAGATTGCCACGCCTCCCGATTCGCGGAATGTATGAGGCTCATCGGGATGGCTCGCAATGACAACCTCTACCCTCTCCCTAAATACAGCTGGTCTTTATGCAGCTGGATAACTTCCAAAACATTGACGCTGGGCGGCATACTAGCCATAAAGACGGCCGCAGTAGCGACGTCTTCCTGGGACATATAAGGCTCGGCAGTCCAGCCCGTGCCTTCTGGAGGTCGAATATCGCGCTCGGTGTTACCAGGATGCAGGATGCCGCAGGTGATATTAAACTCGCGTCCTTCGAGCGCGGTAGTCTGGGTAAGACCAATCAGCCCGAATTTGGCGCTGCTGTAAGCGACGTTAAACTGTCTGACACGCGAAGCCGAGATGCTGCCGATGTTGATAATGCGTCCCCCGCCCTGTGCCTTCATGATGGCGAAAGCCGCCCGCGTGCAAAGGAATGGCGCCCGCAAATTGGTAGCGATAACGTTGTCCCAGTCCTGCGTGGGTACCTTATCAATCGGCGCCGCATGAAAAACGCCGGAATTATTGACGAGGATATCGAGCTTTCCGAACCGCGCCATTGTTTTCTTAAAAAGGTTATCTATTTCGGCTTCCTTCATGACGTCGGTAGGTACCACCTCCACATCCCGTCCTAAAGCCTTTATTTCTTTAGCCGTAGCATTTAGTCCTTCGGCGCTGCGTGCCGCCAGTACCAGACTGGCACCTTCTTTAGCGAAGGCGATAGCGATAGCCTTACCGATACTGCGGCTGGAGCCGGTTACCAGAGCTATTTTACCCTCGAGTTGACCCATGAAGACCTCCATTCCTATTTGTCATTGCGAGCGAAGCGTGGCAATCCCCATGATTTTACTAGACAATGATTGAGATTGCCGCGTCACTTCGTTCCTCGCAATGACATGCTTTTATTATTCAACCTTTAATTTATATCTATTTATCGTCCGTACCAGCCCTTGCCTTTACCCTTACCTTTAAGCAAGCCGCGGACGTAACCCGCCTGGCCGATATGGTGCATCCCGTGCCAGAACTGCCCCACGATAATTGCTTCTACGATTCTTTTATCCTTAAAGGTGGGACTGATATATTCGCGGGGGAGGTCGGTTTCGGTAAGCCCTTTATTAATATAGTGCTCAACGCGTTTCATAATCGCTTTATTATAGTCCATAATAACTTTAACGCTGGGTGATTTAAAGTTTTTCGCCTGTTCAGCGGTATGCCCGTAGCCGGTTTCGTCGGGGTCGGGCTCTCGACCGAATTTAGCGTGCCATTTATCCGTTATCCAGAGTTGCTCTTTACCCATTATTTCGGACATGTTTCTATCGACGCTGCGGATAGTGTGCCAGACCAGCCAGCCGATAGAATTACAGTCGGGGGCGGGTTGGCGGCTAAGGTCGTCCTCCTTTAGCCCCTCCACCACCTTCTCCAGTTCCTCCGTTTGCCTACTAAAAGAATCCAGCACTATTTGCTGCCACTTCATTTTAAAGCTCCATCACCTTCAAGTCTTTAGCTATCTTGAGTTGGGATTCGGTCAATTCCTGCACTTCCGCCGCCGTCCAGCCGGGGGCGGTTTCTTTTAAGAGTAAACCTTCAGGCGTAACCTCGATGACCGCAATATCGGTGACGATTAAATTAACGCAATGGGGGGCGGTTAAAGGATAGGTGCATTTTTTCAATATTTTCGGCGCATTATCTTTAGTCGTATGGGTCATTACGGCAATCAGGTGGTGCGCGCCGAAGGCTAAATCCATCGCCCCGCCGATATTCCCGGGCCTCCCGAGTTGTATCGTCCAGTTAGCGAGGTCTCCTTTCTCCGAAACCTGTAAAGCGCCGAGCACGCAAAGGTCGATATGGCGTCCCCGTATCATGGTGAAACTCTCTGCATGGTCGAAGAAGCACATGCCCGGTTTACGGGTAGCGAACTGGCCGGTGGCATTAACAAGATGGAAGTCTTCATCTTCTTCCCGCGTCGGCGTCGGACCAAAGCCAAGGCAGCCGTTTTCGGCATGAAAGATGACCTCGATGCCTTCCGGGATAAAGTTAGCCGCCTGCGTGGGAATACCAAAGCCAAGGTTGATTATCATCCCGTTCCTGAACTCTTTGGCTACCCGCAGCGCCATGGTTTGTTCATCAAGTCGCTCTTTCATCTTACGCCCCCTTCCTCACCACGATTCTATCCACGTAGATGCCGGGGGTAACGATAACCTCCGGGTCGATGCCGCCGAGCTCGACCAGCTCATCCACCTCGACGATAGTCACTTTCGCCGCGCCTGCCATCACAGAATTAAAGTTACGCGAGGTGCCCTGATAGATGCAATTGCCGTAGCGGTCGGCGCGGTAAGCCCGCACCAAAGCGAAATCGGCTTTGATGGGAAATTCTAAAATATGCTCGCGTCCATCGATGACGCGTTTTTCCTTGCCCTGCTCCATAACCGTGCCGGCGCCGGTGGGGATAAAGAAAGCCCCGACGCCCGCTTTAGCCGCTCGGATTCTTTCCGCCAGCGTGCCTTGAGGCACCATCTCCACCTCCAGCGTACCTGCTTGCCACTGGTCAAAGAGCGGCGCTGGTATGCCGGGGCGTGTCATACCCGGGAAGGCGCAAATCACTTTTTTAACCTGACCGGACTGGATTAAAATACCGCCATCGTCGTAGTTGGGCGGGGTTTTGCGGAAGGGTTTCGAGCCTTCGGGCGCGCGGCCCATCCCCGGGGTGTTGGCGGCGAGGGTGAGGTTTTTCACGCCCTTTTTTAATAATGCCCGCAGCAGGTTGCTGGGGGTTCCGTTAGCCGGTCCAAACCCGCCCATTAAAATAAACGCGCCGTCGAAGATATCCTTCACCGCTTCATCGAAGCTGGCGACTACTTTATTTATCATAAAGGAATCCTCCTTCCATTTTTAGTGTCATTGCGAGACCATTGGCGGCAAAGCCGACCAGGCGAAGCAATCTCATAGTTCGCTAAATAAATCACGCCATTTAGGATTCATCGAATTAATCAATTCTATTTTATCTTTCCTCGAACCACCTTTGATTTGCTTCTCTCGTAAAATAGCACTCTCAATACTTTCTGCTATTTCGTAATACACTAGTTTATCCACGTTATACCTTTTTGTGAAGCCCTTAAGTGTTTTATTTTTATGTTCTTGTATCCTTCGTTGAAGTTCGTTAGTTACTCCCGTATATAATACCTTGTTCCATTTATTCGTTGCGATATACGCATAATATTGTTTAGTCATGCCAGTGAGATTGCTTCGCCTCCCCTTCGGGGATGGTCTCGCAATGATAGTATTTATTAATCTCTCTGCCCTAATATCGTTACCGAGCCGATACCGCTGCCCGGGTTCATCCCGAAATTATGGGTCAAGCCAAGGGTCGGATTCTTCCGTTGGCGGGGTCCGGCTTTGCCCTGCATCTGCTTATAGATTTCATAAATCATGCGCAGTCCGCTGGCGCCGATGGGGTGACCAAAGCTCTTGAGTCCGCCGTCGGGGTTGACCGCCAGTTTCCCGTCGAGTTTGAAGGTGCCGTCCTTAACGTATTCCGGGGCTTTACCGCGGGGACAGAACCCCAGGTCTTCCATGATAACCATTTCCGTAATCGTAAAACAATCGTGGACTTCAGCCAGGTCTATTTCTTTAAAGGGGTCTTTAATGCCCGCCATCGCGTAAGCCTGTTTACTGGCGCGTACCGTTTCCTCCATATGCACCATATCGTACTCCGGTTGGAGGTAACCCTGTCGTGCCCCGACCGCTAGACCCACGCCCTTAACTAATACGTAGTCGTCGCGGAATTTCTTCGCCATATCCGCCCGGCAGAGAATCGCCGCCGCCGAGCCGTCGCTGACGCCGCAGGCGTCGTAAAGCCCTAACGGCCAGGCGACCATCGGGGCGTTAATCGCCATCTCTTCGGTGATTTCACGCTGGAAATGCGCCCGGGGATTCAGCGAGCCGTTATGATGATTTTTTACGGAGATTTTAGCGAGAACCTGTTTTAGCTCTTCATAAGTCATCCCGTAATGCGCCATATAACGCGTCGCCATCCGGGCGAAGAACATCGCCGCGGACATGCCCCACTCCATCGTGCCGTTGCCGCCGGCGCCGGAGACTGTGCCTAATCCACCCATCCCCTGGTCTTTAAGCTTCTCCACCCCGATTGCCATGACGACGTCATAAACACCGGAGGCGATGCCGAAACAGGCATTGCGCAGGGCTTCGGTAGCGGTAGCGCAGAGGTTCTCGACGCGTGTCACTGGTATATAGTCCAGCTTAAGCGCGGTGGCGCAGGGCTCGGCGGTATTGATGCGGGTCGAGCCGAACCAGACCGCCTGGATATCTTTCATCTCGATGCTGGCGTCTTCGCAGGCTTCATTAGCCGCATCTACCAGCATATCGTCGGCGCTTTTTTCCCAGTTTTCACCGAACTTGGTGCAGCCCATGCCGACGATGGCCACTTTATCTTTAATGCTTTCCATCTACTTCATCTCCTTTCCCGTCCAGCTCTCACGCGGCGGCATACAGCGCCAAAAGTAGTTATGAATTCCGCCGCCCACCCCCAATGTCCTGAAGCTCATCTCCACGTCCATCCCGACCTTCACCTTTTCCGCAATCATGTCCGTCATGCCGAAAAGGGCACGTCCCCCGCCCTCGAAATCCACCATCGTATCGACGCCGGGTCGGGCGAAGGGAGGTATATCCGCGCCGTGCTTTAGTGTGAAGGTAAAAACCTTGCCCTTTTTATCGGTGAAGGAATAGGGCTCGAAGTTGTCCTTGGCATGGCACTTGGTGCAGATACGCTGCGGGGGATATTGGACGGTACCGCATTTCAAGCACTTTACGCCAGTGAGGGCATAAATAGCGTCCCGCTCTCTAGCGATGACGGACGCCGAAGCCCCGCCGAATTTCTCGGGGTCGGTCGCCGCAAATTCGCGGTAGGCACGGTATTCTTCCTGACCGCGCATTATCAACTTGGACGCCAGGCTGCGTTTGATGCCCCATTTACCCTTGATGTTTTTAATCTTGTCCGTCACCTTAAAGAGTAAAACATCTGCTCCGTCGCCATAGCTGGCGAGGAGGATTCTATCGCCGGGTTTAGCGTCCTCTAACGCCGCCGCCAGCAGCATCAGACTGAAAGGAGTTCCCGTATTCCCCAATTTATCGAAAAACGGCTCCTGCACCTGTTCCGGCTCAAAGCCCAACAGGCCAACCATCTGGCGATGACGCCGCAGGTCGGGTCCGGGGAAAACGGCTTTAGCGATATCTTTAGTGGTGAGATTGGACTTCTCCAGGAAGTTTTTAACCGCCTGTGGCAATACTTTAAGATAGCCTTCTTCGAAGACGAAACGGTCTTCCCAGGAGCGGACGTTTTTAGAACCGCTGGCGCGCCAGATATCCAGTAGCTCATTAGAAAGCGAGTAGCTGCCTTCCAGTGTGGCGATAACGTCTTTATCGCCGATGACGAAAGCCGCCGCCCCGTCCCCAAAGCCCCCGTCCAGTCCCCCACTCCCCAGACGTAAATCAGAAGCTGTAACCAGCAGGTTTTTCGCCGAACCGGCTTTAACAGCATCGGCGGCTATCTTTAAAGCCGTCGTCCCCGCCCGTAAAGAATCGGTAATATCCGCCGTTAAAATATCCCGTCGTAAATCAAGAGCCCAACCTGCCGTCGTCGCCGCCAGCTTTTCGCCGTAGGGAGAGGTGGTGGAGGCAAAGTAAAGTCCGTCAATGTTCTTTCGCTCGATGCCATCTAAACAATCAATCGCCGCCGCTACCGCCATCGTCAGACTGTCCTCATCCCAGCCGGCGACCGCTTTTTCAGCAGCTTGCTCGCCTTTACCCAGGGCTAAACGTCGGAGTGGTACATAAGCGCCATAGGATACGATACCTACCATACGCTCCTTTCAGTCGCAACTCAAAAATCAAAATTCAAATCTCAAAAACTAGTCATTGCGAGTCCTTCCGCAGAAGGACGTGGCAATCTCATTCATCAAGCAAGAATACCATTGAGATTCTCACGGTCGTCCTTCTCCTGAAGGACTCCCTCAGAATGACTCTCTATCCTTTTCGCCCCAAGTTTAATCCCTAGAATAAAGCTTGTCAAAAAATATGATTATTGCCATCACATCAGAAAGTGTTATAATCGGTTAAGCTATTTCGCATTCAACATTTCAGGAGGTCAAATATGAATATTTTAGTCACGGGCGGGAGCGGGCTTTTCGGGGGGAAGACGGTTCTTTACCTGCTTAAAGACCCCGATGTAAAAACTGTAGTTTCATACGATTTGGTGCCGCCGAAAAATTGGTTCATGAAGTCAATCGAGAAATACGCCAAGAAATTCCATTACGTCCAAGGCAATGTGGCAGACATCGAAGACCTCCTGAACGCTATGAAAAAATATAATATCGATAGAATTATTAACTGGGCGTTCATCATGATTGCCTCTAATGCGCCGACTGACCCGCGGCAGGCAGTGAAAGTAAACGTTTTGGGGATGAGTAACGCCTTCGAGGCGGCGAAAATCATGGGCGCGAAGCGCGTCATTTACGCCAGCTCGGAAACGGTTTACGGTCCGCAGGCGATGTACGGTAACAGGGAAGTTACCGAGGACGACCAGACCAATCCCCAGCATTCTTACGCCGTCTGCAAAAAGTTCGCCGAGATATTGGCGGAAAACTATACCCAGCAGTTCGGGATGAGCTTTACCGGCGTCCGCCCTACCATCGGCTACGGACTCGGCAGCCGGTCGCCAGCGCAATACTGGGGAGATATGGTCACGAACTGCGCGGTCGCCAAACCATTTTCCATGGAAGGCGACGGTAACGAACTAGCATCGCTGGTATCAACGGACGACCTGGCGATATTCACCAGAATTTTGATAAAAGCCCCTAAATCACCCCACCCCGTTTATAACGTCGGCGGACCGCCTGTAAGCCCGCGCGACCTGGCGGCTGTAATCAAGAAATACCTCCCTGAAGCCAAAATAACCTTCGGCAAAAAAGCGACGATGGGCCCCGACGGCCGCCTCGGGGGGCTGCCCTGGCTGGTAAGTGGGACGAGGGCGAAAAAGGACTTTGGCTTTACCTGTATGCCGATGGAAAAAGCCGTCCTCATTCACATTAACGACGCGCGGCTGGAGGCGGGACTGCCCCCGATAAAGGGATAATGAGTTAAAGTGAGGGGCACTTAATCCCCCAGCTTTACCTTCTGATTAACACTTTATTTACTTTTTTAGCGATTTCGCATTTCAATAAACTTCGTATAATTTTGTCATTATATCTCCATTACACTATTAAAACGCCTGCTTGACGAAATATGTTATAATATGAGTCCTACGCATATACACTTGACGTGATGACAAAGAAAGGAGGCATCCGCGAGAATAATAAAAGATATTATAAATTAACAGAATCTATTAAATCTAAGGAGAAAAAATGAAATTCAAAACATTATGGTTGATAATTCCCCTACTCGTAGTGGCAATTATTCCGATGGCCGGCTGCGGCGGCAATCCTACCTTAGACGTCATCAATAAATTCATCGCCGCTGAAGACCTGATGTTCAGCACCGGCGATGGGTCGGGCTTGATGGCTGTTGAAGACGCCAATATCGTCATCCACATGATGGCTTGGCCAGACACCGTAGGCAACGCCAAGCATGTAGCTGCCATCCAGGGCATAGTGGCTGGAGCCGCTGGCCCAATCACTCACACATGGTCGGAAATAACCGCCACGGGCGATACCGGTTCGGTCAGATGGACCGAGACGGGTACAATCGCCGGTAAGCCATTAACCTACCAGGGCGCCTATTTCTTTAAAGTCAAGGATGGCAAAATCATCGAGGCATGGCTAATCAGCGATATGCTGACCTATTTCCTTGCCGCGGGCATCGTACAGTACGCTCCTCCGCCAGGTTAAAAACACTTTTATAGCCCAAATAGAAGAGGAGGCAGGACCAAAAACCCCACCTCCTCTTTTTTGTTTTTTGTAAATGAACTATTTTTCTTTCTTATGCGAACCGGTATATATATGTGAAGGACCGGCGGTAAAAACGAGCGTAGGTTTCTTTATATCGTGGAATTCCCACGGGCAATGCATGGTATGCGCCGGTATGCAAACCAAAGTGCTCTTGGTCGTGGCGTGAGTTTCATCTTCGAGAACAATAGACATCTCGCCGCCAAGGTCGTGCGGGTTAGCCGGGTCGGCTCCAGCCATAGCTATTAATTCCGGCCAATCATGGTCATGCACTTTCGCTGGCGCCGCGCCGGTGCCTTTAAATATCCACACAAAGTCAACATAGAAGGCGCCTTTGACCCTGTCTTCCTCGATATGCATGATGCGAGCGCCCTTTAAGTTTGGATTCGGCGGAGGGGGCGGGGGCGCATTCTTATCTTTATTTGCCGCTACCGTGAAACTCTTGTAGAGCGCGTCCACAATAGCGTATTTTTTAGCTTTGACTGGTTTGGCAACCTGGGGGACGACGGTACGGGAGTATTTACCAGTAATAGCGACGGTCAGGAAATACACGGGGCGGGGTATTTTATTAAAAAGTATCGGCCCGTGGACGACGCCCGCCGGTACGAAGATGATGCTGTTACGCTTGATAACTTCTTGGCGGCCGTCCAGCCAGACGGTTATTTCCGCGCCGAAGTCCTGCGGGTCATCAATATGGCCGCCGGCAAAGCAAAGCACATGGTCGAAATCATGTTTATGCGGTACGCCGACCGGTTCTTTAGCCGCCCCTTGCCACAACCAGATGCCGTCGACGAAGAAAAAGCCTTTTTGCACGCCTGCATTGGCGGTCAAGACGTGGGTGGCTTTGACGCCCGGTATCGGGTCTTTAGCGTTGCCTTTCGTCTTTCCCATTAATTCCATCGGGAAGGGACCGGGCTTATGAATGAGATATTTAGCGTACTTGGTCTTTGCCATAGATATATCCTCCGTTAAATTTTCGGCTATCGGCGGCATTATAGCATATGGCAAAAAATAGTCCAAAAAAAGAAGCCTGCCCACCGTTATATGATGAGCAGGCTTCGTATCTTACTTTAACGTAAATTATTTCTTGTCGGTTTTTTCTTTCTTATGTGAGCCGGAGTACTCGCCCTGCGGTCCGGCGGAAAAAACAACCGTATGATATTTGATATCGTGGAACTCCCACGGACAGTGTTTTACACCGGCGGGGATGCAGACATAAGAGCTCTTTTTAGTGGTATGGTATTCACCATTAAGGTAGATAGCCATTTCGCCTTCAATCTCGCGCGGCTTTTTCGGATTTGCCCCTACCATCGCCAGTAGCTCTGACCACTCGTGGACGTGTTCCGGCGCCGGCGCATTGCCCGTACCGCTGTAAATTTTAACGACATCTACATAGAAAGCGCCGGGAATCATGTCGTCCTCGATATGCAGGATGCGGGCGCCTTTAGTGGTGATGGGGGTTTTAGGGGGCGCTAGTTCTTTAAAATCGCCGCCGACGGAGAAATTCTCCTTGGTATGGTCCATTAAAGAATACCGCTTCTTCGCCGATGGTTGGGAGGATTGGACGGCGGGTTTACGCGAATACTGTCCCGCCATCGAGATAACCAGGAACAGCACGGGACGGTTTATCTTAGTGAACATGAACGGACCATGAACGACGCCCGCCGGGATAAAAACGAGGTGGTTCTTGGTGAAGGTTTCTTTATACCCATCCAGCCACATCGTAATCTCGCCGTCGAGGTCCTGGTCATTCCCCGGATAGCCCCCGATAAAGCCGACTACCTGGGAATAATCGTGGGTATGCGGCTCGCTGACCGGCTCTTTAGCCGCCCCGCTCCACAGCCAGGTGGTATCGACGTAAAAATAGCCTGGCAGGTTTTTATCGGTCGCCGTAATCAGATGGGTAGCTTTAACGCCCGGTACCGGGTCCTTGCCGGAGCCGACTTTACCCTTAAGTTCATCGGGATAAGCGCCGGGTTTATTGACGAGACATTTTCCCCATTTTTTTGTTGCCATATTTCTCCTTTATTATATTTAAGTATTTTTTACTACTTGAGTAAACTTTTTACCGCAGCCGCCGTAGCATTTTTATCATAACCGTATTTTACGCGCAACTCTTCACCGCTGCCAAACCCCGCGTACACCTGCGGAATGCCCAGGCGTTTGAATTTCTTCGGATAAACACCGCTATCGAGGAACACATCGGCGAGGGTACTCGCCAGCCCGCCATCCATCAGGTGGTCTTCAAGAACGACGATGTTAACGGTTTCTTTTACGGCTTTTAAGGCGAGGTCTTTATCCACCGGTTTGATGGAATACATATCGATAACGCGGGTGTCGATTCCTTCGGCGGCGAGGATTTTGGCTGCTTCTAGAGCCTCGAAAACCATCTCGCCATGAGCGAAAATCGTGGCATCCTTGCCGTTGCGGGCGGTAAGGCCCATGCCGATTTTATATACGTATTTACCAGGCTCGTAAAGCATACGGTCTTTTTTACCCTGGGCAAGACGAAGATAAAGCGGATGCGGGTAGGTCATGCTAAGCAGCATGATATCGCGCACCATATTCGGGTCGCCGATGGATAGAACCGTCATGTTAACCAGCGACTTCATGATAGCGATATCTTCCATGGCGTTATGGGTCGAGCCGCCGCCGGAAGTTAAGCCGCCGCCCGTCCCGATAAAGCGTACCGGCAGGTCTTGATAGCAAATCGCCGTGCGGTTCTGCTCGCAGGCGCGCATCGTCATGAATGGAATCATGCCGAAGATGAAGGGGATATTGCCTTCCAGAGCCAGGCCAGCGGCGATACCAGCCAGGTTCTGCTCGGCGACACCGACGTCAATATACCTGTCGGCGAACTGTTTTTTATACTCCTTTAACGCGCCGCCGGTATCCGCCGTTAAAGCCCAGACATTGTTATATTTCTGCCCCAGCTCAACGATGGTATCACCGGACACAGAACGCGCTGATAGAAACTCACCGAAGTTAAACGTTACTTTCATCAGGCAGCCCTCCCTTTCGCGGCGTAGCCGGCTTCGATATCAGCCATGGCTCTTTCTGTATCGGCTTTACTCAATGCCCCGGCATGCCAGCCAATGTCGTGCTCCATGAACCTAACCCCTTTGCCTTTAACGGTGCTGGCGATGAGAACGGTCGGTTTGGGGTTAGTGATCGGCGGTAAATTATCCAAAGCATCCACAATCTGGCTCATATCATGACCATCCAGTTCGACCACGTTCCAGTTGAAAGACCGCCATTTATCGGCGTACGGCTCGAGATGCATATATTCGCCGTCGAAGCTGGTCATCAGCTGTTTGTTTCTATCTACGACGCCGACTAAATTCCCCAATTTATAGGAACCCCCTGTATCCGCCGCTTCCCAGACTTCTCCTTCGCATGTCTCGCCGTCGCCCATCATGCAAAAAACGCGGTGCTTTTCTTTTTTCTGCTTGGCGGAAAAAGCCAGCCCCACCGCCACCGCCAGTCCCTGCCCGAGCGAGCCGGTCGAACACTCCACGCCGGGGAGCTGTATCTTACAGGGATGCATGCCGTAGGCGCTATCCAGCTGGCCATAAGTTCTAACAATCTCGTCGTAATTAAAGTAGCCCCTCAAAGACATGGCAATGTACATACATACGGCGCCGTGCCCTTTGCTTAGCAGAAAGCGGTCGCGCGTCGGCGACTTGATATCTTTTGGGTCTACTTTCATGCCGTGGTGATATAGCCCGATGAGCAGGTCGGTCATAGAGAGATCGCCCCCGATATGCACTATCCCATCGTAGTTGCCGCAAAGGTTAATCAGTTTCTTGCGCATTTCGTAAGCCAATTTTTCGAGACGACTTACTTCTTGTTTATCAGCCATAAATAAACCTCCTAAATACATTTTTATCTGTCATTCCGAGGAGTCCTTCCGCAGAAGGACGACGTGAGAACTCATTGCATAGTTTAAGGCAACCGGTGAGATTGCCGCGTCGCTACGCTCCTCGCAATGACAACTTAAATTACGGTTTTATCAATATCTTTATTGATTTACCCTTTTTATGCAGTTCGAAGGCTTTTTGAATATCTTTAAGGGGAACGATATCGGTAATCAGAGATTTTAACTCGAGCTTAGGGAGCATGGCTAAAGCCCGCGGGAAGGAATAAGGCGAAACGAAGGTCGAGGTAATCGTCAGTTCTTTAGCGTACATCAGGAAGGGCGAAACGCCGATTTCGATATCCTTACCATAGACCGCCGCCCAGAGAATAACGCCTTTATTATCCGCCAGAGCGATACATTGCTTGGCGGCGGCGGTGCTCCCGCTGGCGTCGATAACGACGTTAAAGCCCCGCCCATCGGTGAGTTTCTTGCCGACTGCGATGAGGTCTTCGTTAAATGGGTCAACAGTAACATCGGCGCCGAGTTTTTTCGCCAGCGCCCGTTTTTCAGCGATAGGTTCGGAGAGAAGGGTCTTGGCAGCGCCGGCTTTAAGCGCCATCTCTAAACAAAGTAAACCGATAGGACCGCCCCCGCAAATCACCGCGCTGCTGCCGGTGGTGACTTTAGCCTGGTCGATAGCGTGCACGGCGACGGATACCGGCTCTAATAGCGCCCCGATATCCAGCGAAACATTTTCCTGTAGGTGATATATAGCGCTTTCGGGATAGACGGCATACTCCGCGAAAGACCCCGAAGACCCCTCGCCGGTACGGCAAAAATGCTCCATGCCGTTCTGGCAGTAATAACAATGGCCGCAGGCGCTGCGGAAGTTCATCGCCACGCGCTGCCCTACTTTAAAATTACCTTTGATATCTTTTCCAATGGCGGCAATCGTGCCGGAGGCTTCGTGACCTAGTATGCGGGCTTGTTTATAGGCTTCGGGCGGCATCAAGCCGAACCGCTGTTCCAGATTCTCGGGGTCGGTGCCGCAGAGGCCGGCGTAAGCTATTTTTACTATTATCTGATTGGGAGCCACGACGGGGTCGGGCACTTCTTCCATCTTTATAATACCGGCTTCCCGGGTGACGGCTGCTTTCATGGCGTTTGCCTCCTGTATTGTTTACCTGTCATTGCGAGGAGCGTTCATGGTGAGTTTATCGAACCATATCGACGTGGCAATCTCAATTATTTATCTATACATATCATCGGGATTCTCACGGTCGCTCCCGCCTGCCAAAGTCTTGTACGGCGGGCAGGTCGCTCCTTCAGAATGACATATCCTTACTTTTTGGGTGGACGTCCTATTTTCCGAAATTCAATGGCGATGCCCCCCAGCGGCGTGGGGTCGGAATAAAGAAAACCACCCCCGCCTTCCTCCCGGGCTAGCGTCCAGATACCGACACCGTTTTTCTTGAAATTAGCTATCTCGGCATCCAAGTCGTCGGTTAAAAAGCCGATGTGGTGCAGCCCTTCGCCGGTTTTATCCAACGATTCTTTAAGCGCTTGTTTGCCTTTAGTAGGTTCCAGTAACTCTAACTCAACGTCGCCGATTTTAGCGAAACTAATGGTCGTCGTCCACTCGGCTGGTTTGCCGTGCAATTCACCCTTAAACGGAATAGAAAAAATCGGGGGATTGCCCGGCTTGACGCCCGGCGCGGTGAAAGGACCGATACCTAAAGCTTCAAAATACTTAATAGCTTTTTTTATATCTTTAACCACAACCCCAACATGCTGGAGTTTCGCGAATGATTTCTTTTTCGCCATGATGACTCCTCTCTATGTATCACGATATAGCGTTATTCACAGCACCAAACCAAGTGTATCTATCTGTGGTTACTATGTCAAACGTTTTTTATGTTGAAGAGCGGTCGGGCGGTGGCGACACCGTCGACTCATCCACGAACTTAAATAAGCGGGTCAAGCCGGCTGGGTTCGGCAGCTTAAAAAGCTTGACCGCGTTGCCGCCTAATATCAGGTTCATGTCGTCCTGGTTAATGTCCAGCCGCTGGATTTGCTTTAGGCTCCACCCCCAGATATCCACCTGGTGGCGCGGTATCCCCTGTTTTAAGTCCTGGCGTGTGTAGCCCGGTGGATAACGGTTGAGCTGGGAATAAACTGGCAGGCTGGCGCCCCAGTCCGTGCCCCAGATTAGCTTTTCCGCGCCAACCGAGGGGTCATTCAGGGCTTTATAATAAAGCTCCGTCCACCAGCGTCCTGTCTCGAGGTAGATGTTTTTATGGCTGGCAGCGACGTGCAGACAGCACTCGTAAAACCACTCCCACCAGCCTCCCTCGATACCGGCGTGCTCTAAAATAATCGGTACGTCAGGCATCGCGACCGCCAGCGTATGCACCCAGAGGGGATTATAGGTGAACTGCGCGCCGTGGTAGGCGATGGCGTAGCCGCCGGGCGTGCCGGTATGGTAGCGCATCGGCACTTTATAAGCGCGGCAGACCTCCATGACCTTGAAACAGTTAGTGATAATTTCTTCCTCGGTCTGGAAGCGCGGCGGCTGGCCGGCTTTAGGTTTACGCATCGGGATTAATACCATCTCGCCGATACCAACAAAGTTGCCGGTTTTCAGCAGGTCGGCGAGGGCGTCGCAGAAGCCTTTAATCGTCCATTCCTCTTCGCCGGCGGCGCATTTATCCTGATATTCTTTAGGCCAGCAGCAGGCGGCGAATTTATCCGGGTGGGCTTTAACCTGGGCGACGTTGGTTTTGTTAGTCATACCAAATGCCGGCTCGATGATGCACATATCAACGCCGTAGGTCTGCATGTCGTAAAGCAGACGGGGGGAGTTATCATAAGCCTCCATCTGCCCCATGACCTGCCCCAGTTTATCGAAGTCTTTAGAGCCTTTCAGGGCTTTACCGGCGGCATGGCGCTGTGAATGAACGTGGGTATCAACGATAAATCTACCGAGTTTCATAATGGACCTCCTTAATTAAGTAGTTAGTAGTTTGTATTTGGTTTCCCCTTTATCCCCAACCATTCCATTGTAACCTGTCCCGCACTTGATACGGGAAATGGAATCCAGTGAGTTGAATTATCTAGATTTCTCTATTATCTAAAGCATTCTAACTGGATGCCGGCTTTCGCCGGCATGGTTTATTTTTTATTACATAAAGGGCATCACCACGCCCTTAATATAACCCGGTGTTCTTTTAATATTATCCTGGAAGGCTTTATCGATATCTTCCAGCTTGTACTTATGCGTCACCAGCTTTTTCATCGGGAAGACGCCGTTTTTCACTGCCCACATCGCGCGCACCAATTCGCTCTGGTAGTCAGTGGACATGCCGATGCCCTGGGGACTATAAATAATGGGAGACTTTATCCAGTTAAATAATTCATAGGTATCCGGCGCCTGATGCCAGCCGACCATGATAATCTTGGCGCGGTTATTTTTAATTACCTCGCCGACCATCTTGACGCCCGGCGGATGGCCGACTACTTCGATAGCCACATCCACCCCTCTACCACCAGTTATCTTCATCACCTCTTTAACGACGTCCACTTTATTGGGATTCAAGGTGATAGTTGCTCCAAGTTCTTTAGCCAGCTTAAGCCGGCCGTCGTCGAGGTCAGCGACGATATATTCCCTGATTTTCGGACTCGCTACGCCAGCGATAATTCCCAGCCCCATAAACCCCGCCCCAATCTGGAAAACAAAGTCGCCGAATTGCGGGGTGGCGGTACGGGTGATAGATACCAGACTCATTAACGGCTCGCCGAGGGCGTGCTCGAAAGGAACGCCTTCGGGAATCTTTTCGATAACGGAGCCATGTCCCCGAGCCAGTCTATCGGTGGGGTTGCAGGCGACGTATTCGGCGTAGCAGTCAGCCGCCCAAAAGCCGGTGATTCTATCACCCTCTTTAAAGCCCTTAACGTTTTTGCCGACTTCGACTACCGTTCCGGCGGGCTCGTGTCCGGCGCGGCGGGGGAATGGTGGATGCATTACCGCCGTATCCAGGTAAGTTGGCATATCGCTGGAACATACCCCGCAGGCGTCGATTTTCACCAGCATTTCATCGGGACTAATTTTCGGGGTGGGTACTTCTCTAATCTCGAACTGGCGGGGGGCAACGATAAAGGCGGCTTTCATCGGCGGATTCCTCCCAAACTTAATCACATTGAAGTGTTTGTACCAGATTGTACTCCTTCCGCCCTTAGCGTATCAATATCAACTATCGGGGAAAAAGGTTAAAAAGAAACAAAGAGATTTACTCCCCGGATTTCCCGATTCTGAAGAACCCTGAACCCGGGGAGTACTCTAGCTCTTAATAAGTTACCGGTTTATAACGTTTTTATCCCGCAGTGGCCGATGCGTTTACGTTGATGGCCGCAAAACCTTCAATGATGACAATGCCGTCTGCCGGAATATCAATGGTGATTTGGCCGTTAGCATCTGTGGTACCAAGGGACGCACCTTTTGAGTCAAGTACGTTCGCGTTGGCATGAATTTTAGAAGACCATGTGTAGTCTGCCGGGTTCATCGTCCATATTTTCGCCGTTATAGTTACTTTACCACTGGAAACGACTGCCTTTAAAGACACTGGAGTATTCGTACCCCCGCTGTTAACCGTACTAATGATGATGTTGTCATTGGCTTTGACCTTAACGGCATTGACAGCCTGGAAAACCTTTTCGGAATTGGGATGCTCGTTGATAATGATGCACGGAATGTTCTCAACGCCCCAGCACTTATTAATGATGTAATATCCTGCCCCAAATTTGCTCTCATCGGCTTGGTAGCCATTTAAACCATCAGCATAGTACGCCGTATGGGCTGCCTTGACTACGTCTTCGACAGTCATATCTTTAGTGTAAGCAATGGGCTGCGCGGCAACTAATAGTTTGCCGTCAACGCTGACACTGACATAGACACTTTGGCTTGCCGGTGGCGTCGTTGTTTCTCCCGGTGTCGTTGTGGGTACAGGTAGAGCAACAACTGTTAAGCTTACAGGCGGACTCGTGATACCGGATTGGGCTGCCGTGATATTAGTCTTCCCAGGCGCTACTCCTGTGACTAAACCACCTCTACTTATCGTAGCCACGGATGGGTTATCGCTCTTCCAGGTTGCGGAAAAGAGTTCCCTGGTTGAACTATCCGAATAAGTTCCCGTAGCGGTGAACGCCTGGGTAGAATCCACGGTTAAATCAGGCGGTGATGCCGGTGTTACTTTAATGGAAGATAATGTAGAAACAGTTGGGGTATTGGTAGCCGTGGTGGTGGTTGTTATGGTCGTGGTCGTCTTAGGGATCGTGGTCGTGGTCGTCGTGGTCGATGTCGATGAGGTACAACCTGTAATGCTTAATATCAATGTTAGAATGAGTATTAAACCAACAAAGACGAGTAAACTACGTTTCATGATTTCATCTCCTTTTTTATTCTAGGTGGTACTCTATTACCCTAGTAAGCTATCGGTTCATAAAGCTTTTATCTTACAACCTCAACCTGTGAGGTGTCGATGAGAGAGAACGAACCTCCACCCAATGGATTTGAATGAAGTGCACCCGTTAACTTAATCTTCTTGCCTACATACATGTCAGCCGGGAATTTAGACACATCCGACTTTTTGATTTCGATGCCGGTTGTACCTCCTCCAGTACTGGCCGCTCCAAAGAACAGCACCCAAAAATCACCGGCATCAATTTTCTCAAACACCTTGTCCTCTATAGTAACTGTTTTACCTATGTTATTTTTAGCATCTTGCCAAGATATCACTTCACTCATTAATCCTCCTATTATTAGTGTTTATTTTAACGTAGAAAGAAATCACTTGATAATTCTGTTAAATTCTTCAACCCCCTTTCTTAAGTTAAAATCGAGAGTTTTGTGTAGATTAAGCATTATATATTAGAATAAATAAAAAAACAAGCTTTTTTTACTCAAGAGAAGGTATTTTGAAAAATTTTAAAGAAAAAGAGAGTTACCGAGTAGAGATTCCCGTTAATCTGGATATCCCAGCGGTAGTTAAGCGCCTGCGCATGGGTAGGATGGGCGACCGCTTGGGAGACATGGCTTTAGAATTATCCGAAATCGCTCGAAAAATCGCCCACCCCAAAGGCATTTACCAGATATCCCATCCCCACACTATCGATAACGCCACCGTTGATATCGACGGCGTAACGTTCAACAGTAAGGTTCTAAAGAAACTCCTCCAAAGTCGTGATACCGTCTATCCCTTTATCGTTACCATCGGTAAAGAGCTGGATGAATTGCCGATACCGCCACAGGAAATGATGAAAAACTTCGCTTTAGACAGTATTAAAACCGTGGTGCTGGTCAACGCCGTGGATTACCTGACGGAATACGTTAAGAAAAAACACCATATCCCTCAAGCCGCCCTGCTTAACCCCGGCGAAATCGAAGACTGGCATATTACAGAACAGAGGCCGCTTTTCAGTCTCTTTAAAGACCCCCAAAGTCTAATCGGGGTGTCATTAACCGCCGGCGGCGTCATGAAGCCGATAAAAAGTCGCTCCGGCTTCATCTTCGCTAACGAGACCGGCTTTTTAAGCTGCCAGCTCTGCACCCAGCTAAAATGTCCCGGCCGCCGGGCGAAATTCGACCCCGAACTCCAGAAGCAATATCTGGCATAAGTATTTATTAGCTCATTCTCTAAATCCCAACTTGAATATCCCCAGCAACAACTTTATTATAAGGGAGTAGTATCCTCGTGATACTACTTTCAAGGAGGGTAATGCTATGGCAGCACCAAGATACATGGTAACTCTAACCGGCAATAGCAAATGGCCCGGCGGCTGGCTGATGAGTAATGAGTTAATCCCCGGCTGCAACGTCAATATCATGTACAACTGGATAAAAGAACAGCCGAAGCCTAACCCGATGCACCTGGCGATGGAGTCGCATGATTACGACGAATTTATTCTCAACATCGGTACCGACCCGGAACACCCGGAATATTTAGGCGGAGAAATCGAGGGGCGCGTCGGCGAAGAAAAACATCTCATCACCGCGACGACGGCTTTATATATCCCCAGAAACATGCCGCACGGCGGGGTAAGTTGGAAGGCATTTGAAAAACCGCATATCCAGATGGCGATAAAACTTTCCGGTAAAATTTAACGCCACAGGGGGTTGAAGATGGCTGCTAAAGTACGAGATTATTCAGCGCTGGATAAATTCAAATTCGAAAGAAAACCGGTTGGCGTAAAGTTCCTAATCACTCGCCCAGCCGGTATTAAAAAACTGGCGAAAGAATTGAGCTTTCTGCGAGATGCTCAAGGAAGCGCAGGGGGGTAACGCTTTTTACGTCGGACCCAACGACTGGCGCTGCGTCGAGCGCTTTATCTTAGGCATGGAAGACCCCGAGCCGATTCTAGTCAGCGGGATATTCGGCGGGGAGGAAGGACTTTTTAAAGAGACGCGTTCCTGCCGGGCGATGTATCACCACCTGCCCAAGATGTTAAAAGGTTCAGTGCAATACGTCGCCTTCGCACCTATCGATAAACTCACCTTCGACCCCGATGTGCTGGTCATTACCGCCAACACCACCCAGGCGCAGACGATTTTACGGGCGGTCAACTACTCTACCGGCGAGCCGTTTATAAGTAAAGCGACGCCGGTGGTGGCTTGCTCCTGGATATACGTTTACCCCGTCATCAGCGGCGCAGTTGAACTACTATATCACCGGTCTGGGGATGGGCATGCAGGCGCTGAATATCTTCCCGCCGGGGCTTTTCTTAATATCCATCCCCTTCCAGCAACTATCAACAGCTTTAGAAAATCTGGCAGAAATGAGTTATAACCCCAACCCGCCGCCCGGTCCCGGTGGCATTGCCCACCGCAAACGCGTTAATAAACTGATGGCTGACTTAAGAAAGAAAATAAAGGAGTAAGATGGCAGAATCGAAGTACGGCAAATACCTGGCGACCATACCCTTTCATAAAACGCCGGTGGGACCTTTATTCGGGGTGGGGGCTAAAGAGATGGGGGGTTTAAAGCTCCACGTTATTTACGCCTGCGGCTACAACACCGGCATTACCGGCATGTCGCGTAAGCCCCACGTTCATAAATACGACGAGGCGGTGTTCTTCATCGGCACCGACCCGCACCATCTGGACGAGCTGGGCGCGGAGGTGGAAATTTCTATCGGCGAGCTGGGTAAAGAGGAAAAACATACCTTCGATAAACCGACGGTGCTGATAGCGCCGGCCGGTCTTTACCACTGCCCGATAGTCACCAAGAAAATCGACCGACCCTACGTTTGTATGGCGGTCTCATTGACCGGCGAACGCGAAGATTAACCATAAGAATATTATAGGAGGAATCGTTAAAAATGGATTTAAAGGGTAAAGTAGCATTAATCACCGGGGGCGGTCGAGGGCTGGGGGTGGCAATCGCCCAGCGCTTTATCCAGGACGGGGCGAAGATAGTCATTTCCGGCCGCAACAGGGAGACACTGGAAAAGACGGCTAAAACCATGCCCAAGGGGTCGGTAGCCATTTGCCCGGGGGATGTCTCTAAAGACGAGGACGCCAAGCGGATGGTTGAGGAGACGGTTAAGTTCGGCGGAAAAATTGATGTACTCGTCAATAACGCGGCATCGGACGTTAAAGGCAGGGCGGCCGACCTTAAACCGGATGATTGGCGTAAGGTGATTGATATTAATCTTACAGGACCCTTTCTGCTAATGCACTTCGCTATTCCTTACATGATTAAGAACGGCGGCGGCTCGATTATCAATATCGCCTCGCTAGGCGGTACGCGCTGTCTACCGGCGTGTCCAGCCTACAATACCGCTAAAGCGGGACTCATCATGTTGTCGCAGCAGGTGGCGTTGGACTACGGACAATACAAGATAAGGGTAAACGCGGTCTGCCCCGGCGGCATCGATACCGAGCTCCTCGACGAGATGATACTGCCGCTGGCGAAGTCTCTGAAGACTGATAAACAGGGCGCTTTAGATTACTTTTCGCATAACGTGCCGCTGCGGCGTGTTTCCAAGCCCCATGAGATAACCGGCATCTGCAGCTTCCTTGCCAGCGAGGAATCATCGTTCATGACCGGCGCGGCATTGCTTATCGACGGCGGCGCAGCGGTGGTGGACATAAGCGGCGCGGCGGTCAGCAACGCAGGTATTCAATAAGAACTATTGCAGAGCGCCTTCGCAGTTGTTAAAATTAAGCTGACCACGTGCCCCAGTAGCTCAGAAGGATAGAGCAGCGGTTTCCTAAACCGCGTGTCGGGCGTTCGACTCGCCCCTGGGGTACCATCCCTTGAAGCTAAATTTTTAATATTGGTATTTAACCGTCAAAACATTATTGAAAATAGTTAAAAACTTCTTTAATAGTAAATAGTAACGTTTTTAGGATAAAAATCACGGAGTATAATAGAACCAAAAAAGGTTGACTATCACGTTTATATGATAGTAGGATAAATTAAATATCGTTAATGAAAAAGTAAATCAGAAGATTATGGCTCGTCTTCTGAATGAGAATATGAAACAGTGAATAAAACATCGGCAAAAGTCAGTATTGTCCTTCCCACTTACAATGGTAGCAGGTATTTACGGCAATCGATTGATAGCTGTCTGAAACAGACCTACAAAAATATTGAGCTAATCATTGTTGATGATGGTTCCACTGATGGAACTCCAGCAATTATCAAGTCTTATAAAGATAAAAGAATTAGGTATATTAAGCATAAAGAAAATCGAGGACTCCCTCATTCACTTAACACGGGCTTTACCTATGCCACAGGTGTATATTTAACCTGGACCTCTGACGATAATCTATATGCCGAAAAAGCTATAGAAATAATGCTTTCTTTCTTAAAAGACAAAAAACTAGAGTTTGTTTATTGCGATTTTTACCTATTCGAAAAGGATGACTTTCAAAATCGGCAAATTCTCAAACTTCCTGAACCTCATAATCTCTACTTTGAAAAACAAAGCAAAGTGGGACCATGTTTTTTATATTCAAAAAAGGTAAAGGAGGTTGTTGGTGATTATAACCCCGATTTCGTCTTCGTTGAAGACTGCGATTACTGGATAAGAGTATCCCAGAAGTTCCCTATGGGCCATCTTGATGTACCAATCTATTTTTATAGAACACATATGGGATCACTAACAAGTTTGAGGTATTATGATCAAAAAATAAATTGGGTTCTCCTCAGACTAAATCATAAACTAATAGATATCGACCAAGCCGTCGACGATTTAACCAATGTTTTTGCTGGTAAATATTGGGGATACCAGAGGATAAGTAAAATTACTAAACGAATATTTTTCTTTAGTAAAATCAACAAAGTGTTGAATGTTCTAAAAAACTTAATTTATAACATATATTGGGTATACCGAAAGATAAATAAGATCATAATTAGTGCCCTTTTCTCTAAAAAAATCAACAAAGTACTGCAAGATTTTAAAGCGCAAAGTCTAAGTCTTACAGAGACGAAACTTGCTCTACGAAATATCTTGATGCGATCGGAACATATTAAAAAGTCACGGAGTATAAATAGAACCAAAAAAGGTTGACTATCACGTTTATATGATAGTAGCATAAATTAAATATCGTTAATGAAAAAGTAAATCAGAAGATTATGGCTCGTCTTCTGAATGAGAATATGAAACAGTGAATAAAACATCGGTAAAAGTCAGTATTGTCCTTCCCACTTACAATGGTAGCAGGTATTTACGGCAATCGATTGATAGCTGTCTGAAACAGACCCACAAAAACATCGAACTAATCATTGTTGATGATGGCTCCACCGATAACACTCCCAAGATAATTCAGTCTTATAAAGACGCAAGAATTAAGTATATCAAACACGAGAAAAACAGGGGAACACCTAATGCGCTTAACACAGGCTTTGCCTATTCCACAGGCGAATACTTAACCTGGATCTCCGACGATAATTTATATAAAGAAAAAGCCATAGAAAAAATGCTCTTTTTCTTAAAGGAAAAAGAAATAGAGTTTGTTTATTGTGATTTTTACTTGTTCGAAAACGATGATATTCTAAAACGAAGTATTATGAGACTCCCTGATATTCCCTCTTTAGAAAAACAAGACAACGTTGGACCATGTTTTTTGTATTCAAGAAAAGTAAAGGAGGCCGTGGGCGATTATAACCCCGACTTCTTCTTTATTGAAGACTATGATTACTGGATAAGAGTATCCAAAAAGTTCCCTATGGGTCATCTTAACGAACCTCTCTTTTTTTTTAGAACACACCCGGCATCAATTACCAGCTCAAGGTATTATGATACTAAAATTAATGATGCTCTGGTTAGACTGTCTCATAATTTAGTAGATGTCGACCAAGAAGTCGACTACCTAATAAATGCTTTTGCTGGTAAATATTGGGGATACCGAAAGATAAACAAGATAACATACAGTGTCTTCTCTTCTAGAAAATCCGGTAAAGTGCTGAAGGTTTTTAAAAATATAGTTTACGGAATATACGGGGTATACCGAAGGATAAACAAAATCGTGGTTGGTATCGTTTTTTCTAGAAAAATTAAAAAAGTGCTTAAGGACTTTAAAAACGGAAGTCTAAACCTTCAAGAGACTAAAATTGCTTTACGGAATATTTTAATGAGGTCGGAACATATTAAGGAGGCGTGGGTTTTATGAAGATCGGGATAGGCCCTATCTTTAACGAACATGGCGGGGTCAATCAACATATACTTTCAATAAAAAAATACTCATCTCATAATATCATTGAGATACCTTCAAGATTTGTAAGACGAGTTCTTACTCTGGATAAAAGGGGGGCTGGAATAATCATGTATGAAAAGCTCGTCAATCCAATTAATTCTAGTCGTTATGATATTATCCATTCCCATGACGACCCCTGGTTTGTAAATTTATGCTACTCATCAAGAAAAAAATTTTTTAGATGGGTCCATACTTACCATGCACTTTATCGTACAGAAGATTGGCTTAATGGTCTTAATAAGGGTCAGAAGGCAACCAATAAAGCATTGATAGAAGTCGCTTCTAAAGCAGATGTGCGGATATCCGTTTCAAAATGGCTTCACGATTACCTTTTAGATACCTACGGGATTGAGACCGAAATTATTTACAATGGTATCGATTCTGAAGCTTGTGATAAAGCGCTTCGCGATAGGTTTGAAAAGAAGTATAACTGCGGAGACTTTGTTCTGTTTGTTGGATCCATACAAGATATCAAAAATCCTCGATTATTCGTCCAACTGGCGGCAAGAATGCCGGATATCAGATTTGTGATGATTGGTAAAAACCTTGATGCAGTCCATTTGGGAAAAATCTACGGAGTATCTATACCGTCCAACCTTATTCTCATACAAGAAGTTAAACATGAATTGGTGCTAGACGCTATGTCCGCATGTAAGGCTCTGGTAATGACAAGCAAGCGAGAAGGGATACCTACCATCCTACTCGAAACAATGTATCTCGGTAAACCTGTTGTCGTTCCAGCCCACAGCGGATGTAAAGAAGTCGTTTCCAGTGATGAGTATGGGTTCTTATACGAGCCAGATTCACTCAATGACTTAATCAAGCAAACACAACAGGCGTTGGTGTCAACCCATGTTGGGGAAAGGGCCAGAAAAAGAGTATCCGAGCAGTATGACTGGAAGATACTAGCCAAGAGTATTGACTCGGTATACGAACGTACGGCAAATCATTTCACGGCATAAACCAAACCTTCCGCTCATACCTAAGGCATCATTGTCATAATTCACTTTTACTTGTAAATACATAAGTTCTCCTCTATAATTTTCTTAAATGAAGAAAGCGGTCGTCACCGGCGGGGCTGGTTTCATCGGTTCGCACCTTGTTGAAGAGCTAGTGCAGCGTGACTATTCGCTAACGATTATCGACGACCTTTCCAGCGGTAAACGCGAAAACTTAAGCGCCGCACTAAAAAACCCCAACGTTAAACTCATCAATGGCAGCATTACCGACCTGCCGCTGCTGCAAAAACTCTTTAAAGACATCGATTATGTCTTCCACCTCGCCGCTTTTGCCAACGTTCCCCGCAGTGTGATTGAACCGCGGCTCTGCCACGATGTGAATAACACCGGCGCTTTGAACGTCCTCATTGCCGCAAAAGATAATAAAGTCAAAAGGGTAGTTAACGCTTCCTCCTGCGCCATCTACGGCGACGCACCCGGGCTGCCGAAAAAAGAAAATATGCCCATCAATCCCCTCTCCCCTTACGCCGTCACCAAGCTCGCCGCCGAACATTACTGCGATGTTTTTCATAAAGCTTATCAGTTATCTACCATCAGCCTAAGGTACTTTAACATTTATGGTCCGCGTCAAAGCCCTGATTCCGATTACGCCGCGGCGATACCCAAGTTCATTAAAATGGCATTGTCGGGTAAACCTTTAGAAATATACGGCGACGGCAAAGCGACGCGGGACTATACCTACGTCAAGGACGCCGTTAACGCCTATATCCTCGCCGCCGAAAGCGACGTTACCGGCGTGATTAACATAGGCTACGGCAAGGCGGTCACCGTTAATGAGCTGGCTAAACTCATCAATAAATTGACCGGCAACACCGCAAAACCTATCTATAAGCCACCCCGCCCCGGCGATATCCTCCACAGCCTGGCGGACGCTTCTAAAGCTAAAAAAGCCTTCGGCTACCGCCCGCGGTACAACCTCGAAGAAGGACTGAAAGAAACGATAAGGTATATGCAATCATGAAAAACATCTCTAAACTGCCGCTGCAACGTAAAATTGACGAAAAAACAGCCATTATCGGCATCGTGGGGATGGGGTATGTGGGGCTACCGCTGGCTTTAGCCTTCGCTCAAGCAGGCTTTAAGGTATTGGGGTTCGATACACAGTCGAACAAGGTCAACTTTATCAACAAAGGCGAGTCTTATATCGAGGATATCACTAGCCGTGACCTCGCTGCAGTTACTAAAGCCAAACGCTTTACCGCTACGACCGATATGAGCCGACTTAAGGAACCGGATATAATCTGTGTCTGTGTACCCACTCCTCTGACTAAATCCCGCGAACCGGACCTCTCCAGCGTCATCGATGCCTCCCGGTCCATCGCTAAATGTTTGCGTCAGGGACAGCTTGTAATTCTGGAAAGCACCACCTATCCGGGGACGACACGGGAAGTGGTGCTTCCCGCTCTAGAGAAATCCGGTCTTAAAACCGGGCGGGATTTTTACCTCGCCTACTCGCCGGAAAGGGTCGACCCCGGCAATAAAAAATTCAGTATTAAAAATACGCCTAAAGTCGTCGGGGGCATCGAGTCCGCCTCAACCGAACTGACCAGGCTTTTTTATTCACAGGTAGCCGATAAAGTCATTGTCGTCTCCTCTACTAACGCGGCTGAAATGACTAAAATATTCGAAAACACCTTCCGCCACGTAAATATCGCCCTGGTGAACGAGATAGCCCAGCTTTGTGAAAAAATGGGTATCAGCGTCTGGGAAGTAATCAATACCGCCAGCTCCAAGCCGTTCGGGTTCATGCCGTTCTACCCGGGACCGGGGGTGGGGGGACACTGCATACCGCTCGACCCCAACTATCTGGCGAGTAAAGCCCGCGAATTTGATTTCAACACCAGATTTATCGAGCTAGCCGGAGAAATCAATACCAATATGCCCCGCCATGTTATCACCCGCATTATGGAGACGCTCGATAGCCACGGCAAAAGCCTCAAGAACGCTAAAATACTAGTGCTGGGAATGGCTTATAAAAACGATGTGGCTGATACGCGCGAATCGCCATCCTTAAAGCTGGCCCAGCTCCTTAGGGAGAAAGGGGCAGAGACTAAATACAACGACCCTTATATTCCCGCTATACAACTCGATGATGAGAGCCTAAAATCTGTCGAACTCACGGATAAGACCTTAGCCTGGGCGGACTGCACAGTTATCGCTACCGCGCATACCTGGTACGATTTAAAAAATATCGTCGCTAAATCCAAACTGGTCTTCGACTGCCGGGGTGTTACGCTGGGTATGTCCGCCGCTAATATTGTGCGGTTAGGCGAATGAACGTACGAAGGCATCTACCGGTAGTAACATGAAAATCCTGCAAATTGTTTGCTATTTCTACCCCGCCTGGGCTTACGGCGGGCCTCCGCGGAACGTTTTCGGACTTTGCCAGGAGCTAGTCAAACGCGGGCATCAAGTTACCGTCTACACCACCGATGCCTTCGATGCCACCCGCCGCGTCAAAGAAACGCAGGAAGTCGTCGACGGTATTGAGATAAGGCGTTTCCGCAACATCAGTAACTATATCGCCTTCCACCACCGCATCTTCCTTTCGGCGGGGATGATTTCGGCGGTAAAAAACAATATAAAAAAATACGATGTCGTCCACCTCAACGACTTCCGCACCCTGCAAAATTTACTGGTGCATCATTACGCCTGTAAATACGATATCCCTTACGTCTTACAGGCACGGGGTTCGCTGGTCAACATTATCACCAAGCAGAAATTAAAACAGCTGTTTGATGTTATCGGTGGATATAAACTTTTACGCGACGCCGCGCGTCTGATAGCCGTCGCGCCGCTCGAAGTCCAGAATTATAAAAACATGGGCGTTAGCGAGGATAAAATCGATATCGTGCCTAATGGCGTTGACCTTGCTCAATTCGAGAATCGGTCCAAGCGCGGTTCATTTAAAATAAAGCACGGATTAACGGATAAAAATCAGGTCGTTCTTTTCTTAGGGAGGCTACATAAAAGCAAAGGAGTCGACCTATTGATTTCCGCCTTCGCCGGTCTAACGAAAGAATTCAATAATGCCCGGCTGGTTATCGCCGGACCGGACGATGGTTGCTTACCAGCACTGAAACGTCTGACTAAAGAATTGGGACTCGATGGTCGTGTTTTATTCGTCGGAGGGCTTTATGGCGATGATAAGTTAGCCGCCTACGTCGACGCCGATGTCTATGCCCTGACATCGTCTACCGAAGTCTTCGGTGTAACGATACTGGAGGCAATGTCCTGCGGCACTCCGGTAGTGGTGGGCGAGGACTGCGGCATCGCTGACGTTATTAAAAACAAGGCGGGACTAGTCGTCCCTAACGAAAAAGAACCATTAACACAAGCGCTGCGGACTTTATTAGCTGACGAGATATTGAGAAGGCGATTCAGCCAGAACGGCAAGGCGCTGGTACGTGAACAATTCAATTGGACTAATATCGCCAAACAAATGGAGCAGGTATATCAAAAAGCTTTAACGAAAAATTGAAAAAATCAGGCCGCCAATGACAATAAATATTACTAACATAGCCAAAAATTCGTTAAAAATCAGCTTGGTGCAGATTATCGGGGCAGCGGTAGCATTACTCGCTTCGATGTATGTCGCTACGATAATTCTACCCGAGCAGTACGGCATCTACGGCTTCCTGTTATTATGGTCGACTTATGCCGGTCTTTTCACCCCCGGTATTATGAGCGCGGGCAGCCGTGAAATGCCCGGCCTCCTGGGTAAAGGCAAAACGGCCGCTGCAACTCGGATACAAAATATATCGCTATCCCCGGAGTTGGTCTGGTCATTGATACCATTCGCAGTTATTTTAGTATCAGCATTTTTCTTTTCGGATTACACCTATCGAGTGGGGCTAATCATCATCGCGTTTAGCTATATAACGTCACGTTTGTCTACGTCATGGGGGAATTATAATTTCATTCGCGAAAGGTTTAATACGGTAACTATCGCCTACCTGATACAGGGTATCGCGGTACCGGTTCTAACCCTGCTTATAGTTGTCTGGCTAAGAGTCTATGCCCTCATACTCGCCCCATTGGCTATCAATTTCGTTGTCTGGCTTTATTATCTGAAAAAAGGTCCCATCAATTTCCATTTTCAGTTTGATTGGCAGGAAATATCCAGACTATTTAAAGTCGGCATCATCCTTCAAATGGCAGGAGTGGTGGCGTACGCATACCGACTGATGGATAGGACGATTATTGCCGCAATGCTTCCTCAAGAACAACTGGGGCTCTATACTTACGCTGCCGGTTTTATCCTGGTGGCGCTGGCTATACCCAATAATTTTTCCAACGTCCTGCAGCCGATAATCTGGCGGCATGCCGAACAAGCTAAAAGCGTCGTCGAAGGCTTCAAAGACGGTAAAAGAATTACGGTGTATATTGCCCTCGGTACGGCGATGATGATTCCGCTGATGCAACTCGTTTACTACATTATCATGGAGCTGATTACCAAAAGTTACATCCCCAGCATCGTAGCTTTTAACGCGTTATCTTACAACATCTACCTGATGGCTATCACACTAATTCCTAATCTCGTTTTAAGTTCGTCAATCATTAACAAACAAAACATAGTTCTAATACTTTATGTTATTGGTTTGGCGCTAAATATCGCCTTAAACATCCTCGTTATAAAACTGGGATATGGAATCGTTGGTGTTGCCTGGGTAATGATAGGTTCACAGTTCTTGGTAAGCCTGATGATTTTCTATTTCTCCCGACATTATATATTCAGCGACAACAAGGAGTATTTACGACTACAGTTAAAAATATTTCTTCCATTTATAGTTTCGTTAGGCTTTTTCTTTTTACACCGCTATCTGGAGTCCGCCTTCGGCTTACGCGGTTTCTTCGGCATTTCGCTAGCCGCTCAAGCCGTTGTTTGGGGGCTATTAATAGTGTGTTTCTATCGGGACTATTTGTCAGTAAGAGAAATAAAGGCTTTAATAGCTGATATTAAGGGCGATATAAAAACCTTAAAAACCAAACGGTAAACACTTACATTAAGTTCATGACATCGATACCCTGAATTTAAACTCATATGAATATTCGATAAAAATATATTATAATCATGTTCAGGTGAATTAGCATATTTCCACCAAGAAATATAAAGTGATATATGCCTTTAGTAAGTATAATAGTAAACTGTTATAACGGCTCCAGGTATCTACGTGAAGCCCTGGATAGCGTTTATCAACAGACCTTTAAAGATTTTGAGATTATTTTCTGGGATGATTGTTCCACCGATAATAGTAGTGAAATCGCCCAGAGTTATGGAAGCCCTCTTAGATATTTCCGTAGCGAAAAACTCTTACCTTTAGGCGCTGTCCGCAATGCCGCCTGCGCTAAGGTAAAAGGGAAATACATCGCCTTTTGTGATTGCGACGACGTATTGTTACCACAAAAGCTGGAAAAACAAATCTCTCTAATTGAATCGAATAAGGAGCTCGGATTAGTGTACTCGGATTGTTACTTGATGGACAGCGAGGGCAATATAAAGGAAAAAACTTATTTTAACCAAGTAACACCTTTAAGGGGCATGGTTTTCAACAGCCTTTTTAAACAAAATTTTATACCCAATGTAAGTGTTGTCGCTAATAAAAAGGTAATAGAAAAAGCCGGAGGATATAATTTTAATTTTAGATTAGCAGAAGACTATGACCTATGGTTAAGGGTAGTTGATAATTACCCGGTCGACTATATTAACCAGCCCCTGGTGAAAATCCGCGTTCATGATCAAAGAATAACATATAGGAACCATATGTTAATTTATAAGCAAAATTTAATAGTCCGTAATCACTGGCTAATGAAAAAACCAACTTTAATAAAGGAATTGGGCGGAAGGTGGAAAGCACTTAAAATTTGGCCTACATTTTTGGGTTCTATCGGTAATATCTTACGTAATAGAACACTCAAATCTGTCAAAGAGTCGTTGGGTCTGTGGAAATACATGTTATTGCGGGAATACGAAAAAGGCCATTACTAGACTATTTATTTTTCATTAACGCCGCAAAAAGGTTCTCTACTTTAGCCATTTCCTTGAAATAATCGTCTTTTTCAACGATTATCCGCCGGCTGATTTTACCGAATTCAGTTCGGACTTTGTTATTATTTAGTAAGAACACGATTTTCTCGGCTAAAGCCCGGTGGTCGTTTTGGGGGACGATGAAGCCGTTTCCGCCGTCTTTAATCCACTCCCGGTTATCCGGTAATTCAGTAACAACCGGCGCTAAACCGGACGCCATCGCTTCCAGCAAACTTTGAGAGGAGCCATCGCTACGAGACGTCGATACATATACGTCAGATGTCGCTAAATAAACCGGCACGTCATCATGAGGTATGGAACCGACGAAATTTATTGTACTACGTACGCCCAATTTAGTTGCCAGTTGTTCGAGATATTTTCTTTGTTTACCGTCACCAGCAATGATGAACCGGGCTTGCGGCACTTTTTCTAGTACTAATGGAATCGCTTTGATAAGCATAGTAACGTTATATAACGGTTTTAAATTTCGCAGGCTTATTATCGATAGATATCCGTCAAAGCCTAATTTCTGTTTTAAGGATTTATCGGCGTGCTGCGGACTGAATTTTTGAACATCAGTGCCATCATTAAATTTTGCTATTTTATCAGGGTCAGCCCCTAACTTAACCAGTCCTTCCCCTAAGACCTTCGAATTGTATAATATCCTGTCCGCCCGTCGTAGGACGAACCTAGATACCCATTTCCAGATAAAGTTTCGCCGCGGGAATATCAGCACATCCGAACCCCAGGCAGTTGCGATAAAAGGATGATAGCCGCTTAACGCCGCCAGCAAGCCGTTATCAATAATAAACTGGGCTTCGAGGACGTCAGGTTGGATTTCTTTCACCCATTTACGGATTTGGCAAATCCATTGCGCAAAACTTATGTAGCGGGTAATTGGCCAGATTGCCGGGGCGATTCTTTTTAAATAATGAATGCGGATGTTTTTATCTAAATCAGGTCTGGCTTTCCAGTAGACTAAATGTACCTCGTGTCCCCTGGCGGCGAAATAGTTCAGCCACTTCTTAGCGTGAACATTTGAGCCGTCGGTAATAACGCATATTTTCATGTTTTGCTACGCCCGATTTTGCGTATATTATATCCTATTCTCGTGCTAAATAGATACACAAATGAATGATACGATTTGAATAACTAATATGCGAAGTGATACTATGTGAGTCGTGGAATTATCCTTTTATAATATCGATAAGTTCTGCGCCGGCATTAATTTAACGGAAAGTCCCGCAGTGGTTGACCTTTCCGCTGCCAACTTTTTTAAGCCTTTCGCTTTAGTCTATTTAGGTCAGTTTTTAAGATTCCATAATACCAAAGGAATTAAGTTCGACTTTAAACTCCCCGAAGACTTGCTAATTAAAAACTATCTTGACCAGCAGAGGTTCTGGCTTAGATTCAACTGCAATCCGGAAACCACTCCGAAAGAAAGGTTTAATTATCTTAACGCAAATACGGCACTTAATGACATCATCGATATCGATAACCGCCCCAACATCGTCGAGGATGCTGCCGATAACGTCCTCCGTATTTTAGTAAACAGTATGGTAAAAATAGACCACCCCACCATCGTCGAAATTGTCAGCGAGCTCGTTGATAACTTTACCCAGCACGCCGAATCTTCGCTCGCTACACTGGTTCTCCAGTATTACCCCGAACGACATGAAATCGCGATAGCCGTCGGCGACGGCGGTATCGGTATCCGGGCTAGTTTATGCAAGAATTTGAAATACGAATATTTGGCGGTCATCCCTCATTACGAGGCCATCCTTAAAGCGTTCGAGCCCTTGGTGAGTCGGGTTGACGAAAAAGGCATGGGCTTAACTTATTTAAGGGAGCAGGTTATTAAAGCTAAAGGTCAAATATTGCTGGCGACCGGCGACGGATTCGTTAAAATGACGCGACACTGGACGGAAATGGGGACGATGGGCTATAACCTGGGTGGCGTACAAGTAGAGGTCGTGCTTCCTGAAGAAGGTTGGGAGATATGAACCAGGTTCCCATCAAGAGATTGTCGCGCCGTCTTGCCACCCGAGCGGCAGGACTAAAAGCCTTTAATAAATTGATGACGCTGGATTTTAGCTCGATTACCATCGACCTCAATGATGCCCCGGCGCTTACTTATACCTTCCTCGATGAGATGATTTATCGGGCTATCGAGGTCGGTATCTTAAGCCAAATCAGGTTTAAATCTGACGATAAAGCCACCGTCGAAAAACTGGCTCATATCGCTAAAGCGCGGGATATCGAAATCGTTTCAAGAAGTTCAACACAAAAAAAACACCCCACACATCCCAAGGAATTCAGTCGATTAGACGGTATGTTAATAGAGGATAAAAATAACTTACAAATAAGCAATGTTTCCAGGAAAAAAACCAGAATCATTAAACCGATCAATATCCGGCGGTTGACCGATCGGTTCGTTACGCGTAATAAAGCGGTTGAAGCCCTCACTAATCTGGAACAGCAGGAGTTCGACCTCGTTTCTATCGGTCTGAACAATGAGCTAAAGCTTTCTTATTCCTTTCTGGATGAGATAGTTCTTAAGGCTTCGAAAACTGACTTGCTAGGACGTATAATTTTTCGAACCGACGACGAAGCAACTCTGGATAAACTCGCCTATATCTCCGGGGCGCGTAACCTCGATATTTCAGTCAGCAGTATGAGTCATCAAAAACGCCAAATTCTTATCAAAACGTTCTCCCGACTGAAGGCTAATCTCGTCGAGAATAAAGACAACCTGACCAGGAACTAACAATTTTCCCGCCAGAACATCTTGACAAAAACCTTCTTACTTTTTATAATATGAATGAACGTTCATTCAGTTAATAGGGAAAAAGCTATGGCGGCTAAAAAACCAAGGAAGAAACAGGACACCGAAAAGCGCCGGGAGGAGATACTCCAGGCGGCATTAGATGTATTTACCGAGAAAGGATATGGCACCGCGACGATGCCGGAAATCGCGCGGAAGGCAGGAGTAGCCGCCGGCACCCTCTACCTCTATTACCCCAGCAAACGGGAACTTTTTGTAGCCGTGGTCAAGGGCTTTATCCTCACCACTCCCCTGCTCAACCTCCTTTCTCAAATGCCCCGGGGCGATTTCCCAACCATATTGAAAAACATCATTAAAAACAGGTTTAGTCTAATCGAAAACCCTTCGTTCGAACGGGTGCCTTTAATTATGAGCGAAGTACAGCGTGACCCGGAATTGAAAGCCATCTGGCTTAAAGACTTTCTCCAGCCGCTGTTGAGACAGATAGAGATGCTGGTTCGTATGATGGGGACAACCGGTAAATTCCGTCAATTCCAGCCGAGAGTACTCGTCAGGGTAATGGGCGGTCTTTTTATGGGGTTTTTACTCTTACGTATCGTAGAAGGTGATACCAGCCCGCTCAAAAAACTCGACCAGGATAAAGTGGCTGACGATATCGTGAATTTTATGTTGCACGGTTTATTAAGTAACCCGGAAGGAGAACTTAAATGAAAGACGCCGCAATCGCCGTCAATAACCTCGCCTTTAGATACGGCAAATTAAAGGTTATCGACGACATGACGATGGAAATAAAGTCCGGCACCAGCTACGGCCTGCTGGGACCTAACGGGGCGGGGAAAACAACGCTAATCCGATTGATGGTAGGGCTTTTAAAGCCGGCGGGGGGCAACGTCTTATGTCTCGGTAAACCGCCGATGCGTACAATGGCGAAAAATATCGGCTACATGCCCCAGCTGCCGGCGCTGTATTCCGAGCTTTCGGTAGCGCAAAATATCGACTTCTTCGCGCGGATTTACGGACTCAAAGATCGTAAAAATAGACTGCAGAAGGTGGACGAAACCATTAAAATCGTCGACCTGTGGGAAAAACGTAAGACCCAGATTCTCAACCTAAGCGGCGGGATGAAGCAGCGCGTTAGTTTAGCCTGCGCTATCGTCCACCAGCCCTCGTTGATTTTCCTCGACGAGCCGACGGTCGGACTCGACCCGGAACTAAGGGTACATTTTTGGGAATATTTTGAGAATCTGACTAAGGCGGGGCGTACCTTAATTATATCCAGCCATACCTTCGATGACGCGGCGCATTGCCAAAATCTGGCTTTCCTACGCTTAGGCAAGGTGGTAGCGCAGGGAACGCCAGCCGAACTATGCGCCGCCACCGGCAAGAAAAACGCCACGCTGGAGGACGCCTTCCTTTACTTTATCCGCCGCGATGAGGAGAAGAAAAATGTCAACTAACACCTTTGTTATCGCCCGCCGTGTGATGCTGCAGGTCATTCGCGACCGCCGTACTATCGCGTTAATACTTGTCGTACCGCTGGTGATTGCCACCATCGCCGGCTTTAGTATTACGGATAAATCCTCGCTGGATATTGCCTCGCCGGGCATACTGGCGACGCTGATACTATTCTTCGGGTTTTTAATAACCGGCATCAGCTTTTTAAGGGAACGCACGCAGGGCACGCTGGAACGTCTTTTAGCCTCACCGGTCTCCAAGATGGACATCGTTACCGGCTACCTGCTCGGTTTACTGCTTTTCGCTTTAATCCAAACGCTGATCATGTTCTTTTACATGGTCTACGTGCTCGATATTACTTACCGCGGCGCCCTCTGGCAAATCCTTGTCTTCCAGGTACTCATCGGCATTAACGCCGTCTGTCTGGGCACCTTCTTTTCCGCCTTCGCCCGTAATGAGTTCCAGATGATACAGTTCATCCCGCTGATAATCGTCCCGCAGGTTTTCGTCAGCGGACTTTTTATCCCGACGAACCAGCTGCCGGTCGTGCTGGAATGGATATCGAAATTCCTGCCGCTGACTTATGGAGTAGAGGGGATAAAGGCTTTGATGCTACAGGGGCAGGGATTATTGGATATCGGGAAGGACATTGGTATTCTGGCGGCTTACGCCGTGGTCCTCTTGATACTGGCGGGGCTAACGCTGAAGCAGAAGAGTTAGGACGAATACGTTTACCCTAGCAAAAGAAGATAGTATTACTGGCCTTTAGCCACCTGCAAGCGGCACCACGCGTACAAAGCGTCGTATACCTCGAACTGATTAGCGAGGTTCTCCTCATCATCAGGGTAGCGTAGGCTGTAGCCCACTGCAATAGCCTCCAGACCGCGCGCCAGTGGTTCTTTATCAATATCCGGGGCTACATCAGCAGAGTGTACGACTTTAGCCATTCGCAGTAATGCCGGGTCTTTAAGTTCATATTTAAGAATAATAGACTCAAAAGAGCAGCGGTCATCATGATGGTCTAATTCTGCCTTCCCCATACAATCGAAAGATATTGCGCCGACTTGCTTCGCTACAGACATTACCTGGCTCGCAGGAACAAAAAGAAACTCCGCTTCGTTATCGACAAAGCGGCTAATAAGCCAAGGGCAAGCTACCCTATCCACATGGACATGAGAGCGAGTAATCCATTTCATATTATTTCCCTCCTCTTATTGAAACCCTAACTCAAACTTATAAGGGAATTTACCATTTACCTAGTTCTACCAATACCTTAACTACCCGCCAAGTTTCAGCGCTTACGGCAGTACCTCCCATTACCACCGCCACGGAAACGGCTTCTAAAATCTCTTCTTTGGTGGCTCCGGCCGCAACGGCGTCTTTAGTCTGCCCTTGAACACAGCGCGTACAGTTTGCCATCAAGCCACAGGCGAGGGCGATAAGCCGCTTGGTCTTAAGATTAAGAGCGCCGTCTTTATAAACCTGCTTTCTAAAGGTAGTGTAGGCAGTCATTATTGGTAGTGCTTCATCAAACCTATCGCGGTATTTGCCCGTCTCTGTATAATATTCCAACTGGTTTTCCATAAAAAACCTCCAACATATATTCATTATTCCGATATATCGGTGACTTCCAGTATATTCTTGTGTTAAAATCCATGTCAAGAAAACAATAATGAAAATAAAACCTTCGCCATTTATCCTTTTATGTATCATGGGCGGGCTCGCCATCTTCAGTTCGACCATGGCCAAAAACCCAGCTTTACCTTTGTTTATCCGCTCGATGGGCGTTCCCGAGTCAACATTGGGCTTTATCGCGGCGGCTTCCACGGTGGTAGGTATCGTTGTCAGTCTGCCGGCGGGTATCCTCTCCGACCTCATCGGGCGCCGCCGGTTGATACTCATCGCAGCTATCGTCTTCGCCACGGCTCCCTTTCTTTATCTGGTCATCAACGAGCCCTGGCAACTGGTCATGGTGCGTATCTATCACGGTTTTGCCACGGCGATTCTGGGACCGGTTGCTGCCGCCGCCATTGCCGACACATTTGAAAAAGGACGCGGCGAACGTATGGCTTGGTATTCTTCCGCCACGATGATAGGGCGTTTTTTAGCACCTTTTATTGGAGGCTTGCTTATCTTCGGCACTGACTTCCGCTGGGTCTATCTGGCGGACGGAGTGGCTGGAGCGCTGGCTCTCCTGGCGGCTATCAGATTACCTTTAGCCACCAATACATCGAAATCAACATGGCAGGCATTAAAGCAACAACGTGGTAAGTACAGACAGGAAATAGTATTCGTCTTCCACCACCCCGGAATTCTGGCGACAAGCGGAATCGAAGCGGTACAATACTTCGCTTTCGGTTGTCTGGAGACTTTCCTGCCGGTCTATTTAAACGAAAAACTCGGTTATTCTGCCTGGGAAATAGGCATACTATTTACCGTTCAGATACTGTCAGCTACTTTCACTAAACCAGTAATGGGGCGGCTATCTGACCGTTATGGGCGTGTTCCCATGATTTCTGCCGGACTATTGTTGGGCGGTGCGACCACCGCTACTATGATACTCTCCTCTAACTATTTCGCGATAGCGGGTTTGATTGCCATATTCGGGCTGGGACTAGCTACAGTTACAGCTTCCACCTCTGCCTTGGTGGCTGATTTATCTCGCGTACAAGGGCGGGGAACCGCTTTAGGTGTACTATCAAGTATCATGGACGTAGGCCATTCAACCGGCCCAATGGTAGCCGGAGTCCTTATCACCGCGTTTTCTTATCGTTTAACTTTTGGAGTTGTTGGAGCTGGTCTTGTTCTGATAGGCTTGATTTACTGGCTTGGGATGAGACATCTTGCTGTTCATCGTACTAATTAGGTAAGACAGATTTCCAGGCGGCTCTACTTCTAGTGATATAATATAGCCAGCGTAATGACTTGAGTTAAAGGAGAACTGATTCATGGCTGATTTACGTATCGAAAAACTGGCTGATTTACTAGTCAATTACTCCGTAAGCGTTAAACCCGGTGATAAGGTGGCTATCCAGGGAGAGAACCTGGCGGAACCCCTGCTTAAAGCTATTTTCGTGAAAGTATTACAGGCTGGCGGACATCCCTATTTTCAAATCTCCCCCAATGGTATCAGTGAATTATGGTATAAATATGCTTCTAACGAACAGCTTAGACATATACCGCCTCCCGGCAAACTTACTAACGACACATATGACGTAGTTATTTCCATTGGAGGCGAAGAAAACACTAAATCCCTCACTAACGTAGATACTGCCAAGATAGTGACGCGCCAACAAGCCCGTACCGAACTCCGGAAAACCTTTTTCCAGAGAGCTGCCAGCGGAGAGGTACGCTGGACTTTAGCACTTTATCCAACCAATGCCTATGCCCAGGACGCCGAGATGAGCCTCACGGAATACGAGGACTTTGTCTACGCAGCCTGTTTAGGAGACGTGAATGACCCTATCGGCTACTGGAAACGGTTCTCTACTCGGCAGCAGAAAATTGTTGACCTGCTGAAAGGTAAAAGCAACATCCACGTTACCGCCCCGGAAACCGACCTCACCTTAAACGTCGCCGGTCGTATTTTTATTAACTGCGACGGTCATGAGAACATGCCGGACGGCGAAATTTTTACGGGGCCGGTTGAGGACAGCATTAACGGACATGTCTATTTCTCCTACCCAGCTATCGAAAACGGGCATGAGGTTAGCGGCATAAGGCTCTGGTTCGAAAACGGCAAGGTCGTTAAAGCCAGTGCCGAAAAGAACGAGGAGTTTTTATTAAAAACGCTGGACACCGATGAAGGATCCCGGCGCGTCGGTGAATTTGCCTTCGGTACCAATCTCGGCATCACCAGGTTCACCCGGCAAATCCTCTTTGATGAAAAAATCGGCGGCAGCTTCCATATGGCTTTAGGGTCCGGCTTTCCTGAAACCGGCAGTAAAAATGTCTCGGCGATTCACTGGGACATGATTTGCGATATGCGGCAATACGGCGAAGTCACCGTTGACGGTCAGTTATTTTATAAGAACGGGAAATTTGTAATTCCGCTGGAATGAATCACTAATCGACCACGTTTTTTATTTAATGCTTGCTACTTAGCAAGGTAGCCGGGTTTTAATGCCGGCTACCCTACCTTATCTCTTAAAAGTCTCTTAGTAATACTCGCTAAGGCATAGGATATTCGCTCTGGGTTACATCACAGTAGATCACGGGATTAGCACTGGCGGCTCCAGATTTAGGAATACCCGAACCGCCTATATGCGTGGCGACATAGAAGCCGTTCCTGACCTTGACGGTCACGTTCTGCGTAACTCCGCTGTAGAACAAGTTAACCGACGGGTAATCTAGTGAAAGCAAGACCGTCTGATTCTGTGAGAGTCCGAGGTAGAGAGGGGTATGTAAAGGATCATTTGTATCACATAAGTATAACTCTAGCCCAAAGGCGCGGTAGACTTTGGCTAACTCGCCGGCATTGCCGAGAGTAACCGTAATTACCAGGTCGCCAGACCAGCTGGGGTTCTTCTGGATGTAGAAGAGGTCATGGTTAGCGAAAATAGAGCCTTTGAGAAGACCCCAAACGTTGAAGCTGATGCTATTGGTATTGGCCGTAACATTCGCGAAGTCGGAATGGGTGGTCGCGCTCAACGTTACGTTGGCGTTGAGGAAACCGAAAGCGAACACGCCACCGGTAGCGGCTAAGGCTAGCAGTAGGGCGCCGATTAAGAAAGGCGTCCGGCTGCGGGCGACGGCGAAGGTAACTTTATCGTCGTCGTTGAGCACTGTATCAATTTCGGCGTTCGATTTGACCTTAGAGCCATTCAGCTTTGCTTTGGCTTTGTCCGGGATGCCAAATTCGGCTTTAAACTGCTCGCGGGCTTCACTTACAGTCTGCCCAGCGATATCGACTATTTCGTATTGATCTCCGTATCTGATTTCAACCATTTTTTATTATTTTTCCTCCTGATTTTGATTTTTAAGATTGCTATTGCTGTTCATGTTTTTTATGTTATAAAAGTGGCCGGTTCACCGGTCTGCCCGGATAGCCCGGAGACACGACCAACTTGTTTTTTGCTCCATCTACAAACCTACCTCCTTTTCGCTTTTTCGACTTGACTTTCGGGCGTGAGTTCGCCGATAAAAGACTTTAGTTGTGCCATCAGGTTGTCTCTAAATTCATTGAACTCTGTCCGGGAGATATAATCTTGAGTTTTACCAGCTTTGCCAGCGCGGACTAAAGAGGGCATGCTGCGCTGGGCGGCGATTCTGATGGTGTTGAGTAGTTGTTCCGGGTCAGAATCTTTTGTCAGGCAGGCGCTGGCCCCACTCTTTAAAGAATTGAGTACTTTTTCGGGCTCTTTCTTATCCATAATAAGTATCACGAATACCGCGGGCATATTCCGGCGGATGCGGCTGGTGATATCGGTGCCGTTAATCTTAGCATCATGAATGCTTAAAATAGCGACGTGAGGCGGATTGGTCTCGATGAGGGACAAAGCCTCTTCGTTGCCAGTGGTTTCACCGATAACCTCGAAGTCCTCTTCACCGGAGAGGATAAAATGGATACCCTCGCGGAAGAGTACCTGCGGGTCAGCGAGAAAAACTTTAATCTTTTCCGTGTTTACTGACATCAACCCGGCCCCTTTTAGGTCTGCTGTATAATTGGCTAACCGCCATTCTGGTGACCAATTATATTAAACTGTTATTCCCCAAAGCTTTAGTTGAAAAACGAGGTTTATCAACTAGAACTATGTTCTATAGTTCTGTAAGCATATTATTTAGTTATAAAAATGTCAAGTGTGTTTAACTTGTTTATTACGTGCCAAATAAAAATAACAACTTTTATATATTCTATCGAATAAATCGCTACTTGAACGTTCTTACATGGTGGCGTGGGATCTAATTACTAAATAGTGGCGAATTGGGGATAAAAGGCTGGGTTTATGGTGGGCGATACAGGACTTGAACCTGTGACCTTCAGTGTGTGATACTGACGCTCTAACCAGCTGAGCTAATCGCCCGCGCGGTATTGCCTCTAAATTCTAAGGAATAATCCGCCTAAAATCAAGCTTCTTACGTTTTTCATTTCATCCTTGACGTTATTACTCTAAAACATATATTATCTATACACTTATTCGAGAAAAACATTTTAGGAGGACGCCAGCCATGTTAGACCAGACCAGCCAATGGTATAAATTACAGTATCCCGAGTGTTTCGTTAACGAAGAACAGCGTATGATTCAAAAGACGTTAGCCGATTTTACCGACAACGAAATTATGCCGGTGCGTGATAAAATCGACGACGACGTTACCCACGAAAAAATCATCACCCCCATCCTGAAAAAATTACAGGTCGACCTCGGCTGCCAGAAGAATATGATACCTAAAGAATTCGGCGGCAACGAGCTGTTATCGATAGTCACCGGTGCTCTAAAGCAGGAACAAATCGGGCGAGGGGACTACGGCATCAGTATGCACAGCGCCGTCACCGACTGGTGCTGGACGCCGGCTACTTTAGCATATTTAACGGCGCCGACTAAAGAAGCCAAGGCATGGGGCAAAGCCGTGCTGGATAAATTCGCCCCCATGTTCACCGGTAAAGAGTTGCGCTCCGGCTGCTTTAATATGAGTGAACCTGAATCTGCCTGTGATATCGAGAACTTAACTAACGAGGGCAAAACGATAAGGGTGACGGCTAAACTCGAGGGCGACGAATGGGTCATCAACGGCAATAAATTCTGGGCGTCTAACGCCGGCGTGGCTGACCTCAATTGCGTGATATGCAATATGGACCCGAAACTGGGTAAAGACGCTTTTGCTTTGATATACGTCCCGGAACCCTGGCCCGGTGTTTCGCATGGCAAACCCGAAGTTAAGTGCGGGATGCAGGCTGATAGAAATAACTCTACCTTTTTTGATAACGTCAGGGTGCCTAAAGAATGGGGGCTGGCTGGTCCCGTGGCATGGCAAATTTTTGAGACGGCTTCCGCCGCCCCCTTCCCGCTCAACTCGGGTCATATGGTCGGCATCCTTCAGGGTGCCTTTGATGTACTGCTTGACTATACCAGTCAGCGGGTCGCCGGCGGCAGAACGATTAACCAGCACCTCGATGTCGCCATGATTCTCGGCGAGATGGCTTCGTTCATCACTATCGCCCGTGCTAACTTCCTCGAATTGGCGCACCAGTTCGACCATCCGGAGATATACGGCGATTGGACATCAACCAGCATGGTGGCTAAAGGGCATGCCGTACACGCTTTCATCACCCGTACCGCGTCCGACCTTATTTTAAGGGGTATGGAGTTAATGGGCTGTTACGGCTACATCCGGGTGAATCACTACGAAAAGTATTACCGCGATGCCCCGGTCGCCAAGCTGGTCATGGGCGGCAGTCATCTTGGATATTTCGCCGTTTGCCGCCAGTTCTACGACCTGGACTACTCTTCATTCGGTCCCGGCAAGTTGCAGGACCCAACAAAAGCTAAATAATAGCTATGAAAATAAACAGGTTGCTGGAAATAACACTAATACTGAGGTATACGATAAAAGGTTCAAGGGTAACGATAACCCGGAATCGGTGGTGGGCTTTTGGGAACCGATAGAGAAAATTGGTGAGAAGGGAAAATGACTAAAGCGACCGCAGGACAAATAGCCGAAATCGGCGGGCAAATTGAAAAATTCGCCGGGAAAAAGGTCAGGGACAAGGTAATGGAAGGCAGTGAAAAAGCGGCCAAATCCACTGATAGAACACAGACTGCCCTCTGGGTTAAGGAAGCCATTGACCGCCTTGATGTTGCCGCGACGCCGGAAAAATGTAAACAGATAATGACCGCCTGCGGCTACAGCTGCATCGCCCGTGCCAAAGGTTTGTCTCAGGGGATTAAAAACCGACGCCAGAAATACCGGACTGAAGAAGAATTCTTAAAAGCCGAAATAAAGAAGCCGGTCAAAGGCATCCGTCTGGAACGGCAGGGCGACACTCTGATTCAATATTACACTCCGCACACCTACAGCACGCCACGGCGCTGCTTTTGCGGCTTGATGATTGCCCTGCCGGAAGGGGTCAACACCTCCCTAACCTACTGTTATTGTTCACAGGGCTTTGTAGAAAAGTACTGGGAAGGCGCTCTTGGACGTCCCGTGAAAGTGGAGGTAAAGGAAACCTGCCTGACCGGCGCGGACGAATGTAAGTTTATCATCCATCTTTAATGTTATAATAGAAAACTATGAAAATCTCTAACAAGATAAAATGCGTAGGCTTCCCTTGTACAGATGTAGATAATAATAGCTATGTCGTCCCGCCAGCGGAAATCGACGTAGCGAAAATTAAAATAATATTGACAGCTGAAGCTCCTCCCCCGAATAAGTCGGACTACTTTTACGCCGCTGGCAGTCCCTTCTACCTCCAGACCACCCTCCAGGCTTTTCAGGACGCCGGCGCTAAAGTAACGTCCATTCAGGATATAATCGACCTCGGCGTTTATATCACTACCGCCATCAAGTGCGGTAAAACGCAATACGCTATTTCACCGGCAACGATGAAAAACTGTTCTAAACTGCTGGAGCAGGAGGTCGCTTTATTCCCTAATGTTAAAGCCTACCTGCTCGGCGGGGATGTGGCGATAAAAATGATGAATGATATCTGGAAACAAAAGACCGGTCAACGGGTGATTCCGGCTGGCTCAACCTATAAAATCAGGGGGCAGGCGTACCATTACGGCGATATCAGGGTCTTCCCCTCCTATACCCCGGCGGGCAAAAACTTCCTCATCGAAAAATCGAAGCGGAAAATGGTCGCGGAGGATATCCGGTCAGCGCTTAACCTTATCCGTTAGTTTTCCTTATTCACTTACTATTGCCAGTTTTCCAACTAAACCAAAAATCAGACTATTTCCGTATTATAAAAAATAGTTCTGACGGTTCTTGCATTTTTCTCAATAACTCGCTAATATATGTGGAGCTAAGTAACGATATATCGATATCCAGCAGCCAATGTTTTGAAAGATAAACAAAAAGATGAGGAGGTAAAAACATGGCTAAAGATTTGTCTAAAGCGTTAGCCGACCTTAAAGAGGATGAGGCAATAGCCATCGTCCAGGAAAAGTTGGATGCCGGCGCCGACGCCATGGGAATTCTTGCCGAAGCGGGCAAGGGCATGGAAACCGTCGGCGTGCGTTTCTCTAAAGGCGAGTACTTCATTCCGGACCTGGTTTATTCCGGCGAGATTCTGAAGAGAATCAACGAGCTGGTGAAGCCGAAACTGACCGGGGGTACGGAGGCCAAAAAAGGCGGTAAAGTCATCATCGCTACCGTCGCCGGCGATATCCATGATATCGGTAAAGACATCGTCGTCTTCATGCTCGATGTGGCTGGCTTCCAGGTCTATGACATGGGCGTAGACGTGCCGATACAAAAAATCGTTGATAAAATTAAGGAAACCGGCGCTCCGGTCGTCGGCTTAAGCGGCTTCCTGACCTTAGCCTACGACGCGATGAAACATACCATCGATGCCATTAAGGCTGCCGGTTTACGCGATAAAGTTAAAATTATGATTGGCGGCGGTCAGATAACCCCTGAAATCGTGAAATACACCAGCGCCGATGCTTACGGTAAAGACGCTATTGAAGGCGTCGCCCTCGCCAGGAAATGGCTGGGGAAACAATAATACTGGAAAGAAAACAGGAGGTCAATTATGGAAAAAACATGGGAACAAATGACCCCGGCGGAAAGACGCTCCGACCTGGATAATAAATTTCTCGATCCCCCCGGAACGAAGTACCTCAATGCCGAAGCGGAAAAAGGTTATAAAGCCAGAACTAAAAGGATTCTGGATGCCGTTAATATGAAAGAGCCGGATATTGTCCCGGTAATTCCCTTTGTCGGCTTCTTCGGCGCTTTCTATGCCGGCTATACCCCCTACGATGTAATGTATGATTATGAAAAACTAAAGAAATCATTCGGCAAATACGTCCTCGATATGAAACCGGATGCCCATCTTAGCATAACGGTTTCTCCACCCGGTAGACTCCACGAGATTATAGACTACAAACTATACGCCTGGCCGGGGCACGGCGTGGCGAAAGAACACTCCTACCAATGCCTCGAAGGCGAATACATGAAAGCTAACGAGTACGACGCCTTGACCAGCGACCCCACCAATTTCTTCCTGACAGCCTGGCTGCCGCGCGTGATGGGCGCGCTCGATGGACTTAAGATGCTGACGCCTTTCACCAACATGACCGAAATGTACGGCGGTTTCACGGGCGCGGCTTATGTGCCCTTCGGTTTACCGCCGGTTAAAGCGGCTCTCAAAGCAATGATGGACGCTGGCGACGAAGCGTTAAAATGGATCGGCGCCGTCGGGGCTTTCGGAGCGGAAATGAACGCGGCTGGCTTCCCCGGTATGTTCGGCGGCGGCACCAAGGCACCTTTCGATACCATCGGCGATACGCTTCGCGGCACCAAGGGTATCATCACTGACATGTATCGCCAACCGGCTAAAGTCATCCGTGCCTGCGAACAATTCGTTCCGATAATGGTAAAAATGGGCGTTGATAACGCTAAACTGAACGGCAACCCGATTGTGTTTATCCCGCTGCATAAAGGCGCCGACGGCTTCATGTCCGACGAGCAATTCAAGAAATTCTACTGGCCTACCCTGCGAGACCTGATGGATGGCTTGATTGCCGAAGGCTGTATCCCCTTCCCCTGGGCGGAAGGCGGTTATAACTCCCGCTTAAAGGTCATTAAAGATTCGCCCAAGGGCAAGGTTCTCTGGGGTTTCGACACCACCGATATGGCGGAAGCCAAGAAAATCCTGGGTGATGTCTGCTGCATCGGCGGCAACCTTTCCATCGCCACATTAAGCGTCGGCACACCGGAAGACGTTAAGAACGCCTGCAAGAAACTCGTCAAAGACTGCGCTAAGGGCGGCGGCTATATCATGCTGACTGGCGCTACCGTTGATAATGTTCCTCCGGCTAACATCAAGATGATGATTGACGCTACTAAGGAATTCGGCGTTTATTAGCATCATCTACTCTCATAAAAAGAAAAAATAAAGAGGGGGGCTAAAAACCCCCCTCCCTTTTTCCCCACGATTATTCATTACTACTAAAGCATCACCGTTCCGCCGTCGACATAGAGCACCTGCCCGGTGATAAAGTCGGACGCGGCTGACGCCAGGAAAACCGCCGCTCCCAGTAAGTCCTCCGGATTTTCGCGGCGCTGGAAGGACTGCTCACCGGTAGCCAGCTTAAAAGTGCCCTCGCTATCGCGCTGGGTGAGGCTGGCTTCGGTCGTGGTATAACCCGGGGCGATAGCGTTAACGTTAATGCCGGAGCCTCCTAAAGCCCGCGCCATAGCGTGAGTAAAGGTGTACATCGTGCCCTTGCTGCAGGCATACGGCAGGAAGACCTGCGCCGCCGGTACCTGCGCCACGTTAGAAGCGATATTGATAATCTTGCCCTTTTTCGCTTTCATCATCAAAGGCGCAATCGCTTTACAGCAGAGCCATGTGCCGATGACGTTGACCTTAAAGATTTTTTCCCAGTCGGCGACCGTCCAGCCGTCCCAGGGGGTAATGTTAAGTCCGTACCAGATAGCGGCATTATTCACCAGAATATCAACCTTGCCGTAAAGCTTAATGACCTCTTCCGCCATTTTCTGGGTCGCTTTTTCGTCGGAAATATCCGTCAGCATAGCGGCGGCTTCGCCGCCCTTCGCTTTGATTTCTTTAGCCGCTTCTTGAGCGCGCTCCAGGCTGATATCCGGCAGCAATAACCTTGCTCCTTCTTCAGCGTACTTCAAAGCGAAGGATTTACCCAGTCCCCGCCCGCCGCCGGTAATGATGGCTACTTTATCCTTTAGTACTCCTGGCATGACTTCCTCCTAAAAAATGACTTGATTTTTACGAATAACCTAAAAAAATCTACATCACCACCGAATTTGTGTCAAGTTAAGATGATATCATTGTTGAATTAATGGCATAGAAGGGAGTACAATCTATCAAACTCTACTAAACACCACTCCACAGATAGTAAGAAATATTGGGAGGTAAAACTATGACCCGATGGCATGATTTCCTGGAAAAAGACGGCAAAGCCCCCGCCTGGCCCTACCCTATCCGCTACGACCAAGAGCAAGAAATCGTTACCGACGTCCTGGTTATCGGGGGCGGCATTGCGGGATGCTGGGCTGCCATTAGTGCTGCCCGCACCGGCGTTAAAGTGGCGCTGGTGGAAAAGGGTGACGTTATCCGCAGCGGCGCCGGCGGACCCGGTTGCGACCACTGGTGCAACGTTCCCGACAACCCTCTCTCCAACGTCGACCCGAATGAATGGGCGTCAGTGATGTCCGAGATGCCCTACTGCAACGGCATCGGCAACCAGATACAGTGCCGCGAGGACTGGGACACTTTGGTCGAAATGGAGCAGATGGGGGGTAAAATCAGAGACACTAAAGACGAATACGTCGGCGCCGAAGGTCGCGATCCAAAAAGCAAGATAATGATTTCGCCGCGTTACACCCGTAATGTGAGTTTCGGTCCCGACGCCGCCAACCGACGGTCGCTTAAAAGTAACCCGACCAACAAGTTAAACAATACCGTCATCCGCGTCTGGGGGACCACCTTTAAACCTGCCCTGAAGAAAGAATGCAAGCGACTGGGCGTGCAAATTTTCGACCGCGTTATGGTCACCAACCTGCTGACGGAAAAAGGCGTCCAAGGCGCGAGAGTAGTCGGCGCGACGGGTCTGAACGGACGCACTGGCGAATTCATGATATTCAAATCTAAAGCCGCCATCGTCGCCACCGCCGGCGATTGGTCGCTGTACTTGCTAAATACCGAGCTGGCGGGCTATAACACCTTCCGCTCCCGCACGATAACCGGCGACGGCAATACGATGGCTTTTAGGGCTGGGGCGGAGCTAACGCTAATGGAGCGGACGGGTGTGATGATGTTAAGCACCGGCTTCAAACACACCTGGTACGGCGGCGCCGGTGACGCCAGCTACGAAAACGTGCCGATTGTGGACAATAACGGCAAAGTGCTGCCCTGGCCGACGCAGGGCTGGGCAGACGGAGGCGCGATGCGTCCCTCTCAAAAAGACATGGAAAAAATCATGAACGGACTCAAAACAGGCGAATACGCCCTGCCGTTCTGGGGGGACTTCCCGGCAATGAAGGACATCGAGCGGCGGGCGACCTGGGACCTGATGCTCGGCGAGGAATCGACCACCAAAGTCATCACCGATACTTACGAAAAAGCCGGCTTTAACCCCGCCAAGCACCTCCTGATGAACTTTAGTTTAATCGAGGGGAATAGTCCCTCGCAGTGGCGCAGCGCAGGGGGCGGCGGACCTATCGTCGACTGGGATTTAAAAACGACGCTGGACGGTTTATACGTCGCCGGTGAAAATATGTTCGCTGCCGGCGACCATAGTTACGCGGCGTCGACGGGCAGGTATACTGGACGTAAAGCCGCGGCTTATTCTAAACAGGCCAGCGCCGGTAAAGTTTCTAAAGACCAGCTTGCCGCCGAAAAGGTACGCATCTACGCCCCGATAAAGCGTACCTCGGGCATCGACTGGAAGGAATTGCACGCCGGCATCGCCCGCGCCATGCAGTGGTTCTGCTCCGAAAATAAGACGGAGCTGCTGCTAAAAATGGGGTTGGACGCGTTAAAAGAAATCGAAGCAGTCCATGTGCCCCGGCTTTATGCTATCGACCCGCATAAGCTGATGCGCAGTATCGAGGACCTGAACCTCCTGACGCACGGGCAGATTATCATCAACGCCGCTTTAGCGCGTAAAGCCTCTAGTATGATGTTGAACCACTTCCGTATCGATTATCCTCAACTCGACCCGCCGGAGTGGCATAAATATCTAACCGTAAAACTGCAAAACGGCAAGGTGAAAATCGGCGAACGGTCGCAGAAATATTGGGGCGACATGGTGAAAAACTACGAAGCCCATAATAAAGACTACACCGGCGTTTATAAACGGAAATAAGGAGACGTCAATGGCTCAAAAGAAAACATACGCTTTACCCAACATAACCACCCCGAACACGAACGTTGCTATTCATCCGGAAAAGTGCAACGGCTGCAACCACTGCGTCGAGGTCTGCCAGGTAGACGTCTTTATCCCCAACCCGGTTAAAGGCAAACCGCCGGTGGTTTTACATCCCGACGAATGCTGGTACTGCGGCTGCTGCGTTAACGACTGTCCCCACCCCGGCGCGATGACCTTTAACTGGCCGGTGCAGCAGCGGGCTTACTGGAAGGATAAAAAGACCGGTAAGGTTTTAAGGGATAGCCAGACGTAAAAACAATTACCTTAGCTTATCTTTACGAAAGAGGGAGACACTTCGACAAACTCAGGATGAACGGGTAAAGCGGAGGCGTAAATAATTCTCCCTTCAAAAACGTGAGAACCATTCTCATTGAAGGATGGTACTTAAATTTGAGGCTTTCTTAAGTGTTTTTTTCCTTTATCCACAAGCCTCGCCAGCCTTCATTTAGAATAACTCTGAAGCCTTTGAACATAACATCGTAGCATTTACGCCTAATAGTGCCAGAACGTAGTAGTTTGTCAATAACTTTTTGATATCTATCTGCAACTAGTATTACTGTACGATCATTGAATTGCTGTAGGCTCGCTTCAAGATTGTTTATCTTTATATCTTTTTCCTGTAGTTCGGAAAAGACACTTGATATTAACCTAATCATGAAACCCCCATACAATGTCGACAAGGGATTCACCTCGTTCTTAACCCCTCTTAACAGCTTATATACTCTTCCTCCAAAGGTTTCTCTAGTAAAGTTCTTTGTAGCAAACCGATAACCGTTTTCTCCAAATTCTTTAATTTTATCTTTATGTTCAATGAAATACTGTATCTTATCTGCAAGCTGGATGTAATCCCCTGACGAGTATAATAAGCCATTGAATTTTTCGGTTATCAGTTCGGGCGAGCTACCTGAATTCGTAGCTATAACAGGCTTCTTCAGAAACATTGCCTCCTGTGTAACCCTACCAAAAGCTTCATTCCTAGAACACAGTAAAGTGATGTCTGCTTGATTCATAACCGGATAAGGGTTTTCTTTAAAACCAGTAAATTTTACATACGATTTTAAATTATTATCTTTAATGATGGTTTCTAAATGCTTTGCATACTCAGTAGCCCTATTGCCCATTATTATTAGTTCAATATCATGTCCTCTCTTGATAAGCTCTTTAACTGCCATTATGGCATCCTTTTGTCCCTTACCTTCGTTTACCGTGCCGCTAATAATGAGCTTGGTTGCCTTTATTCTAGTAAAATATTTTCCCTTGTCTTGCGAAAGGGTGTCAAAGGGAACACTCACATAAGAATAAAGAGTCTGGACTTTCTTTTTATGTATAGAAGCAAAAAGAGTATCTTTCACAACATTAGAAGGTGTTAGAACGATATTAGAAGATTGTGTAATAAAATCTAGGGTAAACTTAAAGGGCTGAAAGAAGTTTAGTCCGTGGTCTAAAATACCAAATTCACAGACATTCCAGACGTGAGGTTTACCCAGAATGCTGGCAGCCAACGCACCCCACGGAATGGCCATGGTTTGGGTGAATATTATATCTGGATTTACCTTACTTAATTGTTGCGTCGTATAAGTTAAAATGTTTTTAAAACTATTGGTAAGCCGACTTTCTCTTTCTTCCTCTGATATCAGACTTGAATCTGACCAATGACTATAATCGATGACGGCTGTTGAGGCGCCTGCTGCTTCTAGTCTTGTTTGAAGAGGTCCATTTGTTGGTAGAATTACCGTACAGACTACTCCATGGTCATGGATTAGTTCAGTAACCAGTTCGAGAAGCCTTCTTTCCGCCCCATAAAGGTCGGCAGAATGAGAAAAAAAGCATACGCTAAGGGACTTCTCCTTTTTTACGCAAAGCAGATTTATATAAGTCTTTATCTTGGAATTTGAGCTACTTTCCGGGACATAATCATTCCACTTCTGCAAATTGTTCTCCGCCAGCTTATAAGCCATCCTGTGGTCGTTGTCTATGAAGAATATGTCAAAATCAAATTGTAATAATTTCTTGAGCAAGTCTTCTGGAGGATAACCCGCGTTTCTCAAGCATTTCGGATTGAATTCCATAATAAGTCTTATATCTGACACTTTTCTTATTAGTCTTTCCATCCCCTCAAGTACACATATCTCATGACCTTCCGTGTCAATCTTTATAATCACGGGGGCTTTTGGTATCTCTTTTAGCAGATTATCCAGAGTTACTGTGTTCAATTCCACTACTCTATGGGTTTGTATTGAGGGAAGTTTATAAAAGCTAGAGTTGTCCGATGTCTCAGTGATATTGAACTTTCTTGCTTCGCTCTTATTTGATAGAGCTAAGTTGTATACTTCTACATTATTTAACTGATTGAGTTTTATGTTCCGCTGAAGTATTTCACAGTTTTCTGGAACTGGCTCAAAGGACATAATTTTACAGCCAGGATACTTTGTCCCTACAAGAAGGGTGTAATATCCGTAATGAGCTCCGATGTCTATGAATAACATGCCATCGTTCAGAAAATTCAGCAATATATCAGAAGAAGAATCCTCGTAGGTATTATCGACAAAGTGATTGACGAATCTGGGGGTGATCAGCATCTGAAAATTACGCTTTTTCGGCCTTATCACCTGAAGCTTATTGGGGTCATGATCATAATCAGTGTTCATGTTATTTCCATATTGCTTTATTTTACGAAGTTATCATCTTAAAGTAAATGAAACCTTTCTCTTTTTCTATATCCTAATAATAAAATGCACCCACTTGTACTAGGGTGACATTTTTAAACCAATTATAATGGCAAGATAATCCCCAGCTATTCGATTTTAAGACGGCTATCTTTTTTGGTTGTAGTAACATTCTTTTCATTATACCGGACAACGAACTCTGCTGCTTTCTCCATCATCCCTTTAAATTCCTTCTGATTAATATGTTGAGAATAACTTTTTAAGGTACTTTGATTGCTTTCAAGTGACCAATCAACAGGTTCAGAAATTAACCCTGATCTCTTTGCCTCTTCATACATTTCGGTACCAGCAATAAGAGAATACCTTGAAATTGTCACGAACGGCGGATTTATTTCAGTAATCAGTTTCAAACTATCTTCAATAGTCTCTTTCGTTTCTCCCGGTACTCCAAACATGAAATACGCTGCCCAGAACATATCGTGCTCGTTTAACATCTTGGCGGCTTTTCTGATCTGGTTTAATGTTAGTTTTCTTCCCATTTGTTGCATGAGTCTCACATTACCTGTTTCAATACCTATGCGGATTGTTATACAACCACTATTTTTCATTTTCGAGACTAAATCATCATCAAGCAGGTCTAATCTCGTTAAGCATTCCCACGAAATATTTAAATCCTCCCTGATTAGTTGCTGACAAAATTCTAACACATGTTCTCGATTTATCGTAAACGATGCGTCCCTAAATGAAAAATAGGTAACGTCATATTTATTTTTCAACATTTTTATTTCAGAAACTATGTTTTCTATAGATCTAAATCTCACCTTATGGCCCCACGTATTTGCTACACCACAATAAGTACATGAATAAGGACAACCCCTGGTAGTCATCATGATGCCAAGGTCTACGGGTCTATAGTTTTTCAGGTCAAAAATGGACTCTATCGCCGGGAATGGCAATGCATTAAGGTCATGGATCAATTCCCGCGACTTGTTATGGATAATCAATCCATTTTCTTTATAGGACAATCCATCAATTTTTTCGATACCGCTTCTATCTTTATTAAGATATTCCACCAGCTCTAGCATAGTATATTCACCCTCCCCCCTCACAACGAAGTCAACATTCTCATTAGCGAGGAGTTCTTGTGGAGCGATAGTAGCATGGTCGCCACCCATGACCACTATAATATTCTTATCAAATTCCTTACATAACGAAGCTAATCTCAAAGCAGACGGAACTTTCACCGATAGTACGCTTATACCTACTACCTGTGGCTTGATTTGAGTTAGTAAATTTGAAAAATTATTCCACTCGGTATGATGGTTATCGTTAAGCGCATCTAAATAGAGATGGTAATTATGACTAGCCTCTAGCCAGGTTAGACTTTTACATTTAGAGCTATGTTCAGCGTCGTAGATTCTCGTACTATGCCCATGCATATTTAAGATTGCAGCTATATATCCTAGTCCTAAAGGGTAATAATATCTATGAAACCCCATAAATATTTGAAAGGGCGGATCTACTAATAATATCCTCATACGTGTTGTCATATAGCCTTTACTACTAGATATAATAAATAACAGATAACGGAAATAATATAACTAAGACAATTTAACACCGATACAATATTTTAATAATAATGTAATCACTAATTCCAGTCAATTTAACTCCATAAAGAAAGATAGAGAGGGTTTTAGTACTTAACTACCCTACCAGCCGGATAATTTCGGTGGCATCGGGGAGAGTTTCCAGCCGGCTAACCAGCTTAATGACTTTTTCGACTTTAGCGGCGGGGAGGGGTTTTAAGGCGCAGGCAGCGCATTCGCGGAACTTTTTGGTTACGTCCTCGTAGGCCATCGGACGTTCGACGCTGCCGAGGCAATGCTCAACTTCTTCTTGATATTCCCGCCCGTCCTGCATCGTAATAATTATACCACCCGGTCCTACGCCATGCCGGTTCATCTCTGGTACTAGTTTTCCGGTAGTTTTACGGGTGATATTTAATATTTCGGGTCTTTTGATAGACTCTTCGGTAAAATCGTCTACCGTTACTTTACCGTTCGCTAAAGCCACCGCCACCACGTACGGCGTGCTAAACTGGGCATCGATAATCGTCCTGGGGTTATTCTTGACCGCTCGCGGCTGTGATAAATCGTAAACCGCCTGCCCGCCGTAGACGGTGATAGACTTTATTTTATCCGTTTGAATATCGTGTTTAGATTTTAATGTTAACGCCGCGTCGATACAGGCATGGGTCAAGCCGCAGCAGGGGTACGGCTTGTTGCCGATATTCACGACCTCGAACCTCTTGCCTAAATCCGCAGTCAGCACCTTAGGGTCGTAGTCCCCGCCCATATAGGTTTTAAAAATCCCTGCCCTCCCCTCTAAGGCATCTCGCTCGCCGGTAATACCCCTTTCTGCCATAAGCGCCGAGGTCAGCCCGGCCTTAGCCGCCAGCCCCGGACCCATCCTTTTCGCTAAAGCGCCGTCCGCCACGCCGCTGCCTGCTCCTCCACATTGATGATAGGCGAGACCGATGGCGTTAATCAGTTTCTCGGCATCAAGACCGAATATCCTACCGGCAATCGCCGCCGCGCCGAGGAAGCCGAAAAGAGTGGTCGGATGCCAGCCGGAGTCTAAAGCGTTCTTACCCGGGCGATTAGTTAATCCTAATCGGGACATAAAGTCCCCGCCCAGAGCGATAGCCGTTATCAGTTCTTTGCCGCTGATTTTACCCATCCGCTCCGCCGCGGCGAAAGCCGTCGAAACCGTCACGCAGCCGATATGCACCAGCGCCGTCTGGTGTCCATCGTCGTAATCTAAAGCGTGTATCATCGTGCCGTTGACCTGGGCGGCGTTGGGGGCGGGGCATTTTAAGCCATAGCCGATAACGGTGCTTTGTTTGGCGCCGCCCCATTCCTTCACCATTTCCACCAGTTCTCTGACGCCTTCTTTAGTAGAACCACCCAGCGCGGTGGCGAGACTATCCAGTACTTCCTGCTTTACCGCCGCCACCGCTGCGTCAGGTAAATCTTCATAGCGGGTAGTAGTAAAGAGTTTCACGAATTCATTGATTGCGGTCATCGTTTACTTCCTTTTTAAGAACGGCGGCGGCCAGCCGGCTTTAGTTTTGCCACCAGTTTTAAAGCGGTGATTGCACTTGCCGTGCCCCTCTCACAGCGTCATCGTCCGAGTAAAACCAAAACCGCGGACTTCCGCGGCGACGAAATCCAGATAGCAGTAATACGGGAGGAGTTCATCGGCGTCCTGTTGATGATAAAATTTTAACGAAGCGCACTCGGTAAAGTCAAAACCGTGGTCGAATCTCTTGCCATCGCCAGCAACGAATGTATATACATAGTCTCCAGGGTAACGTTTTTCCTGCGACCTTATGGCGCCTTGTTTACTCTGCTCAAGGCGCTGTTCGGGCGTTAGCCATTTTCCCGGCGCGATATTTAGTGGTTCGCCGACTTTTTTCAGATAGCCTTCATAAATTACTTTGCCGATTTCTTCGACAGGTATATCATGATTTTTCATGGCTTTATATAACGCCAAATAGCGCACCGAATCGACCAGGTTCTTGGTTAAGTTATTTTCATCCCCGCCGATATAGGGTATCTGCGGTATTAACTTTTCAAACTCCTCGCTGGCGGCAATACAGATTTTATATGCTTGTATTTCACCGTATTTTTCGAGGAGAAAAGGACGCCACCTTTTTACATCTTCCTCGAACTGATTAAATAGCTCCGTCCTTCTTTTTATGTAATAATCTTTATCTATCGGATATACCACTTACCCTTACTCCCACTGATAACTGTTAACCGTAAACTGTCCTTCTAAGTTACCCCGCCCCCTAACGCTATAACTTCGCCGGTGATATAGGTCGCAAGGTCGGAACACAGGAAATACACCAGGTCGGCTGCTTCTTCCGGCGTCCCTAAGCGTCCCCAGGGGATGCGGGTGGCTAAAGCCCCCTGGTCTTTTTTCCGGGCTTCTTCCCAGGTAATACCTTCGGCTTCCGCCATTTTCTTAAAAGACTCGTCCCTTAAGTTGGTGACAATCATGCCCGGGTTGATGCCGTTAACGTTTATCTGGTATTTCGCCAGCTCCAGCGCTAGACTCTTCGTTAAGCCGATAGTGCCGTATTTAGCGGCGGAATATGCCGCGCTGCCCGCCACGCCGTGCGTGCCTGCTAATGAGCAGAAAATTACGATTTTACCGCCTTTGCCTTGAGTAATCATCGCTTTAGCGGCAGCTTTACAGACTAAAAACGAACCGACTAAATCGATATCGATAATCGCGCGGATGTCTTTCTCCGACAGGTCGAGGACGTTGACGCCAACGGAACCTCTAATAGCGGCGGCGTGGACTAAAATATCCAGTTTACCGAACTGCTTCAGGATTTTATCCATCGCGGCGTCGATTTCTTTACTGACGTTGATATCTAGAGTCACCGCCAGACCCTTACGTCCTAACATGCCGATTTCCTTAACGATTTCGTCCAGACCGCCCCAATTTTCATCCCCGGGGAACATGCTTTTCGGCGTGGCGAACTTATCGGCAACGACGACGTCCGCACCCTCTTTAGCCAGTTTTAAAGCGATGGCGTGTCCCATGCCTCTCTTGCTGGCGGCTCCAGTAACTAAAGCGACTTTACCTTTCAAGCTGCTCATAGCGTGTTTTACTCCTTCAAAATACGGGTTACCCTATATCATATTAAAGCTGGTATAATATCGTCAAATAGGGCTAAGGAGGCAAGATGCTTCTTAAGGATAGAGTTGCTATCATCACGGGCGGGGCTAAGGGAATCGGGAAAGGCATCGCCCTCAAATTCGCTCGAGAGGGCTGTAATATCGTCGTTAACGCCAGGCATATCGAAGGGGCGGAAAAGGTGGCGGCGGAGATTAAAGCGATGGGGCGTAAAGCCATCGCGATTGCGGCGGACGTTTCAAAAAGCGCCGAAGTGAATGACCTGGTAAAGAGGACGATTAAGGAGTTCGGGAAAATAGACATCCTCGTTAATAATGCCGGCGGCGTTTCCGGCGACGCTAAAATCGAGGAAACATCCGAACAAGCCTGGGATAAAGTCATCGCTATCAATCTAACAGGGCAGTTCTTATGCTGTAAAGCAGTTATCCCCTACATGAAAAAGAATAAATACGGCAAAATTATCAACGTATCATCAATGGGGGCGATTCATCCGCCGGCGCCGATTGTGCATTACCATGCGGCAAAGGGCGGGGTGTTAGGACTAACGACCAATCTCGCTTTAGAACTGGCGCAGGAAAATATCACGGTCAACGCCATTTTACCGGGACCGATAAAGACAGAATTCTTTACCGAGATGTTTAAAGGTAAGAGTGAAGCGGAGGCCAAGGCTTTCTTCAAGATGCTGGACGGCAAGGTGCCGATGCGCCGTATGGGCGAGCCGGACGAAGTAGCCGGCGTGGCTTTATTCCTGGCGTCCGACCTCTCTTCTTACGTTACCGGCGAAGCGATTAACGTCGGCGGTGGTCTGCCCTTATCGCCGCTGGATAAATAATAAAAGAAATTGGATCTCGTACTGTCATTCCAGCGAAGGCTGGAATCCACCTATAATGTCGTAAATCATTGGGTATTCACAAATGGATTCTGGCTTACGCCAGAATGACATATTGATTTATACTTACTACTTTCCTAAATATTTTAAAGCGTTCTTGCCGGCGATGCGTCCCGAATTCAAAGCGAAGGCTGAAGACATCCCCGAGGTAACCTTAATCGGATAGCTATCGCCGTACATCCCGCCGGCATCGTACCCGGCCGCGTAAAGCCCCGGGATGACCGCATCCTTTTTATCCAGTACCTCGGTTTTTTCGTTGATTTTTATGCCCCCCATCGTCCCCAGGAAGACGGTACGGGCTTTAATGGCATAATATTCCGGTCCGACAATCGGGTAGAGGTATTTCACGTCTTTTGCAAAGAGGTCGTCGTGCCTTTTCTCGCAGAACGAGTTATATTCGTCAACAGTAGCCTTCAATACTGCAGGATTGACGTTTATTTTTGTGGCTAGTTCTTCGATGGATTTCGCCTTGAAAACTTCGGTGGAACCTCTTTCAAAAGCCGCCTGCAACTCGCGCCGGATATCGGTCGTTTTACTGCCTGGATAATAGCTGACATTGGGGTTTTTATCGATGCCCTTCTCTATCATGCGCTGTAAGTTGGTTTCATCAAAAATTGTGTAGCTATAGCCCTCTTTGGCTTTAACGCTGACGTTACCGGCCGAGGTATCGTAAAAAGATACCGATTCGTCGCAGAAACGTTCGCCCCGCGGATTCACCCAGAGGCCCGGCTGGATAGCAGCGATTTCGAGTTGACATCCCATCGCGAACTCCGGCCCTATCGGTCCGACACGATAAAGCTCCAACACATTTTTCCCCTCCTCCGCCGCCCCCACTTCCCATGCCATGCGGATGCCGTCGCCCATTTTATCGACGTTGCCGACCGGTACCAGGTTAACTCCTAAGTCTAAGCCGTTATATTTCTTTATCCATTCCTTATTGTTGGCGTAGCCGCCGCTGGCGATGACGATCGCTTTAGCTGCTACCTGTTTATCCTCCCCGTTGTCGTCCACCACGACTCCCTTGATACTGTCGCCCTGCTTAATGAGTCGCTTGACCGGCGTCCCCGGCAGAACCACGACCCCTTTTTCCTTGGCTTTAGTCGTCAGCGTTTTAATGACCGCCTCCCCTTTTCCTTTAATAACATGGTAAGTACGCGGTGAATCCGGCATATTAATCGTAGCGTCGCTAAAGACGATGCCCTGCTGCTGTAGCCAGCCGATGGTGACGCCGCTTTCGTTAACGATAGCCCTGACTAAACGCGGATTGGCTATCCAGTGGCTGTACTCCATGATATTTTTAAAAGCTTCGTCTTTAGTGTAGGTGATATATCTTTCGCGCTGCATATCGCTTTCCACGGCGAAGGTACCCTCGAAAAAGTTAGATGTACCCCCCAACGAACGTTCTTTTTCGAAAACGGTTACCCTCGCGCCGCCTTCCGCTGCGGTTAAAGCCGCCGCCATTCCCGAAGCCCCCGACCCCACCACAACGACATCGGTTTCTGCCGGTAGATTATTCATATTGACCTCCCAGTCAGATTAAAAATCGACTTCCCTTAGTTCCAAATAAATAGCTTGCCAGTTATCTTTAGAAAAATCGTCCCAGTCATATTTTTTCAACGGAACAGGATAGACAGTTTCATTATCCAGTTGATTTCTCCGATACCACCCCACCTCGAGGATTTCTTCTATTTTAGCACCAAGAGTCTGCTTTAATTTTCCTCCTACCAAACGGCAAAGGAACCAGATTTTCGTAATTCGATGGCGTTTGGAAAGCATATCTTCGACAAAAAGTATTTTGGCCGGCTTTACTTTAAGACCCGTTTCCTCGAGAACTTCCCTCACCACCGTCTGGCTGGTGCTTTCGTTAACGAGTACTCCACCACCCGGTCCCGCGAGGTAGGTTTTCCCCTGGCTATCTAGATATCTTACCAGCAGAATTTTCTCCTGATTGATAACGATAGCCCCGCCGGATATTCTAAACTCTCTTTCCATATACCAATTACCTATTGTTAAACGCTAGTAATTGCTCCAGAACTTAACCGGGGTGATTTTAAGTCGTAAATCGCATTGCAGACAGCGTTTCGCCTCACACTCTACAACATTTTCGTCCAGCTCCGCCACCACCGGACGGAAATTCTTCAGTCTTTCTTCCGGGTTAACAAGATTTTCCGCGCACCTCGCCAAAGCGGCGAATCCTTCACGCTTGCCGATATTCGCTTTTAACTCTATCTCCGGCGCCAGTTTCTCGTCGATGTTGCCGCCTCCCCCTAAAAACATATCTAAAGCTGCCGCCGCTTTACGTCCGGAGGCGATGGCTTTAATCACGGACGATGTTCCATTGACCGCGTCACCGGCGGCGAAAACCCCCTCGCGGTTAGTAGTGAAAGTAAAACTATCCACCTCAATGAGATTACCGGCAACCGTATTAAGTCCAAAATCTTCCGGTATCTCCGGCCTTTGACCGATAGCGAAAATCACGGTATCGGTGTCCAAAACATGCTCGGAGTTTTCTTTAGTTTCGATTTGGGGTCGTTTTTCTTCGTCGAAGGTGAGGGACGTAACTTCGAGGCACTCGATGCCGCTGATTTTTCCGTTTTCGCTTAAGATGCGGGTAAAGGTGCGGGCGGGGTAAAGCTTTATCCCCTCCTCCTCTCCCTGCTTTATTTCGTCGTCCGTCACCGGCATGGTCTCTCGCGCTTCGAGGCAAGCCATCTTAACGTCCGCCCCTAAGCGCCGTGCCGCCCGGGCGCAATCAAAAGCCACGTTACCTCCCCCCAGCACCAAAACGTTTTTCCCGATGGTCACTTTTTCGCCCATGTTGATTTTCCTAAGAAAATCGACACCTATCAAGACGTCCGGGTTGTCGGCGCCGGGAATAGGGAGCTTTTGACCCTGATGCGTTCCTAAAGCGGTAATGACGCCGTCAAAGCCTTCGGCGAAGAGCTTATCGAGGGATTCTATCCGCGTGTCGGTCTTTATCCTAACGCCCGCGCTTTCGATATATTCTCTCTCTCTATCCAGCACCTCGCGCGGCAGGCGGTATTCGGGAATACCATAACGCAGCATCCCTCCCGCTAAAGGTAGAGTATCGTAAACCGTAACGCTGTGTCCCTGTAAAGCAAGATAATAAGCCGCCGTTAAACCCGCCGGACCCGCCCCGATAACCGCTACTTTTTTACCTGTGGATGCCTTTTTGTTTACTTTGGGCAAAGCATTTTTAGCTTGTTCTGCCGCATAACGCTTTAATTCACGGATAGCGATTGGCTGATTAACTTGTCCGCGACGGCAGACCCCCTCGCAGGGATGGTCGCAAACATAGCCCAGCACTTCGGGGAAGGGCACTTTCTCTCTAATCACCGCCGCCGCAGCGGCGTAATCCTTTTCGCCGATAAAGCGCACGTACCGCGAGACGTCAATCTCCGCCGGGCAGGTATAGCGGCAGGGCAATAAAGCGGTCTTACGATTCTTGTCTTTAGTGAGTTCTTCTTTATCTAAAATAGCGCCGCTGGGGCAGACCTCGGCGCAGGCGCCGCAAAAACGGCAGCCCGCCTCGGCTAAAGTTAAGTCTTTATCCGTCCCGATATATTTTTCCTCCCCCTGGGTTTTTTCAATGAGAATCCCCACCCCCCTTAAATCCTTACAGGCACGGATGCATCGCTGGCACATCACGCATTTATTGGGGTTGAGGGTGAAGAGGGGGTTGCTGTCATCTACCGCGAAGAGCCGCGCCGGACCCAGCGGTTTATATTCTTCTTCGCTGACGTATTGCTTGAGGGACTGCAACTCGCAGTTAAGGTATTTATTGCAGGTGCCGCAGTCGGCGGGGTGGCCCTTAAGGATTTTTTCCATCGCCTGGCGGCGGGCTGAAGCGATTTTGGGGGATTTAGTAATTATAGATAAACCCTCTGCGACCGGTTCGGTGCAGGCGAGGACTAAATCCTCTTTACCCGCCACCTCCACCACGCAAAGTCCGCATTCACCGGTCGTGCCGAGGTCGGGATGATAGCAGAGGTAGGGAATATAGATACCCGCGTCGAGCGAAGCCTCGAGGACTCTTTTACCTTTTAGCGTCTCGATAGCGCGTCCGTCGATATTAAGCCTGATGATTTCCAAACATGACTCTTTAACAAAGTACGGGTGAGGGAGGTAAAGATATTATATTATATCGAGGGAAAGGGGGCAAGATACGAGGAAAATCTGGTTTTTTTACATCCACTTGCATCGTATGTTATAATATAGTATAAGTTCAGGTTTAGGTTATTGCAAGCTTTCAGGAAACCTAATATGGATTTCTCTCAAGTGCGGATGACCAAAACTCTAACTAATAACTGAAGAGAGGAGGTCATCCCGTGAGTTTTCAAGACAAAACCCTAACGTGTTCCGATTGTGGCGCTACCTTCGTTCACAGCGCCGAGGACCAGGAGTTCTTCCAGGGCAAAGGCTATACTAACGAGCCCAAACGGTGTCCCGAATGCCGACAGGCACGGAAGTCCGAACGGTTCGGCGGCGGCTACAGCGGCAAACGCCAGATGTACCCCGCCACCTGCGCCCAGTGCGGTAAAGCCACCGAAGTCCCGTTCCAACCCCGCGGTGATAAACCCGTTTACTGCAGCGACTGCTTCCGTCAGATGCGTCCAGCCAGATAAACTGGATAAATCCTAGGAAAAAAGAAAGCCGGGCCGGCAAAACCGACCCGGTCTTTTTTTATGCTACAACTTTTTCTTACTCTCTTGAGCCTAAAGGCGCCGAAACCTCTAAAACCTGTCCCGAAAGCTTATTAGAAACGTCCGACACCAAAAAAGCCACCGCATGGGCGATATCTTCTGGTGTGGTGGTTTTACCAGCCTTGGCAAGGTTATCCACGATTTTGGACATGCTCGGGTCGCCGCCGCTGGCGCGGTGGAAGTTGGTATTTCCTGGACCTGGTGCAATGATATTAATGTTTATCCCCGAAGCGCCCACCTCGCCGGCTAAAGTTTTACTGAACATGACCGTCCCGGCTTTAGCGGCGACATAAGCCGTCGAACCCGCCAAACCGGTCGGCTGATGGGCGGCGTGGGTGGAAAAGTTTACGATTTTACCGTACTTTTTCTCCAGCATATGCGGCAGCACCGCCCGCGTAAAGTTTATTGTCCCCTTAAGGTTGGTGTCGATATCCAGGTCCCACTGCTCCGCTGTCATGGTAACGAAGGGACGTAGTCCGCTGGCGCGACCGGCGCAGTTCACTAAAATATCTATCTTCCCGAACTCCTTCAGCGTACCGCTAACGACGGCGTCGATTTCCGCTCTATTCGTAATATCCGCTTTAAAAGCCAGCGCTTTACGTCCCAGCTTTTGAACGTCTATCGCGGTTTGCTTCGCCCCGGCTAAATCCATATCGACGCTAATGATATGGCAGCCCTCCTTTGTCAGCATTAAAGCGATACCCCGCCCGAAGCCTATCTGGCTGCCGGTGCCGGTAATAATCGCCACTTTATCTTTCAGTTTTAGGTCCATGAGTTTCTCCTTTTCACATTGGCTTTATGTATTATATACTTTAGCGGATGATGAGGAAAGCGACGATGAAGATTATCAGTGTCGGCGGTTCGCCGCGTAAAGGTAACTCCGAATGGATGCTAACGACGCTCTGCCAGGAGCTGACACGACTTGGGGCGGAAGTGGATATATTGTTACTGCGAAAGATGGACGTTAAAATGTGCCGCGGCTGTCTCGCCTGCGAAAAAGGCGGCAAGGAGCGGCAAGGCGACTGCGTGATTAAGGACGATATGGCGGACGTTTATCCTAATCTGATTAACGCGGACGTGATTATTTTAGCCACGCCGGGTTATATGGAGATGTTATCTGGTCTGCTGAAGAATTTCCTCGACCGCACCTGCGCCGTCTGGCCCAGGTTAGAAGGCAAGGGCTTAGCCGGTCTGGCGGTAGCCGAGGAAGGCATCGGGCAGACGCTACAAAATCTTAAAGGTTACGCCCGACTCTGCAAAATGCAATGGCTGGGCAGCGTCGATGTCCTGGCGAAAAACCCTAACGACGCCGCCCAAATCCCCGGTCTTGAAAGACGCTTAAAACGCCTTGCGCGTAAGATATACAACTCTATTTAGCGGGTGGAGGAGGTGGAGGCATCTGCGGCCGCTGCGGGATTTGCATCCGCTTGCCGTCCGGACCGAAGAAACTGCCCGCCCAGCCTTCCATAACCGTCCCCGCCCCGAGCATAATCGCCATTTCGATATGGGGATGGCGGTATTTGTGCCAGACTATCGGGCCATGCATCGTGCCCCTGGGAATCCACATTCCGAAGCTCGTATCGAAGACGAGTTTATCGTCGCCCATATCGAACTCAAGGTCCGCCCCCAGCGATTCGGGGTTCTTCGGGTCACCGCCGATGTGGAGGACGATTTCGTCGAGGTTATCGTGCACCATTTTAGGTAACGGCGGATTCACCTGGCCAAAAATCCAGCCGAACTCGATATAGGTATTGGCTACACCTATCTGTGTGCGGCTCATATAGGTCATCGTCGGTTGCTGACGTCCCGTTTGGCCTCCCCCCGCTTCACGCATCGGACTCCGAATTACATATTGCTCGTAATCGTATTCCTTGGTCTTCTTGGAAGGCTTTTTATTACCATCCTTGATGCCGCTTTTGCCAAAGGCTTTTTCCGGGTCGCCGGTACCGAGTATCATCGCCATCTCGATATGCGGGAATTCGAATTTTTTCCAGGTGATAGGACCATGCGGTGTGCCTTTCGGGATATACATGCCGGTGGTGGTGTTAAAAGTGATTGGTTGCCCGCCGATGTAAAACTCAATCTCGCCGCCAAGTACCTGCGGCTGCTTGTGGTCGCCACCCCAATAAAGGATGATTTCATCATAATCATGGATATGCTCCATGACATGCGGGTTCGGCTTGGGTATACCGTATATCCATCCCAGTGAAATATAGTAAGGCGCGCCGGTTTGCTTCTCACTCATCAAGGTCATCGTTGGACTCTGCCGATTCTTTATATCGGAACACATCTCATAAACGGGCTTTCTGACGGCGTATTTTTCGTACTTCGATTCAGCCATGACTGCTTTTCCTCTCTTTTAAGTTTTTTAAAATAACAGGGTACTTTGTGTTTTATGAATGACAGTATTGTAGCATACATGTTATAATTTCGCCAGCTAATCACTGAGTCTAACGAACTCAAACATTTTGGAGGAACAAATGACGAAATATGTATTCGACGGCAAAACCGGCAAGCAGTTGCGTAAAGAACGCGAAACCAGAATTATGAACGCCATCCGCCTTAAGCCGACGGATAGGGTCCCGGTAATTAGCTCCATCGGCTATTTCCCGGCGAAGTACGTCGGCATACCCTGCTCGGCGGCTTATTATGATTACGACGCCTGGTATAAAGCTTATGAAAAAACCCTGCCCGATTTCCAAGCGGACATCATTTTCCCCCAGTCGTTTACGCCGGGTAAAGCTTTAGAGATTCTCGCCCCGAAGACGATGCGCTGGCCCGGGCACGGCGTCGACCCGAACCAGGGACATCAGGCGATTGAAATCGATAACCTTAAAGCGGACGAATATGACCAGTATATGAAAGACCCGTCCGACTTCATGTTTCGTATCTTCCTCTCCCGCACCAGCGATAATCTGGCGGGCATGGCCGATATCCCCAAGCTCTCCGACATCGCCGGCCAAATGGGTGCGCAGGCAATAGCTTTAGCTTTCGCCGAACCTAAAGTCGCTAAAGCCATCAGCACCCTGCAAAAAGCGGGACGCGAGATGCGAAAGTGGCAGTCCAAGATAAAGAAGTTTAATCAACTACAACGGGATATGGGCTTTCCGGAGTATTTCCAGGGGGCGGCGATGCCGCCTTTCGACGTTATTTCGCATTCGATGCGCGGCATGAGCGGCACGATGATGGATATGTTCCGTCAACCGGAGAAAATCGAGGAGATGTGCGAATTCGTCCTGAAGAGGACTTTAGAAAGGCCGAACCCTGAACCAACCGAGAATGGCTATACCCGCATTTTCATGACCAACACCCGCGGCGACGACACCTTTTTGTCCATGGCGCAGTTTAAACGTTTTTACTGGCCGACATTTAAAAGACTGGTTATGGGGCTGATTGAAAAAGGATTAACGCCCTGTATCTTCTTCGAGGGCAATTTTACGTCGCGCCTTGAATTTCTTTTAGAGTTCCCCAAAGGCTCGATGCTGGCACGCCTCGATACCACCGACATCTTTAGAGCCAAGGACGTCCTGAAAGACCATATCTGCATCGAGGGGAACGTGCCGTCGTCGCTTTTACAGGTGGGGTCGAAGGAAGACGTTATCGCCCACTGCAAGAAACTCATCGATTACTGCGGCAAGGGCGGCGGCTATATATTATCGCCCCGCTCCTCCACCGACGAGGTCAAGCCGGAAAACCTGAAGGCGATGATTGAGTTCACTAAAGAGTACGGGAAGTACTAAACTTAAAATCATCACTCCGGAGGTCGCTGCTTCGATTATTCCGGATGCAAATTCACGAAGGATTACCTCATTGCCACCGAAGAAGAACTTAAGAAAACTAACGATACCGGCGCGTTCTTTTACGCGATGTGCACCCGCTTCCCGGAGGCTAATTTAATCTTCTTAAGCAACGAAATGAACGCTGCTGTTTTCAAAGGCGGCAGGTACTGGAACTGGCGCGAAGAGTGACGCTTTTTCCCCACCCTTTAATGCCCCGAAAAAACCATGCGTTTCAGACGTTTCTGGCGTTTGGAGCTACGCTAGAAGTCACAATTTTCCTTACGCTATAAAAATAGCCGAAAATAGCCGATTTTTTCGCCCGCAGCTATTGACAAATAGGTTCAATTTTGCTACTCTGCTAGGCATAGATAAATCTAGGAGGTGCAAAATGCAAGCTTATTGCATGAAATGCCGGAAGAAAGTTGAAATGTCCAGTCCTAAAGCAGTCACGCTGAAAAATAAGAGACCGGCTACCCAGGGCACCTGCCCAAAATGTGGGACCAAGATTTTCCGTATCGGCAAGGGCTAATCCTGTAAAGTCTTCTCCTATTTATCAATAAGAATATTGGCAACCTATCAAGAGATTCTGTCTGTGAGCCTATTTTTTTTTATAACAGGCAACTAGATAGAAGATTGTGAAGTTTTTAGACAGCGAGGCACTTTAATAACAGTGCCTCGTTTTGTTTTATAAATTAAAACCATTCCGGTGAAAAACCGGAATCCAGTATAGCCTGTATTAACTGGATCCCGACTGGAGTTTACCCTGTACAACTATACAGGGTCGGGATGGGCGATTATTGAAATATTATATTGAACGTCATTCCCAACTCGATTGAGAATCCAATCCGCTACTATTACTTCCGTTTCCAGACCGTGCCCTGCGGTGTATCCTCTAATAAAATACCGATTTCGTTTAAGCCGTTACGTATTTCGTCGGCGAGCTGGAACTGCCTGGCTTTTCTTAAATCCTTACGAACCCCTATCAATAACGCCATTATGCCATTGACATTATCGGGGATAGCACCAGTATTTATACCGGCGGCTTTGGCTTTCTCGTTAATAGATGCCGCCAGTTTTTTCAGTGGTTCAACATCCAGTGGAGCTTCCTCTTTCCCCTGGAAAGTCAAGCCCAAAATGCCTCCCAACTCCTTTAATGTCGCGCGGGCTTTGGCGACGTCCATCCCCTCCTCATCCGCCCGATTGATATCCCGCGCCAGGTCGAAAAGAGCCGCGATTGCCTGGGGCGTATTGAAATCGTCGTCCATCGCTGCGACGAACCGGTCGTAATAGGCTTTAGCCTCCAGGGCTTTCCCTTTGCTTTTAACGTCCTCTTTAGCGGCCACGCGGATGAGTCTATCCGCCCCGCTTTGCGCCGCCTCGATGGCTTCTTCGGTATAGGTCAACGGACTGCGGTAGTAGGAACTTAAGACGAAAATCCGTAGGGCGTCCGCGCTATACTTTTTCAAAAAGTCCCGTATCGTTATCAGGTTGCCCAGGCTCTTACTCATCTTCTCGGCGCCCATCTGGAGCAGGCCGTTATGCAGCCAGTACTTCACGAAGGGTTTTTTACCCGTAAAGCTCTCGCTCTGGGCGATTTCATTTTCGTGGTGGGGGAAGACCACGTCCTGCCCGCCGCCGTGAATATCAATCTGCTCGCCGAGGAATTTGATGGACATGGCGCTGCACTCGATATGCCACCCCGGCCTGCCTTTACCCCAGGGACTATCCCAGGACGGCTCGTTCGGCTTGGCCGCCTTCCAGAGGCCAAAGTCCATCGGGTCTTCTTTTTCTTCGCCAGCCTCGACCCTCGCCCCGGCTATCATCTGCTCCAGGGTGCGCTTGGATAGTTTGCCGTAGTCGGGGAGCTTTCTCACCCGGAAGTAAACGTTGCCCCCTACCGCGTAGCCGAATCCTTTATCAATTAGTCCCTGCGTCATGCTGATGATTTCCGGGATGGTTTCGGTGGCTTTGGGGGTGAAGTGCGGCCTTAAGTTATTCAGCCGGTCCATGTCCTCGAAGTGCCTGGCGGCGTACTTTTCCGTCAGCTCTTTAACCGTGATGCCCAGCCGGTTGGCGTGGTTGATGATGTTATCCTCGACGTCGGTGATGTTTTCGACGTGTTTCACTTTATAGCCGCGGAACTCCAGATAGCGCCGGACGACGTCGAAGATGATATAGCTCATGCGCGTGCCCGACATGCGAATCGGCGTAAGGGTTGATGCCGCAGACGTACATCGTCACCGTATCGCCGATGGGTTGAAATTCTGTTTTTTTACCGGTTAAAGTGTCGGAGATTTTCATGTTTGTTCCTTTTCCATCTGTCATTGTGAGGAGCCGTAGGCGACGTGACAATCTCTTTCATTAGTTTAAGTTAGTCATAGGGATTGCCACGCCTTCCCTTCGGGAATGGCTCGCAATGACATTCCTTTTTAGAGTTAGCCCTTTCCTCCCTCTAACATCACCACCGCATAAGCCGCGATGCCTTTACCCCGCCCCGATATCCCCCAGCCCGTTATTACTGCTGGCTTTAATGCTTACTTGATTGATATTGATATCCAGTTTGGCGCTTATATTTTTCCTCATGGCGTCGATATATTCCTGAGGTGCGGTTTTTCAGCCACTACCGTGGCGTCGATATTCCCCACCCTATATCCCCCCTCCGCCAGCTTTTTCGCCACTTTGCCGAGCAGGACCAGACTGGATATGTCTTTATATTCTTTTTTGCCGGGCGGGAAGTGCCGCCCGATATCGCCTAAAGCCACTGCCCCCAGTAGCGCGTCCATGACCGCATGGGTGAGGACGTCGGCATCGCTCCAGCCGTCCAGACCTTTTTCGAAGGGTATCGTTACCCCGCCCAGCACCAGCTTCCGTCCTTTTACTAGGGGGTGGACGTCATACCCTATGCCAACGCGTATTTTATTGTTCATGTTTTTTAACTAACGCCTCCGCCACTTCGAGGTCGTCGGGGGTAGTTATCTTTATATTAGCATAAGAGCCTATATAGAGTTTAACTTTATAGCCCGCTTTTTCCACTAAAGCCGCGTCGTCGGTAACGTCGCCGGCGGCGTTTTTATATGCGTTTTCGATAATATCGCGGCGGAAAACCTGCGGCGTTTGGACGGCTCTTAAGTTTTCCCGCGGTAGCGTTCGGCGAACAATCTCTCCGTCTTGCACCTCTTTAATCGTGTCTGTTACCGGCACTGCCGCGACCGCTGCGCCGGTATCTTTAGCCGCCGCCAGTCCCCGCTCGATAAGGTCAACCGTCACTAAAGGGCGCGCCCCGTCGTGGATAACTACCCATTCGGCGTCTTTAACGCGCTTTAGTCCTTCCGCCACCGAGTCCTGCCGCCTTTTCCCCCCAACAACAACGTCTTTAACTTTAGACCACCCCTCCGCCTTAACTAATTTTCGGCACGCTTCGATATTTTTCGCCGCCATGACGACGACTATCTGGTCGATTTTTTTACATTTCTGGAAAGTATCTAATACACGCGCCAGGGCGGGGCGACCGTTAATCGGGGCGAACATCTTATCAATGCCCCCCATCCGCTGGCCCTCCCCGGCGGCGACGATGATAGCGGAGATTTTAGTTTTCATATATTTTTTCAATTCTTAAAACATCTATTTATTTTCATCAATATAATACTTTCTTACTATTTGATGTAGTTTTTCTTTATTCCAGAGTTCAATCGGTGCTTCTTTTTCTAATTTTGCTGCCCTTGTTGAAAATTGGGATGTTGTAATAAAAATGGCTTTATTGGCTTTGTATTTCCATATTGCACCTAATGTTCTCTGAACCTCTTCTGGAGTTACATGAGTACCACGACTATAACGTTTACATTCTATTATTGTAATTTCATTACCTTTTGTTGCTATTACGTCGGCTCCATAATCACCTGACGATGGAGTAGTTTTAGTTTCATAACCCATTTTCTCAAATAATGCAGCGATAAATTTTTCAAAGTCATAAGGAGATAAACTAGAAAAATTGTTATCTAGATCAATATCTATTTCTTTCCATCTCTTTACTTGTTCGGGATTACCCCATTTATCTTTATATTTTACTAGACCGTTTGCTATTTGTTGTCTTTCAAATTCCTGCTTCTGTTTCTCTAGTTCTATTGCTTTTTCTTTAGCTTCTTGTTCTCTTTGTAAAGTTATTTTCCCCTCTTTTATCCTTTTATTATCTTTAATAATCCAATATATTAAGTATATTATTATTGATATAGCTAAGACGATCAGAAATGATTGCCAGTGGTTTTGAATCCATATTATAGAGATCGCTATTAGTATTATAATTCCACATCCCCACGAACCATCACCACTACTTTTATTTCTCCTTCTATATTTCAAAGTAATTTCCTGTGTGTTATTAAAATTACTCTAGTGAAATGTAAACTTCACACTTTGTATGCATTTTTTATCTGTCATCATTCCCTTACTCCGCCAGGCTAAAAACCCTCATCCTCTCCCAATCCCCTTTTTCTTCACCGAAAAGGCTGAAATACGAGATTTTATCTACATAATGGAGTCTATATCTAAAGAACCGTTTTTTAACGCTTTTAAAAACTGAATCGGGGATGTGATTGCCAATTGTTACGTGCGGCATGTAATTATCGAGATTAAATTTTCCATCTGTATCCAGCTCTTTAATATATCCGTCCAGCGACTTGATGATATCAATATGTAGTTTTTTTACCGGCCGCCGGTTCTGTATCGCGGCGAAAACCACTTTATTTTCGTTTTCAAAATATTTTATTCCATTTAGCGTAATCTTGAACTGCTTGGTCCGCTTAGCCACTTTTTCCAGCTGTTCGTTGATTTGATAAAGGCTGAACACCGGCGCAAAGGGATAAACCAGAGTGACATGAGGCACAATAACATAATCGATATATTGCTGAAAGTCTTTCCGCATCTTGTTTAATACGTTTTCGATTGCTTCGGAGAAAGTGAGGACGATGGCGTACGAATCTTTAGCTTTTTTCATTACGCCTCCTCCCCTTTATCCCGAGCGTAGTCGAGGGATTTTCCCCCCTTTAGCCCCTTAAAGACCGCCTCCCTTAACGTACTGGCGAAAATAATTTCCAAATCTTTAGGCGGGTTTATCTTCGTCCCCATTTGGGGGACGATGCATTTTTTAAAGCCTAAACGCGCCACTTCAGTCAGTCTTCTATCCATCTGGGGGGCGGGGCGGAGTTCTCCGCTTAAGCCCACCTCCCCTACCGCCGCCGTCTGGGGCATCACCTCGGCGTCGCGGTAGCTGGAGGCAATCGCTAAAGCCATCCCCAGGTCCGCCGCCGGTTCGCCCACCTTTAAACCGCCCGTAACGTTCACCATCACGTCCTGGTTACCCAGCTTTAGCCCCACCCGCCGCGATAGCACCGCCGTCACCAATAACAGCCGGTTAAAGTCCACCCCGTTAGCCGTTCTCCGCGGCTGCCCGAAGCTGTTGATGGTCGTCAGCGCCTGTATTTCGACTAATAACGGACGGCTCCCTTCGATGACCGGCACGACCGCCGACCCGACCGTTTCCGTCCCCCGCTGTGATAAAAACGCCAGCGACGGATTCGCTACCTCGACCATCCCTTCCTCTTTCATTTCGAAAACGCCCACCTCGTTGGTCGAGCCGAAGCGGTTTTTCACACAGCGTAATAATCTGTAAGCGCTAAAGGGTTCGCCCTCTAAATAGAGGACGACATCCACGATATGCTCTAGAACACGGGGTCCGGCGATGGCGCCCTCTTTAGTGACGTGACCGGAAATAAAGACTGGCACGCCGTGAACCTTCGCCCACTGCATCAAGCGCATCGTGCAGTCCCGCACCTGTGAAACGCTGCCCGCCGCCGAATCCCCACCCGATATATAAACCGTCTGGATAGAGTCCACAATTAATAACGATGGTGCGGCTTGTTCCGCCTGCTCAATAATCGCGTCCACGTCTATTTCCGCTAAAATAAAAAGTCCCTCCCCCTTTAACCCCAAACGCTTCGCCCTTATTTTTATCTGCTGCGCCGTCTCCTCGCCAGTAACGTACATTACGCTTTGTCGGTTGTTAGCGATGGACGCCGCCGCTTGCAGTAAGAGTGTGCTTTTACCGATGCCCGGGTCGCCGCTAATTAGCACTAACGACCCCGCCACTAATCCTCCCCCCAGCACACGGTTGAACTCGTTAAGTGGTATCGCTTTGCGGTCTTTAGCCTCGACTTCTACCTGCGAGAGTTCCTGGGGGAAAGCTGCCAGCCCCACCGGTCTTATCGAGGCGACCTCCGCCTTAATCGTCATCTCGCTGAAGGTATTCCACTGGTTGCAATCCGGACACTTGCCGAGCCACTTCAGGCTCTCCTTGCCGCACTCCCGGCAAACGTAAACCACTTTAGACTGCCCTTTACTCATAGCATGACTTTACTAGATTTAGGAAAAGAAGGCAAGCACTCTGTCATTCTGGCGAAAGCCAGAATCCACTTTAAGCCTTACCCCCTAACCCCCTCTCCAAACGGAGCAATGAGCAAACCTGATTTTTTCTGTTTGGAGATGGGGTATTGTTTTTTGAAGAGGGGTTTCACCCCTCTTAGACACCCCGTCTGGATAAAAGGAATATAGACCTCTCCTCTTTATAAATTTCCCCTCTCCGGTAGCGGAGAGGGAAGTAAGAGGGTGAGGTTAATAAACCCGCTCTTTTCTTTACGCGAATATTATGCTAAAATATACTCTGTAGCTCGAAAAACAGGTTAACAACTGAATATCCAAACCAGAGAACAAGTCTCTTGGTGGTTAGAGCGAGGTGGTCCCACCCGTTCCCATCCCGAACACGGAAGTGAAACGCCTCAGCGCAGACGATACTGAGGGGGCAACCCTTTGTGGAAAATATGCCACTGCCAGGGGACTTTTCTATTTTCATGTCTCCCCTAAAGTACCCCTCGGCATACTCGGGGCAAGCTTTTGAACGTAGCTACAGCCGCTAGAAGCAGGGGTTATCCCTCTTGCTTTACATTTTTCGATGGTATAAGATTAAGATAGAACAACATCCCACACAGCAAAAATTAGCCTTAGAAAGCATATATGGCTAGCAGATTTGAGAAATTTTCCGAAAGAGCCCGCCGCGTCCTCACGATTGCCCAGGAAGAGGCACGCAACCTTAATCACAGCTATATCGGCACGGAGCACATCCTGCTGGGATTAGTGCGTGAAGAAGAAGGCGTTGCCGCCAAGGTACTCACCAACCTGGGTATCGCCTTAAGCAAAGTGCGTTCGGCGGTGGAGTTTATCATCGGGCGGGGCGAAAAGCCCGGCACCAACGAAACCGGCTTAACGCCGCGCGCGAAAAAGGTCATCGAGCTGGCTATCGACGAAGCCCGCCAGATGGGCCATAACTATATCGGCACCGAACACCTCCTGCTGGGTCTATTGCGCGAGGGGGAGGGGGTAGCTTCCAGCGTCCTCGATAGCTTCGGCATTTCGCTGGATCGAGCCCGCGCCGAGGTCACCCATATTTTAACCCAAGGCGTGCCTAAAGCCCGGCTGACCCGCTCCGCCAGCAAAACCCCGGCTTTGGACCAGCTGGGCACCGACCTCACCGAAGCTGCCCGCAAAAAGAAGCTCGACCCTATTATCGGACGGCATAAGGAAATCGAGCGCGTTATTCAGATTCTTAGCCGCCGCACCAAGAACAACCCGGCGCTTATCGGTGAACCGGGCGTAGGCAAAACCGCTATCGTTGAAGGACTGGCACAGCAAATCGTCGCTGGCACCGTACCCGAGACATTGGAAGATAAACGGCTTATCTCTTTAGATATGGGGTCGCTAGTGGCGGGGACTAAGTACCGCGGCGAGTTCGAAGAGCGCCTCAAGAAAATCATCGACGAAATCAAAACCGCGGGCAACTGCATCATTTTTATCGACGAATTTCATACCATGGTTGGCGCCGGCGCTGCCGAAGGAGCGGTCGATGCCGCCAATATTTTAAAGCCTTCGCTGGCGCGGGGCGAACTGCAATGCATCGGCGCGACCACGCTGGATGATTACCGGAAGTACGTCGAGCGGGACGCCGGTCTCGAACGGCGTTTCCAGCCGGTGCTGGTAGAAGAGCCTTCCGTCGACGAGACATTACGAATACTGCGCGGCATTAAAGAACGCTACGAAGCGCACCACCACTTAAAGATTAGCGAAGACGCTTTAGCCGCGGCAGCCAGTATGGCGGCGCGCTATATACCCGACCGCTTTTTACCCGATAAAGCCATCGACCTGGTGGACGAGGCGGCTTCGAGGGTGCGTATCCGCCACAGCACGATGCCCGCCTCATTAAAGCAAGCCAAAGAACAGCGGGATATCATCCGCAAGGATAAAGATAACGCCCTCGCCACGCAGCAGTACGATAACGCCGCGGAATTAAGGGAACATGAGCTGCAGAACGAAGAGAGAATAAAGCAATTAGAAGATGAATGGCGCGCCGAGCAGGGGCAGGTAGATGTCCTTGTAAAGAAAGAGGACATCGCCGAAGTTGTCAGTATGTGGACCGGCGTGCCGATGGTGCAGCTAGCCGACGATGAAGCGAGCCGCCTCCTGAATATGGAAGAAGCCCTGCATAAACGCATCGCCGGACAGGACGAAGCCGTTAAAGCTATCTCTAGAGCCGTGCGTCGCGCCCGATCCGGCATTAAAGACCTCAAGCGGCCGATGGGCGTTTTCCTCTTCCTGGGTCCGACGGGCGTCGGTAAAACCGAGATGGCGAAAACGCTCGCCGAGTATATGTTCGGCAGCGAAGACGCCCTTATCCGCATCGATATGTCCGAGTTCATGGAAAAATTCGCGGTATCGCGCCTCGTTGGGGCGCCGCCGGGCTACGTAGGTTACGAAGAAGGCGGACAACTCACCGAAGCGGTGCGGCGTAAGTCATATAGCTGTATCCTGCTGGATGAAATCGAAAAAGCCCATCCCGACGTCTTTAACCTCCTCCTCCAGATTTTCGATGACGGGCATTTAACCGACGCTAAAGGGCGGCGCGTAGACTTCCGCAATAGCATTATCATTATGACCAGCAACTTCGGCGCTATAGAAATCAAGCGGGGCTCGGTCGGTTTTGGCTCCCGCAGCGACGAGGCAAAAACACGCGAAAAAACCTACGAAAAGATGCGCGATGATCTGCTGAGCAAATTAAAGGACAGCCGCGAAAGCAACTTCCGTCCCGAGTTCCTCAACCGTATCGACGATATCATCGTCTTCCACACCCTCACCGAAGAACAGATACGGGTGATTGTCGACATGATGCTGGCTAACGTCAGCCGCCAGCTCGCCGAAAAAGAAATTAAACTACAGGTGACCGACGCTACCAAAGACCTGCTCGGCAAAGAAGGTTATAAAGAGGAATACGGAGCGCGGCAGCTGCGGCGCACCATCCAGAACCTGGTCGAAGACAAACTTTCCGAGGCGGTCTTGCGGGGCGGCTTTAAGACCTTCGAACGGATATATGAAACCAAGTCGACCGTTAAGACGTCGGGCGTCATGGACGATATCGTTAAAGCGATTAAAGAAATACCTGACAAGCGCGCGGCGGAGAAAACCGAGGATAAATTCCGGGTCGTCCCCGAAATAAAAGCGATAGAAGCCAAGGGAGAAAATATAACCATTTACGCTACCGAAAGCATTAAGTTCGAACTGGAAAAAATTATCAAAGAAGCTATCGAAGAAAAAGCGAAAAGCAAAACCAGCAAGAAAGCTAAAGTCCCTGAAGAAATTAAAGTGACGGAAAACGCCTATATCTCCGAGGTGGTGGTGGATATAGAGGACGGTGAAATCACCATCGACTCCAGGGACGACTTTACCCTGCCGAAGAACGCGGCGGTTAGCGCTAAAGCCTAAAAAAATAGGTGACATCTAATACCGACTTTAGTATAATGGGGCGGTGGCAGTTGAAAAGACTCCACCGCCTTTAGTATTTAAGTAGACTTTCAGGAAAGGAGCTTAAATTTGGCTAAAGAAACCGTAGAAGTTCCTATCACCGGTAAAATTATCAGTGTCGAAGTAAAAGTCGGCGATACCGTTAAAGAGGGCGACACTATCTGCGTTTTAGAGTCCATGAAAATGGAAAACCCGATACTGGCGGCGGTGGGCGGCAAGGTAGTGGAAATCGGCGTTAAAGCCGACCAGGTCGTTAAGCCCGGCGAGATGATTGCCGTTATCGAGTATTAGTCGTTATTGATTGCCCCGTCTGTGCTAAACAGGCGGGGCGTATTTTTTAATTGGGTAATATCGAGGAGCAGGTTAAAAGATGGACTGGACATTCGGCTTAACCATGACGGCGGCGGGGATGGTCGTAACTTTCGTTACGCTTTACCTGCTGACGCTTTTAATACGCCTGCTCAACAAGCTCTTCCCCCATAAAAACGAAGAAGAGCAGGATAAGAAGTAAAGGATTATCAGACTGTATGGATGCCTTTTTAGACGCCTTAAATAGCCTGGGACAGGGCTTCATGCACCTGACCTGGGAAGCCGGCGTTATGATTTTAATCGGCTGCGTCCTGCTTTACCTCGGCATCGGCAGGAAAATCGAGCCGCTGCTCTTAATACCAATCGGCTTCGGGGTGGTGCTGGGGAACCTGCCGCTGGCTAATCTCTCCGCCCAAGACCAGGGCGGGGTCATCAATCTACTTTATGTCTCCGGTATTCTTACGGAGATTTTCCCGGTACTTCTATTTTTAGGGCTGGGGGCGATGATAGACTTCGGGCCGATGCTGGCGAACCCGGTCGTGCTTATCTTCGGTGCGGCGGGGCAGTTCGGCATCTTTATAACGCTTTTACTGGCGCTGGGGTTAGGCTTCGCTAAACAGGAAGCGGTATCGATCGCCATCATCGGGGCATGTGACGGTCCGACGGCGATATACGTAACGTCGAAGTTCGCCCGCGAATTGCTGCCAGCGGTATCGATAGCGGCATATTCTTACATGGCTTTAGTGCCGATTATCCAGCCGCCGATAATGCGTGTTATGACGACGAAAAAAGAGCGCGCCACGTTGATGCCCACCGGCGAAAAACAAGTCTCAAAAAAGGTGAAAATCCTCTTCCCCATCGTCGCAGGGATATTAACGATACTGATTGCTCCTATGGGCGCGCCGTTGATGGGGATGTTGATGCTGGGTAATTTGTTAAGAGAATCGGGGGTGGTGGGGAGGCTGGTGGACGTATCGCAAAACACTATCGCCAACATGGTGACGCTGCTGCTGGGACTGTGCATCGGGGCGTCTATGTTGGGAGGCAACTTCTTAAAGTGGAACACGATACTGGTTTTCCTGCTGGGCTTCCTGGCGATATCGCTGGACACGGTCACGGGCGTTGCGTTGGGCAAGCTGATGCGGGTATTAAGCAAGGGCAAGATAAACCCACTGCTGGGGGCGGCGGGGACTTCCGCTTTCCCGATGTCGGCGCGGGTGGTGCAAAAAGAGGGACAGAAAGCCAATCCGCGGAGCTTCCTTTTGTGGCACGCGGTAGGCGCTAACACCGGCGGGCAGATAGGTTCGGTAATGGCGGCGGCGGTAATGCTGGCGGTAATGAACGGACTACACATCGGACCGCTGGGGGGATAGCACTTTAGTACCATGATTAAATTGTGATTTTTATTGGCTCATTTTCCTTCGTAATTCGTTCGTTTCTTACGTATAAAACCCTTGACAAGCTTACGCAAGAGTGATAGTTTATGGAAGGGCTTTTCCCAACATATTATTTTAACGTATACCGACGCATTGCCGTCTAGCGTTTAGCCCTATAAAAATAACGAGGTGGATTATGAGTATTGAACTGGTGCACATTGGTTTCGGAAACATTCTGGCAATGAGTCGGACTATCGCCATAGCCTCCCCCAATTCCGCTCCCACCAAGCGCATTATTCACGACGGCCGCAGTAACGGCAAAGTCATCGACATGACCAGCGGCAGAAGAACTAAAGCCGTTATCTTCACCGACAGCGGCCATATCGTTCTAGCCGCCCTCGCCCCGGAAACTATCGCCAGCCGCTTTACAACAGGCCGCTCGGGAATAGTTAAACAAGATTCCAGCGACGGCAGTGAAGGCGCTGATGAAGAGTGAGAAAAGCTCATCACTCGTCCCGCCCCAAAAACCCCTCCTTATCGTCCTCTCCGGTCTTTCCGGCGTCGGCAAGGACACCGTCCTGGCCAAACTGCGTAAACTAAAACTCCCCGCTTTTATCAGTATTTCCGTCGCCACGCGTAAACCCCGCCAGGATGAAAAAGACGGCGTGGACTATTACTTTATCTCTAAAGAAAAATACCAGGCGATGGTAGATAAGGACGAGCTGCTGGAATCAGCCATCGTTTACGGCCACGGTTACGGCATCCCCCGCGAGCCGGTCCGCAAGGCGCTAAAGAACGGACAGGACGTTATCGTCAAAATCGACGTCCAGGGCGCCGCCACGATTAAGAAAAAGGCCCCCCAGGCGTTACTAATCTTTCTGGTAACCTATTCGCTGGAAGAACTCGAAAAACGCTTAAAGAAACGCCGCACCGAAACCGAAGCCGAACTAAAACTGCGCTTGAAAACCGCCGTTAAAGAATTAGACAGCATCCCGATGTTTGATTATGTCGTTGTTAACCGGGAAGGCAAAATCGACCGCACGATTGCCGACATCATGGCGATAATTACAGCGGAAAAATGCCGCGCTAAACCGCGGGTATGTAATATTTAAAACCGAATTTCCTAGAATATCCAGTTCAGCAGCAACGAAAACAGATAACCCATCACCCCGCATATCGGGAAAGTAATTATCCACGTTAAAACAATGTTCCCCGCCATGCCCCAACGCACCGCGGAAAAACGGCGGCTGGCACCTACCCCCATAATGGACGTCGTGATGCAATGCGTGGTGCTTAAGGGTATCCCGAAGTGTGAAGCCAGTAATATAGCGCTGCTGCCGGACATCTCCGCGGCGAAGCCGTTGACCGGCTCCAACCTGGTCAGACGGAACCCCAGCGTGCGGATAATACGCCACCCGCCTATTATAGTGCCCAGCCCCATAATCGAACCGCAAATAAGCATCACCCACCACGAAACCTCGAAAGTTGGTATCGTCCCACCCAGCACCAACGCCAGGGCAAAGACCCCCATAAATTTCTGTCCGTCGTTGCTGCCGTGGCTGAAAGCCATAAACGCCGAAGAAAAAATCTGAAGCCAGCTGAATGTGTTGCGTATTTTAGTAAGCGCGGCGCGCTGGAGCGACCAGTAGATAAGACTCATGATAATAAAACCGAAGACAAATCCCAGAATGGTGGAAAACCCCAGCCCGATGAGCACTTTTTTCCACCCCTCCCAGAGCAGTACGGACTGCCCCGCCGCCGCCAAACTGGCGCCCGTCAGGCCGGCAATCAACTCATGGCTTTTGCTGGTGGGCATAGCAAAATACCAGGTAATCCCGCTCCAGATGAGTATAGTCAGCATTGCTGCCGCCACGACCGGTAAAGAGATAAATTCCTGCTTGACAATGCCTTCCCCGATGGTTGATGCCACGGCGGTACCAGTGGCCAGCGCACCTACGATGTTAAGCACAGCGGCCATTAACACTGCTTTACCCGGGGAAAGAACACGGGTGGAGACTACGGTAGCTATCGCATTGGGCGCATCCGTCCACCCGTTGACGAACTCTGCGCCCAATACCAAGATAAGGGTGAGGACCAGCGCCAAGCCTGAATCAGGCATTCTTCAGGGCTACCCCTTCGATAACATCGGCGACATCCTCGGCTCGGTCAGTGGCGGTCTCCATATGCTCGTAGATTTCACGCCACTTTATAATTTCCGCCATATCTTTAGAGTTATCGAAAAGTTCACCAATAGCCGCCCGGTATATCCGGTCGGCGGCGTTTTCCAGCCGGTTGATTTCCACGCAGGTCTCCAACATCTTTTTAAACTCGCTCTTGTGCCTTAGGCCGGAGACAGCCTTCTGTAATTCTACCGATGCCTGCACGATGACGTCCGCCAGTTCTTTAGCCCTATTAGAGGGCTTTTTAATTTTATAGATAAAGATGGAATCGGCGGCGGAATGAATAAAATCGAGTACATCGTCCATCGTGTGCGCCAGCATAGCAATATCCTCCCGGTCGAAAGGTGTCACGAAGGTACGGTGCAACAGAGAGATTATCTGATGCGTTATCGAATCGCCGTCATGTTCTAGTTCGGTTATCTCGGCGACGCGGCTATCGATAAACTGCCAGGTATCGAGCATTTCTTTCAGCGCTTTGGAAGCTTTAATGATATTCTGCGAACTCTGCTCAAACAGGTCGAAGAATTTTTGCTCTCTGGGCATAAAGGGAAATCTAGGCATAGTTCCTCCTTCTTTGACCAAGTTGAGTTTAGTGGAGAAACCCGTTGATTGTCAAGAAAAAAAACTAGCTCCCCGCCCCTTTTTCCCCTTCTGGTCCGGTCTTAGGCGTCGGGCGTGATTTCATCCGTTCCTGCACCGTTTTTTCAAACCCCAGCGTACCCGGCTCATAGAATTTTTTACCTTGCATCGAATCCGGCAGGTGCTGCTGGTCGACGACATGCCCCGGGTAGTCATGGGCGTATTTATAGTCCTTGCCGTAGCCCATGTCCTTCATCAATTGTGTGGGAGCATTGCGGATATTCAGCGGCACGTTTTCACTGGCGCCTTTTTTATTAATCTCTTCCTGCACCTTGCTGTAAGCCGCATAAAGCGAGTTGCTCTTCGGCGCGGTAGCGAGGTAGACTGCCGCCTCGGTTAGAGCCAGGTTGCCCTCCGGCATACCGATAAAGTGCACCGCCTGCTGCGCCGCCATCGCGACGACTAAAGCCTGCGGGTCCGCCATACCGATGTCCTCCGAGGCGAAGCGTATCATCCGCCGTGCGATGTAGAGCGGGTCTTCCCCCGCTTCCAGCATCATCGCCAGCCAGTAAATCGAGGCATCGGGGTCAGAATCGCGCATCGATTTATGCAGCGCCGAAATCAAGTTATAGTGCTGCTCGCCCGCCCGGTCATACTGTACCGCCCGCTTTTGAAAAGCGTCTTCAATCGTCTCGAGTTTAATAATACGCCTCCCGTCATTATCAGTCGGGGTGCTTAAGGCGGCTATTTCTAAAGTATTGAGCGCCATCCGGGCGTCACTGTTGGACATCGTAATCAGGTGGCTTAAGGCATCTGGTGCCAGGTCAACATTAAGGTCGCCGAGCCCCAGTAATTTATCTGTGGTAGCGCGGAAAATGAGTATCTTTATCTCTTCTTCGTTGAGGGGTTTGAGCGGTAGAACGCGGCTGCGCGATAACAGCGGCGACGTTACTTCGAAGGACGGATTCTCCGTCGTCGCGCCGATAAGGATGACCGTGCCGTCTTCGACGTAGGGCAGCACGGCGTCCTGCTGGGTTTTATTAAAGCGGTGGATTTCGTCGATAAAGAGAATCGTCCGCCGCGAGCTAATCTGGCGGCGCTCTTTAGCATCGGCGACGATTTTCCGCAGGTCGTTAACGTTGGCGCTGACGGCGCTGACCGGCGCGAAGTGAGCCCCGGTGCTGCTGGCGATGATGTGCGCCAGGGTAGTCTTGCCGGACCCCGGGGGACCCCAGAATATCATCGAAGGAATACGGTCGCTCTCGATAGCGCGCCTTAGTACCCGCCCCTTCCCCACCAGATGTTCCTGTCCGACGAAGCTGTTTAAGGTGTTAGGCCGCATCCGCGTCGCCAGCGGCGCCTGCTGCATTTGCTGCTGTTTGGCTTGCTTTTCGAACATATCCATATTCATGTTTTGCCTCCCCCTGCCACCTAGGAAAGTCGCTTAAAGTATATTATCTCGGGGTCGCCTTCATCAAGGCTAACCGTAAGGTCTTTAGGGTTGTTTTCTAACATTCACTTACGCCTCTGCCAGTCTCTTCAAATTGGCGAGGATTTTTTCCATGTTTTTACCTATCATCATCTCACCGAATAAAGCGCCGATAACTTTACCGAAAATCCCCATCGGCATTTCCAGGTCTTCGTACATGGTGAACCGACTTCCTCTCGGCATTGGAATCGGATCGATGCTCCATATCTGGTCGTCTTTCTTTAGGGAACCGGACGTTACCCCAAAGGCGATTTTCTTGTTCACCACCCACTCCGTAACTTTATAATGGAGCTTCATCAACTGGCCACCGGATTTTTCTTCGTAGTAGAAGGTGGTACCTACGCTGCTCCGCTGTTTGCCCGTGTATTCGAATTTCTCCAGCAGGTTAAACCACTTCATGATTTTCTCCGGCTCGACTAAAAATGGCCAGATTTTCTCCGGTGCTGCCGCGATGTCAATAGACCTTTGTACTTTCACTTAGACCTCCTTTTTGTCATTCTTTTCACCTTATTTCTCCCTGTAGTTGAGACCTTTTTTTCATGTTTTTTGGCTATGCGATATAATTCCTCAAAATTACCCCAAAAATCGTTACCGCGTTTTTTTTTGTATTCTTCAATCATTGGACGAGCAGCTTCCCAAGATTTAATAATAGAATTATGCCATTCCTCGGTAACTATTTTTTCACTTACATATTTCTTTCGAGACATAAATCCCACTACGTCATATGTATGACAAGCTTTCTCGGCTTGTTTTATCTCATCATCTGTCCATTTTTTAAATTCCTTTTCTGCTAATTTCCCAAGTAACATATTCCTTGCTGCTCTTGTATCTTCGTTTTGCAATATCTGTTGAACGTTGATAAAGGCATCAAATTTTCTTGAATTTCGCATTTCAATAATTTGCCATACCGCAAATAATGCAGTCAACAAAATCACTAAAGCTGAAAAAGCTGTTGATATTGCACTAATTCCTTCCCAACACATGATACACTTCTCCCCTTTTACTTAATATTTCTTACTTAGAATTTTCCCCTTACTTATATCTCCTCACCTCGAACCGATAAAGCCTGACCGGCTCATTAGGACTGATGCCGCCTTTTTGACGGCAGACATCTATCTGGTAAGCCACCGAGTCCACGCCCTCCAAATCCGGCAACAATAAGCCCCGCCGCCACCCCCCCTGCACAATTACGCCGTATTTCTTCGGGTCGAGGTGGGTTGCGTCCGGCACCGGCTCCGGCTCGGTCAAAACATCGACGCTGTAATCGAGGTCTTTCAGCTCGTCCTCGGCGACGGGTTCAAAACGCGGGTCGCGGGTCGCCGAGCTAATGGCGTTAGTGATAACTTCTTCGGCGATGTTCCGCTCCTGCGACTCGAACGTCCCGATGCAGCCGCGCAAATCTCCCAGCTTATGAATAGAAACGAAGACGCCCGCCCGTTCCTTCATCTCCAGGGTGAGGGTTTTGGGCGAGGCAATTCTTTTGCCCGTTTTCACGTAGTTTTCAACGGTTTCTTTTGCTAAAGCAACGATAGGATGCATCTACTTCCCTCCCTTCCTGAAGATAACCCCCGCATAAGCCACGACTGAGCTATAATCGCCGGAAGCATCGCCGCTGTTCTGGTATTTTACCAGCTCTGCGCTTTTCGCGCCCAGGTCTTTAGCCGCGGTGACGAGCGTAACGACGGGACCATGAGCGCACATAGTGATGTGCAGGTTTTTATAACGTCGCGTCAGCTCGTCAGCATCTAAAGCCAGCATCGCCTCGACGGCTTGCATGTCGTTTTTTCGGGCGTGTTCCGCCGTTTCATAATGCGACATATCACCGCTGGCAAGGATAACCGCCTCACGCTTTAGTTCTTTAATCGCGCGGGCGATGGCGTGGCCGATTTCCTGGTAAATTCCGGCTTCGTCCCCGAGGAGGATGATGGGCACGATTTTAATGTCCGGCTTAATGTATTGCAGGAACGGCAGCTGCACCTCGACAGCGTGTTCCTGGGTGTGGGCGGCGTAGTCCGCTTCCGCGTATTTAGACAGTTCGACGATTTTCTGGGCCAGTTCGGCGTCAACTTCCACCTCGCCTAAAGGCGTCCGCCAGGTTCCTTCCGGCATCACGCTGAAAGGCTCTCCCAGACCGGAATGTGAAGGACCGATGATGACAAAAGTGTCCTTAAATTTAACGCGCGAGATAGCTGCCCCGGCGACCGCTCCGGAATACACATAACCGGCGTGGGGCATCAATAGCCCCACCACCTCTTCTTTAGGAGCTTTTTTATTTATATATTTCGCCAGCGTCGCTTTAAGCTCGGCGGGCGAGGCGGGATAAAAATACCCCGCCACGGTTGGATTTCGTATCATACAGCACCCCCTTTTCGAGCAGGAGGGGAATCGACGGGACGGAAGTTTAGTTCAACCCCGCAGTATTTACATTTAGAACCGTTCAGCCCGACTATTTGCGTCTCATAGCCGACCCTTTTTACAATCAATTTACCGCAGTTATAGCACCTTGTATTTTCGCTCTCGTGGCCCGGCACATTGCCGGCATAGACGAACTTAAGTCCCGCATTTTTACCGATTGCCGCGGCTTTTTCGATCGTTTCCAGCGGCGTCGGGGGCAGGTGGGTTAAATGGTGGTGGGGATAAAAGCGAGTAACGTGCCAGGGCGTTAGCTCCCCGAGTTCACGGCATATCCAGTTCGCCAACCCCTCCAGCTGTTGAGCGTCATCGTTCATAGTGGGGACGATGTTGGTAATGACCTCGACGTGCATCTTCCACTTATCTTTAGCGCGCTTGGCGACTTCGAGAATATCGCGCCAGTGCGGCACGCCCGATAGGTTTTTATAAAACTCGTCGGAAAAACCCTTAATATCGACCCGCCAGACGTCAAGGTAGGGACCTATCGTATCTAACGCCTCGGGCGTAGCGTAGCCGTTAGTTACATAGACGGTGTAGAGTCCGTTCTTTTTCGCCAGTTTCGCGGAATCCAGCGTGTACTCGAACCAGATGGTCGGCTCGTTATAGGTCCATGCGATGCCCTGACAGCCGCTCTCTTTAGCCGCCTGAATCGCAGCTTCGGGAGTAAGTTCCTGGCAGGCACGCTTTAGAGAATCGCCGTCGGCGGTGGATATCTCCCAGTTCTGACAGTGCTTACAGTGGAAATTGCAGCCCAGCGTGCCAAGCGAAAAGCATAAGGTGGCGGGGTAAAAGTGGAAGAGGGGCTTTTTTTCGATAGGGTCGGCGGCGGCGGAAGAAACTAACGCGTAATTCAAGTTAAAGAGAACGCCGTCGCGATTCTGGTACATGCCGCAGACGCCGTATTTACCCGGGTTTATCCGGCAGCGCCACTGGCAGGTCTTACATCTCACCCTTGATTCCGGCAACTTTTCGTAAAGCGCAGCCTCGTGCATAATCCTCCTCCAGCATTGGTAATTATAGCACTGGGGAAAAGCGAATTATACAGGGCGAAAAGTACTAGTGTATCGTGATGCCGACCAGCTTAGCGAAGTCGACGGGGATGAGGGGCGAGAGGATTAAGAAAGATAACAGGTGCGCCACGAGGAAGATGATAAATAAGACCAGCAGCGTCCTACGCAGCCAGTTAACCTTACCGTTGCGGAAATAGTCCAGCGCCTGGTTAAGCGCCAAACCCAGCCCCAAACAAATAGCGCCAATCGAAGGATAAAAATAAAACGGATAAGTCACCCTATCGGTAATAATGGTGGCGGGTATCCATATCAGGTAACTAAAGGTGAACCAACAAACCCCGAATAAGGCTGCCTCGCTTTTCTTAAACGCCCGCCAGACCATATAGATGAAGGTCGGAATTACCGTCGCCCAGACGGTGAAGCTGATAGCCCCGGAATAATGCGGTATATAGTAGTACGCCATCGGGAAGTATTGAATTATCCATTGCCAGGGCGGGCTGGCGGCGGGGTGGACGACGTTATGGAAGGTCAGGCTGCCGGTTAAACTCATCATTTCGGCAACGCGGTGAATCGGGTCTTTAACGGCAGCGAAGTCACGGGTAATCGCGAAGTCGCTGATAATCATTACTTCCAGGAACGCTATCACCGCGAAGAGTATCGTAAGCGCAAACCACCGGGAGCGCCCCTGCCGCGTAAAAAACCAGTGCATGATGACCGTCGGTAAAGCCAGTAAGCCATTGAGTTTAGCCAGACCGGCTAACCCGATAGCGATACCCGAGGTAATATATCGCCGACAAACATAGAGTAAAAACCCTGCCATCGTAAAAGTCAGTAAAAACACGTCCAGCATGGCGAGATGGTTCTGAACGAAGCTCATATTCTCGAAAGCGAGGATGAATGTGGCGATGTTCGCGGCGTTACGTGACATATTGAGTTTACGGCATAGTACGTAGAACATGATGATAGTAGCTGTGCCAAAAAGAATAGGAAAGATGCGCCAGCCCCAGGGGTTATCACCGAAAATCTGCGTGCCGGCGACGATAATGAGCTTGCCTAAAGGCGGGTGTTCAGGTCGGAGGTCGGTGGCGTTTTCGGATATAGAGCGGGCGTCATTAACGTAGTGGGCTTCGTCGAAGATAACCGTCGAAACACCGGGAACGAGACAAAGATGCATGATTAAAGTGGCTAGGACGATTAAGCAAAGCCAGAAGTATTCCCACTTATAAAACCGGTAAAGTTTATTTTTTATTTCCATGCCCATATCGTGCTGAAAAAGTAGTTCCAGAAGAAAGCGATAAGGATACCAACAAAGTCCGACAGGAAGATATTGATGCCGGCATTGACCATCAAAGCCCCGATGCCCCAGTTGATGAAAGCCCCCACTAAAGCGAGTACATTATATTTTACTAAACGAGCGAAGAAGGATGCCGTTTTGCCGGTGCGGCGGTCGGCGAAAGTAAAGAAATCATTCAGCAGGAAATTGGTAATAATGGATACCTCGATGCCGGGGATTAACTGGACCTTATCATTCCACGTTGTAAAAAGGGTGACGAGCTTTAAGACGCCCAGGTTGACCAGCGTGCCGCTTAAGCCGACGGCGATAAACTTGACGAACCTCATGAATTCACCGGTGCGCCCCATTAAGCTAAAGACATGCCTTAAGTAATCTATTTGTTGCCGGGGACGGAGCTTGCTTTGTCCGGCGCTTCGCTCTTCAAAAATAAAGGGTACTTCGACGACATTTTTAAAAGACCCCACTAACATAATTTCGAGGGCTATTTTATAACCGATGGGTTTGAGTTTATCTGGTTCTACGTTTTCCCGCCGGAACATAAAGTATCCGGACATAGGGTCTTTAACTTTACGGGACGAAGGAAGGAGGATGTGCGACACCATTAAAGCAACCCTGGAGACTATCTTTCGGGTTATTCCCCAGTTAGGACAGCCGCCGCCTTTGATATAGCGACTGGCGAAAACCATGTCCGCCCCACCTTCTATCGCCTCGACCAGTCGCGGTAAAACCTCCGGCGGATGCTGTAAATCGGCATCCATTACGCCGATAATTTTGCCAGACGACTGTTTAGTGCCATGAATGACGGCGGTAGCCAGTCCCCGTTCTTCGCGGCGGATGAATAACTTTACCGGATACTGTGATATTAATTTATTGACAATCTCAACCGTGCCATCTTGGCTGTTGTCGTCTACGATAATTATTTCGTATTCACGCCCGGCGAGGGCTTGGCTTACCCTTTTAATAAGGGGGGCAATGTTATCTTTTTCATTATAAGTGGGGATGACAATCGAAAGCATTTCTTTCATGTATGCACACTTTTTATTTGCCTGAATTGGCTAATATCTTACAATTATACCTCTTTACGTAACCTGCGTAAAAGATTATAATATATTGGTTTAATTTACACGAAAAACCCGGGGGTGAATTTTGGGCACTAAAATACTGGGGCTAAAACCGGAAAACCGGAGGCTCCTAGCGATAACGGTCGGCGAGCTAGCGGAAAGCATCGGTGGAAAGATTATCAACCATCAAGAAAAGTCCGGGGAGTTGGTAGAAAACTATATGCTGGGGGCAATGGTAGCGGACTCCGGGCTGGACTACTTCAATCGGAAAAAAAATAAAGCCGCCGTCATCCGGCAGGAACGACTGGACATGCAGCTAGCAGCGTTGGAAACCTCAACGACCTGCCTCGTCTTAAGCGGCGGGACCCAACCTCCGGCTTACCGGGTCCTCCAAAAAGCGGAGAGTCGCGGCATCCCGATTATCACTACCGCGGCAGCCGTTAACGATATTGTTACACGCATTGATAATTTGATAGTAAAAAAAGTAAAATTGCTTAGGAAATGAAGCTGGCAAAACTGGCCGATACGGTAAAACAGAATCTGGATTTGAAAGTATTCGGTTAACGCGAAAGGGGATTTATAAACATACCGGCTTAGGCGTCATCGGTATTAAATGGTGTCCCCCGTCCTGATAAACATCGAGCGGGAGCGGGTTCCTGGGGTGGTAATATATTACCTTGGGAATTTTTGTTTAGTGAATCCTTGATTGAATAAGAAAAACGACCTAATATTCTATAAGTAAGGCGGCTACCCGTGCCGTACCTGTAAAACGGGAATAAGTTATTAAAGGGGGGCAGGTGATTGAATGCGCTAGGAAGACATCTACTGGTTGAGCTGCACGACTGTGATAGGGAGGCTTTGAACGACCTCGACCTTATCCGCGAGGCAATGTTGAAGGCGGCGGTAGACTGCGGGGCGGTGGTGCTGGGAGAGTCTTTTCACCGGTTTAGTCCGCAGGGGGTGAGTGGGGTGGTGGTTATCGCCGAAAGCCATATCTCCATCCATACCTGGCCGGAACACGGCTACGCGGCGGCCGACGTCTTTACTTGCGGCACATCCGTCAATCCCGAAATTGCAGCCAAAGTGCTCATCGAAAAACTAAAGTCGAAAAATCACACGTTAACCGAGATAAAGCGGGGGATTCTGGTAACAGTATAAACTGATATTTATGGATACAGACCCAGATAGATGGTTTCAAGATAAAATCAACGAAGACTTTTTACAGCTGCATCGCCTGGATGAGGTGCTGTATCAGGGGCGGACGAAATATCAATCCGCCCGGATAGTGCGCAGTCGCAAATTGGGGATATGCCTCATCCTCGATAACAAGATACAGTCCAGCGAAAGGGACGAGTTTATCTATCACGAGGGGCTGGTGCAGCCGGTGATGCTGGCGCACCCCAGTCCGGAAAAGGTATTTATCGCGGGGGGCGGGGAGGGCGCTATTTTACGGGAAGTGCTAAGACATAAAACCGTTAAGATGGTAGAAATGGTGGATATCGACGACGAAGTAACGGCATTAAGCAAGAAATACCTGCCGGGTCACGCCGGTAAATCATTTGAAGATAAGCGGGCTAAAGTATATCACGTCGACGCCCGCGAGTATTTAGAAAAATCGAAAGACAAATTTGACGTTATCATTATCGACTTGCCCGACCCCATCGAAGAAGGTCCAGCAGCGATGCTTTTTACGCAGGAATTTTATCGTATTGTTCGTAATAAACTCTCTAACGACGGTCTGATTTCCGTCCAGGCGGGTTCGGCTAATCCTACCGAGCTTTTAAACTTCAGCGCGGTTAATAAAACACTGAAAAGCGTTTTTCCGATAGTAGTCCAGTGTATCGCTTACGTGCCCTGTTTCGGCGGACCATGGGGATTTTGCATCGCCTCGCTAAAGCACAATCCCGCCGAGATGACGGCTGAAGAAGTCGATAGGCGGATAAAAGCACGAGCGCTCAAAGGCTTAAGGTTTTACGACGGCGAGACACATCGCGGGATGTTCGCTTTGCCCAAATACATCCGCGACGAGATGGCGAAGCAAAAGAGAGTCATTACAGACAAGAAGCTGCTGTACTTGTATAAGAGCTAGTTTACAGTTATTAGTTTACAGTAGAGCAAAAACAAACAGGCTGGCGAAAGATAAGTCTCACCAGCCTGTTCTTTGTTTTAGTTAAAGGAGTGTTTAATTGCGGTTATTTCGCTGCTTGTTGAAACAATCGCTGCAATAGACCGGTCTGCCTTCACGGGGCTCGAAGGGTACTTCTGTTTCTTTGCCGCATTCGGCGCAAACCGCGGCGTACATCTGGCGGGGTTTACCGCTAGAGCCCATGCGTTCGGCTTTCCTGTTCTGCCGGCAGGCCGGGCAGCGTTTGGGTTCGTTAGTGTAACCCTTGGACTGGAAGAATTCCTGCTCGGCGGCAGTGAAGGTGAACGAGGTCCCGCAATCGGCACATGTAAGCGTTTTGTCCTGAAAAGCCACGGATGACCTCCTTTCTTATAAGAGTTGGTTAGAGCTAAGGCCATCCGTAACTGTGTCGAGAACGAGTAAAGTAATTTGTCTATGATACCCTAGTCTGAAAACCACTAGTCGCTATTATATAACTAACAAATTGTATTTGGCAATAGGTTTACAGAAAATATTTTTAGTATTTGATGCCTAGTTTACTAGCCTTTGGTACTATATTGACTATTTTGATAGCGGGTATATACTATGGAGTTAAGAGTGTAATGTCACGGAAAAAGGAGGAAACTGATGAGTTACGAGCCGCAATACGAGAAACTGCGTATCTGGAACATTTTCATGGGTTTCCTGCACCTCGTTCAAGGACTGCTTATCATTCTTCTGACCAACGACACCACATTTCCGATTACAACGTCCTTCCTAACGTTCAACCAGTCGATGGGTAAACTCTGGCCGCAGACGAGCGTTCTGGCTAACCTGCCTTTCGGCATCATGGTAGCGGTATTTTTATTTATCTCCGCTGTCGCCCATTTCACCGTCTCTTCGCCGGGGGTATTCGGGTGGTATGTTAAAAACCTTAAAAAAGGCATCAACTACGCCCGCTGGTACGAATATGCCTTCAGCGCCTCGTTGATGATTGTCCTTATCGCGATGCTTTGCGGCGTTTACGACCTGGGGGCGCTAATCATGGCGTTCGCGCTAACCGGCGTGATGAACCTCTGCGGTATGGTGATGGAAGTCCATAACCAGACGACTATGAAGACTAACTGGACGTCCTTCGTGGTGGGGTGCATCGCGGGCGTGGCGCCTTGGGTAGCCATTGCTATCTACTTCTTCGGGTCGCTGGCGCAAGCTGGCGGGGGCGTGCCAAAGTTCGTTTACGCCATCCTGCCGATACTTTTCGTATTCTTCTTCTGCTTCGCCGTGAATATGGTGCTGCAATACAAGAAAGTCGGACCCTGGCGTGATTACATCTTCGGCGAGCGGGTTTATATCATGCTTAGCCTGATTGCGAAGTCGGCTTTAGCCTGGCAGGTTTTCGCGGGGACGTTAAGACCCGTGTAGAGTATCAATTCAATAATCACAAACACACGGGCGAGGGTGTTAAATTTACGCCTAACTTTGACATGCTCGCTGCCAGAATTTATACTTAAAAGGTTGACTTTTTAGCGTTATATATTGAAGAGGTAATCAAACATGACGATTGCTCCTCCGCTGGATGCCGCTAAAACCGTTCTTCTACTTATCGACTTTCAGGAACGGCTTTTCCCGGTGATGTACGAGAAGGAAAAACTCCTGAAAAACGTTATCAAACTGGTTAAAGGCGCCAAGGTGCTGGAGGTGCCGATAATCCTGACCGAGCAGTATCCTAAAGGATTGGGACCCACCATACCGGAGATTAAGGAGCTAATACCTGAAATTAAAGCCGTCGAAAAGGTTTGCTTTAGCTGCACCGACGAGGCAGCTTTCATTAAAGCGTTAGCGTCATTAAAGCGCAGGCAGGTACTCATCGCGGGTATCGAAGCGCATATCTGCGTTTACCAGACCGCGATGGCTTTAGCGCGTGCCGGCTACGAAGTTCAGGTGGTGGCTGACTGCACGGCTTCCAGAGACCCGGAGAATAAAATGACGGCACTGACGAAATTGGGGGGTGCAGGTGTTTCCGCGACGACTTCCGAAATGGCGCTGTTCGAGCTGCTTAAAGTAGCGCAAGGCGATAAGTTCAAGCAGATAAGCAGTATTGTTAAATAAGATACAAATCCCAAGAAACAAAAACCAATAAATATTCGTATGAAAAACAATAAACATAGTCCCATTGAGTTTCGGCGTGAAATGCTGTCGTCGCGGATAATGACGCGGAACGGTTCGGGAGAGTTCGATGAAGCCCTGATTCCGCTGGAGTTTCGCTTCGACCCGCTGACCGGGCGAACCTGCCGTCTCGTGCAATACTCCCCGGAGAGGATTATCCGCCCCAACCTCATCACTCTGGAAAGGAAATCAAAGAAACTCAACTGCCCGTTTTGCCGACAGACTATCGAAAAGATAATACCCCACTTCCCGTCCGACCTGGTCGAAGAAGGGGTAATCCATAAAGGCAAAGCCATCGCCTTCCCAAATACGGGACCCTATGACGTTTACGGGGTGGTAGTGGTGATATCCGACCGCCATTTTATCCCGCTTAAGGAGTTCGACCTGGAAACGGTGCATGATGCCCTGATGGCGGCGCAGTCTTACATCAAAAGCGTGCAGGAAACCGACCCGCGGGCGATTTACCATTTTATCGCCTGGAACTATATGCCCCCCTCCGGCGGCAGCCTTGTCCACCCCCATTTACAGAGCAACGCCGGCTATTACCCGACGGTTTTTCAGGCGGAGATTCTCCGGGCTTCGGAGAAATATTATCAAGAGAAGGAAACGAATTACTGGAGCGACCTGCTGCGAGAGGAGAAAAAGAACGGGCAAAGATACATCGGCCAGGTCGGGCATACCGAGTGGTTGACCAGTTTCGCGCCTAAAGGAAGACTCTCGGACGTAGTGGCGGTATTCCCGGGCAAGGCATCGATTACCGAACTGACCAAGCGCGACCTGGAGGATTTTACCAGCGGACTGCTTAAGGTTTTCGACTATATCGATGAGTTGAACCTTATCAGCTTTAATATGAGCACTTATTCCGGTTTCGATAAAGACCGCTTCTGGGCGCACGCCCGGATAACGCCGCGGGGACTGCTGCTTTATTCGCCCATCGAAACCAGCGACCAGTTTTACTACCAGACAATGCAGGACGAGAACATCTGCATCCTGCCGCCTGAAACCGTCGCCGAGGGGTTGAGGAAGCTGTTTTAAAATGGGCGGGATGAAGAAAACCGTTAAAGAACCCGCGACTTTTGAATGCCGGCGGTGCGGGGTCTGCTGCACCAAGCACCAGGCTTTTGTTACCCTCGAGGATACCGACAGGATTATCAATTACCTAGGTATAACCTCTGACGACTGGAAAAAACTCTACGACGACCCCCACTGGTGGTTTATAGAATACCGCCTGATACGCCATATAAACGGCGCCTGCGCCTTTTTAACGTTTAACGAGGGGTTAGCGACCTGCAAAATCCATAATGTTAAGCCAGCCTGCTGCGCTAAATGGCAGGCAGGACCGGAAAGGGCAGAATGCAGGGAGGGGATGGGGGAGTTGGTAAAAAAATGATGCATCCATTTACATTTTGCTATCAACGTGTATAAAATATAAGCCTCGGATAAATAAGAGATCAAATGAGGAATAGTCAATATGGGCTATTATCCATTCGAGGAAAATGAGGCTGGATTGTTACGTGACAATCATGCAACCGCTGAAGCAATAGATTATCTATTAGCAGATAACGAAATTGTCACTTTAGCTAAGGACGTATTAGATACTGCTACATATAATGAAGCAGAAAATATAGCTATATTATTAACAGGGAAAAAACGTGATAAAGATCAAGCAAGAAGACGATTAGTAAATTTAGTAAAACCTCCACCTAAACGACCTATATATTATGCGCAACACGAAATCATGTTTTTACCTCGTTGGACAAGAGATGCCTTAAGAGATTTGGGCGACTATATTGATATGATGGTAAAATCAGCTGTATATGAAAAAACACAAGATAGGAAATTTTTCAACGTCCCATTAGGCCCAGCTATTAAAGCATTTAGCCAGAATTGGCCTTTACAAAACAAGTTATCAGGTTATCTGGAAAAGTATAACCAATTTCTTTATCGACCAGCTAAACATGATTTTAAACTTCCACCTAATAGGAAACAACACAGGTTCACCGCCCGTGAAGTTGTATTATCAGCTTATGTAACTATGCAATTAGGTAAAGAATTAGCAAAACTATCCAACGTAGCTAATGCTGTAAAAAATGATCAACCAATTAACTAGTTAATTCAACCTTCCCCTTTACCCGGATATCCCTCGATGAACTCCCGACCAGTATCTCGAATTCGCCGGGTTCAACGACCCAGTCCTTGGCTTTAACGTCGTAAAAAGCAAACGCTTCTCTAGTCAGGGTGAATTCAACTTTTTTTGTCGCGCCCGGAGCTAATGCTACTTTCTCGAAAGCTTTTAACTCTTTAGGGGGACGCGGCACGCTGGAGGCGATATCGCTAACGTAAACCTGTACTACCTCTTTACCCGCTGCCTGACCCGTGTTCTTGATGTCCACACTGACCTTAATATTATCTTTGGTTCTGGCTTTAGCGGGATTTATTTTAAGGTTGCTGTATTCAAAACTGGTATAGGAAAGCCCGTGCCCGAAGGGGAACAAAGGCGCGACGTTTTTCGCGTCGTAATGGCGGTAGCCGACGAAGATGCCCTCGCCGTAAACCACCTTATCGTTAGCGCCGGGGTAGTTGGGGAAGGCGGGGTTATCTTCATAACGCTGGGGGAAGGTATCGGGCAACTTGCCGGAAGGGTTGACCGAACCGAAGAGAACGTTAGCGATAGCGTTACCGCACTCCTGCCCGGGGAAAAAGGCTTCCACGACGGCGGGGACGTCGTTAATCCAGGGCATCGCTACCGGCGAGCCGTTATTCAGGACGACGACGGCTCTGGGGTTAGCTTTAGCGACCTGTAAGATAAGCTCGTTTTGTTCCGGCGGCAGGTTCATATCCTTCCTATCGAATCCTTCACTCTCCTGCTTTTCATTAAGTCCGGCGAAAACGATAGCGAAGTCGGCATCAGCGGCGGCTTTAACAGCGTTGTTTAAGAGGTCGGCAGACGGCGATGTTTCATAGCCGGGTTCGTAAACAATCTTCACGTTATCGCCACATAGATTCTTCAGTGCATCCAGCGGCGCGACCTTGTAATAAGGCGTTACCTGGGCGCTGCCGCCGCCCTGAATACTGGCGGTCGCCGCATTAAACCCGATAACCGCGATAGATTTGACTTTGCTTTTACTCAACGGCAGGACGTTGTTATCATTTTTAAGCAACACTATCGCTTCTTCGGCGGCTTCGCGGGCAAGCTGGCGGTGAGCGGGGAAGTCTTTAACCTCTTTAGGGGCGGGGATTCCGCCGTCGAGCGCGCCGATGTTAATCATCAAACCGAGCAACCGCCGTACCTTATCGTCAATAATTTTTATATCGACTTCGCCGGCGTTGACCGCTTTGACTAAAACCTCACCAAAGAATCGCGCCGGTCCCGGCATCTCTAAGTCCAGACCCGCATTAGCGACGGGCACGGTGCTGTGAGTAGCGTACCAGTCGGACATAACGAGTCCCCTAAAACCCCACTCCTTCTTCAATATCTCCGTCAAGAGCCAGCGGTTTTCCGAGGCATGAGTGCCGTCGATTTTATTATAAGAGCACATCACCGACCATGTGCCGGCTTCTTTAACGGCTTTTTCGAAGGACGGAAAGTAAATTTCACGTCTGGTCCTTTCGTCCACCTCCGAGCTAATGGTCATCCGCTGAAACTCGGAGTTATTGAGGGCGAAGTGCTTAACGCAGGCGCCGACCTTTTTACTCTGGATGCCCTTAACGATAGCCACCGTCATTTGAGATGATAAATATGGGTCTTCGGAGTAGCTCTCGAAGTTGCGTCCACCGAGAGGCGAACGGTGGATATTAACGCAGGGACCCAGCAGCACGGCGCAGCCCCGCGCCCGCGTCTCCTCGCCAAGAGCCGCACCGACCCGGTTAATCAGGTCGGTATTCCAGGTCGCGGCTAAGCCAACGCCGGTGGGGAAACAGGTGGCGGGGATAGTGAGTTTAAGGTCGGCGTCGTCCATCGTCCTGGCGCCGTGGGGTCCATCGGTAACCTTGATCGCCGGGATGTCCAGGCGTTCGATAACGTGGGTATGCCAGAAATCGACGCCCGCCAGCAGCGCTACTTTTTCTTCCAGCGTTATTTGTTTTAATAACGATTCAATCTTCTTTGGCACGGTTCTCACCCCTGTAAATAAATATAATATATTTAGGCTTTTATCTCTTTTAAAAAACTGAAAAGGGCATCCTGGAATCCCTGGAACTGCTCGCGGCGGATATTGTGACCCGCCCCCTTAAGATAAACCCACCGGAACGGCTGCTTGGATTTCCAGAGTTTGGCGGCATCTTCCGCAACCGCTCGAGAGACGAGACCGGTCTCTGAAATGATGAGGAGGGCGGGGCATTTAATAAGGGGCACCAGCTCTTGATAGGAACGAGGGTCGAGCGCCATCATCGAAAAAAGCGCGGGGTCGAACTGATGTTTGGACTCCGCCCAGGGCTTTATCTCCGCTTCCGACCAGAGGGGATTATCCCTATGGCATTCTGCGATTAGTTCATCGATGGTTTTTTTACTAAGCCCGGCTAAATACTGCCTGAATCCTTCTCTTTGTTTCTCGGCTTCGGCGCTGTCCTGGCCCTGTCGTGACGGCATCCAGCCGGGGTCTTCCAGGACGATGGCGCGGGGGATTTCAGGGTGTTCAACCGCAATAACTGCCGTCGTTCCGGCGCCCATGGAATGCCCCATGATAATAGGTTTATCAATCTTTAGCTGCTCAATCAACCCGACAATCTGTCCGGCGTGACTTCGAAATGTAAAATTTTTATCCAGCCTATCGGAAAGTCCGTGGCCCTGGGCGTCCGGCATGATGACGTCATATTTCGCAACAAGGATTTCTGCAATCGGCGACCAGCAGAGGCCGTTATCCGTCGCGCCATGGAGCAGGATAAACGGAGGCTTCTCCCCTCCCGTGCGGTAGTAGTGTATTTTGATATTTTTTACCCTTAAATAACCTTCGGTATACTGCAGCATGTTCCTTTCCTTTCAAATCAGATAAATTGATTGTATTACCAATCGGTGTTTTTGGGCAAATACCAGAAAAAATGATACTATATAGCCGAGACACAACAAGCATAGACCGGAGGCGTATCATGGCAACCAGGAAATTCGAGAAACTGCTTGAGCCGGGCTATATCGGCAAGGTCAAGACGAGAAACCGGCTAGTAAAAACCGGGGCGGGGACGTTCATGTGGCACGAAGACGAAACCACGATGAACAAGAACATCCTCGCTTATTATGAAAGCCTGGCGCGGGGCGGGGTGGGATTATTGATAGTAGAGAGCCCGACGGTCGATTATCCGGCCGGTGCGAGATGGCGGCAGCGCTACCGCATCGATGACGATAGATATATCAAAGGATTAAGCGAGCTTCCTAAAATCATCCACAAATACGGCTGTCCGACGTTTATGCAGATGAACCATGACGGGCCGTGGCAGACCCCCCTCCTCGGCGAGGACTCGCCGTTTAAAGGTCCGCCGATAGCCGCCTCGGCGGTAACGTTAAAAAGCGATAACGATTTTCATAACCAGCCGCCGCACGAACTGACGATACCGGAAATCGAGGTCATCATCGATAAATTCGCCAGCGCCGCCGTCCGCGCCCAGAAGGCGGGATTCGATGGCGTTGACATCAACGCCGCCAGTAGCCATTTATTGCATAACTTTTTATCACCATTTTGGAACCGGCGTAAAGATATTTACGGTGGCAGTCCGGAAAACCGGGCGCGCTTTGTGACTAACATCGTTAAGGAGATAAAGAAACGGTTGGGACAGGACTTCCCGGTTTCCGTCTGCATCAACAGCATCGAAATCGGGCGCGCCGCCGATGTCGCCGACGAAAAATGCATTACCGCCGAGGATGCTAAAAAGACAGCGGGATTTCTACAATCTGCCGGCGCCGACCTCATCCACGTGCGCAGTCACTGGCTGGGGTATCATGTTGGGGCTTATCTGCCCGACCTTATGTTTTATCCCGCTTTTCCCATCCCATTTAAGGACATCCCTAAAGAATACAACGCCGCTTTAAAAGGCAAGGCATGGAACGTCAACCTGGCGGCGGGGATAAAGTCGGCGGTATCGATACCGGTGATGGTAGTCGGTAAACTCGACCCCGAGCTGGGCGAAAAAGCGCTGCGCGAAGGCAAGGTGGACTTCATCGCGATGACGCGGCGACTCCAGTCTGACCCCGAGCTGCCCAACAAGGTGGCGGCGGGGAGATTAGAAGATATCGCGCCTTGCACCGCCTGCGAGAACTGCCTGGGGAGCCAGCGCTGCCGTATCAACGCCTTCATGGGCAAAACATATAACACCGTTGAAAAAGCGTCGAAAAAGAAAAAGGTTGTGGTGGTAGGCGCGGGACCGGCAGGGATGGAGGCGGCGCGGGTGGCGGCTTTAAGGGGACACGACGTTACGCTTTACGATAGCGCTATTAAGCTGGGCGGTCTGTTACCGGTCGCGGCGGTAGTTAAAAGCACGGAACTCGAAGACCTGCCGGCAATAGTGACGTATTTTAAAAACCAGTTCAAAAAATTGGGCGTTAAGGTGAAACTGGGTAAAAAGATAGATACCGCGACGTTAGAAAAAACGAAGCCGGACGCGGTCATTATCGCGGCGGGAGGGACGCCATCGCTACCCGATATTAAAGGCATCAACCTGCCGAATGTTATTGGAGGGGCTAAACTGCATAAAAGCCTTAAAACTTATCTAAGATTCATCCCGCCGAACCTCTTAAGATGGCTGACGAATTTCTACCTGCCCATCGGCAAGCGGGTAGTGGTTATCGGAGGCAGTCTGCACGGCTGCGAGCTAGGGGAGTTTTTAACCAGACGGGGTCGCCAGGTCACTATCGTCGAAAAGTCGGAGCGGTTAGGTCAGGGCATGGTGGACGTGATTCAAGCATATCTTTTCCAGTGGTTTAAGAAAAAGGGTGTCCGGCTGATTGGCGGCGTTAAAGAGTATGTAGAGATAACGAAAAATGGGCTAACGATTATTGACAAAGACGGGCAAAAAGAATTTATCGAAGCCGATACGATACTCCCCACCCTGCCTTTAATCCCCAACCTGGAGCTATATCAAAACCTTAAGGGCAAGGTTAAAGAAGTCTATGCTATCGGCGACTGCAAGGAGCCTTTACTGATTGCCGACGCCATCAGCCAGGGCATGGAGACCGCCCGCTCCATCTAAAGGAGATGTTATTATGCCGAAACAAAGTTATTTAAAAAATATCCTCACCGAAGACCTGATGCCGCCGCCCCCCGAGCGGGACGTTAAGAGCATGGAGGAGCAGGCTAAAGCGGGGAGGACGTTAGACCGGACGCTGCTTTTGGGGATACAGGACTCGATAGTGAAAGGGGCGTTCTTCGCGGGGTGCGAGTGGCTCTGGCAACTAACGGGAAACGGGCCGGTGGCTATCGAAACGCCCCATACCCACGACTTCGATGAAATAATCGGCTTCGCCGGCTCGAACCGGAGTCATCCGCGCGACCTGGGCGGCGAAATCGAGTTCTGGATGGACGACGAGCCTTACACGCTTATCAAAACCTGCTTCATCTTTATTCCCAAAGGCGTTAAGCACTGTCCCGTCGTCCTCAAGAGAATCGATACACCAATTTTTATGTTCGAATCCGGCAACAACACCGCTTACGAAAAAATCAAGCAATAGGAGAATGTATATGCCGAAAAAGGATTATAAAAAATACTTCGTCAGCCAGCCCGCCTACGAGGTCATCCCGCTGACGGAGGTCAAGGGACGGCGGGGCGCGATGACCCTGATGAGCAATAACCTGGTGCCGAAAAGCAATATGTATATCGAGACCGGCTGGGTGTTCGGCATGCCCGACCCGAATCCCCACATCTTCGAGCATACGCACGACTACGACGAAATCGTTATCCACCTCGGCACCGACCCCCAAAATCAGGAGGAGCTGGGCGGCGAAATCGAATTCATGGTGGGCGGCCAGCCGCTGAAAATCGACAAAACCTCGGCGGTGTACGTGCCTAAAGGCGTTAAACACGGACCGCTGACCTGGAAAAAATATACCAAACCCCACCTGGAATTCACGATAATGATTGGCGCCGGGACTTTAGCCCAGGCCGACCCGGGCGGACACGAAAAAAGAAGGGAGAAAAAATAATGGCTAAATGGGATAAGAAATACTTTGTGACAGAGCTAAGGGACGTGGTGGGGGATGCGCCGTGGTCGCCGGTATTTGCCGATAATGAGGCGCGGCGTTTGCTCTCTTTAGACAGCGACGTTTTAAAGGGCGCTTTTTACATGGAGACGGCGTGGTTCCTCCCCGGCGACTGGCCGGATAAAACCGGCTCGCGTAAGGACCGCACCATCGGGGCGCACAAGCACGACTTCGACGAGACGATAGCCTGGATTGGCACCGACCCCAAAGACCCCTATAACCTCCACGGAGAAATAGAAATCTGGATTGACGGCAAGCAGAACTTTATCGATAGGAGCTTTGTCGCCTTCGTCCCCGCGGGCGTCGAGCACGGCCCCATTAACATTAGAAGGATAGAGAAGCCGATGTTCCACTTTACGGCGGGCATGGGGAAGAAGTATAAGGGGTAGAGGGTAAAGAGAATAGTATATGGATATACAGGATTTACTTCCATATTTAGACAATAAAGCTATTAAAGGATGTTTATCCAGTGATGCATTTATTGTTCCCTTTAACCCATATCGTAATGTCTTTCCAAATCGAACGGTATTTAGGGGATATGATCTAGATTTAGCAAAAAGTGTATCTGAAGCTGGTTACCGAGTAGGTATACCTCAACTTGAAAGTACTAATAAAAAAGAGGTACTTTTACAAAAACAATTTGATATATCAAACCCTCTGGTCATATTTATTATCGGGATTCCCTTTAGTATTTTAGCTGGTATAGTAAGTGGTTTAGTAGTCCATCTCATAACAAGAGGGAAAACTCCTAAAATATTGATAATAAAGATATCAAAACAAGGTAAAGTTGAGAATTGTTATTATGAAAATGGCGAGATTGTATCAGATGAAAAAGTGAAGGATATTATCTCAAAAATTACAACCGCCCATTCATATACAAGCCCTAGTCCGATGCTAACCAGACCAGTACCAATTCACTTTGAGCATACTTCAAAAGTTGTTGGTTGGGGAAATGCTAGTATAGTTGATAATGGTTTAGTAGTTACAAATGTAAAAATAGATGATGCTGAAACACGTCGATTGATAAAAGCGAAAAAACTCATTGGCTTCAGTATAGGCGGTATTGCAAAAAGATATGAATGCTCTATATGTCACAAAAATTATTTCCTTTGTAAACACATTAAAGGTTATATTTATAATGGGAAAAAGGCGTATTGTAATATAAAAAACTTGGACCTTGCAGAGATTAGTATAGTTAGTGACCCTGCAAATGCTGATGCTCTTATTAAAAATCCTAACAGTATATAGTTAATCACACTCTATTGACAAATGATATTATATGTGTCATACTTAATTGAATCTACCTAATATATTAGGTAGAGGTAGTTATATGAGATGCCCAGAATGTAAGAGCAATAAGTTAGTAAAATTTGGATGGAAATATGCTAAAAACTATAAAACGGGAAGAAGACATCTGGTACAACAATACCAGTGTAAAAACTGTGGTCGCATAACTGTTCATCCTGTAAAATATTATAGGAAAAGGAGGGCTTGAGACTAATGCAGATGATTTTAGTATTAATTATGGCCGGTATTATGATTGTTACGATGACACCAGCGATTTTGACACATGATACAGATACAATTCAACGTGCTGCCGACCAAACGATTGAACGCATTACTAACTTCACTATCCACCAGATCGAAAATGAAGTTGAAGGGCTACCTTTCAAAATTCTTCAAGATACATTACTAGAAGACAAATAGAAATAACTTATAAAACTCAAAGTTAGATAGAAAAATCCCCCATTTCCTTAAGATTCGGGGGATTTCTTTTTCTCTTTTCCCACCTCTAGTTGTATAATAGTAAAAACTCATTATTACATAACCGGGGGTGGTTTATGCGTAAGTTATTAGAGGGTCGGGTGGCGGTGGTTACGGGGGCGGGGAACGGCATCGGCCGGGCGGAGGCTATCGGGCTGGCGAAACAGGGGGCGAAGGTGGTGGTTAACGATATCGGGACGTCCGCTTACGGCCAGGGCATCTCGCAGGACCCGGCGGATTCGGTTGTCAGAGAAATTAGAGCCATGGGCAATACCGCTATCGCCTGCTACGACAGCGTGACATCCGAAAAAGGCGCCGAAAACATCATCCAGACCGCCTTAGATAACTTCGGGCGCATCGACGTCTTAATCAACAACGCCGGCATCGTCAAAGAACCCGTCAATATCGCCGACATTAAGCCCGACGACTGGGATAACATCGTGCGCACCCACCTTTACGGCACGTTTTATTGCACCCGCCGCGCCTGTTACTACATGCGCAAACAGCATTACGGCCGCATTATCAATACGTCCTCGCACGTGGGACTGGGCTTTATGGGGTTCGTTTCTTACGCCGCCGCTAAAGAGGGCATCGTCGGTTTAACGCGCGTCGTCGCTAAAGATATGGCGGAGTTCGGCACTACCTGTAACGCCATCCGCCCGATTGCTGCCTGGCGCGGCGCCAAGGAAATAAATCCTAAAGTCGAGGTCAACCGCCCGGAGGATATCGCCGCCCTGGTGGTTTACCTCGCCAGCGAGCAAGCCGACCATATCAACGGCTGCATTTTTGAAGTGTGGCGGGGGCATGTGGGGATATTTACCGAGCCGCCGCCGGTGCAACAGGTGCTAGAAAAAGAAAGCCCCTGGACCACCGAGGAATTGGCGGAAGCCATCCCGCAAACGTTAACCAAAGGCAGGTCGCGGACCAAATTCCCAAAAATTCTAGAGTTCTTTTAACCCTGTATTCTTACTATGGTGACGGTGACGGTGACAGTGGCAGTTACCGAGCCGTAACTATTAGTCGCTCTAAGGGTATAGGTCGTATTATTGAATGGAGTCACTATTTTTCTCCCGACTGTGGGTACAGTGCCGATATCAGGGCCTAACGTAACCGTCGTCGCTCCTGAGGTACTCCAATTAAGCAACGACGACGACCCTCTAAAGATATGGTCGGGTTCAGCAGTAAAGTAATTGATAACCGGTAACGCGTTTATTTCAGGTAAATCAGTCACGGTAACCGTCTCTACAATATTAATCATTACCGCTGATAAAACTGTAACAGAATCGGTGACACCAACGGTTTCTTCTACTATAGCCATCAGTGATTGAGTCATTTGCGGATTATCAATAACATCGATAGACTCCGTTACTGTAATTTTCGACGATGTACTTGTCTCACTAGCGGAGGTAGTTTCAGAGCAGCCGTTCAGAATGCCCAGAGTCATCACCACTACGGCTAATACTAGCGCAATCAACTTTTTTTTCATGCCGCACTCTTCCGGAATTGTTTATCCGAAACTTATTTCCACGGTAATCTGGACTTGTTGGCCCGCCTGTACCGCTATTGTCGGACTGACGCTGGCATATGTCATTTTATATTCTTGATTTACTGTAGAGGAACTGGCACACTCAAAAGGTGAAAGACCATTGAGACAAGCTTCTACTACGGTTGATACAGCATTGATATTGGTGCTGTTAGCTATAGTGGCACTACCGCTCAAAACGAATTTCGAACCATCTCCCACACCAGTTCCCGCTACTGTGAGATTTTTGAAGATAGAACCTTTGCTAACAGGCAAATTAGACTCACATATACTACAGACATCATTACTACCTTCGTTTTGGCACGGGTATGTGGGTGAGCCACTAAACTTGATGGACCATCTGCCAAGAGTTAATTGTCGGTTAAAAATCAGGCTTAAGAGCTGTTTTCCTTCTGCATGAAAAGTATTCTCGAACTCATGATGTTCCGCCAGGCTTCCGTCCGGATTAAAGACTTCAATCGTCCAGTAACCGTGGACAACAACGCCCTCGGATGGATTTCCGGAGCTAGCAGTAACTGTTGTACTTAGCGTGCCAGTGGAGCTGCCGGGAATAACGACGAGACCTAGCAATAACGCGACGGCGGCTACAGCCACGAGACTGGCTATCATGGCATAAACCTTTTTCCTTCCCATTTTCCCCTCCTTGAGATTTGTTTTATAAAGACGAAGACTCTAGATTGACATATTATAAATATGTTGATATTGATTGTCAATCAGGTTAGCGGTTTTTTATTCTCATTTTCTTTTTAACCTTCGTTTTACGTAGAAACAGGGCATCAAGAGATAAGAACTCCCCCTGATGAAAAATTATTTGAAAAACTAAAGCTAGCATCACGAAATCGACCGCTAGAGTGTAGCCGGATAACAGCGGCACGGCTGGACCGAAACAGGAACAGATTGAGATATCTAGTCCCCAGGTAAAAGAGATAATTTTAGCGATAATAAAGCTTAGGCATAGCAAACCGCTTAATCCAGCTGTTATCCTGGACCATACTCCTAACACCAAAAACGCCCCGAGGACAATTTCCACCGGGGGCAAGGCGCGACCGTAAGCGTTAGCCAAAACGTCAGGGAGGATTTGGTATTGCTTTATTTCAAAGATTAAGGTGTTAGTGTGCGTTACTTTGGCAATGCCAGCAAAAATAAAAACCCCGCCCAAAGCTAGACGACTGAATAACGTTAGGTAGGGATGGCCGAGTAACCGTTTGATGTTGTTGAAGGCCGTCTTTAATATCATTAACTACCCACTATAAACAACGTGTCCCGGTTTGTCAATTTCAACATAACCTTAGTTAGGACTAACATTTGATTAAGAGGCGAATGTCAGGTTCCATTTCTTTTGCATAAAGCGTCCCGCAGCATACGCCAGAATGCCCAAAGCCAAGCCGCCAACAACATCAAGGATATAATGCTGCCAGGTAAACAGGGTGGATACTATTATTGCAGCTGCTAGAATTATCCAGATGATTTTATACCTGGGTAGCCAACGGCAGACGTAAAGACAAGAAATCAATGAATAAAACGTATGTCCACTGGGGGCAGCGTTAAAAGAGCGGTCGGCCTGGTATAGCAGAACAATCACCTTGGAGAAAAAGTCATCGGAAGTTATCTCCGGCCGAGTGACAAAGGTCGGGAATATGAGGTAAACCAGATAACTGATTATTGTCGCGGTTAATACGGAGATGGCATAGGCATCGAATTCGCGTGGCTTGATGAATAGCGCCGTTAAAATCGGGAAGGTAACGAAGAGTAACGTCCCTAATAAGTATGGCACCACAGCGGGTGGATAAAGAGGGATATTAGCATCGATTGGTAATGATAATTGAACTCCGTTTCGTATCAACTGGTTAATCGGAAAGTATAACAATATGACGACAAGGATAATCACCAGCCACCAAAAGCGGCGGCGCGTAAAGTAAGGGAACCGCGTCTTTTGCACTATGATGTTATAGTAACATCAAAAATTTATTGTTATCAAATATAAAAGCCCAGGTTTTAGCTGGGCTTTATCTTCATTGGTAGCGGGGGTTGGATTTGAACCAACGACCTCCGGTATGTTCGAACGGTCTCCATTAGTTATCAGCTGTTGCGTTATCATTCGCTTCCCGCCATCTACCGCCACATCGACCAGGACGATATGTGCGAGGAGGTCGATAGGCTCGGGCCGATGTTGAGTGTAGAGTTGGCGAAATAGACGCCAAGAAACACCTGTTTACTAAATCATACCTTTTTCTTAGGCCTTGTTAGCACGACGACGATGATAATTATCAGAACAACTATGACTGCGCCGAGTACCACATAGAGCGTTGGGAATTGAGTGGTTGTAGCTGCCTGCTCGGTTGGTGTTGTTTCTTCCGGTGTTGTTGAACTGGGAACTCCTAAGGAAATCCCCGCTGTTTTCTTGTCTAAAATGTTACCTGTAGTATCGCTCAAGGTCACTTCGGCATAATAATTGCCTTCACCGGTCCCGCTACTATTCCATTCCTCGGTAAGGGAGGCTTCCCCGCTTAATCCCTTTATTGACTTTAGCGGTAAGCCGGCTATGGTTGTCTCGGAAGCGTATTCCTTAATAACAGTGCTGACGACAACATCCTGTTCATCGCCGGAGTTATTCAGGCTAATGTCTATCTTAACCGTGTCACCCGGGGCATAGATGTCTTTATCGGGATATATCGACGTTATCGCTACGTTAGAGAGAATATATTCAATGCTAAAACTGTAATTCTTATAGAACTTAACGTCGGTTGTTTCAGGTTCATAGTAAAACGGAAACACCTGGATAACTAAAGTCGTGCTGCTATCCTCGTTTTCCCATAACTTCCAGGCGAATGACTCTTCCGGATACCAACCATTTTTCATCACGACCGGTTGCGTTAGGTTATCACTCAATATAACTACCGGTAAACGTAAGCCGGTAGTCGTCATCAGACCGGCTCTATCTTTTAAGACAACATCCTGAACCCTATACCCTTTAGGATAATCGACTAATGTGGAGTAATAAGGAACTTTAGGACGCCCCTCCTCGATGGTTAACATTAGACCCCCGGGTATGGCAACGTAATCGACATTGGCGGAAGCGGTCACTTCGTAGTCCGGGATGGTCAAGTCTAGAGTTGCAGGTGGAGTATCACCGCTAACGTAACTACCGGTACAAAGGCTGACGAAGAGTAAAATGATTAAACCCGCGACCCATATTTTTTTCATGACTAGCCTCCCCCGAATTTCGGGTCACCATACAGGTTATATTCATATGCCAGATATTTCCACCAGACGCTTTCAAATACGATTCGACACCGCAAATCATAGAGGGTATCACCGATACTGGTAGTCCTCGACCACCCCTGCCAGAACATCCATTCCATCAAGTCTTCGTTGTCGGCGGTAGATGAAACCTCGGTCGAGCCGATATATACCGCCGCGCCGTTCCTAAGGAAAGCCCGGGCGATACATTGACCCGCTACATCCAAATAATTCGCTGTTAAACAAGAGAAGGCGATGACGATGGGGCAGCTAAGACCGAAACTAAGCGGCTCAACAGGACAATGGGTGTCTGTCCAATCATCAAGTACACAAGCCCAGCTATTTGGACCTCCATGCCCCTGGAAAACGATGATATCTTTACCGGCCATTAGCGCCTTGATATCTTCAGCCCTATGCTGTAAAACTAGTACCACATTATCAAAATAAGTATAAGTATACCCGAAGTCGCTGCCTCGGTTTTCTCTTTCGTTCTGTATTCTCTCGGCTATCCGCAGGGCTTGATTGATTTCAGTGTCACCAACATAAGCCGGCGCCCAAAGGTGGTCCCGACCTTCCGTGTCGGTAAAGTGCTGGTATTCTAAAGACCACCATGTCCAGTAGACATCTTCACTATCCAAGAGCCAGACAGCCAGTTGACCTGTAGTGAAAGTATCCAACGGAGGATTGGGGCTGTAATTCGCCCCTCCAGCATCCGCGCCTTTAATCCGCAATGCTTCGGCGAGCATATCATGCTTGGTGGTGTAATAATCCGTGTGAAAGGTCGGTATCGGCCATGAAACACCTTTACCGGCGAGTATGGTTTTGCCCAATTCGGTGCTTCTAATAAACGCTTCCCAGGTATCTTCGGGCCCGGTAGTCAACAGCACATCCAAGCCATAGTAATGTTTCCTGCCGATAGCAACGCCAATACTTGATTGGATGGGTGTAAGAAGCTCTCGAATATTCTGTCCAATTATTCTGCCCACTCTAAGTTCGGGCCTTCGGTCGCCGCTGGTATCGGCATAGGGGTAATCGGAAATATCGATATAACCGCCAGTACAATCCATGAAGAACCCCGAACAATACATACGCCAGGCGGGGATAATATTCGTCTCACCTACGAGCAGAAGGTAGCCGTTAACCGCGGCTGCAAGACTCAAACGGCCGCCCCAGATACCATCGGCTTTTATATTATTCTTAAGTTGATGAGCCGTCGTGGTGTCGTCCGTGTAGGTCCGGCTGTAACCTAATACGCCATTTTTCAATACCGCTAATTCTGCAATGGTGCTTAAGAGGTTGTTAACCTCATCATCATCGTAAGCGCTGAAGAGCCGCTCCGGGTTGGTGACGATAAGATAGTCCGTAGTATTAAAAGCATCACCGACTTGCTCCGGAATCAACGGATACGGCAGACTAACGTAGTCCCCGGGGATATAGGGGGTATTCTGTTCTTTGGTACCATGGTTGCCCGAGGAATCATCGTATTCAATTTCGGTACGGATGCCGATGGTGTAATCATCTATCGCAGGGTCAAAAAGTACCGGCACGATATCATACGAGAAAGTAACGCTGGCTCCAGGCCCGAGTTCTGCGATATGTTTTTCAACAGTTACCTCATGGCGTACGATGTCAAAAGCCGGGTTATGTTCGAATGCTCCAACCTGGAATCCCCGGCTTACATCACGGATGATAACATTGGTGACACGTTGGTCTGAAGTCGTGCCGAGATTGGTAACAGTTAATTCAACAGTGAAGTAGTTCCCATGAGGGGTGACGTTCCTATCAATGTCGAAGCTGGTCAAGAAACGCGCGGTAGCCGTTATTGATGTCGCCATCGTAAAGGTCAGTTCGGGTGCCTTAGTAACCCTGATGCCCGCATGCCCTTCGTTGCCGAATTCGTCACGGGCGACAACCTCGATAACAGGCTCGCTGCCCTCGGCAAGCTTGGAAGAATCCCACATGTACTTCACGGTCAGTTTACGTTCCGAGGTGGAAGGCTTTAGTGGTCGGAATGTCGATAGGTCAAGGGAAGTATAATTAACCTGATATACAACCTCGCCGTCAACTCTAACCTCGGAATGCACGATATCAGCCTTGCTGTCATGGGTTACGGATGCCCTTATTTCAACAAAACCAAAGACCTCGCTACTTGGTGATGGATGCACAATATTGACCTTAACCGGGGACTCGTCGGATGGGAAGCGGTTCCGAATGGTGCCGTCTCGTATATCTTCAATAGAGTTGCCGGCGACATCAAAGGCTTTAGCACCAAAGGAATGCCCTCCCTCCCCCAGCTTACGACTATCGCATAACCACTGGAACGGAGCGGTATAATCGGTAAACACCTGTTTACCATCGAGATAAAAGATAACTTTAGCGACGCCGGTATTATCCTGGACGTCAGCGCCGATAGTTGCCAGACCGGAGATGGTAGCCGGCAGCTTGAGAGATAACGACGGTTTTTCTTTATCGTTGGGAGACAGGGTTTCAAAGGTATAATCACGGCTCGTAACTTTATTGCCGCTGGCATCTGTAGATTCGACGATAAAGTGATAGGTTGTTGCCGGCTCGAGCTTGGTTAAGCCCACACTATGCTTTTTAACCAAATTGGTATCTTCGGCATCATTTTCATATTTCCCGGCGTAAGCGCTATACCTGACCAGACTGGTGCTGTCTTCATCCGTCTCCCAACTAATTATGGCAGTGTTTTGCGTAATTTGAGAGACGGTGGGACCGGAGATAATCACCGGTGGTATAGTATCGGCGACACCGCCGAAGGTCTTTTCTAAGTAGTTGTTTTGTTCATTACTTTCTTCTAGCTGTTTATAATAGTCGGCATAAACCTCTACCACTACAGTGCCAAGACCAGTAAACTTGTATGAGTTAAACCATGATTCGTATGTTTCGCCCGGTTTGATATCGGTATTAACGACATCCTTAGCTACCTGCGTTCCATCAATGATTAAAGCGGTGGCGTGTCCGCCTTTCGCCAAACCCCCACCGATGTTTTTAATGATATAACCGATGAGCTGGTTCTTGGTATCCTCTTTTATCAAACTGACGACCAGGTCAGGTAGTTTGGTCGTCTGCGGTTCAATCTTAGCCTCGCCAACGTTATTCTGCTCGTTGGACTCCTCTATATCATCGGTGGCATCGGCAATCACCGTGACGGTAACAGGAGCGGTGATATCCCAAGCTACGAGATAATACGAGCTGCCGCCCGGGGTTTCTATACCATCACCCAGGGTGGATGTGGGATGGGCCATGTCAAAAAAGCCCTTCTTGACTTTGTCAAAATATACGTCGGCTACTGCTAACCAACCGCTAGGTATAGCCCCTGACCCAATATTCTTTAAGGTTACCGCCAGCTTATTGTTCGGACCACACTCTATCTTTTCTACTATCAGGTCAGGGAGGTTCTGTACTTGGGCGACCCATACTTCTTCCCGATAGTTGTTTTGCTCGTTGCTTTCAGGTATATTTTGCCGTGAGTCAGCGTAGACTCTTATAGTCTGCTGGGGTGGTTCCAGTTCAAAGTGATAGTCGAAAGATCGCTCTAGCTGATGACCCGGGGTTAAAATGGTGGTGATATGGTCTTCGGCTACTTTCACACCATCAATATATAAGGCATTGTAGTAGCTTACTGGCACGTTGGCATTGCCGGCGCTAGCCTGCCCGATATTGCTTAAGGTATACCTAATCTGACTGCCATCCTGCCAGACATCAGGGATTACCAGGTCAGGAAGTTGGGTTTGAGCCAAAACCGGGCGGGGCATTAAAAAATTCGTGAGTATGATGAGTAGAACTAACAGGATAGCCGTACCATTTCGTTTAGACATCGATGCCCTCGCATATATCCCCGCTGATATCAGAATAATCTAGTGAAGGTTCCGTAAAGTAAGCTGTCAAAATGGGGCTTTAATTTTTGCTTGATTATAACAGGGTATGTGTAATAAATCAATAAGTTAAGCTTTATCAGGTTATTATGTATTTTATTTTATTTTACCAATATACTCTTTAGGAAACATGTAATTTGCTACCGCGTTGCACGCTCAAATGAAGGCGGCTAATCGCGTGAAAAGAAAAAGCCCGCCTTTTTTGGTGGGCTTTTCAATTTTCTTGGTAGCGGGGGTTGGATTTGAACCAACGACCTCCGGGTTATGAGCCCGACGAGCTGCCACTGCTCTACCCCGCGTCGAGACGCAACTTTAAGTATATGCTTTGTGAGTGTGGGTGTCAAGGGTAAGGGGGTGGAGAAGAAACCCCACCCCCACGAGATTCTTCCCCTTCACTTCGTTCAGGGTTATAATGACAAGTGAACTATTTCGGCGGCTGTGCGGCGGCGCGTTTACGGTGGTCTTCGAGGTAGCGCCGGGCAAATCTGTCACGTCCAAGTATCAAGTCGGCGGAAAGAACGGCCGGCATGACTTTAGCCGCATCGGCAATCAGCGCCGTACCGCCGGCTTCGATAACCATCGCTATCCAGGCATTATTCAGTATCGGTCGGTCCGGCATGCCGAAGGAGATATTGCTCGCGCCCATCGTCATATTCAGTCCAAGCTCCTTGCGTATCTGGTTTAAAGCTGCCAGGACGTCCATCGCGGCTTTAGGCTCGGCGCCGATAGCGTAAGTCATAACGTCGAGAACAATATCTTCCTTAGGTACACCCATTTTCGCGCAGGCTTCGACGATTTTATAGGCGATAGCGACGCGGCGTTCGGTGGTTTTGGGAATGCCATCATCGTCCTGGGCTAAGCCGATGACTGCGGCGCCGTATTCTTTGATCAGCGGCAGGACGCGCGCCAGCTTGGCTGTTTCACCGCTAATGGAGTTGACCAGCGGTTTGCCCTTGTAGACCTTTAGTCCAGCCTCAAGAGCATCGGAATTGGGACTATCGATGCAGAGGGGCACGTCAACCGTTGCCTGGATAACCTTAATCGCTTCAGGTAAAAGCTTAACATCATCAACGCCGGGAGCGTTAACGTTGCAGTCGAGGATAGCCGCGCCGGCGGCAACCTGCTCGATGGCTTCTTTCTTGACGATAGAAAGGTCGCCGTTCTTTAAGGCTTCGGCCAGCTTCTTCTTGCCGGTCGGGTTGATACGCTCGCCGATAATAATAGTCGGCCGGTCGTAGGAAATGATGACTTCTTTAGTCGGGGTAGATACTCTTGTTTCCATATTTAATTCTCCTGTTTTTTATTAATATACACCGTATTCTCTGGCGGCTTCCATTATCGCGCGGAGGTTATCGGGATTGCCTTCGTTCATACCCGCCGCGCCGGTTAAAATATAGCCGCCACCCGGAGCGCAAGTTTCGATTAGCTTACGACAGTATTCCTTCACCTCCTTAGGAGTTTTGGTATAAAGCACCGAAGCCGGTACATTGCCGGCGATACATGCATAAGTACCGAGCACTTTCTTCGCCCGCGCCATATCGACGTCTTCAAAGCTCCACAGCATCGCGCCTTTGGGCAGGTCTTTAATCACTTCGAGTCTCGCACCGTAACGCCCTTCGGCAAAGGGATAGGGCACTAAACCTTGTTCAATCATACCCAACAGCACGCGGCGGTAGGTCGGCCAGTAAAAGGTCTCGAACTGCTTGGGGGACATAAAACTTTCGTCACCCTTATGGAGGGGCATAAAGCAAAACGGACAGCCGGTAGCATCAGCCGCCGCGGCGGCGCCTCTTATCACATAAGGCACAACCCTCTCCATTGCCTCATGGAGTCTTTCCGGCTGGCGGTACATATCCATCACCATGCCCTGGGTGCCGCGCAACATATCGGCGATATTATCGAAAGGCGCGCCACCCATTCCCCCACCACGCAGTTCGGGCACACCGGCAGCGAGAGAATACTGATTGATTTCGGCAACAGCCTTCTGCCACTTGATAACTTCTTTGCCGGCTTCAATCATCGTCTTAAAAGCCGCCTCGACATCCGGTTGCGCCATCGCGCCGTAAAACATTAGCGGCACGCCCATCATGCCGTTCATCTGCGGGAGCTTTTTTAACGGCTCTAAAGCCCCGACGACGCGCGGCAGGAGGGTACGCCACCAGAAATCGGCGGGGTTGCTTAAAAGGGCGGGGTATTCGTCCGCCTTCATATAGTCTTTTTCGACGAACTGGTAGAGAGAAGCGTTATCCGGCAAGCCATGACCGGGCCATTTATGCAGGCGGTGGTCGGTCATATCTAAAGCTTTGCCGGGGAAGACCAGACCGGGACCGGTATAGGAATCCATATCGAACTCATCGACGAACTTAAGATAGGCTTTCTTCAGCTTCTCGAAGTCGTACATGACTTCCCTGATGGTATAGCCGGCGTAATAAGCGGGATAAACGCCGGACGGGAGCATGCACGGCACCCTATCCGGTTCTTCCAGCTTAATAGCTTTAATAAAACGGGTCGTCCGCTCTTTATAAAGCTTCTCCGCTTCTTTACTACGAAACTTAACGTTAGGAGACTGCCAGCGTTTAAAGCGTTCTTCCCGCTTTTCCTGCCAGGTCATCTCCGACCATTGCTTATTCGTGACCATAAAACATCCCTTTTATTATGCCTTAATTGATATTTTCTTGCATCCGTTTAAATACTGATAAAATAGTATCAATCTCCAGTGAGATTGCCACGTCGCTTATAGTTTATACTGAGCGAAGCGAATGTACTCCTCGCAATGACAGTAAAACCTAATACTTCCCGTACTCTTCCGCTGCTTCCATCATCGCACGGAGATTGGCGGAATTGCCTTTGCTGATGCCAGCCGCTCCGGTTAAAATATAGCCGCCACCCGGAGCGCAGATTTCGATAAGCTTACGGCAGGCTTCTTTAACCGCCTGCGGCGTACCGGTAACCAAAATCGATGCAGGGACGTTACCAGCGATGCAGGATACGTTGCCCAAAACTTTTTTCGCTTTAGCCATGTCCATAACCTCGAAATACCAGACAACCGAAGAGCGCGGCATATCCTTAATGATTTCGAGGCGGGGCTCATAATTGCCCTCGGCGAAGGGCATGGGGACGATTCCTTCGTTAACCATGCCGAGCAACACCTTTTTAAATGTCGGCCAGTAAAATTCCTCGAACTGCTTGCCGGACATGAAGGAGTTATCGCCTTTATGCAGGGGCATCTGGACGACGGGGCTTAGAGACATATCGGCGCCCCTCACCGCCCCTTTAACGATTATCGGAACAAGCCTTCCCATCGCTTCTTTTATTTTTTCCGGTCGGCGGTACATGTCCATCACGATGCCCTGCGTGCCCCGGAGAACATCGGAGAGGTTATCGAAAGGCGCTCCCGCCATACCAGCGCCACCGAACGACGCGTAGCCTTCCGCCAGCGCCTCGCGGGAAACCTTGGCGACAGCCTCGCGCCACTTCGCGATTTCCTTACCGGCGGCGATTAAAGTTTCGAACGATTTTTGCACGTCCGGGTTGGCGAAAGACATCACCCAGCCGAGCGGATTTGTCATTACGGGGTTAAAAGGCGCCAAATACTGGAACGACTCCAGGGCGCCGGCAGTGCGGGGCAAAAAGACGCGCATCCAGTAATCGGTAGGGTTATCGATAAAGTCGTCGTATTCCTCCGGCTTCATATAGATACCCTCGACGAACTGGTACATCGGGGCATTATCGGGCAAACCGTGACCGGGCCATTTATGGAGCTTATGACCGATTTTCTCGATAACACGTCCGGGGTAAACGAGGCCGGGACCCTGAAAGCTGTCCGGGTCGAAGTCGCGGTTAAACTTTAACCAGGCATCGGCTAATTTCTTATAGTCGTACATGACTTCTTTAAGAGAATAACCGGCATAAGTAGCAGCGACATAGCCGGCCGGTAAAATCACCGGCACGCGGTCGGGCTTTTCGAGCTTAATGACTTTAATGAAGCGGGTGACGCGTTCCTGGTATTTCCTTTTAGCTTCGGAGTTATTAAAAGTGACACCGGGGGCTTCGAGCCACTTTTTAAAGCGCTCTTCTCGTTTCTCTTGCCAGCTAAGGTTCGACCAGTTTGCAACGCCTTCCATGGATGTCTCCTAAGTCATTGCGAGCCCTTCCGTAGAAGGGCGTGGCAATCTCACTGTTCGTCTATGAGATTGCCACGTCGCTCCCGCCTGCCAAAGCCTTGTGCGGCGGGCAGGTCGCTCCTCGCAATGACAGTAATACTTAATATTTCCCGTACTCTTTAGCCGCGTCCATCATAGCATGGAGGTTTTCTATTTTCCCCTGGTCCATGCTGGCAGCCGCGGAGAGGATATAACCGCCGCCCGGGGCGCAGTCTTCAATGAGTTTACGGCAGCCTTCTTTAACATCTTTGGCCGTACCGGTAACCATAATCGAAATCGGCAGGTTGCCGTAAATGCAATTTTTCTTGCCGACCGTCGCCTTAGCCTGTTTCATGTCCATGTACTCGAAGTACCAGACAATCGAGCCTTGGGGCATATCCTGGATAATTTCCAGGCGTGGGATGTAGTTGCCCTCGGCGAAAGGCATCGGCACCAAGCCTTCGTTAATGATGCCCAACAGCACCTTTTTAAAGGTCGGCCAATAGAAGGTTTCAAATTGTTTGGGGGACATAAAGCCTTTTTCACCCTTGTGCAGCGGCATCATCAGCACCGGCGAAAGCGAATTATCGGCGGACTTCACGGCTTCCTCAATCATAATCGGCACCAGTCTTTCCATTGCTTCATGAATTTTATCCGGCTGGCGGAAGATATCCATGAAAATTCCCTGCGTGCCGCGCATAAAATCCGTCAGCATATCGAACGGCGCGCCGGAGAAACCGCTGCCGTTAAAAGGAGGGTAGCCTTCTGAAAGCGCGATAGCACTCACCTCGCCGGCGGCTTTCATCCATTTATCCATCTCGTCGCCGGCCGCCCAGATTTTCTTAAACATCGTCCGTATCTCCGGGGTGGAAAACGCGGGAACGGTACTGATAGGCAAACCAATCATCGGGTTCAGGTGCATAAAATTCGCCAGCGGTTTGAAGACATCAGCCTGGCGGGGCATAAAGACCCGCAGCCAGAAATCGGAGGGGTCTTGAATCAAATGGTCATACTCGTCTTTTTTCATGTACTCGCCTTCGACGAACTGGTAAGAAGGCACATCTTTCGCCAGCCCATGGCCGGGCCACTTATGCATATTATGTCCCAGGATTTCCAGCGCTTTAGCCGGCAGGACTAAACCGGTCCCACCGAAGCTATCCATATCGCCGAAATCATACATGAATTTCAGCCAGGCTTTTTTCTGCTTTTCATAGTCATACATCACCGTATAAAGGTCATAGCCGGCATAATAGGCAGGGAACCAGCCCACCGGCAGACTACAGGGAACACGGTCGGCTTCTTCCATGCTGATGGCTTTAACAAAGCGCGTGACCCGGGCTTTATAAAGCTGTTCAGCTTCTTTGTTCTTGAATTTTACGCCGGGGGCTTCCAGCCAGCGCTTAAATCTAGCCTGTCTTTTCTGGTCAGGGGTTAATTCATTCCAGTTGCTGATGCCTTCCATGGTAGCCTCCTGTTAACGTCATTGCGAGCCCTTCCGCAGAAAGGCGTGGCAATCTCACTGTTCGTCTAAGAGATTGCCGCGTCGCTTAGTTGATACTGAACGAAGCGAATGTACTCCTCGCAATGACGATAAAAAACTAATACTTCCCGTACTCTTTAGCCGCCGCCATCATGGCGCGGAGGTTTTCGGCTTTAGCCATGTCGAAAGTAGAGCCGCCGGTCAAAATGTAGCCACCGCCCGGCGCGCAGGTTTCGATAAGCTTGCGACAATACTCTTTCATCTCCGCCGCTGTCTTGGTGTAGGCGACAGAGACCGGCACATTACCGGCGATGCAGGAAACCTTGCCAACCGTTTTCTTGGCGTTAGCCATATTCGTCTGGTCGAACATCCAGGCGACGGCGGACTTGGGCATATCCGAGATATACTCCAGCCGGCGGTTGTAAGCGCCTTCCGCCACCGGGTAAGGTATCAGCCCTTCTTCCACCATCGCCAATAACTCGCGGCGGAAGGTCGGCCAGTAAAATACTTCGAACTGTTTATCGGACATAAAGGTATCATCGCCCTTATGGAGGGGCATCATAATTACCGGACAGTCAGCGATATCCGCCATCGCTATCGCGCCGGAAACGAGCTGGGGCAGAACGAACTCCATCGCCTCGTGGATTTTATCCGGCTGGCGGAACATATCCATGACAATGCCCTGTGTGCCGCGCAGACTGTCGGCGAAAACGTCGAAAGGCGCCACCGCCAGTCCGCCGCGAAAAACGGGGAAGCCTTTAGCTTTAGCGGCTTCGGTCGTTTCAAAGGAGGCTTTATTAAACTCCGGCACGTATTTACTGGCTTTTTGAATCGCCTTAGCAAGTTTTTGGAATTTCGGGTCCTGGCACATCGCCATCAGACGGTTGGGCAGTCCCTGGTAGGAGAAAAAGGAAGGGACGTCTTTAAACATTTCGAAAACGCCCATCGTACGGGGTAAAAGTTTGCGCAGCTGAAAGTCGAAGGGGTCTTTCATAAAGAGGTCGTATTCATCAGCCTGCATGTAAACGCCCTCGACGTACTGGTAGGAATGGGCGTCATCCGGCAGACCGTGACCGGGCCATTTCATCGTCTTGGCTTCCATAACGTCGTTTATCGGCGCCTGGAAGAACAGCGTGCCGTCGAAGGTATCCGAGTCGAATTCGTCAACGAACTTAAGCCAGACCTTTTTCATCAATGCCGGGTCGTACATGACTTTTTTCAAGGTAACACCGGCGTTCTGCACCGGATACCAGCCGGTAGGAATCATACAGGGGACGCGGTCGGGGATTTCCATTTTCACGGCTTTCGCCAGGCGGGTAGCGCGGGCTTGATATTCCTTTTTCGCCGGCTCGTTAACGAATTTTATATCTTCGGCTTTTATCCACTGGTTAAGGCGCAGGTCGCGTTTCTGCTGCCAGGTCAGGTCTTTCCAGTTATCCGGTCGAGTGAACATGATAGTCGTCCTCCGTAAAATCAATGTAACCTGTCATTGCGAGCCATTCCCGAAGGGAAGGCGAAGCAATCTCACTGTTCGTCTTGGAGATTGCCGCGTCGCTCCTGCCTGCCAAAGCCTTGTGCGGCGGGCAGGTCGCTCCTCGCAATGACGATATTCTATTATTTCTTGTATAACCCGTATTCTTTAGCCGCATCCATCATGGCTTTAAGATTTTCTATTTTACCGTTATCGATACTGGCGCCGCCGGCGAGGATAAAGCCGCCGCCCGGTGCGCAGTCCTGGATGAGCTTTTTGCAGTATTCCTTGACCGTTTCGGGCGTGCCCTTAATAACGACCGAGGTCGGTACATTGCCGGCGATACAGCAAATCTTGCCGAGGATGCGTTTCGCTTCCTTCATATCCGTCTGGTCGAAGTACCAGACGACGCCGCTGGGTGGGGTATCGTTAATCTGCTTCAGGCGGTTGGTATAGCGTCCCTCGGCAAAGGGCATCGGGACGAGACCCTCGTTAATCATCGCCAGGAGTATCTGGCGGTAAGTCGGCCAGTAAAACTCGGCGAACTGTTTATCGGACATAAAGGCGTCGTCGCCCTTGTGTAAAGGCATCATGCAGATAGGGCTGGCAGTAATAGGGAAGTTTTTAATGCTGGTTTCAATAGCGAGCTTTAGGTATGCTTCCATCGCCTCGTGCAGCTTCTTAGGCTGGCGGAACATATCGCGCGCGATGCCCTGAGTACCGCGTAAAGCGTCGGCAAAATGGTCGAACGGCGCCCCCGCCATCGGCCCGCCGCCGAACAGTGAAGGATACCCATGTTCTTTAATATAGTTATTGATTTCCATGTTGGATGCCGTATATTTTTCCTGCTCTTTGGTTAGGGACATCAGCGTTTCGAAGGTCTTACGGATATCCGGGTCGGAAAGCGCGGTAATCCAGAAGTTGCCCATCATGGCGCGGAAGGGCGGCAGTTTTTTAAAGGACTCGAAGAGGGGGGTGGTGCGGGGCATCATGACGCGGAGGTTATAATCGGTGGGGTCCATCATGTAGTAGTCGTACTCATTCGCCATCATATATTCGCCCTCGACGAACTGGTTCATCGTGGCGTCTTTAGGCAGTCCCAGCCCCGGGAGTTTTTGCAGTTTGGAACGAACGACTTCCGAAATTTTACCGGAAGGGACGAAGCTGGGTCCGCTAAAGGTGTCCATGTCGCCGAAAGCGACCATATACTTCTTCCAGATGTCGTTGGCTTTTTTATAGTTGTACATCAGTTCATAGAAAGAAGACCCGCCCCAGTAAGCCGGGTAGTTGCCGGTCGGCAGCATCACCGGGACGCGGTCGGGCTCCTCCAGTTTAATGGCTTTAATGAACCGCATGACGCGGGTTTTATAAAGCTCCTCCGCCTCGTTGCTGACGAATTTTACGTCCGGCGGATTCAGCCACCGGTCGAAGCGCGCCTCGCGTTTTTCCTGCCAGGTCATCTCTTCCCATTTTTTAGTCTGCGGCATAAATGATTGCCCTCCTTCGATTTTTACAAGGTCGGGTTAAGGGTGAATAATGTTATCTCAAATCTTAAAAATTAAATCTCAAAAACACAGATTAAAAATAAAATCTATCTATTTTTTTACCATATTTTTGAGATTTGAGATTTGATTTTTTATTTTACTTTAGTACTTACCGTATTCCAAACCGGCTTCGACAACGGCGTGTAAGTTGGCGGGGTCGCATTTATCGATGCCGGAGCCGAGCGCGAGGATATAGCCGCCGCCCGGGGCGCAGGTTTCGATGAGCTTACGGGCATATTCTTTTATCTGTTTAGCGGTCTGGGTGTAAAGCATCGCGGCGGTGACATTACCAGCGATACAGGCGGAGTTGCCGAGGATTTTCTTCGAGAGCGCCATGTCCGTTTTTTCCATCGTCCAGACGACGGACGATTTCGGCAGTTCGCTAATAATCTTTAAGCGCTCTTCGTTATAAGCGCCGTCGATAACCATCATCGGCACGCAGCCCTCGTTAACCACGCCCAGCAGTAATTTGCGGAAGGTCGGCCAGTAGAACTTCTCGAACTGCTTGACGGACATGAAGCTGTTGTCGCCCTTATGCATCGGGACGAAAACGATAGGACTCGTCGCCATATTGACCATGCCCACGGTAGATGGGATACTGCGCTCGGCGAGATATTCCATCGCTTCGATGAGTTTTTCCGGCTGACGATACATATCCATTACCGAACCATGGGTGCCGCGCAGCATATCGGCGATGGTATCGAAGGGGGCTAACATCACACCGCCCATCAGCGGCGGGTAGCCCCGCTTTAAAGATTCCTGGGCGCATTCCATCATCACCTTCTGGTGTTTAACGCTTTCCTGGCTGGCTTCATAAATGGCTTTAGCAAGTTTTAAAAATCTCGGGTCCTGGCACATCATCATCAGTTGGTCTGGGAGACCTTGATAGGAAGTTAAAGGACCGATATTAGCTAGAAGCTCGAAGGCGCCCCAGGTGCGGGGTGTAAATTTCCGCAAACCGAAATCGAAGGGGTCTTTCATAAAGAGGTCGTATTCATCAGCCTGCATATATTCTTTTTCGACAAAATTTGGCAGGGTGGTGCCATCCGGCAGACCATGGCCGGGCCACTTGTTCACTTTGTAATCGAGGATTTCATATACCCTGGCGGAGAAAAAGCCGGGGGCGTCGGCTGAATCCTGTTCGAACTCTTCGAGGAACTTTATCCATGAAGGCTTAATCAGCGAATAGTCATAGAGTACGTCTTTGAGGGTATGACCGGCGTTGTAGGCGACGAAGGAGTTGGCGGCGAGGTGAATCGGGACGCGGTCCGGGATTTCCATCTTAATGGCTTTAATCATCCGCGTCAGGCGGTCTTTATACTTCTTTTCGATTTCCGGGCTGGGGAGTTTTAAGCCGGGGGGTGAAAGCCATTTCTTGAACCGTTCTTCGCGTCTTTCCTGCCAGGTCATCTCCGACCATTGTTTTTCCATCCTAAACCTCCAGAAATAACTGACTTTAACGGACAGGCATTCCCGCAACCACAGAAGGGAATGCCCAAATATCCGCTAAATAACCAGTATTATGATTTTTATTTATATACGCCGTATTCTTTAGCTGCCGCCATCATCGCGCGCAGGTTTTCCGGGTTGCCTTCGTCGACGTTAGCACCGCCGGCGAGGACGTAGCCGCCGTCCTTGCCGCAGACTTCGATGAGTTTACGGCAATGCTCTTTTACCTGCTGGGGCGTGCCCGTCATCACCAAGGATGTCGGTACGTTGCCGATAATGCAGCAGTTCTTGCCGATTTTTTCTTTAGCCTTGAAAATATCCGTCTGGTCGAAGTACCAGGCAACCGAGCCCTTGGGGAAGTCACCGATGATATCGAGACGGTTATTATAACTCCCCTCGGCGAACAGGATGGGATAGATGCCTTCGTTGACCATCGCCATGACGACCTTTTTAAAAGTCGGCCAGTAGAAGGTCTCGTATTGCTTGACGGACATGAAGCTGTCGGCGCCTTTATGGAGCGGCATGATAACGATCGGCGCCGCGGCGTTAGCCACTGCCCCAATAGCCCCTTCGATAGCAATAGGGGCGATTCTTTCCATCGCTGCGTGGAGCTTCTGGGGACGCTGGAACATATCCATCATCACGCCCTGCGTGCCGCGCAACGTATCGCCCAGGGTATCGAACGGGGCTTTCGCCAATCCGCTCATAATCCCGGGGAAGCCCATCGCCATCGACTCGGCGGCTACTTCGCCAACCGCCGCTATCCACTTCAGACTTTCGTTGCCTGCTTTCATAATGGCGTTAAAACCGGCTTGCACTTCCGGATTGCCGAAGGGCAAAAAAGTAGCGGTCGCGATTTCTTCGAAGCTCGTCCATGGGGGTAGTGCGCTAAACGCTTTAAACGCCCCGAAGACCCGCGGCAAATAGGTACGCAACCAGAAATCGGAGGGGTCGCGGATAAGGGCATCGTATTCGTTGGGCTTCATCCATTCGCCTTCGACCGCCTGGTAAGAAAGCGTCGTTTTCGAAAGCCCGTGCCCGGGCCACTTATATAGTTTATAGTCCATCACTTCCAACGCCCGGCCGGGCGGAACGAGGGCGGGGGGAACATAAGTATCCGCATCGCTGAAGTCATGCAGCATCTTTCGCCAGGCGGCTTTCATTTTATCGTAGTCATACATGACTTCGCCGAGGTTAGTGCCGGCATAAGCCGCAGCATAAAACCCCGTGGGCAGGATGCAGGGCACTCGGTCAGGCTTTTGTAAGGTAAAAGCCTTGACGAACCTGGTTACTCTTTCTTTATAGGCTTTCTCTGCCTGCGGGCTGGCAAAGGTGACACCCGGCGGAGAAAGCCACCGCTTAAAGCGTTCTTCCCGCTTTTCTTCTGGAGATAACTCCGCCCATGTCTTAGCCATATTACTTAACACCGTACCATTGTTTGGTAAGGGTCACCGCTGCCATGGCGTCTTTACCGAAGGCATCGGCTTTGGCATATTTGCGGACCTCGTCGTCCATCTGGCCGCCGCCAATCATGATTTTGATGTTCTTGCGCAGACCGGCTTTTTCCAGCGCTTCGACGGTTTCTTTCATCGCGTCGAAAGCGGGGGTAAGGAAGCCGCTTAAGCCGAGGACGGGCGCCTTGGTATCCTGCATCGCTTTGACGAACTTTTCGATAGGTACGTCGACGCCGAGGTTGGTGACCTCGAAGCCGTTGACATCGAGCATGAAATCGACGATGTTTAAGCCGATATCATGGATATCGCCGGCGACGGTGCCGATGACGACCTTACCGATTTTCTTTACCTGTACGCCGCCTCCGGTCAGGTGGGGTTTAACGAGAGCAGTTACCTGCGCGAGTAGCTCGCCGGAAAAGACGAGCTCGGGGAGGAAATATTCGCCGCCGGCAAAGCGCTTGCCGACGATTTCCATACCCTTACGGGCGTCTTCAAGGATTTTTAAGGGGTCTTCTTTAGCATCAATCCGCTGTTTGGTCAGCTTGAGAACCTCTTCCTCCTTAAGATCGGCCAACAAATTCACAAAATCTCCGGACATACCTTCATCCTCCTTAGTATTTTTTTGGTATCCCTGAAATTGAAACAAATCCGCCCGGATGCGTTCCGAGTGTCAAATCGTTCATGGCGAGTATATCAATGAACACAAAAAAAGTCAAATGTTACACTTAGTATACTGTTTATAAAATAAACTTAAAGAGTTGCCCTATGACTTAATCTCAAAAAAGTCTTTACAACACCGGTCTTTTGGGCTAGAATAATAGAGCTTTCGGGCGGGAGTAATTCAGTGGTAGAATGTCTGCTTCCCAAGCAGAAAGTCGCGAGTTCGAATCTCGTCTCCCGCTCCAGCTTTTTTAGCTCTTGACCTAATAAAACATACATGTTATGATTGCCCCAGTAATTTCGCGCTATAAGTGAGGCGTTTATGTCAAAACAAGTCAGAGAAACCAAATTTAGCGCTATCACGTTCCGGTAGGAAACCGGCTCATCAGTTTAACTAACGTTAGCTTAAAACTAGCCGCTTCTCCCGGGAGCGGCTTTTGCTTTTCTTTATCAAAAAATGCTGGCGATAAAGAGTGCCTCAACCGCGGACGTGATAGTCGCAGCCCTCTTAATTCTTAAATCCGCTTAATGTTGAGGACTTTTTATATGCAAGATAAATTGAATGAGGAAAAGCAATTCACCTGCCGCTATTGCGGACGGGTCGTTTGCTCCACCGCCCCGGGCACGGAACACCGCAATCACTGTCCTTGTTGCTTACGCAGTGTCCACCTGGATAAACATGCTGGCGACCGTGCCTCCGACTGCGGGGGTATCATGGAGCCGATTGCGATATCCGTGCGGCGGAACAAAGAATGGGTCATCATCCATCGCTGCAACAGCTGCGGCGCCTTAAAAGAAAACCGCATCGCCGGGGACGATAATGAGCTGGCGCTGCTTTCGCTGGCGGTGCGCCCGGTCGCCCAACCACCTTTTCCCCTTGACGGATTGGTTTAGAATATACATAAAGGAGTTTGCGATGAAACTTAGTAAAAAGAGAATGCAAGAACTATTGAAAAACGATAAATACCCCCGCTCGGCTAAATACGACCCGGGTTGGGTTTTAAAGGGGTGGATGGGTCCTAACGTTATCTGGCTGACGGAGTGGTTAAGCGAAAAAATGGAGTTTAAGCCGGGGATGAGGGTACTGGATATGGGCTGCGGCAAGGCTTTAAGTTCAATCTTCCTGGCAAAAGAGTTCGGGGTAAAGGTCTGGGCTAACGACCTCTGGATTAGCGCAGCGGAAAACTGGCAGCGTATTAAAGAGGCGGGACTGGAAAATGAAATTTATCCGATACATGCCGAGGCACATGACCTGCCTTACGCCGAAGGTTTTTTCGACGCGATAGTGTCGCTGGATTCTTACCAGTATTACGGCACCGACGACCTTTACCTGCCGTACTTTTTAAAGTTTTTAAAGTCCGGCGGGCAAATCGGCATCGTGGTGCCGGGGCTGGTGAAGGACTTTAACGGGCCAGTACCTAAACACCTGATGCAGCCGCGTCCGGATAGAGGCACTTTCTGGGTGGACGAATGCTGGTGTTTCCATACCGCCGCCTGGTGGAAAAATCATTGGAGTAGATACAGCAACATCGAGAAAGTTACGGCCGATGTCCTGCCGGACGGCTGGAAAGATTGGCTGCAGTACGAAAACGCCTGTGAGGAGGCGGGGACGCTTATCTTCGCTACTGAAGCAGACGTACTGAAGGAAGACGCCGGACGCTACCTCGCTTTAGTCAGGGTGGTGGGCCGGAAAAAATAAAGAGAAAAAGGGGCGGTAGTAAAGAAATTGCCGTCCCCTTTTTCCTACCCATTACGCACTAATTACACAAACCTTATAATTTGCATTAGTATTATTTTTTTGGTAATATCATGATAATAATCAATATAATAATCAATATATAAAGAACAATTTTTCTGTTATTGCACAAAGTTTAAAAATAATATAATGGAATACAATAATGTGGCGAAACAGTAAAGCATTTTTTATAGTTTTTATTGTACTCATTATTCTTACATCAGTTTCATCAGGTTGTACCGTCAGCCCCGCTGCCTATAGCGGCGACCCTAAAGTCAACCCCTTTACCACCGACCGTGTGGCTACCGTACGCATCGTTATGCCGGAAGCCGACTGGCAGGCGTTAATGGCTAACGCTTATTCTAAAACCTACTATAAAGCCGATTTCTGGTTCGATGACGAATTGGCCCCGGACGTGGCTGTGAGAACTAAAGGAAATGCTTCGCTGCTACAATCCGTCGCCTGGAAGAGTGAACGTTTTCCGCTGGCGGTTGATTTTAACCTGTTCAACCGGGCGCGTACTTTTCATGGCATGAAAAAAGTCCACTTTAATAATGGCTGGAGCGACCCGACCCTCATCCGCGACGTTATTTCCTACGAAATATTCAATAAAATGGGCGTCCCGGCTCCCCGCGCTTCAATCGTCGATTTATACCTTAACGACCACCACCTCGGCGTCTATACGATGGCGGAAGCAGTCGATACGTCTTTCCTGGCACGATACTTCAGTAACACTTCCGGCAATCTTTATAAACCAGAGGTCGCAGCCGCTCGTCTGGATTGGACGGAGAAAACCGCTTATAAAGATTTTGCCATGTTTGCCATGATGCCGCCCCCACCAGAACCATCAGAAAATCAAACCATCCTGCAGCAAAATATCGGCGGCGGCCGGCTGATGGATATTTTAAGAGCCCTGGAGGATGACGATACCGCCGCCGAATACAGGTCCGAAAACGAAACGACGCAGGGCATACCGATGGCGTCCATGATGATGGGTCGTAACATGATAGAAAACGTCGGTCTCAAAACAAACCAGGACAAACCGGATCATTCCGCCCTGTTTAAACTGCTCGACGTTCTGAATAACGAACCCGATGAGACCTTCCCGCAGGAAATCGAAAAGGTGCTGGATGTTGATGAAACTTTACGGTTCCTTGCGGTATCGGCCGGCATCGTCCATCTCGACAACTATATCGGCATCGGTCACAATACGTACCTCTACGAGGATAACGGCAAATTTACAGTTATACCCTGGGATTTGAATATGACCTTCGGCACCTTTAACGGCGGTATCATCAAGAATCAAATCATTAATTATTTTATTGATGAACCGACTGCCGGGCCTATTAAACGGTTCCCTCTTGTCGACCGGCTACTGGGGGTGCCTGAATATCTTGAAAAATACCACCAGTATCTGCAGGAACTGCTGGATGGCCCGATGGCGTTAGACGTTATCCTGCCGCGTATCGACGCGCTCAAGGAATTGATACGTCCGTACGTTAAAGTTGATACGGAAAGTTTTTATTCCTACGAGGACTGGGACCGTTGTTATACCGAGGATTTAAGACCGCCGGACGTCTTCGAAGGATGGGAGGCGGGCGGTCCTATGCCGACGTTGCCCTGGATGATCAGTCCGGCTGATACCCTCGGGCTGAGGAAAAACTTCAGTGTTGGCAGCCTTTGGGAACTGATGATGAAATTTAGTCCCGCCGATATACCCAAGTTAAGAAATAGCGTATCCAAGAAAACCGCCGATGCGTTCCTGCAGGTTTTATACGGTCCGTTAATGGCACCGCAGCCGCCGCGCCAACCCGGCTTCGGCCCTAACTCACTCGGCTTAAAGACTATCATTATTGCCCGCTGGGAATCGGTACAGGCACAACTTAACGGCGAAAGACTAACCAAAACGAACTATCACGTCGGTAACGGCGGCAGTATGTGGATGGCTGATATGTGGGTCATTAAAAAATAAACCGGAGGAAAACAAAATTAGTATCGCCGAAATACCAGAGAAAATACCAGAATCCCCGGATAAAAAGCCGATGCAAAGGTTCGAGCGAAAATTCGCTATACGCCCTAAGGCTATCGGTTTAGCGTATAACTTTTTACACCAGATTTGCCGGGCGGACAGGGAGTATCCTAAGGACCGCGTCTTTAGCCTCTACTTCGATACCGCCGACCTCGACCAGTACGAAAAATCAGCCTCCGGCGAGTATAAGAAAAATAAAGTGCGCATCCGCTGGTACGATTCCGACGCCCCCAGGCGGGGACGTATCCCCATATACCTCGAACTTAAGTCAAGGGAAGGTTTCGCCAGCAGTAAAAAACGCCAGAAGTTCACCGTACCGAAGTCATCTCTAGAATTACCGAATTTGATACACGGTATTTTGGATAAAACGACGTTAATAAAAACGCTAGCGAAGTTTGAATATTTTCTCGAGAAGCCCATTAAGCCGATAATATTAATTTCTTACCAGCGTTACCGCTTTAGCGAGATACAGACCGACATGCGAGTGTGTTTAGATTCCGATATTCGTGCCGCGATAGTAGCCCCGGAGTTGGGCAGACACGATTACGAAATACGCCTTGAAGACGGCGTTCTCGAGGTTAAAGGTCCTTCGCTGGAGCTGCCGGTAACATTACGCTATATGAAGCAACTCGACTTAGACTGGAGTCGGTTTTCAAAATACGGCGGCTGCCTGGATGCCTATTTTACCCGACCTGGTACTGGAGACTAATATCTATATTTTCTTTGCCTCCGGCAAAGTGATTGGTTTATAGAAAAAAGGAGGATATTTAATGAGCGATCTATGGAAGTATATCACGAGTTTAGGGTCACCATTATCGATGAATCAAATTATTGTCGACCTGGGATTTTCTATTCTCGCATCAATCGTCATTTACCTCTTATACCAGATGTTTTACGGGTCGAGGCATATTGGGGCGGGGGTACACCGTACCTTTATCATCGGCGGTCCGGCGATTACCGCCCTCTTTTTGGGTATCCAGGTATCGATACCGCTATCGTTGGGTTTGCTGGGTGCGCTATCATTCGTCCGTTTCCGCACGCCGGTTAAAGACCCGGCGGAAATAGGTTTTCTGCTACTGCTCATCGCCTCGTCAATCGGCGCAGCAACTAATAACTTCCTGATTACGACCATCCTTATCGTTTTCGTTTTCGTTGCTTTAGCGATTAACTGGATGTTCCACAACCGCCTTTCCGTTTTCGCGCGGGGGCAGCTAATGCTTTCTATCGAGCAAGGTGCCTATGCGGATTTAGAAGCTAAACTTTCCGCTTTCCTGGATGAGAACCTCTCGAGCTTAAGACTGGTGACGATGTCCGTTGTCGAAGACCGCGTCAGCCTTAACTACCAGTACCATAAACGCGCTAAATTCGACTGGGCGGCTTTCACCAGCGAACTTAATAAAGTAGCCGGTAAAACTAAAATAGAAATGTTCATCGGATAGGCGTTGTAATAGCCAATAACCAAGACTTGTCCTGAGCGAAGTCGTAGGATACAATAACCAAACAACAAATTAACCTTTACAATCCAACGTTTGGTTATTGTATCTTTTTAGTTTGTGTCTTATTTCATGCATTTTGGTGTTTTTTATTTTCCCCCGAGGTGATATCATGAAATTAAATAAGAAAGGTATTCATGAATATCAAACTCACTTTCATGGGCGCCGCCCGCAGTGTGACCGGTTCGCGCTTTTTAATAAATACCTATAACACGACCATCCTCGTCGACTGCGGTCTTTACCAGGAAAGGAATTTCCAAAAGCGCAACTGGGAGTCTTTCCACTGTTCGCCTAAAAAGCTTGAAGCCGTCTTTTTAACCCATGCCCATCTAGACCACTCCGGGCTTTTGCCGAAACTGGTGAAAGAAGGATTTACAGGGAGGGTTTACTGCACCCCCGCCACCGCCGACATCACCAAAATCATACTCTTAGACGCGGCGCATGTGCAGGAAGAAGATGCCGCTTATAAGAAAAAGAGACACCAGCGGGAGGGGCGGAAGGGACCATTTTCCGAAATCCCTCTTTATACCGTCGCCGATGCCGAAAAGACTTTGCCCCTTTTCTCCCCCGTGGAATACAACCAGACGATAGATATCGGTCACGGCATCGAGGCTACTTTCTTCGACGCCGGGCATGTACTCGGCTCGGCAATGATTAAGCTACTCATCAGCCAGGGGGAGGAAAAACGGAGTATCGTTTTCTCCGGCGATATTGGCCGCTGGAACCGGCCCATCCTGCAAGACCCCTCTGTTTTTAAGCGGACGGACTACATCGTGATGGAATCAACCTACGGCGACCGCCAGCACGAAGGTACCGAGGATATCAGCGAGGAATTGGCGGATATCGTTAAAAGCGCTTTCGCCGCCGGCGGCAATATCATCGTCCCCAGCTTCGCCTTACAACGTACCCAGGAAATCCTTTATTACCTCAACCTCCTCCAGATGGAAAAGCGTATCCCGGCTTTAGATGTCTATCTCGATAGCCCGATGGCGATAAAAATTACCGATGTATATAAAAATTATGCTCAACTATTCGACCAGGATATGCGAGAGCTGATGCGCAACCACCACTCGCCTTTTGACTTCCCCGGTCTGAAAATGGTAGAAACTGTGGAAGAATCGAAAAAATTGAATTCGATAAAGGGTACGGTTATGATTATCGCCGGCGCCGGGATGTGTAACGGCGGCCGCATCAAACACCACCTCATCAATAACATCTCGCGGCCGGAATGCACGGTGTTGTTCGTCGGTTACCAGGCAGATGGCACATTAGGACGACAGATACTCGACGGCGCGAAAAGCGTTAGAATCCATGGACAACAATACCCCGTCCGTGCCCAAATTAAACAAATTCAAGGCTTTTCCGCCCACGCCGATAGAGATGAGTTGATGAAATGGCTTTCTAAACTATCGGTCAATCCCAAACATATCTTTATTACTCACGGTGAAGCCGAGTCCGCCGAACAGTTCAACCATTATTTACGCGAAAAAACAGGCTATCAAACCTCGGTACCGAAGTATGGCACCTCGGTTAAGTTAAAATAATAATACCTCGTCAGGAGGGGCTATGAACAAGATGAACAACATTAATAAGATGAACAATGAATATGAAATCAACCAGATGGTCAAAGAAGACTCGTGGCGGATGTTCCGTATCATCGGCGAATTCGTCGAAGGCTTTGATAGCTTGGCTGATATCGAGCCCGCGGTGACGATATACGGCTCGGCGCGAACCAAACCGGATAATAAGTATTACAAACGTACCGAAGAGATAGCCTACTTACTGGGCAAAGCCGGCTTTAACATTATGACCGGCGGCGGTCCCGGCATTATGGAAGCGGCTAATATGGGCGCGCGGCGGGCGGGCGTATTGTCTGTCGGACTCAATATCCAGCTGCCGAAGGAACAGTCATGTAACGTTTATGCAGAAAGGACGATTACCTTTCACCACTTTTTCGTCCGCAAGGTAATGCTGGTTAAATACGCTACAGCCTTCATCATCATGCCGGGCGGACTGGGCACGATGGATGAGCTGACTGAAATTATCACCCTAATCCAGACGCACAAGATTAAGCCCTTCCCGGTCATCATGTATTCCAGCCGATACTGGAGTGGTCTCTTGGACTGGTTGAAAAATACCATGCTTGCCGAAGGCAATATCTCACCGCAAGATTTTGACCTTTTAAGGGTGTTTGATTCTACCGCCGAGGTTGCCGCCGCGGTGCAAACCTGGTACACCCGTCAGGAACTCTCCGGCCGTAAAGCACTGGAATACCAGCCATAATGAAGAGTTCAATATAGTCAGGCGCCCTACTCTTTTTTCAGGCTTTTTTTCCAGGTCGTGGCTTTTTCGATTAGTTCTCGGGCTGCTTTAAGGGCGTTTTCGGTGAACTGCGTCCCGCCAATCATCATCGCCAGCTCTTTTTCGCGCGTCTCACCCTGCAGCGACTCGATGGTGCTGACCGTGCGGTCGCGGGCGGTCTGTTTGCTGACGCGGTACTGGGTATCGGCGAAGGCGGCGATTTGCGGCAGGTGCGTTACGCAAATGACCTGGTGGTTCCGCGCCAGTTTCCAGAGCTTCTTGCCGATGACTTCTCCGCTGCGCCCGCCGATACCGATATCGATTTCGTCGAAAATGAGGATTGGAATAGTATCGGCTTCCGCCAGGGCGCTTTTTAGCGCCAGCATGAAGCGCGATACTTCACCGGTAGAGGCGATTTTGTCTAACGCTTTAGCCGGCTCGCCCGGATTGGTCGAGGCTAGAAAAGCTACATCGTCCACGCCGTTGCTATTGAATTTATAAATAATGCCATCAGGGAAGGGGATGCCTTCCACCGACGGCTCTTGCGTTATCGATACGATAAAGTCCACCCGCCCCATGCTTAGTTCGGCGAGTTCTTTTTTCACATCCTCGGCGAGTCTTTTCGCCGACCTTTGCCGCTCCTGCGAGAGCTTCGCCGCTAAAGCACCCATCTGCTTCTTCAATTGCTCGCGCTGTTTTTCTAATTCCTCACGGCGCTCGGTAGAAGAGGTCAGCCCCGACAATTCTTTTTCGGCTTTAGCGAGGTAACCTAAAATTTCGCCGATTGAATTGCCGTATTTCCGTTTCAGGGTTTTTATCAGCTCAAGCCTGTTCTGCACTTCTTCGAGTCTTTGCGGGTCGAAGTTAAGATTATCGCCGTAGGAGCGGATTTCTCGCGCCAGCTCCTCGAGTCCGTTAATGATTTCCTCGAGGTCAGTCATCTTCGGTTTGAGTGAGGCATCAGTATCGGTAAGCTGTTTTATCAGCGGGAGGGTCTCGTTGACTTTGTCCAGAGCCGAGTCGGCGTTCATGGCATTTTCTTCGCCGTAGATAATGCGATAGATTTCAGAGGACGCCGCTTTTAGTTTTTCCGCCGAAGTGAGGATGGTTAGTTCCTTTTGTAGTGTTTCTTCTTCACCGTCCTGCAGCTCGGCTTTTTTAATTTCATCAATCTGAAAATTCAGCAGCTCGATATGCCGCGCCAGTTCTTTTTCATCGCGCGATAGAGATTGGATTTCGCGCTCCATCTGGTGCAGCATCGTGGCGGCTTCGCCGAAAACACGCCGCTTTTCCTGGGCATGAGCGTAAGCGTCTAAAAAGTCCAGGTGGTGGCTTTTATTCAAGAGCGAAAGATGCTCGCTCTGCCCGTGAATATCGACCATTGCCGCGCCGATATCTTTAAGTAAAGAGCGCGATACCGCCTGGCGGTTAATCCGTGGCGTGGTGCGACCCTGCCGCCTGATTTCGCAGACAAGGAGAACCGTACCATCCCCGGCATCAAGTCCCTTTTCCGACAGCAGTTCTTTTAACGCTTTATACCCCTCCCCATCCTCCTGGTGAAAAACGCCCTCGACCCGCGCTTCGGCGGCGCCGTGGCGGATATCTTCTTCTTTAGCCTGCCCAGAAAGCAACACTTCAACGGCGTCAACCACCAGCGATTTGCCGGCGCCGGTCTCGCCGGTGATAACGTTCATGCCGGCAGTGGGCTTCCAGTTTATCTCTTCGATGATGCCGAAGTTCTTGACCGATAATTCGTCGAGCATACTTTAAGGCTTTCTCTTTTCAGTATCGCTGTTATCCTGCGCAATTTCAAGGTTAAGCGGCAATTGCTCGAACGGCATTTTTAACGCCTTCTTCAGGTCGTTAGCGTTGCGCGGCGCATAAGCCTGCCAGTGGTTATTAAAGAAAGCGAAAAGCAGTTGCGTTTTTTCGGCGGCGGCTTTGACGCGCTCGGCTAACTCCGCGATTTCGCCCTCATTATAGAGATAACGATAGCGCGTTTCCGCATCCCCCGTCCACCATTCTTTAGCGTTCCTGCCATGAAAGCGGAAATAAGAAAAATCGGCGGTAATTGGTGTTTCCATGGCTATCGAGGTGCTGAATTTCGGCTCGTCAATCTGCACCCAGGCTATATTATTTTCTCGAAGCAACGTGGCGGTTTTTATATCATCGCTCCAGGAGCGGTGCCTTAGCTCGACCGCTATTTTATACTCGCCGAAGGCTTTAGCGATAGCGCCGAGCATCTGCTGTCCGTAGGCGTCGTCTTTAAAGCTGGGGGGAAACTGGGCTAACAACGCGCCCATCTTATTAGCTTTAGCCATCGGCTCAAGGCATTTTTTGAAGAGGTCAACATCGCTCTGGGCTATGACCGCGTCTTCGCCGGTGGCTTCTTTAAACATTTTAGGGTGGGTGAACTTTTGCCAGAGCTTAACCGCGAAGAGAAACCCTTTCGGCACACGCTTCACCCAGTTATAAACATAGCCGGGGTCGGGCGGACGGTAAAATGAGGAATTAATCTCAACAGTGTTGAAGAACTGGCTGTAATACTCCAGCTCGTTGATTTTCCCGGGGGGATAAAAAAAGCCGTTCCAGGTGCCCTCACCTTTAGGGTAAGACCAGCCTGACGTACCGATGTAGATAGTTGCCGTATTAGCCATTTTTTACCCCGAAACTTTGAGATAATTATACTCCAGTTATAGGTTAAAATACTAAATGGATTTGTGTCTCATGTCATTCTGGCGCAGGCCAGAATCCACTTAAAGGTTTAGTCAAATTTTCAATTTCTAGATGGATTCCAGCCTTCGCTGGAATGATGACAGAATCAAGTAAGAGGAAAAGGTCGGGGAAAAATCCCTCGGTTACGTTCGGGATAAAAGGAGAGGGGGCTTTCGCCCCCTCTTAAAGTTAACACTTGTTCGTTATTCTATTCCGCTGGCAGCAGCGGCGCATAAACGCCAGCTTTTAGAATGGCGAATCTTAAAGCCAGCCCGCCGATGATTTCACTGACAATGGCAGTAAGCATCAGCGCGGACGCCGCGTGTCCGATAAAGTAGGTAGTCACCGAAATCGTTATCGGCACTGCAATACCGAACAGGAAAACGCCGATCCAGAAAAGCGGCGCTAACGCCCCGCCGATAAGCCGCACCACTGCGTCGCGAGCGGCGGTGGAGCTATAAGTGGCGTTCCAGAGATATACCGCAACAATGACCGCGAAGGCAATCAGCACGACGCGAATAACATTTTCCAACATGCCGATTTGGGCGCTGTCCTGGCCCATCATCACCGCTAAAAGAATCGCCAGCCCGCCGCTGAGGCCGCAGGTGACGAAGAGTATCGGCACAATCGCGGAGTTCCATACTTTGATGGCGTTAACGTAGCTGACTGCGAAACCGGTGTAAATCGATTGTGCAAAAGCGAAGATGCCGGCGAGTATTTTAAACACAGTAATAGCGGTCGTCGCGCTCGGCACCCACTGCGAGAGGATAAGCTGGATTACCGTAAAGCCCAGAAACAGCATGATGAAGATAAAGCCGCGGGCAATCCACGATGTTTTGGGTTTGAAGAACATACGCCAGAAGCGCATCGGATGGGTTAGGTGTATCATGTACGATAAGCCCATGCACGCCGCTAATAGAAAGGCGATGAACATACCCAGCAGGTTATCGAAGTAAGCCGCTGCCATATATAGACCACCGCTGATGCCTCCCAGGAAGAAGGCGAAAGCGATAAAGTTACCTCTGCCATCTATCCAGTCTTTTTGCTGCTGGTATTTGACCATGAAATCGAACGGTTTAACGTTACTCATTTCTTTATGCCTCCCTTCTTCTCGTTTAGTCTATAAAGGAGATTGACGGCTGTGTGTCAAACTCCGGATGGAATGCGTGCCCATGCTTTTCTTTGATGATGCGGTTGATCTCGCTGTTCGGGTCATCAAGGTCGCCGAAGTGTATCGCCTTGGTCGGGCAGATAATGACACAGGCAGGCGTAGCATCACGGTCGACGCCGGGGGTTAAGCCCGCCGCGATGCCGGAGTCAATTCTTTCCTTACAGAAGACGCATTTTTGCACCACTCCGGGGGTATGCGGGTATAAGACCTTACCGATTTTTTCGTGCTCGGTCAGCTCCTGCCCGGGGAAGTATTGCGACTCCGAATCGTCGTACATCTGCCGCGCCTGGTAAGGGCAGGCGACCATGCAGTAGCGGCAACCCACGCACTTGGTATCGTCCACCCAGACGATGCCGTCTTCACGCTGCTGGGTGGCGCCGGTGGGGCAGACTTTAACGCATTTCGGCTCGGCGCAGTGGTTGCACCGTATCGAGTATATCAGCTTGGTTACTTGGGGATATTTCCCCTTCTCGCCGATTAGCACCCGGTTCCAGAAGATATGAGGCGGTAGGAAGTGTTCGGCTTTACAGGCTAAAACGCAGGCGTTACAGCCGATGCATCTCTTAAGTTCTATAGCCATTCCCCATCTCATAGTTTTTTACCTCCTACTCCGTCGAATTCGATGCGGTGGTCTATTTTATAGACTTTGACCATAGTGGCGGTCTCCTGACTCCAGCAGACCGGGCAGGCGTGTTTGGCGTCAGACTCCAGCAGGATGTTGAAGTTGGTACCCTTGCCGTAAGCTATCGGCGCCCCTTTAGCCCAGGCGCCCGAACAGGCGGAGATGGAAATCGTCCTGGGGTGCTGACCCTGCATCGTTTTTAAAGTGCCGGTTGTCTTGCGTCCATATGAAGATTCAAGGCAGATAAGGTCGCCGTCTTTTAAGCCCTTTTTCTTAGCCGTATCCGCATTCATGGTGATGTTGTAGGTGTAGGGGTTCAGTTGGCTGACCTCGTCCAGCCAGGGCATTTCCATGGTATAAGTGCCGTTATGGAGGATATCGCGGTAGGAGAAGCTATACAGGTCGAACTCCTTGGTTTCCTCTCTGGCTACCTGCGCCGGGAAGTAGCTGATAAGCGGGGTGAATTGCTCCCATTCAAGGTCCATGCCGGTCGTTTTAGCGTTTTTCATGATATCCGCTTTTAGCTCGGCGATGTGCTCCATGTAGATAGGAATGCGTACATCGACGTACCATCTCCAGTAGGCTTCCTTGACTTTCTTGGGCCAATGAATCGTGCCCTCTTTGGAGATGTATTTCAGGCCGTGCTTGTCTCCAAAGTAGAACTTGAAAGCGCGGTCCATCATTTCGTGATAGGTTATCTTTTCATTGGGTTTAATCAGAACAGTCACTTTCTTGGGGTCAATCATCTTGACGTCTCTGACCGAGGCGATATCGCCGCTGATGAGTGCCTCGCCGCCGAAGCTGGAGAAGTAGACGTTATAATAGGCGTTCATTTCCGCCCGCATGCCCAGCCTATCGGCGATTTCCCAGAGGGCTTCGACTTTATTCTTCCGCTCGTAAGCGGGCTGCACCACCGGCTGGCGGATGGGGAAGTCCCACCCTTCCATGCCGATGGGGTAGTTGAAGAACGGACCATGCGAAGAGAAGAGGCAGTAGGTTTCCAGCGGATGACAGTCCGGCAGAACGATATCGGCGAAACCCTCGCAGAACTCGTTAGGCAGGATGTTGAAGGAGACGATAAACGGTATCCGCTTAAAGAAGTCCTCGGCGATTTCGCGGTTCTGGGTGCTGCGTACCATGTTGGCGCCGAAAATCATCGCCATTTCGATTTCGTAAGGCCTGCCCAGGTTATCCCAGTATTTCTGGAAGTCCGAGGTCACCGGGTGGGGCGAGAATGATGCCGTTGGCACCAGCTCTTTCATCAGAACCGTGTCCGGCACTCTGGATTCCTCTACGGGCCAGGGCTTGTGCTCCATGAAAGTACCCGCCGTCAGCATGCCGTCGCGGCAGGGATAGGGTATAACTTTAAAGCGTCCCGTCTCCGGGTAGCCGCCGACATAAGCCGGCCAGCCGAGCGTCCCGCCGGGGACGTCCATCGCGCCGACGATAGCGTTGAGCAGGCACATCGCGCAGTAGCTCTGGGCGGAGTTGGTATGGCCCTGTCCGCCGCGGAACATGATGGCGGCAACGGGTCTCAAGGGGAGTTTTTCGCCGTCGATTTCTATCGTAGCGCCGACCATAGCCGCGTCAGCCCATTCTTTTGAGATACGGCGTACCGTCGCCGCAGGAACCGTGCTTTCTTTTTCGGCATATTCCGGCGTGTATTGCTTGACGTGGTCTTTCACCAACTGGAAAGATGGATGGCACTTGACGCCCTGCGCGGTGTACTCGCCCAGTATGGCGAAGTCTTTGATGGTCGGGTCGTTAAAGACCTTAGCTTTCTTATCCACCGGGTCCCATATTAGAGGTCGGTTGGTTTTCTTATCGCGGACATATCTCATGTCTTTACCGATGAGATAAGGCCCGTTGGTCTTCTTCTTGATAAAGTCGGCGTCGTAAACATTCAACTCGTTGAGGATAATATTGGTCATCGTCAGGGCAACAATAGCGTCGGTACCCGGCAGAATGGGTATCCATTCCGTCGCTTTACCGCCGCCGAAGTTGCAGATGGGGTCGAAAACGACGTTTTTCAAGCCCCGGGAGCGGGCGTCAGCCGAGAGCCTCATGTTAAAGCCCATCGAGTGGCCCGAGCCGGTGCCTTTATTCGAGCCCATCTGGATAACGTAGTTGCAGTACTTCCAGTCCGGCACAATAGACCACGAGGCGTGGTATAAACCAGCGCCCATGTGCGAGCCGCTGCCGCAGTGCAGGCCGGCACCGCCGACGTACCAGTTTTTCGTGCCGAAGACCGCCCCGAAGACGCCGAAGCCCAGCGGCAAATCGGGTCCGCTGCCGGCGGAAGGCGTGCCGCCATGGAGCAGTTTATTGGGGTTCTCGGCGCGGATTTTCTTGAGCCGCGCGGCAATCTCGTCCAACGCTTCGTCCCAGGAAATCCGCTTCCACTGCGGGTCTTCGAAGAGACCCTTCTTGGGATTAGTCCGCCTCATCGGGTAGTTGAAGCGGTTGGGGTCATAAAGAGCCTGAATCATGGCTTCGCCCTTGGCGCAGAGACCGCCGCGGGCACCGAAGTCGTTATCCGGCTCGCCTTCAATCTTAACGATAACCCCATTCACGCGGTGCGCGCGGATGGTGCAGGTGCCGTAGCATCCGCCGCAGGTAGATTTTACCCAGGTATCGTCCCAGATTTCGGGATTACCCTTTACGGATAGACCGGTGACCGGTTTATTTTTAGCCGTTGGGCTTTTAACCGACCGGTCTTTTGTTTTGGTAACCATCTGTATTCCCACCTCCTTAAAGATTTTTCAATAATATAGAATCACAATATATGATTTTTATCTAGAGAACAGCGCGAATCCGCAGAGAACAGGTTCGCGCCGGTTCCTAAAATCCTAAGTCTTATTTCCTCCCGCCTCGATTAAAGTTTTTAGCAGGGCGTAGCGTTCATCGACCTGTTTTTGCAGTTCCGCGATACCATCTTCTTTAAGATGGGAGAATTTACGCATCAGTTTCGTAAATTCCGAAACCGGCTTGGGACTAGCCACTTCTAAAGTTAACCTCGGCTTGCCGTCCTCCGCCTCCCAGAGGGGGAAGTAGTTGGTTCTGACGGCGGTGCGGCAAACATCGATAACCGTGTTGGAATCGATACGCCAGCCGACGGGACACGGCGAGAAGACATGGAGATAAACGAAACCTTCCTTAGATTTTTCTTTAGCCTTCAGGAGTTTTTTCGCGAAGTCCTCGGGATAAGCCGGGTTGGCGGTCGCCATATACTTCGGTTTATGCATCAGCATAATCATGGTCATGTTTTTCTGGGCGGTCGGTTTGCCTTTGCCTATCTTGCCCACCGGCGTTGTTGTGGTGGCGGCGCCTTTTTGCGTCGAGCTGCTGCGCTGGTTGCCGGTGTTCATGTAGCCTTCATTATCGTAAGCCAGGTAAATAATGTGCTCGTTTCTTTCAGCCGCGCCGCTTAAGGTCTGGAAGCCGATATCCGTCGCGCACCCGTCGCCGGTAAAACAAACTATCGTCGCGTCCTGCCCGGTTTTGCGGAAATAGCGCGATAAACCGGTGGCGCTGGAGGCGACGCCGGTCATCACACAGGCAAGATAAGAAAGTTTATGCCAGGCGCCGAGATTCTGTCCGTGCAGGACGGGCGCCGAGCAGGAAGGCGTGCCGACGGTTACAATATTCTTGCCCAGTACCTTAGGCACGGTTCGGGCGATTAATTCCAGCGGGCAGCCGGCGCACCAGGCGACACCGCCGGAGAACTGGTCCTCGGTAGTGTAATAATCAAAAACCCTGTTTCTTTTCTTCGTTGTTTCTACCATAATTCTTTACCTCATTACTCCATCGGAATCCAGGTTACGTCCTGGTAAGCCTTGCCTTTAGCGGCGGCAGCGACTTCATCGACCACTCTGCCGATATGCGGGATGGTGATATCCAGATTTGCCAGCCCGTCGATATAGCTCAAGATTGGCGCCGCGCCCAGCGACTGACCAATGGCTTTAAGCTCGGTGCACATCGGTCCGTACTTCCAGCCGAAGCAAACGCTACGGTCAATCACGCCGATGGCTTTTTTACCCTTTAGAGCCTGGATTAAACGCTCTTCGGGGAAGGGGCGGTATAATCTTATCTTCACGAGGCCGACTTTTATACCTTCGGCTCGCTTGGCGTCAATCACGGTTTTTGCCGTACCGGCGGCACTGCCGGAAGCAACGATGGCGATATCGGCGTCATCAAGGCGGTACTCCTCTATTTGACCGCCGTAACTCCGCCCAAAGTATTCGCCGAACTCTTTATCGATTTCATCGAACTTTTTCTTAGTTCTCTCTAAAGCCGCCCAGTGCTTATAACGGGCTTCAACATAGCCCATCTCCATCCCGTGCGTGCCGCAGCCGGTGGACTTGCCGGGAATGATACGCGGACGCTGCGGCTGGTTCTTTAAAGGAGCCAGGAAGGCATCGACATCTGCCTGGTCGGGCATCTCGACGGCTTCGGCGAGATAGGAAAGATAGTAGCCGTCGTAATTAACCATTACCGGCAACTGGATATCAAAGTCCTCGGCGAGCCGGTATGCCATGATAATCTGGTCGACGATTTCCTGATTGTTTTCCACGATTATCTGCACCCAACCAGAGTCACGGGTAGAAATCATGTCCTGCTGGCCGGAAGAAACGGCTTGAATGCCCGGCGTCTCCCGGTTCACATTAACCATCACTACCGGTGCTCTAAAACCAGCGGTTTCAAGAATTGTATCGTACATATATACCAAACCATAAGAAGATGTGGCGGTGAAAGTTCGTGCCCCGGCTAGACTGGCGGCACGGCAAACGTTCATCGCCGAGTTTTCGCCTTCCACTTCCACGATTTCGGCATCTAATTGCCCGTCAGCCACGAATCCGGATATTGATTCGGCAACCTCGCTCTGGGGGGTAATGGGATAGCAGGCAATCACCTCCGGACGGCACAGTCTGGCAGCATTAGCCGCCACGACATTGCCCGTCATTACGCTTACCTTGCCTTTTTTAGCCTTCATTGGTAAACCCTCCTTCCGGCTTCATGGTGTAGGCTTGCTTGGGGCATTCATGGGCGCAGATGCCGCAACCCTTACAAAAAACCAGGTCTGCTTCGTAATGGTCGCCCATGTCTTTCATGCACTGCGGCGGACAGTATAAAGCGCAGAGTCCGCAGTAGTTGCACTTCGTTTTATCCAGCACCGGGCGCTCGGTGCGCCAGCTGCCGGTATCCAGCTTAAGCATCAGCTCATTGGCGTCCGACCACGGGGCTTCTGTTTTAAAAATCCATTTATGTTTGATTACCATTTGATAACCTCCACTTCCTTGTAGCCGCGTTCGGCGCTTTTCAGGTTTCGCTGCAGGATATCGCCGCTTAAGTATTCCGACAGACAAGCCAGTATCGATTCCAGTTTAAGCCAGCCGGTAGCGGCGGCAAAAGCGCCGAGCAGGCAGGTGTTCGGTATATCGCGGCCGATTTCCTGAACAGCGATACCGGTGGCGTTAACAAAACCGCCTGTTTTCAGTTGTTCGTTCGGCTGTTTGTTTAGTTTATTAGCAGTGTTGAGAATAAAAACGCTATTTGTCTGCAAGCCCGTGAAAAGCGTGGGTAAAGTCAATAGTCCGGGGTCGATAACGATAATACAGTCTGGATTATAGATTTGCGTCTTTTCCCGTATCGGCTTATCGTCGATGCGGGTAAAAGCTACGACCGGCGCGCCGCGCCTCTCGAAGCCGTACATCGGGAAGCTGGCGACATATTTGCCTTCCGCCACGAAGGCGCTCGCCAGCATTCTAGCTGCCAGTACCGCCCCCTGTCCGCCCCTGCCATGAATTCTAATTTCTTTCACAGTTACATAATCCCCTCTTTATTCGTATTCAGCGAAGATTATTAACGGTTCCGCTGTTAAACCTCTTTTTCTTGACGTTTTCCATTAGCCGAAAATTTAGCGATGCGGGGTAAAAGATTTTCGCGGAGGGTGCGCATCGTTTCGACTAATACTTCGACATTTTGTTTATCGAGGCAGGCTAACGCCTCACGGCTTAATTCCTGCGCCACGGGGCTAAGGCGGTTGGCTTCGTTCCAGCCCTTTTCTGTAATGACTACTTTGACCGACCGCCGGTCATTGGTTGAAGGCTCGCGGCGTACGACCCCCTGTCTTTCCATGGTATTGATGACCGCCGTTATCGAGTTTTTCTCGCGGAAGACGACTTCGGCAATCTCCGATGGGGTCATCTCGCCGCCGTTTTTAAAAAGGGCGCTCATGATGTTGAAGCGGATAAGGCTGACTTTATGGCGCTTTAACTCGACTTCAAGATACCTCCCCAGTACTTCAAAGGACATCAGGACGGACAATAAGGTGCCCAGCGGGGTTTTATCGGTGCCTTTCCTTACTTCACTGATAGTCATAATGCAATATAAAAAATGTATCTGGGAGAGTCAAGAAATGTTCTATCTAGAACTATATTATAACGCTTTTTCACGATTGTCAACACAATATCGTATTCAAAATAGCTCGTAAGCGTTATGATTGGGTGTATATAACGGCGTATTTTTATTCTATATAGAATGATTTTAGCTTCAAAATAAACACGGCTATTTGCCATTTTACAGCAGTTTTAAGTATATTAATATGCGGTGTGTTCTCACGTCTCCAACTTCATTCGCCGGAAGAGGTAGCTTAAATGGAAAACAATGAATACTGGAACCCGATTCTGGAAACGATGCCGCACGAAAAACTGCGCCAGTTGCAGTTAAAGAAATTTAAAGAAATTTTTACCTGGGCTTATGACCGCTCCAAGTTCTACCATAAGCTTTATAGCGACGCCGGCATCGAACCGGGCGACATTAAGAAATTCGAAGATATTAAAAAAGTACCCAAAGTCGAAAAGGCGATGATGCGCAGCGTCCAGGGACCGGGCAAAGATAACTTCCCTTACGGCGATATATTGACCGTTCCTGTAGAACAGGTCACGGCGTATCGCCAGACCAGCGGCACTACCGGCCAACCGATTTACCAGGCGGATACCTGGCAGGACTGGGAGTTCAGCACGGAATCTTATTGTTACGCGATGTGGGCGCAGGGCTACCGCGCTAAAGACCGTCTTTTTCTGCCTTTCGGCTATAATATTTTCATCGCTTTCTGGGCTTATCATTACGCCGGCGAAAAAATCGGCTGCGAAGTTATCCCCGGCGGCGTCCTCAATACCGAAGCGCGTATCCTGAAGATAAAAGAGCTTAAAGCAACCGCGATGGGCGCTACGCCGACCTATATCCTGGGTATGGCGGAGACCGCCCGCAGTATGGGCATCGACCCGCCTAAAGACCTGACCATCCGGAAAATCACCGTCGCCGGCGAGCCGGGCGGGAGTATTCCCGCCACCCGCAAGAGGATGGAGGATGCCTGGGGGGCTAAAGTTTACGACCAGGTAGGCAGCACGGAAATCGGGCACTGGGGCTGGGAGTGCCGCCATCAAGCCGGCCTGCATGTCAATGAAGGATTCTTCCTGGTGGAAATCGAGGATACAGACACCGGCGAAATTATCGATGAGCCGGGGCGGCGGGGTAAAATGGTCGTCACGACCTTCGGCCGTATGGGGCAACCGTGCATCCGATTCGACGTTAAAGACCTGATTCAGTGGAAAGCCGCGCAATGCGACTGCGGCAGAACATACCGTATGCTCGAAGGCGGCATCCAGGGCCGTGCCGACGATATCACCAAGGTCAAAGGCGTGCTGCTATCGCCGATGGCTATCGAGGAAGTGGTCCGCAACATGCCGGAGTTGAGCAACGAATACCAGGTGGTCGTAACCAAAAAGGGCGATATCGATGATATCACTCTGAAAGTGGAAATCCTCCCTAAATATAAAAAGGATGAAGCGGCGATTAAAGCAAAACTCACCGACCAGCTGCGGATAACGACTAACCTCGGCTATAACATCGAGTTTCACGAGTACGAAAGCCTGCCGCGGTCACAGGCTAAAAGCCGGCGCTTCATCGACCAGCGGCCGCACTGAAACTTTTTTCCTCTCCCTTCAAGGGAGAGGGATGATTGGAGAAGAATATGTCAGAGAAATACGATATTAAAAACATGGTAGCGAAAATAAAAACCCTCCGCAAGGACGCCGAAGACTTGATAAAAATTTCCGGTGGCATACCGGCGGTAGTGAAAAACACCGACCGAATTTTAGCCAACATACGCATGCTGGAAATGGACATTGTTGACGCGGCGGAGCTAAAGTTGTAAGATATTATTTTGACTACTGTGCAGCTAGGATATTTGGAGGTGTTAACATGGTTTTCGGAGCTATAATTCTCGCCGTTGGCGTTATCGCGATACTGGTACAGACGGGTGTTGTTGCCGGCTCTATCTGGGATTATACGTGGCCGATTATCCTTGTTATCATCGGTTTATCTTTTATCATCGGCAGGTTTCGGCGTTCCCGTCACTGGATGTGGTGGGGCGGACCGCCCTGGTGGGGTGATAGGGATAAAGACAAAGACCGCAAGGAATAAAGAAAGTTAGCCTTGAGCTATTCTATATAGTTAAGGCGCTGGACATGGGTTCGGGCGCTTCCGTGGTTGCCGCTGCAAAATAAAGCATTCGTTCTATCGCCGTCTTAAAGCGATATCCGCTGTTTTGTGTTTTCCGTTATTGTTTTACAGGTATTTTTTCGTGGAGTTTTTATGCAGGAATATACTAAACGATTAGGTGACGCGCCGCTGGGCAGGCTGCTTCTTAAGTTAAGCATGCCGGGTATTGCGGCGACTATCTCGACAAGCCTATATAATATTGTTAATACCATCTGGGTGACCAAGATTGGCTACGAAGCCATCGCCGCTCTGACGATAGTGATACCGGTGCAGATTCTTTATTACGCTATCGGCGGCGGTACGAGTACCGGCATCGCGGCGCTGGTTTCGCGGCGTTTCGGCGAGAAAAATCCCGAGGCTGCCAATCACGCCGCCGGGCAGGCATTTTTCATCAGCGCTTTTTTCGGGCTGCTTTTTATCTTAATCATCACACTTTCAAGCGATGGAATTCTGCCCCTGCTGGGAGCGACACCGGATATCATAGATTTCGGGCGCCAGTACCTGGTGATAACATCATATGGTGCGCCTTTCGTTATTTTCGCTTTAGTAACTGCCAGTTTAATGCGCGGCTCCGGCGAAGCTGTGAAACCGATGATTATCATGGTGTCTTCGACAGTCATCAATATCATCACCGACCCGCTATTGATTTTCGGTATCGGACCTTTCCCGGAAATGGGCGTGGCTGGCGCAGCGCTGGGGACGGTTATTTCACAGGTATTCGGGTGTTTACTGGCTCTTTATTTCCTTTTTGCGCGAAAAACAGCTTATCACATCAAACTCTCGCACCTGCGACCGGATTTGTCCATTCTTAAGGACATTTACCGCGTTGGCTTACCTACCATAGTTACCCAGTTGATGGAGAGTGTGGCTTTCTTATTATTCAATAGAGTTCTGTCTGTTTTTGGTTCGGTGATTATCGCGGTAGTCGGTATCGTGATGCGCATCTCCGACTTCGCTTTTATGCCGGTGATGGGCGTCTCCAACGGGTTATTACCCATCGTCGGCTACAACTTCGGCGCGAACAAATATAAACGACTCTGGCAGGCGGTCAAAATAGCATCGGTAAGCATCACGATTCTGCTGGCGGTTATCACTCTTTTCATGGTGATTTTCGCCCCGCAGATTGTGGGCGTTTTCAGTCATAACGACACCTTAACGGCGGAAGCAATACCGGCATTACGCATCATGCTTTCGACGATGCTTTTCGTTGGACCGACGATAATGTTCATCACCGCGCTCCAAGGGCTTTCGCAGGGGACGAAGTCTCTAGGGTTATCATTATTGAGGCAATTCCTGATTTTTATCCCGATTCTCTTCCTGTTCCGCTATCTCTGGGGATTAATGGGGGTATGGTTATCGGCGCCGGCTTCGGATATCCTTAGCTTTGCCCTGATATTTTCCTTTATCTATCGGGAATACAAGAAACACCATTAACCGAGGAGGCCTCTTGATGAAAAAGACTAGCCACTCTAAAACGGAAAAAGCTCTCATCGCCGCCGAGATGACTGTCGCTAATGAAAAATACCCTTTACGTCCGCATGAACTTTCTAAAGCGATACTAGCTTTCCTGCCTCCCCAGGGGATGATGGAAAAGTTCAACCGTAAAAAGAGCCAGCAGACAAATTGGACTAGCTATTGGAATAGCTGGGTGCGGGACGACGGCGTTATTTTAGTAGGGCCGGTTTTCGGGGGACCGATGTGCGCCGTGATTATGGAGGAGCTGGCGGCTTACGGCGTGAAATACTTTATCGGTTACGGGGCTTCGGGAACGCTCGATTCCTCCGTCCCGCCTTGCCGCATTATGGTGGCCGACGCTGGCTTATGTTCCGATGGAACGTCTAAAGAATACTCCAACCGTCGTGAAGAGCCCGCCGATGCGGATATGCTTAAGCTTTTACGGGATGAGATTAAACGGCGGGGGTTACCGGATATTTCCGGTAAAGTCTGGACCACCGATGTGATATACCGCGAGTATCCTGCGACGGTGGCTTACTGGAAGAAAAAGGGCGCGCGGTTCGTGAACATGGATACCACGCCTTTTTACGCCGTTGCTAATTATACAGGGGTTAAGGCGGCTTACCTTTCAGCCATATCCGATAATGTTTCCGGGAAAAAGTGGTCGGGCTGGTACGCTAACTTCGATAAAGCGATGGAGCAGGTGTACGATATTACCCTGGCGGTGATAGATTCGCTTTAAGCCTTGGTGTTTTTCCACCAGCCCCAGAATTCGTCGATGCCTTTGATGCCTTTTTCCAGGACGGCTTCATAAATATGCACCGATAGCAGGTTTTTACGGTATTCGGGCAGCATGCAGACAGCTTCTTTTATTTCCAGGATATGATAGCGGGTATCGTCGTTTAAACGGCTCTCCCAGAGGGGGCGGTTGGGGGCAGAACGTTCGAAATCTTCACGCGATGCCGTCCAGAGGTCGAGCTTCCAGATTTCCTTAGTGCCGGGATGGGTAGCGCGCAATCCCCAGTAATAACCGGCATCTTTGATATAACGCGGGTCACGCCAGGCATCAATACAGTCAAATACCCACAGCCACTTGTGTTGTGCTAATTTTAAGCCTAATTTCCAATGTTCCTGCCAGTCCGGGTTATCATCATAACGTTCGAAGTCGAGGTCCCGCCAGGTCATCGTCCGCATCGCGTAAGAGCCGACAATTTGATACCCCTCCCCCCGGAATATCTTCCCCAGCCCGGACTCTTCTAGCATTTTATCCGACTCGGCTCTTAAGCTGGCGTCTAAAGCGAACAGTCGTTTTCGGTTTTCTTTTAACGACATTTTCATTTTTTCTCTCCAGAGCCAAACAGTTTCTTCGCATTCTCGGTGGTCGCTTTAGCCTGTGTAATAGTTTGCTCGAGATTTTCTATTTCGTCCAGATGGGCGTGGGTACCGATTAACTGTAACATTTTACTTTCATCATCATACCATATTGCACTTGCGTAGCTGGGACAAATTGTTGTTGAATATTACAACAATAACACGTCGAGGAGATACCAAGATGCCAGCGATGAAGTACGACAAATACGTTATTCAAAAACCGGTGGCTATCGGCGGCTACGGACCGGAGTTCATTTACACCGGCGAAAAAGAATATAACTCCAACTTTACCATCATGATTCTGCGCATCACCGAGCCGACTTTAATGGAAGAGTATGCCCATTCGCACGACTTCGATATGTACCTCTACTTTATGTCCTTCGACCCGGATAATATGGGGGAGCTGGGGGCGGATATCGAAATCGGGCTGGGGCCGGAAAGGGAAATCCATAAAATTACTACCCCCACCACCGTCTATATCCCCGCCGGGATGGTTCACTGTCCGCTGGAGTTTAAAAAAGTAACTAAACCTATTTTATTTGTCCACTGCACGCTGGCGGCGAAGTATGTAAAGGAAGAAAGTAAGATTATCAAGGATTAACCCTAGATAATAGCTAACCCTTGACCACCGCTATCGGCCGGGTGCGGGCTACTTTTTTAGAGATTCCCGCGCCATGCGCCACCCGCACCACATCCGCCACGTCCTTATAAGCTTCGGGGGCTTCTTCGGCCAGTCCAGCCAGACTGCCTGCCCGCACGGTGATGCCCCGTGCCGCTAACGCCTCCAAAACCTCCCGACCGCTGGCCTGCCTTTTCGCCGCCGCCCGGCTTTCCATTCTCCCCGCCCCGTGGCATGTCGAGCCGAAGGTTTCTTTCATCGCTTGCTCGGTTCCCACCAAAATATAAGACATCCGCCCCATATCCCCCGGGATTAATATCGGCTGGCCGACAGAGGCGTATTTTTCAGGTATATCAGGATGACCCGCCGGAAAAGCGCGGGTCGCCCCTTTGCGGTGGACGCAGAGTTTTTCTTTTTGCCCCGCGACATCGTGGTCTTCTATCTTGGCGATGTTATGGGTTACGTCATAGATGAGTTCGAGACCGGCATCCCTAGGGCTTAACCCCATCACCCGGCAGAAGGTCTCGCGCACCCAGTGGGTGATGCACTGGCGGTTCGCCCAGGCATAGTTGGCGGCGCAGCGCATCGCGGCGAGGTAAGCCTGTCCTTCGGGACTCTGTACCGGGACGCAGGCGAGCTGGCGGTCCGGTACCTGGATGCCGTACTTCGGTATCGCCCGCAACATCTCTTTAATGTAATCGTCCGCCACCTGATGTCCTAAACCCCGCGAGCCGCAGTGGACGTAAAGCATTACCTGCCCCACCCGTTCGATGCCCATTACCCGGGCTATCGTTTCTTCGTAGATTTCGTCGACAACGGCTACCTCGAGAAAGTGGTTGCCGGAGCCGAGTGTGCCTAGCTGTGGTATGCCGCGTTCTTTAGCCCTGGCGCTGACCTTCGATGGGTCAACGCCCGGCATTTCGCCGCCCTCCTCGGTGGTCTCCAGGTCGGCATTATCGCCGTAGCCTCTGGCCACCGCCCAGCGTGAGCCTTTAACCAAAACCTCGTCAATCTCGCCGGCGCGCAACTTGATAACGCCTTTGGACCCCACTCCCGACGGCACGGCATAAAACAAAGCATCGATAAGGTTCTTTATCTTGGGACTCACTTCTTCTTTAATGAGATTAGTGCGCATAATTCGCACGCCGCAGTTGATATCGAAGCCAACGCCGCCCGGCGAAATAACGCCGTCGCTAACGCGCATCGCCGCCACCCCGCCGATGGCGAAACCGTAGCCCCAGTGAATATCCGGCATGGCCAAAGAACTGCCGACTATCCCCGGTAAAAAAGCCACGTTGGCGACCTGCTCTAAAGCCTGCTCCTCTAAAAGATGCGGCAGCATCCCCTCGTCGGTATAGACGAGGCCATCTACGCGCATACCGGCTTTATAACTTTTTGGTATCCGCCAGCGGAATTCATCCACTTTTTCTAATTTACCGCCCCATTTAGGCATGGCGACCTCCCTCGAATTTTAGTAAACACGTCATTCCCGCGAAGCCTGCCCCGTACTTGATACGGGGGCGGGAATCCAGAGTCCCCTCTCCACCTGGATTCCGTATCAAGTACGGAATGACGTTGGTTTAAACATCGAAAATCACCTGCACCCGGTTTTTCGCTTTATCCACTTCGAGCATATAGTAAGTGGCGGACTTAATGCCTGTTTTCAGGTGGTGGCGTTTAGGGCTGTATTTTTCTCCTTTACAATCCGCCCTTAGTTTACGCTCATCGAACTCTATCATATCGAATTTCTTGAAAAGAAGCCCTTCGACGTCGAAGTAGTAAAGCAGACTGTTGAGCCACTCGAAAAGCAGGCCTTCCTTATCATCGCCGTTAATTTCAATACGGCGGGTATCTTTTTCCTTTACGTTATCCAGCTCGGCGATGATGGAGAACATGCCGTAGGCAGCATTAGCGAAAGCCTCGGCTAACGTTTTCCCGTACGCCGCCAGACCCATATCGGCGGTATGCTCGATAAGCTCGAACTTTTTCATGTTATACGTCCACCCCGTCAGGAATTTTATCATACCGCCATCACCACCAGAAGTCAAAGCTTATACCCCGCTGTTTATGCTATAATCGAGTCTGAAATGCCATATAATTTTAACGATTTAATTACATTCATTGCGGAACACGCCGTAAAACCTCCGTTATTCGAGCCGGGTGAACCGAGCTTTTGGGACGACCCGCATATATCTAAAAGCATGCTGCAAACGCATCTAGACCCGGCATTAGACTTCGCCAGCCGCCGCCCGGAAATTATTAATCAAGAGGTCCAGCACTTATTATCATCCGGGGTACTAAAGCCCGTCGACAGGGTGCTCGATTTAGGCTGCGGTCCGGGTCTCTACGCCCTCCGCCTGGCTGCCAAAGGACTTAAAGTTACCGGCATCGATATCTCCGAGTCCTCCATCGAATACGCTATAAAACAGGCTGCCGCCAACAACCTGAATATCACCTATCGCTGCATGAATTTCTTCCATATCGATTATAACGCTGAATTCGATGTCGCTTTACAGATATACGGCGAAGTCGGCACTTTTTCCGATGCCAAGCGGGATGAGCTCTTCGCTAAAATCCACCAAGTCTTAAGACCCGGCGGCACCTTTGTTTTTGACGTTACCTCCCCAACCCCTAAAACTCAAGAAAAGCAGCCTAACACCTGGCGTATCATGGAAGGCGGTTTCTGGCGACCGGATAAGCACCTCGTCCTGGAACAGCTTTTCCATTACCCGGAAAACCAGGTCCGCCTCTTCCAATATATCATCCTGCATGGTAATGGCGCTACGATTTACCGCATCTGGACTCACGATTATACGCTGGAAACAATTAAGCCAGTACTGGAAAAAGCCGGCTTTCAAATAGTCCGCTCCTGGAACGACCTTACCGGCACCCCTTACCAGGCAGGCGGTGAATGGCTGGCTATCGCTGCCAGAAAGAGGTATTAGCTGTGACTGAACCTACACGCGTTACTTTCTGGAACGTCGATTTTCACTGGCCGATGTACGTCCTGGCGGCTGTCGCCATAGCGATTCTTCTTTACGGCATCTATATTCATATCCGGCGCTGGAAGGTCGGACGCCCGGCTAACCGCGCTAATAACTGGTCCAAAAGAATCGGGAATTTCCTTTACGTTACCTTCGTGGAAATCATTTTTCACCGTAAGTTCCTTGGTTTCGAAAAACCGGTTCGCCCGCGGGAGTTCTTCCCCGGTTTGATGCACTTTTTCATTTTCGCGGGTTTTGCCTTACTGTTCCTAGCCACCGTCTTAGATTCCGCCAGTTACTGGATTTACGACTTCTTAAAAGGCAACTTTTACCTGGTTTATTCGGTAGTTGCTGACGTCTTCGGGCTGCTGGCGATTATCGGCGTGCTGATGGCGCTATATCGACGCTACGTTATGAAACCCGACCGGCTCGATAATAAATGGGAAGACCTTACCGCTCTCTTGATTATATTTGTTGTTCTTATTACCGGCTTCGTTCTTGAAGGACTGCGTATGGCAGCTACCGAGTTTCAGACTAATCCTGACTGGTTAGTATGGTCGCCGGGGGGCTGGGTTTTCGCTAAAGCTTTTTCCGGCGCCAGCCAGAGTACGCTGCTGGGCTGGCACCTCGGTTTATGGTGGTTCCATATTATCCTCTCTTTCTTCTTATTCGCTTATCTCGCTCTCGTCAACTCGCGCCTGTTTCATATTCTCTGGGACCCGGTTAATATCTTCTTCCGCAAACTAGGACCTAAAGGCACTTTAGAGCCCATCGACTTCGAAAAAACCGAGCGGTTCGGTGTAAATAAAATCGAGGACTTTAGCTGGAAACAATTGCTCGACCTCGATGCCTGCACCCGCTGCGGCCGCTGTCAGGACGCTTGCCCGGCTTACTTTAGCGGGAAGACTCTTAATCCTAAGCAGGTTATCCTCGACCTTAAACAACATCTTTACGATGTTTATCCGGGACAATTTTCGATTAAAGCGGTGAAGGAACGTAAAGACCTGCTCGGCGCGGTTATTACCGACGAGGTCATCTGGGACTGCACTACCTGCCGCGCCTGCGAACAGGCATGTCCGATTTACATTGAACATGTAGAGAAGATAGTGGATATGCGCCGCAACCTGGCGATGGAACAAAGTAAATTCCCCGAAGCCGCCCAGGAGGCTTTAAAGAGTCTCGGCACGCGGATGCACCCTTATCGCGGCACCACCGCCACCCGGACGACGTGGTGCGAGGGACTTAATATCGAAACCGTCGCCGACGCTAAAGATAGCGACATTCTTTACTGGGTGGGTTGTTCCGCCGCTTTAGACGACCGTAATATCAAAGTAGCTCAAGCTACGGCTAAAGTATTACAGTCAGCCGGCGTTAAGTTCGCTATTTTGGGAGACGAAGAGGCTTGCTGCGGCGACCCTGCCCGACGCATGGGGGATGAATATCTTTTCCAAACACTCTGCAAACAAAATATCGAAATACTTAAAGGGCACAACATAAAAAAAATCCTGACCTCCTGCCCCCATTGTTTTAACAGTCTGAAAAATGAATACCCTCAATTCGGCGGCGATTTCGAAGTCGTGCACCACACGCAGTTTTTCGCCGACCTGCTGAAAAGCGGACGACTTTATATTAAAAACCCCGTCGCCTTAAAGACCGCCTACCACGACTCCTGCTATCTCGGACGTTATAATGACCTTTATGATGAACCGCGAAAAATACTTAAGGCTGTAAATCGAAATAATGTTGAGCTGCCGCGCCGCAGGTCGGACAGCTTTTGTTGCGGGGGCGGGGGCGGGCACATGTGGATGGAGGAAGACCCGACAAAACGCGTTAACATCCGCCGCGTAGAGGAAATTATTAAAGCCGATGTTAAGTGCGTGGCGACCGCCTGTCCTTACTGTCTTACCCAGTTAGAGGACGGGTTAAAAGCCAAAAACGCCGAAGAAACAATTAAAGCGGTGGACTTAAGCGAGTTATTGGCGAATTCGCTGGAGTAATTACATATTCTCATTTGTCATTCTGAGGGAGCTTGTGACCGTACCTGCACACCGAAGTGCGTTACGGCACGCAGGCGTGAGAATCTCTATCATCACTTTGTTTAAGCATAGGGATTGCCACGTCGTCCTTCTGCGGAAGGACTCCTCGCAATGACAGCTGAAACGTGCGCAGTTGCGCAATTACGTTTTCGAGGGTAATGACACTATCGCCGTGCCGGTAACGGTTTTTTCGCCCTGGGGGTTTTCCGCCCAGATGTCCACCCGCGCCAGGTTTTTGCTGTCCTCGACATATTTTTTAACCACTTTACCATTGCAGATAATGTCCTCGTGGACTTTGTTCATCCCCCGGTAGGCGCCGCTTAACTTTAGTAAAGTCCCCTTTTCCCCCAGCCAGTCCGTTACCATCTGCCCTAAAAAAGAAAGCGTCAGCCAGCCGTGGACAATAACGCCCGGCAGACCGTTAGCGATGGCGAAGTCTTTATCGTAGTGGATTTGATAATAATCGCCGGAGGCGCCGGCATACTTTACCAGCTGCACGGTCGTAGGATATTTAACCAGCGACGGCAGTTCGCTGCCTTCGGTTATATCTTCGTAATAAATTTGTCGTGTCATTTTTTATAATTCTTTTTTTATTTCCCATTCCGATGCAAATCGGAATCCAGTTAGACCCGAGATAGACTTACTTATGCCTTCAATTTCCAATTCTTCCTCACTGGATCCCGACCCCATATCGAGTATGGGGCATGCTTTCGTCGGGATGGTTTAAAATACCTAATACTTTATATAAGTACTTTTCCCTTTAACCACCACTTCGTCCCGCTGGTTGGTATAGGTCATCTCGGTAAACATGAAAAGCGTCGGTCCCTCGGCGCCGGGAATTTGGCGCAGTCTCGTTAGTTTAGCCGTTACCGAAATAACGTCGCCCGCCTTGATGGGCTGTAAGTATTCCAGTTCGCTCGTCCCGTTAAGGAGACGCTTTAACGGGATATCGATATTGAACAGCTTATGCAAAAGTTCGTGGGGAACAAGGGCGGCGGGGAAAGTGGGCGGGGCTTCCTTTAGCCAGCGCGGATTGGGGTCGTCGATAGCCTCGGCGAACTTACGTAACATGCCCTTTTCAATCTCGTAAACTTCGGGTCCGAACTCTACGTTGACCAGGGCTTCTAACTCTTTAGTGATGACCGATTCCGCCAAGGCTTTGCCTCCGTAAAACGCTTTATTATAACGTGATGACGGTATTTTTGCCAATGTTGATTTAAATATCTACCAAATGCGATAAATTGAATGAGAGTGGGGTTGGGATGGTTCAGGAATATCAACTAGCCCCTTAGCTTTTTCGCCACTTTAGCGCAGTTCTTGCCGAAGTTCCAGGTTGTTTGCATCCCTTCCTCGTCCTGCGCGACGCTACCTTGTTCGCGCCCGAAGGCGATATTCCAGTAGGTCGAGCCGGGGTTGACGATGCCGTTGATGTGGAACCAGAAAAGCAGCTCGGCAAAGGTAAAGTTTTGTCCCGCCCGCCGCGCCACTACTAAAGGTCCCCCCACCTTGCCGGTATATTGACCGCGGGAGGTATAACCCGCCCGCTCGAGCAGCCCTTTCACTAAAGCTGTCGCCGACCCGTAATAGACCGGCGAACCGACGATTATGATATCGGCTGCCAGCATCTTTTGATGGATCGGCTGGAGGTCGTCTTTAATCGAGCATTCGCCCGGATGTTCGTAGCAGTAGCCGCAATGATTGCAGCCGCGAATATCGAGTCCCGCTAGACGAATTAACTCCGTTTCCAGTCCTTCTTCCGCGATTGCTTTTAAGCAATAGTCGGTCAGGATTTCCGTATTGCCTGCTTTCCGGGGACTGCCGACGATGCCGACTGCTTTCATTTGATACCTCTTTGTTACGTATTTCTTCAATTGCGCAATTACGCACTTGCGTTGCTGCGTACTTATTTAAGATTGCTGATACAGTTTATTTTTCTTGATGTACTTGGCTACCGCTTCCGGCACCAGGTGGTCGATGGTTTCGCCTTTAGCGGTGAGTTCCCTGATTTCGGTGGCGCTGATGTCGACCCTTGGTTTATCTAATAATATTACTCTTTCGGAAATGCCCGGGAGGACGCCTTCCAGCGTCTTTAAGTTCGGTTTAGCATAGCCCGGTCGCGGCACCGCCACCAGCGTGCACAAACTGATTATCTTTGAAGGTTCGTGCCAGGTCGGCAGCTGCTCCAGGCTGTCCCACCCTAAAATAAAATACAGCTCATCTCCCCTGCCCGATTTGTTCTTGATTTCAGCGATGGTATCCGCGGTATACGAAGGACCCTTACGCTCAATTTCGATGGTAGATATTTTAAGATACGGGCTGCCTTCGATCGCCAGATTTAACATCGCCAGGCGCTGTTTAGCCGGGGTAACGTTAACGTTGGGACGGGACATCGGCTGGCCAGCTGGCACCAGCAGGACTTCAGATAAATCTAGAGCCGTTTTTACTTCCTCGGCGACCATTAAGTGACCGAGATGCACCGGGTCGAACGTTCCCCCGAAGATGCCTATTTTATTAACCGACCGCCCCGGCCTCTCCCACTCCCAGACAAAATCGCCGCAACGTACTTTATCCCCCGCCCTCACCCCAGCCTTCTCCAAAATACCATTAACACCGTGCTTTTCGAGCTGGTAGTTCAACTGCCAGCGTAGTTCACCAGCAGTTGCACCGCCGCCGGCAATCAGCCTATCGAGACCCGGCGCGGTAATTACCCATTCGCCGCCTTGTTTAATGACTTTTACGCGCCCTTCTTTAGGCTTGGGACGGAAAACCTTGACAGGAGGTTCAGGAGTTTTTGCTACTTTAGTTTGAGCTCTCAGTAGCTCTAGTGCCGCTGTCATCAGCTCTTTAACGCCCTGTCCCATTTCCGCCGATATATATTGGGCTTTGATACCTGCTCCAGATAGCTCGCTTTTAATAATTTCTAGTTTTTCCTGCACTTCCGGCAGGTCGATTTTGTTCAGCGCTATAATCTGCGGCTTGTTAGCCAGCGACGCATCAAATAAAGCGAGCTCATTATTCACCTTGACCATGTCTTCGGTGGGCGTATCCGAAGTTCCGCTGACAAGGTGGATTAGAATCTTGGTTCGCATGGCATGTTGCAGAAATTCGTGCCCCAGTCCTTTGCCTAAATGGGCGCCTTCGATTAAACCCGGTATCTCGGCTAAGATGAACCTATCCCGTCCCATTTCCACAATACCTAAAATCGGCTCGAGGGTTGTAAAGGGATAGCTGGCTATTTTGGGTTTGGCAGCTGAAGCCGCCGCCAGCAGGGTCGATTTACCGGCGTTCGGATAGCCGATGATTCCGACGTCGGCAATCAGCCTCATTTCCAGGCGGATAGTTTTTTCCTCACCCTTTTCGCCGCGCTGGGCGAGTCGAGGGGTTTGGTTGGTCGAAGACTTAAAATGAACGTTGCCCCAGCCACCTTTTCCCCCTCTGCCGACAACGACTTGTTCATCAATATTATTCAGATCCGCCAGCATTACTTCAGCGCCGTCGGCTTCTTTAACAATAACGATTGTCCCAGGCGGCACGTTCAAAATAAGTTCCTTGCCACCCTTACCGTACTTTTGCCTTCCAGCGCCGTTATAGCCATTCTCGGCGCGGTACAGCTTGTTCTGGCTCAAAGACCGCAGGCTGTCGGTCGATTTATCCGCCCGGATAATAATGTCGCCGCCCTTACCGCCGTCGCCGCCATCCGGTCCACCAAAAGGCACGTACATCTCCCGGCGAAAGCTAACGACACCACTGCCGCCATCACCAGCCTTGATTCTTATCTCTGTTCTATCAAACATAATGTATTCACAAAATGGAATAATTAACAATATGATTATACAACATGTTATATGATTAGGGATTTAATAATAGCCGTAATACTAAAGAAATAAAGAAGAAATAAAGGACAGTCTCGATATATGGGTATTAACCCCCAAAATGAATGGGTAAAAGAACCCAAGAAATTAACAAATTAAACAAAAAATAGTCACAAATATAAAGAAAAAATATAAATAGACATGAGAGCAACTGCGCAAATGCGCAACAACGCAATAGAGTAACAGTAAGTGAATATAAGGGGAAAAGCCGTATCTAAGAGGAGAAAGTCGGCGAAGACTTCGGGCGAAGATGGCGTTGGATGTCGTGCAGTTTGCGTTTGAGGAAGGGGCTGGTGTTAATATCGCTGGCGATTTTCTTACAGGCGTTGGTGACGGCGGCAGCATCGCGATTGCCGAGAGCCTGCCCTATCTGGTCGAGGGAGTAGTTGGTCTCCTGGCGGATGAGATACATCGCCAGGCGGCGGGCTAAAGCGGTATCTTTATCGCGGTCCCGACCTAAAATGATATCACGGGATAACTGGAAGGAAACAGCCACGGCTTCGATAATTGCCGCTGGCGAAATCTCGTCAGGAGCGGGCGTCTTATTGGCGATATCTTCGAGGGCTTTAGAAGCTATTTCTAACGTCGGGGTTGTACGCAAGAGTTTAGCAAAGGCGAAAACGCGGTTAAGCAAACCTTCTAACACCCTGATATTGCTCTGTGCTTCCCTGGCAATCAGTTCCAGAACGTCGGTAGGGACGTTTACGCCTTTTTGATTGGCTTTAGAACGGAGAATAGCCAGGCGGGTAACGTAATCCGGGGGCTGGATATTAACGATAAGGCCCCATTCGAAACGGGAGCGTAAACGCTCCTCGAGGAGGGGCATCGTTCGCGGCGGGCAATCGCTGGTGATAACAATCTGGCGGTTGGTGTTATGCAGCTCGTTGAAAGTGTGGAAGAAACTTTCTTCCGTCTGTTCCTTACCGCCGATGAACTGGATATCATCGATGAGTAACATGCCGATACTACGGTATTTATTGCGGAAGTCCTCGGTGCTTTTTTCGCGTATGGACGAGACGAATTCATTGGTGAATTGTTCGGCGCTGGTGCAGATGACGTTGATGTGGTTAGCGACCGCGAATTGACCGATAGCGTGAAGCAGGTGGGTCTTGCCCAAACCGGCGCCGCCATAGATGAAGAAGGGATTATAATTATGGCCGGGATTCTGGGCTACTGCCATCGCCGCGGCTCGGGCGAGTCGGTTGCCGCTGCCCTCGACAAAGGACTCGAAGACGTAATCCGGGTTTAATCGTGTAAAAGCAGGCGGCGTCTCGGGTATAGCCGTAGTGCTTTCAGACTCGTTAGAAGGCTGGTGCGATTTACCGTTTACCTGGAAGACAACGTGTACATGCGGCGCCGTTAAACCGACCAGTGCTCGCTCGATAAGAGAACGCTGGTTTTTCTCCAGGTATTCCGCCGCGAAAATATTGGGCACACCGACGACGAACTGGTTATCGTTGTAGCTCAAGCCGACGGTTTTACTGAACCAGGTGCGAAAATTCGGCTTGCTGACCTGAACCTGTAAATCGCCCAGGGCTATGTCCCATATTTCTTTTGGTGTTCGATTAATCTTGGAGTTCATAATACGCACAAAAATGCCTGTCGGTTTTACCCGTTACAGGCATATCAATCTCCTATTTTGGACACAAGTTCACCTTCGATCTAAAATAACACCTGGATATTCCGCCGGACCCGGCGGCTCTATAGTGTTGTATAGTTAATAAAAAATTAATTTATTAACAAAAATCAGCATACAACCGTGAGTTAAATAATGGCAAATATTTTGGTGGCAGAAACCAGACGCTGGTCTTCCTTAGCCACTCTTGCTATCTCTTTAATACTTCATTTATTGCGTGTTTTCAGGGGTCGCTAGCGTAACAACGAATGATGGAAAAAAATATTTTTTAGTGTTAAAATTCTAGCATCTGGAGGAAGAAGTTGCGTATCGTATTTATGGGCTCGCCCGCGTTCTCGGTGCCGTCGCTGGAGCAGCTAATAAACAGCCGGTACGAAGTCGTCGCCGTCTATACCCAGCCCGATAGACCTTCGGGTAGAGGCAGGAACCTGGCGATGTCGCCGGTTAAAGAAGCCGCTCTAAAGTGGGGAATACCGGTAATGCAGCCGGCCAGCTTAAAAGAAAAGGACGCTTTAGCCGAGCTGGCGGCGCTTAAGCCGGACGTTATCGTCGTCTGCGCTTTCGGCCAGATTCTGACGCAGACATTACTCGATATACCACCCCACCAGTGCGTCAACGTCCACTTTTCGCTACTGCCGAGGCACCGCGGCGCTTCGCCGGTAGCCGCGGCTTTACTCGCCGGCGACGAATTTACGGGCGTCAGCATCCAGCTGGTGAGGGTTAAGGTTGACACTGGACCACTGCTGGCATCAGCGCCAATCCCGATATCTAACGACGATAATACCGGCATCCTCCTAGAAAAACTGGGTATCGTCGGCGCCCGACTGCTGGATGAAGCCTTAACCGGCTGGCTGGCTGGGACGCTTAAGCCCCTCCCCCAGGATGACACCAAAGCCACCTATTTCAGTCAGATAAAGAAAGAAGCCGGCGAAATAGACTGGACGCTGCCGGCGTTAGAAATCTGGCGCCGCGTCCGCGCTTATAATCCTTGGCCGGGATGCTTTACTTACTGGCAGGGAAAACAGTTAAAAATCAACCAGGCTTATTATTTAGCACGAAAAATAAAAGAGGAACCCGGACGGGTTATTACTATCCCTGCCGATGAGGGTGAATTTGGCGTCAGTACCGGCGACGGTGTTCTCGTGGTGAAAAACATCCAGTACGCCGGTAAGAAAGCGATGAACGCCGCCGAATTTTTAAGGGGCCAGCGCGACTTTATAGGGACGACGTTGCCGAGTTAGCGTAAATGCCCTTCGATAAAACTCCGTGTAAACGCAAATGCGCAACTGCGTAAAAGCGTAATAACGCATCTGCGAAGAATTGTATAAGGTTTTTTCTAGTCTTCCCTGCTGTTGCTACAAAGAAATCCTAACGTTATAATCATGTGTAAGGAGGCTCATTTGTCTTCACCCGAGAATCTGCATAAATTCGACACCCTGGTCGACATCATCGCCAGGTTACGCGCGCCGGACGGCTGCCCCTGGGATAAAGAACAGACCCATCAAAGTTTACGTGAGAACCTACTCTCCGAAACCTATGAGGTCCTGGAGGCGCTGGATGACGGCGATAAGGAGAAACTTAGCGAGGAGCTGGGCGACCTGCTTTTACAGATTGTGCTGCATGCCCAGATCGCTAAAGACGACGGCGAATTTCAAATCGATGACGTCATTAAAAGCATCACCACTAAAATCATCCGGCGCCATCCCCATATCTTCGGCAACCGCAAGGTCAAAGACTCGGCCGAAGTAATGCATAACTGGGAGGAGCTGAAAAAAGAAGAGCGGGAAAAAGGGGTTTCAATTTTAGAGAGCGTTCCGAAAGAAATGCCGGCGCTGGCTTATGCCTACGAAATATCGCGTCGCGCGGTGCGGGTCGGTTTCGAGTGGGAGAATGTCGAGGGCGTTCTCGATAAACTGGTTGAAGAAATCAAAGAAATAAAAGAAACCCGCAACCACAAAGATAAAGAGCAAGAATTCGGCGACCTGCTGTTTACGTTAGTTAATGTCGCCCGCTGGGAGGGTATCGACGCCGAGACGGCATTAAGGGAAGCGAACCGTAAATTCTTTAAACGCTTCGCCCACATGGAAGAACTCTGCCATCAACGGAAAATAGATTTTTCAAAGCTCTCATTTAAAGAAAAAGACGACCTCTGGGAGGAGGCGAAAAAGGGGGTCGATTAAGAAGATGGTCGGGGCGAGTGGATTTGAACCACCGACCTCAGCGTCCCGAACGCTGCGCGCTAAACCAAGCTGCGCTACGCCCCGTCGCCACTTATTATAAAGCCACCGCTATCTATAAGGCAAGGAAAACAAACTGTCATTCCAGCGTAGGCTGGAATCCAGGTGGGGCTGGGTGGAGTGAAAGAACAAGTGAGTAAAAGAGGAAATGCGCAATTGCGCAAATGAGCTTTTACTTGTCATTCTGACACTGAACGAAGTGAAGTGGAAGAATCTCGGGGAGGGGCAAGAGTAAAAATATGAAATACATCGTTCTAATCATTGACGGCGCGGCGGGACTCCCTATCCCGGAGCGGGGTGGTAAAACCAGCCTTGAGTTAGCAAACACCCCTAACCTCGACGCGATGACTAAAGAGGGTACTTTAGGTCTGGCACGAACCGTCCCTACTGGTATGGAACCGAGCAGCGCCTGTGCCTGTATGTCGGTGATGGGTTACGACCCGGTTATCTATTATAAAGGACGGGCTTCCATCGAGGCGAAGAGTCTGGGTATCGGTATCGGTCCGGGCGAGGTCGTTTTCCGCTGCAACCTGGTGAACGTAAGCGACGGCAGGATGAACGACTATTCCGCCGGCCATATTTCGTCGCCCGAAGCTGCCGAAATTGTAAAGTCGCTTAACGCCGAGCTGGGAAGTAATGAAATAAAGTTTTACCCCGGCGTCGGGTTCCGTAATATCTTGAAAATCAAGGGTCATGAAGAGACCTTAAAAGCGACTTGTACCCCACCCCATGATATCCCCGGTAAACCGGTTAAAGACTTCCTACCGCGGGGTCCTGGCAGCGACCTGTTGTTAGACCTCATGAAACGTTCTGAAACCATGCTGAAAAGCCATAAAATCAACGAGAAACGGCTTAAGCGCGGCGAAGTATCTGCTAGTATTATCTGGCTTTTTTGGGGCAGTGGGCAGGTTCCTGCGATGCCTGATTTTAAAAAGGCTTATAACCTGAAAGCCGCGATGACTTCCGGCGTCGATTTACTACGTGGCTTAGCTAAGATGGCAGGCATGTCTGTTCTGGAAATCAAGGGCATAACCGACGCAATTGATAGCGATAACGTCGCCCAGGTAAAAGACGCTTTGGATGCTTTAAAAAAGCACGACCTCGTTATCGTCCATATCGAGGCGCCGGATGAAGCTGGCCATGGCGGACATATCAATGAAAAAATACAGGCTATCGAAAATATCGACGCACAGGTCGTCAGCCGTTTGCGGGGATATAAGGGTGATTTGCGCGTCCTCGTGATGCCTGACCATCCCACCCCAATCCCCACCCGCACCCATAATCCTGACCCCGTGCCGTTCTTGTTATGGGGGAGGGGGATTAACGCTAACGGTGCCGCCCGGTTCACCGAGGCGGAGGCTAAAGCTACTGGCGTTTTTATCGCTGATGGGTATAAAATAATGAGTAAATTGGTGGGGAAATAAAGCTTATATATTCCAAGAGAGTATCTGCGCAGTTGCGCAAAAGAGTAATTGAGCAATATACTACCCGTCATTCCGGGCTTGACCCGGAATCCAGGTGGGGATGGGTGGATTAAAAGAGAAAAAGAGTAAATGCGTAATTGAGCAAGTCCCTCGACAAGCTCGGGACAAGTGAGGAAATACTGAAATGAGTCTAATTGTCCAGAAATACGGCGGCTCATCCGTCAAAGATGCCGCTAGAATTAAAAACGTCGCCCGGCGTATTGTTAAGACCCATAAAGCGGGTTACCAGGTGGTGGTCGTCGTTTCGGCGATGGGCGATACGACGGACGAATTAATCACACTGGCTTACCAGGTCAATGAATCACCCGATAAGCGCGAGTTAGATGCGCTGGTTTCTACCGGCGAACTGGTTTCATCCAGCCTGCTGACCATGGCGATACACGGCATGGGATGTAAAGCCATTAGCTTAAGCGGCGCCCAGGCCGGCATCAGAACCGATAATTCCTACCGCCAGGCACGTATCGTGAAGGTCGAGCCCCAGCGTATCTTAGAAGAACTTGCCGAGGACAACATCGTCGTTGTCGCCGGTTTCCAGGGTGTTACCGAAGGCATGGATGTGACAACACTTGGGCGGGGGGCTTCCGACCTTAGCGCAGTGGCTCTGGCGGCGTCTTTGAAAGCCGAACGCTGCGAACGCTATACCGACGTCGACGGCATCTATACTACCGACCCCAACCTTTTCCCCAAAGCCCGTAAACTTAAAGACATCAGCTACGACGAGATGCTGGAAATGGTAACCTACGGTTTTAAAGCCATCCAGCCCCGGGCGGTTGAGATTGCCGAACTTTATAATGTCCCGCTGCTGGTGGTGTCCAGCTTTAATAATAAACCCGGTACGTTGATTCATAAAGAGGTGTCTATGGAAGTACGCAATAAAGTAAGAGGCATTGCCTATGACCTCGATGTCGCCAAGATAACGTTCATCAGCGTTCCCGACAACCCGGGTGTCGCCGCCAAGATTTTTATGCCTTTGGCAGAAGCGGGTATCAGCGTCGATACCATCGTGCAGAACGCCAGCGTTAAGAAAATCACTGACCTAACATTCACCGTGGCGGAGAGTCAGTTGAAAAACGCGATGGCGGTCGTTAAACCGATTGCTAAATCTATCGGCGCTAAAAAATGCATCGGCGACCCCAAGTGGGGGAAGGTCAGCATCATCGGCACCGGTATGCAGAATGTCCCGGGCTACGCCGCCAAGATGTTCGACGCTTTAAGCAAGGCGGGTATTAACATCCAGCTGATAACGACGTCGGAAATCAGGATTACCTGCATCATCGAGGATAGTAAAGTAAAAGAAGCGGTTAAAGCCCTGCATAAGGCTTTCGAATTAGATAAAGAGACCTAAAAGGCAATAAAGAACCCCCCTACTCGGGGGGTTGGGAAAAATGGGGCAGGTTTAATACCTGCCCCTTATTGTTTGTAGACTTTAAACAGCGATAACCTCTTTAACCTCGGGCACTTCCTGTTTCAAGATTCGTTCGATGCCGTTCTTTAAAGTCAGCGTGGAATGGGGACAGCCGGCGCAGGCGCCGACGAGTTTAACTTTAACCGTGCCGCCCTCGATGCTGACCAGTTCAACATTGCCCCCGTCCCTCACCAAATAGGGACGGACTTTATCTAAAACATCCTTCACTTTTTCTTGCATTTTAGGTTCAACTCCTATAAAATTTATATAAGGCTTCTATCTAAATTCTATCTGCTGTTAAGATGATTTGTCAAACAGCTTAAAATTTTAGTCAAAAACCCTCTTGAATGGCTGATTTCTCTGATGTAGAATATATCAATTCATAGAGACTCATATAGATTTTTAGAGGAAAAAGATGCCACGCGAAGACGAAAAACAGATAAGATTTAAAGAGCAGCGCAGCAAAGAAGCTATCGATATGGCGATGCAGGCGCGTTGGCAGGAAGCGGTCGAAGTCAACAAGGAGATTATCACTGCTTTTCCTGATGATGTCGATGCGTTAAATCGCCTGGGCCGAGCTTATATGGAATTGGGTCAATACAAGCTGGCACGTGAAGCTTATCAGAAAACGGTAGCCCTCGACCCATATAATGCTATCGCCAATAGGAACATCCGCCGCCTGAATGATCTGAAAGATACGGGTAAGACCGAAATAGAAACCGATAAGGTCGAACCCCAGAAGTTCATCCAGGAAATCGGCAAAGCTGGCGTCGTGACGTTGGTAGAATTAGCCCAAAAAGAAAAGCGTGCCAGCACCGTCGCCGGTGATAAAGCGATACTAAAAATCGACGGCTCTAACCTGGCGGTCGAAAACAGCCGCGGCGAATACCTGGGCAGGGCTGAACCGAAACACGCCCCGCGGCTTATCCGGCTAATGATCGGCGGCAATAAATATTCCGCCACGGTCGTCAAATCCACCGCCGAGGGTATGACGGTTATGGTCCACGAAATTTACCAGGACCCATCGCAGGCCGGTAGACTCTCCTTCCCGCCTAAAGGCATGGAGGAGTTCCGAGCTTACGGCAGTGACAAACTGACGAAAATCGAGGGCGAAGAAGAAGACGAATCCGGCTATACAATCGTCGGCGGCGACGAGGTTGAGGTGCTGGCGGAAGAACCCAACGAAGTTGAAGACGACACCGGCAACGAGGACGAATAGGAGGCACATCTGATGGTATCGGGCACTGTTAGACCGGTCAATATTGAAGATGAAATGAAAAGCTCATACCTCGACTACGCAATGAGCGTTATCGTCTCGCGTGCCTTGCCGGACGTCCGCGACGGCTTAAAACCGGTGCATCGCCGCATTCTTTATGCCATGAACGACATGGGCCTCCGTGCTAATGGGCCCACCCGCAAGAGCGCCCTTATAGTCGGTGAAGTCCTTGGTAAATATCACCCCCACGGTGACACCTCGGTCTATGATGCCTTGGTGCGTATGGCGCAGGACTTTTCGATGCGCTACCCGCTGGTATATGGCCAGGGCAACTTCGGCAGCGTCGATGATGACCCCCCCGCCGCCATGCGTTACACCGAAGCGCGACTGGCGAGAATCGCCGAAGAGATGCTGATTGACATTGAAAAAGAAACCGTCGACTTCATGCCCAACTATGATGACAGCCGTCAGGAGCCCACGGTACTGCCCGCCCGCCTCCCGAACCTCCTGCTTAACGGCAGTTCCGGCATCGCCGTCGGTATGGCGACCAATATTCCGCCGCATAACCTCGGCGAGGTTTGTGACGCTATCACTTATCTCATCGATAACCCGAAAGCAACTATCGAAGAACTCGGTAAATTAGTTAAGGGTCCCGACTTCCCCACCGCGGGTATTATCCAGGGACGTGAAGGCATCCAGAACGCTTATGCCACCGGCCATGGAAAAATCGTCGTCCGCGCCAGGGCGCATATCACCAGCGTGTCCGCCGGCGGCAAGCAGCAGATTATCGTCAGCGAGCTGCCTTACCAGACGAATAAAGCCGCCCTTATCGAAGATATCGCTAATTTAGTTAAAGACAAGAAAATCGAAGGCATCAGCGACCTGCGTGACGAAAGCGACCGGCAGGGGATGCGTATCGTTATCGACCTTAAAAAAGAGACCCAGGCTAACTCGGTGCTCAATAATCTTTTCAAACATACCGCGATGCAGTCGTCCTTCTTCGTCAACATGCTCGCTCTGGTTGATGGGCAGCCGAAGGTTATCAGTCTTCAAGAAGCCCTTCAGCATTATATCGAATTCCGCCAGAAGGTTATTACGCGGCGTTCTAAGTATTTACTTAAACAGGCTGAAGCTCGGGCACATATTTTAGAAGGCTTAAAAATCGCCCTCGACCATATCGATGCGGTTATTAAGACCATCCGTGAATCGGAAACCACCGAAGCCGCCCGCAAAAACCTCATGGAGAGGTTTAAGCTTTCCCAGCTGCAGGCACAGGCAATCCTCGATATGCAGCTGCGACGTTTAGCTGGACTGGAAAGACAGAAGATAGAAGACGAATTAGTCGAGACTTTAAAAAATATTTCTTACTATAAAGACCTCTTGGCTAACCCGAAGAAAATCCTCTTCCTCATCAAAGATGATATCAACGAGCTTAAGTCAAAATACGGCGATAAGCGCCGCACCGAGATTCTCGACCAGGGCAAGCTCGATTTCTCCGAAGAAGACCTCATCCCGCACGAAAGAGTTGTCGTTACTTTAAGCTCCCGCGGCTTTATCAAGAGAATACCAGCCCGCCTTTACGCCTTGCAGCACCGCGGCGGCAAGGGGATTATCGGGCAGGTGACGCGCGAAGAAGACGCGGTCATGATATTGACGGTGGCGGATACCCACGACGACCTCTTTTTCTTTACGGATAAAGGCAAGGTCTATTATCTCAAAACCCATGAAATACCCGCCGGGGCGACCCGCACCTCTAAAGGACTGGCGGTAATCAACCTGATTTCGATATCCGAAGGCGAAAGAGTCACGGCGATGGTTGCTACCAACGGTCTGATGAAGGACACCTTCATGGTCATGGCTACCAAGATGGGTGAAGTTAAAAAGACGCCAGTAGATAATTTTACTTCAGTACGCAGCAGCGGCTTAATCGCAATGGATTTGGAGTCGAGCGACGAGCTGGTATCGGTCAGACTGGCGACGGATAAAGACGATGTTATCATGGTCACCGGCAAGGGCCAGTCGATACGCTTTGATGTTAAGAGTTTGCGTTCTGCCTCCCGCACCTCCGGCGGCGTCCGCGGTATGCGTGTTGCTAAAGGCGACGCGGTTATCAGCATGGACCGTGTCGTGAAAAATGGTTATGTACTCGTAGTAACGGAAAACGGTTACGGTAAGGTCACCACGGGTGATGAATATCCGCAGCAAAACCGCGGCGGCAGCGGCGTGAGAACCTTTAAGATTGTCGATAAGACCGGCGACGTTACTGCCTCGCGCGTTGTAACCGAAACGCAGCAAGTTATGCTCGTTTCCGCCGAAGGCATGATGACCCGCACACCCGTTAAAGAAGACGACCCGCGCAAAGGCATCACAACGCAGGGCAGAAGCACCCAGGGCGTTAGGGTAATGACGTTAGAGCCGGGCGACCGCCTGGTAGCGATAACTACCTTCGAGGAAGAAGAGGAAAAAGAAAAGAAGAGCTAAACTCGGCTTCGGCAAATCTCCGTCTGTTCCAGACCGCAGGCGTTGCAGGCGTTACTCCGGCAGTCGGGAGTTTCTTCGCCGCTTTTAGCCTTTTGATATTCTCTTTTTAAAAACTCTACCGATACCCCGGCGTCGATGTGCGACCAGGGCAGTATTTCGTCCAGAGAAAGCTCGCGGGTAGCGTAAAAACCCGGCTCAATGCCGCTGTCTTTTAAAGCCTGCAGCCATTTTTCGTGAGTGTAATGCTCGCTCCAGGCATCGAAGCGGCAGCCCAATTCCCAGGCGCGCTTGATAGCTTTACCCACCCGCCGGTCGCCCCGCGCCATGACCGCCTCCAGCAAGCTGACGTTCGGGTCATGCCAGGCGAGGCGGATGCCCTTTTGTTGTAAGTATTTTTGCAGTAGTTCCTGTTTGGTTTTTAAAGAGGCTTCGTCTTCCTGTTTACTCCACTGGAAGGGAGTATGGGGCTTGGGGACGAAGGTTGCGACGCTGACCCTTATCATCGGTTTACGACCGCTGGCTTTTTTACCCTGGTCGCGCACTTTTTCGACTAAAGTAATAATGCCTGCCACGTCTTCTAATGTTTCGGTGGGGAGTCCGACCATAAAATAAAGCTTAAAACTCGTCCACCCGCGCTCGAAGGCTTTACCCGCCGTCTCTAAAAGGCTGGCGTCGGTAATGTTTTTATTGATGGCGCGGCGGAGTCTTTCACTGCCGGCTTCCGGGGCAAAGGTAAGACCGGTTCGACTCCGCGTCGGCAGCGACGCCACTAACTTAACGGAAAAATCGTCGAGTCTTAAGCTGGGGAGGGATAGGGTGAGTTTAGGGTATTTTTGCGTTAGCCTGGCGACCAGTTTATCGACGCCCGAATAGTCGCTGGTGTTGAGGGATACCAGCGAAATTTCGTCGTAGCCGCAATTATTGATAATGTCACCCGCCGCCTCGATTACTTCCTCGTGGGGACGCTCCCTGACGGGACGGTACAGCATGCCCGCCTGGCAAAAACGGCAGCCCCGGCTGCATCCCCGTTGCACCTCGATAGCGCCGCGGTCGTGCGTTACTTCGATAAACGGCACTACCGGTTTCACGGGCGGCGGCGGCAGTTTGTTGACGAGTCGGCGGCGTATTTTGTCTTTAGCTTCGGGGGCGTTAGGCGTGATGCTTTTAATTAAGCCGTTTTTACCGTACTTAACATCATAAAGGCTGGGGACATAGACGCCTTCGACGGTCGCCAGCTTACGTAAAAGCTCTTTTTTACCCCGCCCCTTTTCCCCCCGATAAACAGCGAGAAATTCTAAGATGACCTCTTCACCGTCGCCGATAACGAAGGCGTCGATAAAATCCGCCATCGGCTCGGGATTCAGCGCGCAGGTTCCGCCGGCGATTATCAACGGATAAGAATCGTTTCTATCGGCGGCTAAAACGGGTATCCCCGCCAGGTCGAGCATGTTCAGGACGTTGGTATAGCCCAGTTCATATCCGAGTGAAAAACCAATGATATCAAAATCTTTAAGCGGCCGCTGGCTTTCGAGGCTAAAGAGCGGTATCTTATTTTCACGCAGCGCCGCTTCCATATCCACCCAGGGAGCGTAAACCCGCTCCGCTAAAACGTCTGCCTCTTGATTGAGGATTTCGTAAAGAATAGGGATTGCCATATTGGACATACCGATTTCATAAGTATCCGGGTAAGCCAAAGCAATCTTGATAGGAATAGTGTCCCAGTCTTTAACGACACTGTTCCATTCGCCGCCGGTATAGCGCGCCGGACGGATTATCTTATGCAGAATTTCGTTGTTGAGCACGTTAGAATTATAGGGGTTAATCAGGGGTGGGGGCAAATGACAGCCGCAGTTGTCATCCTGAGTGCAGCGAAGGATCTCGTAGTGGGGTAGGAAAAAGAGCAATTGCGTAATTGCGCAAATACATTAACGCTTACTGCCCTGCCTGCTTCAACACCCTCATCGCTCTTAAAGTTACCCACTTGTTGGGCTGATATGGTTCTCCATATTTCACCCACATTCGATTATTACGGAAAGGATAATCGTAGAGCCATTTTCCATCCCCACCCTGTTTTTTTCTTATTACGTCCAGCGTTTTTACCAGACGTTGGTCGTTTCCATATCCCAGTGCGGTTAATGTTTCCGCTATCCCCAATATTTCCGTCCCAAAGGCGGGAAAACCGAACCGCCACCACATGGGGTCAGGTGTGCCTTTCCGGTGGCCGGGGAAACCAGCGATCGAGGGTTCCGTACTCAAGAAAAAATCTACTCCTGCATTGATTGCACGTTTAATCAAGTCCGTCCTGCGTTCCACTGGCAGGCGGGAAAAAGCAGTCAACACAAGCACACCTGCAAAGCCACAGGCTAAACCTTCATTCGTGCGGCATCCAAATGTCGGATTGGATATAAAATTAACAATGCGGAACGGGCCAGGGACGTCCTTCACCGGGGCAAGGCCGTCATCATTGATTTTACGGGGCAGGTTATCGCCGGTTACTCTCCGTGCCATCCATTCATAGGCCGTATCCAGACGTTTGTCCTTACAGCCTAAATCCATAAGCGATGCCAGCATTCTACCCTGCAGGCAGAGACCGATATCGGTAACTTTTCCGTTGGGGGTAAACTGTCCTCCTTTAACTAGGGCGTGGTCCAGATAATATGAATAGGCGATTTTAATACGTTTATCTTCTTCAATAAAACCACCAAGCTGCGCCAGTGACATAATTGACCACACGATGCTTTTCATCTTGGGGAGGTAACCGGGACCCGGTTTAACCCAGTAGCCTTCTGGACTCATGTTATCCAATATGACAGCAATCGGCCCCTCGCGGTGGGCTTTAGTCCTGGCGGCTTTTATTTCTTTCTCATCGGCTTCGACTATATCCCGCAAAGCCAGGTATCTTACTCCCGGGTCGTCCTCCTCCAGCAACCAGTCGGTGGGGTCTGCCTTAAGTAACTTTTTCCAATCTTGACTTTTTACCATCTTATCCTCACGGCTAAAGCTTTATTCTCGTTACTTTCTCTTTTTGCAGCTTGGGAGAGTTTGGTACTCTGAATTTACTATTGTCGCGACGCGGAATAGCGATTTCTTCGGTTCTTTCTGCATTTGGCGCCCACTTATATGGGACGCGGTAGGCGCGGTATAAAAGACTGAACTTTAGCATCCGGTGCTTAAACGGACTGACGTATTCCCAGACTATTTCCTGTTCCGGCGTCACTTCGATAATCCGCCCGATATTGCCTTCGGTAATCAGCGTATTGCCGTTGGGGAGGCGCTGGGCGGAGCTAACGAAAGCGCTGTAAAGTCGGCTCATGCCGGGTCCTGGCGGGGGATATAGCCATTTTATCTCTAAAGTTATCGGGTCTAGTTCCAGCACCCGCGAAAAATCCCGTTTGGCGTTATCGATGCCCTCGGGAGCGCCGGGATTAGGTGTCCCATAACCAGCGGCTCCGCCGTTGTCAAAGATAAGGATATTCCCCTCCCCCTTTAAGCCCCGCGGTATCATATGGGCGTGGTGCTGGCCGATAATCTGGCCGATTTTCTTCAGGGTTTTATTGGCGGTAAATAGGGGTCCCAGCTGCCAGACTATTTTGCCGGTTTTTCTGTCAATAATGGCGATGATGTTCGTCTGGCGTCCGTCCCAGATAATGTTATCCGGATGAAAACGCTTATCGCCATTATCATAAAACCTGTTGGGACCTAGCGTGGATATCGAGTTCATATGCATCCAGTCGCCCACGTTACCAGCCATCGGCTTGATACCAGGGTTACGTTTGATTGCCTTTCTTGCTTGTGGACTGAACCCCATCTCGTCGAAGTGTTCGCTGCAGACCCATTCCCAGGTAATTTTGCCCCGCCCGTCCACCTCGATAATGGTGTCGTCCACCAACGTCTTATCGCTGATTTTGGGATTGGTGAGATTTTTATGGCAGAGAATTAAAGTTTTACCGCCGCCCGCTTTAGCATCCATCCTGGGGATGTAGTAACCGACCGGATTGCCTTCCCGCTGGTAGTCGTGGTGCTGGCGTGCCATCCAGCGCGGCTTCTGGTGCGGGTCTTTGACCAGTTCGTATTTATCGAATTTCCAGACGATATTGCCGTCCCAGTCCACTTCCACGAGGTCGAGCATATCCTGGTAGCCATACTTAAAGTTGCGTACCCCCGTACTGCCCATTATGTTCCCGCCGGGGAGCATTTTATTGGGGAAACCGTCCAGTCCCTGCCAGCGGTTAACGACGTTGCCATTCATGTCTATCAGCACCGCCCCGTAGCCGTTATTGCGATGCAACTCACTCTGGAAAAGCGTGTAGCCGTTCCAGCATTTTTCAGGGTAGTAGATGGTCGTCCCCGTGGGATAAACCGATGGCGGCACTTTTTCGCTCCTTAGAGATGATAAATTTTATACACATATTAGCCTAGTCTCCGCACAATTTCTACTTTTTTACCTAATGTTGTATATTATGATACAAACAATATATTGAATGCATATCTGAAAAGGAGAAAAATGAACGTTATCTGGGTAATATCGGATACCTTGCGTCGCGACCATATCGGTGCTTATGGCAATAAAGAAATCATAACTCCTTCAATCGACGCTTTCGCGGCTAAGTCGGTGCGGTTCGACCGGCATTATATCGCCGGCTTCCCCACCATGCCCACCCGCGCCGATTACCTCACCGGACGCTGGACGATGTCCTACATGCTGTGGGAACCGTTGTTTAAAGACGAGGTGACGCTGCCCCAGCTGCTTTCGGATAAGGGCATCAACACCGCCGCTATCGTCGATACGCCTTTCTATATCCGCCGGGGCATGAATTACGACCGCGGCTTCCGCACCTTTACCGAGGTTAGCGGCCAGATGCACCTCGAATGGCGAGGCGACCCCAAGACCGGCGAGGGGCAGGTCATGCACAATATTTACGGCGGCGATGTGCGGCGCGACTGGCTTTATGAATCGGACTGCTTCGCCCCACGCACCTTCGCCACGGCGATGAAATGGCTGGAGCGTCATTATCAAGAAAACTTTTTCCTTTATGTAGATACCTGGGACCCCCACGAACCCTGGGAGCCGCCGCAACATTACCGCGAGCTTTACTGGCCCGGTCATGACGGCGAGCAGGCGATGCCTATCTATAGCTACTGGCAGGACGTGCCCGGTATGACCTTAGAAAAGGTTAATAAAGCCCACGCCTCCTATTGCGGCGAGGTCACCATGGTGGATACCTGGTTCGGCTACTTTATGCGGCACGTCGAAAACCTGGGATTACTAAAAAATACCATGGTTATCTTTACCAGCGACCACGGCTATTACTTCGGCGAGCACGGCGGCATCGTGGGTAAGATGATTTTCGCCAGAGACAAAAAGACCGGCCGGCCGATCAACGGCATCTGGTCAGCTTCGCCGTTCTATGAGGAGGTGACGAATACGCCCCTGTTTGTTTACATGCCCGGCGTAAAGCCTACGTCGTACACCGAGCTGACCTCCGCCGTCGACCTGATGCCGACGGTGATGGAGGCCATGGGGCAGAAAGTTCCAGCCTGGGTCGATGGGAAATCGCTGCTGCCCATGATTAAAGACACGAAAAAGCCCGGCCGCGACTACGTAATCAGCGCCCACCCGTTCATTAACGCCGGTGAAATGATGAAGTCAATTGACGACTTCCCGCGGGTGACGGAAAAAGACTCGACGGCTACGGTCACCACCAAGGAATGGACGCTGCTTTATAACACCGAGCCGGGGCAATCCGAACTGTATAATATCAAATCCGACCCCCATCAATTAAAGAACCTTATCAAAGAAAACCCTGAAAAAGCTAAAGAACTCCACCAGTTGCTGGTTAAATATATGCGCGAAACCAAGCTGGCAGAGCATCTGCTTAAACCAAGACTGGAGTTGAGATTTTAAAATTATTTTTCAAGGACAGATGATTTAAAGTCTAAATACGTAAGGTAATTTGCTATTTCTTCTAACTGATCTTTTGGCAAGTTAGGCATCTGGCTTTTTATTTGGTTTAAATTATCTGCAAATATGGCATCAAAATCCATCTCTACCATACCAATCAACTTAAAAAAGTGGTTTGATTTAACCCCAAGGTGAGGAGATATTTTTCTAATAACTGGTACAGTAGGTTTTTTGAACCCTGTTTCCAATTGACTAATGTAACTAACCGATAAACCTGTTAATTTGGCCAGAACCATCTGAGAACATCGTTTAGTTCCTTCATGACGTAATCGCCTAAGTTCTTGTCCAAAATTATTTATTGGTTTCTTCACAGAAATATAACCTTACATAAAAAGGATATAATAGAAATATTATACAAAAAGTAAAAAAAATGCAATAGACAACTTGACTTTTTATTAAATATTATATATAATTGTTTTGATAAAGCAATATTTAATATTTACAAAAAGTAAATATTGACAAATAGTTTTAAAACTATTTAATATGATTAGTTACACCAGAGTCTATTTGGGAGGAGAAGGATATGAGGGGAGAAATAAATTTTCAGAAATATTCCTCTGAAGTAGGTGAAGGACTCTTTGCGGATAATGTTATTCTTTCACTAATTGGTTTCAAGGAAAATAAGGTCTTAAGTGCGGAAGAAAAGGAAGTCTTGAAAAAAGCAAAAAAATTTATAGATGATGTTATTGAAGGGGAAAGGCTTCAAAAAGATGTAATCCGTTCTGCACATGATATAAATGTTTCTAAGGTTTATATCTCAGTTCAGCCAATTATGGTCCAACTTTCCAAATTAGAAGAATTACGTGATACAATTGAAGGAATGATAAATAATCAGACTGTAAATACGCAAAAAGTAGATCAACTGGATAATTTCTTTACAAGTTATAGCCGCATTAAATTTCAAAAAGCACAATCTGTATTAGAGGCTGTTTGAGGTTTTGTTGCGTATGCCTGCGCAACATTTGACATCTCATCTCCTAGAAATTACCTTAGATAGATCAAGAGCTTTAGGTGATGAGTTAACTAGAATAAATCTACGACAATATCCTCCAACTGGTCCAAAACGACTGATTGAGCTTGCCATATTAGCTAATCAAAGAGTAAGCCAAGATATTTTAAGCTTACTCAATAATCCAAGTTCGTTACCTCTTACGCCGGATCGACGTACTGAAATATTCCTTAGAGCAAAAACAATTTTGCTTAGTGTTTTGCATCTGTTGATGCAATGTATTGAAGGGGCAGACATTCAAAATTGTCCTGTTACCTTTGTTGTTCCTATAAGAAGTATGTTGGAAAAACAACTACATGCTGGTTCGACTTGTGACTTTATAGTAAAAGCATCGCGCGCTTATAATTATATGATTTGGTCTATCCATAAAGAAATAAAAGAAATATTTATACAAGCCGGATATCAAGATATATTAACAAATTTAGATTTTCCCGACCTTTTTTTCATGATTGAATGTCCGATATCAGAAAGAAGAAATATACCAATTCATTGTATTTTTGCTCATGAAATAGGTCATGTTTGGTATGATACAGAGCAATTAGCGAATACTTTATTACCTATTGTGATAAATTCTAATGATACTCCATACCAGCAATTATATAAAGGTTCTTGGGTAGAAGAACTTTCAGCCGATGCCATTGCTATATGTGTATTTGGTCCTGCTTATCTTTATTCATATATATATTTTGCCGGGCCTTTCTGTTCAACGGCGTCAGATACGCACCCTCCTGATAATATGCGAATTCAATTTATGTGTAAAATGTTAATAAATGGAAGACAAAACGGTTTGTCATATAAAAGTGCTTTAAATAGAAGCAGTAATTTAAATTATGTTAAACAATGGTTATCTTACACTACAAACTCGATCAACACACACCAGGTGGAGGGAAAATATAGAGATATTATTCCAAGTATTTTAACAACTCTACCAAATATATTAACAGAAGCAAAAAAAATAACTCAAAACCGAAGATACACTTCAAAAGAGTACAATAAAGATATTCCAACGTTGTGTAAAAATATAGCTCAGGGCATACCTCCAAATGAAATAATTGATTTCAATACAGGAAAAAACACGGTTATAAAGGCAGAATCTATACTAAACGCTGGTTGGGCGTATCTTATTGGTGAGGATCCTGGATATTCAAATTTACTAGGCTTACAAGATAGAGGGAAAGTAACAGAAAGATTATTTAATTTAATATCTAAAAGTTTGGAATATTCTGAAATGCAAAACCGATGGGGTGTAAGTAAATGAGTGTTGTTGGCGGTATGGGTTTAAAAAGACTTTTATATAATACTAAAGATGAAGAAAAACGGCTAATAGTAACTCCTATTTTAGACGTTGAAAAACAAATTGACGAATCATCTGCTGCAATTGATATCAGACTTGGAACAAAGTTCATAGTTCCGCAAAGAGCAAATGTAACACACATTGATGTCGGAGAGGAAAATTTCCTTGAAAAATATTCTGAATCAATTGAGATAGTATATGTACCTTATGGGAAGTATCTAACGCTTCATCCTGGACATTTTGTATTAGGAAATAGTCTTGAATATTTTCGTTTGCCACCAAATTTGTCTGGTTATGTCGTATCACGTTCCTCTTGGGGAAGGATGGGTTTAGTAGTAGCAACTGCAATTGGTATCCACCCTGGGTTTTTTGGTGTCTTATGTTTAGAGTTGTCCAATTCTGCCGAAGTTCCTATTACTTTGTATCCGGGTTTGACTATTGCGCAAGTGTTTTTCCATGAGATAAAACGAAATACAACAAAATCACGTGCTTTTAGCTACTATTTGGGTGCAACTGAAGTAGAATTACCTATTTTAAATCTTATAGGAGAAATAGAAAAACTTAAACAATTGACTTAAAAGAAAGAGGGGGCATTTTCGCCCCCTCTCTGATTATTAGAGTTATCAATTCAGGTTATCTGGAGAAAGACTATCTTATACCTTTTTTGACTCTTTCCTTATCGTCCCTACTTTTTTATCCGACCTCGTGTCGCGGCCGTCTCGGTTTCTTAAAGTACCGGGCGGCAGTCCGAGGTCTTTTTCCAGATTCCCCACCTTTTTATCATCCCGCAACTTTTTCCCCATAACTCTCACCCCCCTTGATTATACCTCCCGGAACTCCCCTTCTACCGTCCCTTCGTCTTTACCGCCCTTGCCCCCCTCTGGAGGCGGCGGTTGGTCTCCTGGCGGCGGTTGTTGACCGCCGGGCGGTGGTTGCTGTTGCTGGTAGACCGCCTGTCCAATCTTTTGCATCGTTTGGTTCAGTGAATCGGTAGCACTCTTGATACCGTTAATGTCCGTGCCTTTTAATGCTTCCTTCACCGCTTTGATTTTTTCTTCCGCCTCGCTGTTAAGGTCGGCGGGGATTTTATCTTTATTATCGCGGAGCATCTTCTCCGACTGGTACGCCATGGTATCCGCCGTATTCCTGGCTTCGATTTCCTCGCGGCGTTGGGTGTCCTCGGAGGCGTGCATCTCCGCTTCTTTCTGCATCCTAGAGACCTCGTCTTTAGAGAGGCCGCTGGACGCGGTAATCGTTATCTTTTGTTCCTTGCCGGTGCCTTTATCCTGCGCCCTGACGTTAAGGATGCCGTTGGCGTCCAGGTCGAATGTTACTTCGATTTGGGGTACGCCCCGCGGCGCCGGTAAAATTCCGTCCAACATGAACCGGCCTAACGTGCGGTTATCCGCCGCCATTGGCCGCTCGCCCTGGAGGACGTGGATTTCGACGCTCGGCTGGTTATCCGCCGCTGTAGAGAATATCTGGCTCTTGGCGGTGGGGATAGTGGTGTTGCGGGGGATAAGGGGTGTTGCCACGCCGCCTAATGTTTCAATACCCAGCGTCAGCGGCGTCACATCGAGTAGCAGGACGTCCTTAACCTCACCCTTAAGCACCCCGCCCTGTATCGCCGCCCCGATGGCGACCACCTCGTCCGGGTTAACGCTCTTATTCGGTTCTTTACCAAAGAACTGCTTCACTTTATCCTGCACTAGAGGCATACGCGTCTGCCCGCCGACGAGGATTACTTCGTCGATTTGAGCGGTGGTTTTACCGGCGTCGGTTAACGCCTGTTTGCAGGGGCCGATGGTTTTTTCTACCAGGTCCATTACCAGTTGCTCTAGTTTCGCACGCGTCAATGTGATATTCAGGTGCTTGGGACCGCTGGCGTCCGCCGTGATAAACGGCAGATTGACCTCGGTCTGCTGCACGTTAGAGAGTTCGACTTTAGCTTTTTCCGCCGCTTCCTTAAGGCGCTGTAAAGCCGTTTTATCTTTACTAAGGTCGATACCCTGGTCTTTCTTGAATTCAGCAATCAACCAGTCCATGATTCTCTGGTCGAAGTCCTCGCCGCCCAGGTGCGTATCGCCGTTGGTGGACTTAACCTGGAAGGTGCCTTCGCCCAGCTCAAGGATGGAGATATCGAAAGTACCGCCGCCGAGGTCGTAAACGGCGATGGTCTCGTCATGTTTCTTGTCCAGGCCGTAAGCCAGCGCGGCCGCCGTCGGCTCGTTAATAATTCTTAAAACGTTCAGACCGGCAATCTGTCCGGCGTCCTTAGTCGCCTGACGCTGCGCGTCGTTAAAGTAAGCCGGCACGGTGACGACCGCGTCGGTGACCTTCTCGCCCAGGTAAGCCTCGGCGTCTGCCTTTAGTTTCTGTAAAATCATCGCCGATATTTCCGGCGGACTATATTCTTTACCGCCCATCAAAACCCGCACGTCGTTATTCGGCGCTTTGGTGACTTTATATGTCTTGCGCTTGGCGTCTTCCTCGACCGGCAACTCGCGTCCTGCCGGCTCTCCCCACTTGCGTCCCATAAAGCGCTTGATGGCATAGATGGTGTTTTCCGGGTTGACGATAGCCTGGCGCTTGGCGATTTGCCCCACCAGCCGCTCCCCGTTTTTATTTATCGCGACGACCGAAGGCACCAGGCGACTGCCTTCGGAGCTGGTAATAACGACCGGTTCGCCAGCCTCCAGCACCGCCACCTCGCTAAAAGTTGTCCCTAAATCGATACCTACTGCTTTAGCCATTTTGCTCTTCCTCCTTTGACTCTTCAGGGTGAACCTTATGAGTGAACCCCTCTTTTTCCTCTGCTTTGCCTTTCTTTTCTTCTCCTTCGCCACTACCCACGGCAACGCGGGAGGGACGGAGAAGTTTATCATTCAGCATGTAGCCTTTTTCAAATTCGGCGATGACCATGCCTTCCTTGCCTTTTTCATGTTTGATTGCCTCATGGATTGACGGGTCGAAAGTCATACCCAGGGCGAATATGGGTTTAACCCCATGCCCCTCCAATATCGTTTTAAACTTACGATCCACGAGCCGCACGCCTTCCACCCAGTCGGTTTTAGCATACTCCTCCGGGATGGCGGCAATCGCCCGCTCTAAATCATCGATAATCGGTAAAATACTCGAGCAGAGGTTGGCGTTGGCGAACTTGTTAAATTCCAGCCTATCCTGTTCGGCACGGCGTTTGTAGTTAACGAAGTCTGCCTGCGCCCGCTGCCAGTTGGCTAAATATTCCTCGGCGCGTTTCTTTTCCTCCGCCAGAGCTTCCTCCGGGGTGATGGTTGATTCGGGTAATTCTGCGGGGGCCTGTCCCGATAGCTCTTGAGGGGCCTGACCCGACAACTTTTGAGGGGCTTTTTCCGTCGATTTTTCTGGCGGAACTTTTTCGCTATTTACTTTATCTTTTTCTTCTGGTTCTTTGGCTTTCATTATCAAGTCTCTTTTTTTATTCACCGCGGTTTTCGATACGATATAATCCGCCCATCAGCTGGTTGAGCACGGACGAGAGGTAATAGACCGTGGGGATGGTGTGGGCATAAGGCATCCGCGTCGGGCCAACCACGGCGATGGTGCCGGAAGTCTCCTTGGGGAGGCCGTAGCGACAGATAACCACGCTGCAGTTCTGGATAGCTTCGTACTGGTTTTCTTTACCGATGATAACCTGAACGCCCGGGGCGCTCAATTTTTCCGGGATGATAACCTTAAGGAGTCCCCGCCGCTCGCCCAGCTCCATGAGTTTACGCGCCTGGTCGCTATGGGCGAATTCCGGTTTGTCCAGCATAAAGTGCCAGCCTTCTAAATAAGGCTCCTGGTATTCTTTACTGTCTTCGGTCTGCATGATTTCTTTAAGGTGTTCGGTAGCCTGCTTCTCCAATGCCGTAAGGTCCACTTTACTCTGGTCAATCTGGTGTTTAGTTAAGCCGGCGTAGGCGTTATTCAGTTTACTGCTGATAGCGGCGAGGTCGGGCTGCGTTAGCGGCTCATCGAAGGTTATTAGTTTTTGTTTGACTGTTGCGCCTTCGATAACGACAACCATTAAAGCGCGGTTGTCCTGTACTGAAATAAGCTCCAGGTGCTTCAGTTTACAGTCCGTCGCTTTGGGCAGGCTGACCACCGCCACGTTCTGGGTAAGTCTCGCCAGCAGCGACGCCGTCAAACTTAGCCATGCCTCCACCTCTTTTTCCACCTGGTGGAAGGTATGACTGATCAGATACTGTTCTTCGCGGGGGAGGGTAATATTATCTATCGTTTCGACATAATAGCGGTAGCCTTTATCCGACGGTATGCAACCCGCCGATGTATGGGGACGGATAAGGTAGCCGTCCTTTTCCAGCTGCGCCATCTCGTTGCGGATGGTAGCCGGACTCACCCCCAGGTCAGCTTTATCCGCTACCGCCTGCGAAGGCACGGGAATCGCGCCGCCGATATACTGCCGGACGATATAATTTAAGATACTGCCGCTTCTTGATGTTATCATTCTAACTCCGTTAGCAGTCTCCCCCCTCGACTGCTAATCCTATCTAATTTAGCATTTTAAAGACGCTTTTGTCAAGAGACTAAAGTATCAAAAACCTTGTCTTTTGCTTTTTAGTTAATACCCCCTTTTACTTAAACTGTCCGCTGTTAACTGAAAACTGATAACTTCCCCTTTTCTCCCTAAAATTCCTTGTCCGCCGAAGCTATATATGCTACACTGTAAACGTGGATATTACCTGGTTAGGCCACGCCTGTTTTCGCATCCGGGGCAGTCAAGCCGTTATCATTACCGACCCTTTTCCTCCCGGTTTAGGCTATACCCTCGGCAAGCAGACGGCGGATATCGTTACCATCAGTCATCCCCACCCCTCCCACTCTTACGCGGCGGGCGTTAACGAGCAGCACCGGCTGGTTAAAGGTCCCGGCGAATACGAAATCAGCGACGTTTTAATTTTAGGAATCACCACCTATCACGACGCGGTTAACGGCAAGTCTAAAGGCAAGAACACCGTTTACCTCATGGAAGTCGATGGCGTAAATATCTGTCATCTCGGCGATATCGGTCATGTACTGTCCGACGAACACATTGAGGAAATCGGGAATATCGATATTTTGTTAATACCCGTCGGCGGTGTTTCGACGATTAACGCCTCGATGGCGGCGCAGACTGTCCGCAAGGTCGAGCCAAAAATCGTCATTCCCATGCATTACAAAACCGAAAAATCAACCCACGACCTCGAGCCGGTCGAAAACTTCATTAAAGAAATGGGGCAGTCCCAGATTGAGCCCCGCCCCAAACTCACCGTCAGCAAATCCAACCTCCCTCTCACGCTCCAGGTAGTCGTCCTGACCGCTTAAACGCTGTACCTTTCATCTATTGTATGTTAGCCAAACGTGGGATATACTTTTATCTATGTTAAGTAGAAAAAAGGCTATCGTATCTCTGATTTTACTAATGATTTTTAGTGTTTTAACGACGAGTTGCTCAAATCCTATCCCTACCTCGACTACTTCTCCATCAACATCTCCTACACCGACTCTAACTACAACTACAACCACTTCTCCGATTACAACTACCACCCCGTCAGTTACCGTAACGACCGGCGACCATATCGGTTCATTATACTGGGATGGGGTTAATCGTACCTACATCATTCACCTGCCGCCAGCCGATAAACAAATGGAACCGATGCCACTGGTTTTTTGCCTGCATGGCGCCGGTGGGGACGCCGAACAAACGGTGAAGTTTACGCATGGCGGCTTTAATACTTTAGCGGATAAAGACGGCTTCGTCGTGGTATATCCCAGCGCTGTCGACGGCAAGTGGAACGACCACCGCGACCCCAATTTTTCCCAAACCGATGATGTGGGTTTCTTTACCGAGCTTATCAAGCAACTTAGCGCGACTTATAATATCGATGGTAAACGCATTTATGTTACGGGTATCTCTAACGGCTCGCATATGACGATGTGTTTAGCTCATGAACTTTCAGAAAAATTCGCCGCGGTCGCTGCTGTAGCTTACGGGATGTCCGAAAAAGAAGCGGCGCAGCCGATAGCGACGGTACCGATATCCGTCCTCGTGATGACCGGGACGCAAGACCCTTTGGTACCGTGGCAGGGCGGTGAAACGTATGACATGGAAGGCGAGCGGATGCTGGGACCGATACTCTCGGTGCCGGATGCCGTTGCATTGATAGCCGCTTTTAATCAGTGTTCCTCGACACCTACTATTACCTGGATACCCGATAATGATCCCACCGACGGTACCAGAGTACTTATCACGACTTATAGCGGAGGCAACCAGGGCACGGAAGTCGTGTTATACGCCATCATCGGCGGCGGTCATAGTTGGCCGGTCGGCTGGCAATACCCGGTGACAGTTATCGGCAAGACATGCCGCGATATCGATGCGAATGAGGTTATCTGGGAATTTTTCAAAAAACATTCGAGATAAAGCGTTTTTATTCGTTATCGAGGAAGTCAGCCAGTATTTTACTGAAGGCTGCGGTATTCCCTTTATGAGGTGCATGACCGATACCGTTGACTATCGCCAGTTTACCCTTCGGTATCAGCTTCACCGCCCGGCGTCCGATTGCCGCCGGCAGGTATAAGTCCATGCTCTTCCAGATGATTAGGGTCGGCACTTTCAGGTGACGCAACTCTTCTTTATAGTCGTGGTCGAATTTTTCGCCCGGTTTCATCCGAAAGGTGGGGAATGGCTGCGGACGGCGTAATGCTTTACGATATACCCAAAAAAAGAGTTGCAGGAAGTTTCCTAAAGCGCTCATGCTGCCGAGCCCTGTCGTATCAACGAGCACGAGTTTACTGACCTTTTCCGGTTCTTTAATCGCCACATCCAGGCAAAACCTCCCCCCCAGCGAATGACCCGCCAGCACCGGTTTTTCCAGCTTAAGCGTATCGATGAACCCCAGCAGGAAATCGGTGTAATCAGAAAGAAAATAGCCGTTTTCATTCCGCTCGCTTTGCCCGTAGCCGAGCAGGTCCAGAGCGTAAAAGCTAAAGCGGTCGGATAGCGCTGTCATTGTGCTTATCCAGTCCTGCGCATCGCTGGCGCCGCCGTGTATCAGCACCACCGGACGACCGCTCCCGGCTTTAAGGTAATGCGCCCCCCAGCCGTTAACGTTAATTTTCAAACTTTCGATACTGTGATTCGTCACTCTGTATTCTCTTATGATATAATTCCATGGATTATTTTAATTTATCCAACTTTATTCCTCAAGCGAAACAGGGGTGTAACATGTCATTTAAAGTGTTTTTGATACAGGGCGAGACTTTGGGACGGGGAGACGAGCAACTTGGTCAGATTGTTATGTCCAACTTCTTAAGGCTGCTCGTCGAAAGCCCGGATAAACCCGCTTCTATGATTTTTTGGAATACCGGCGTGAAGCTGGTCTGTGAAGGCTCGTGGGCTTTAGTGCATCTTAAAAAACTGGAGGAGCAGGGGGTAGAGATACTCGCCTGCTCTACTTGCCTTGAGTTCTTCGAATTGACGGATAAGCTTAAGGTCGGCAAACCGACTAATATGGTCAAGACTATCGACTCTATACTTCATAAAGATATGGTTTGTCTATAAACAAATCCCAAACAGTTTGGTTATTGGTTATTGGTTATTTAACCGCTACATAGTACAATTATCGCAAGAGGTAAAAAAATGGACGAACGAAAACTCCGCCTGACCGAGACCGTCCACGGCGCGGGTTGAGCTTGTAAGATAGGTCCGGGCGACCTCGCCAAAGCGCTGGCGGGACTCAAATTTCAGTCCCACCCCAACCTCATCGCGGGGATGGAGCGGGCGGAGGACGCCGGCGTCTATAAGCTAACCGACGACCTGGCAATTGTCCAGACGGTCGACTTTTTTACACCGATTGTCGACGACCCTTACGACTTCGGGCAGATTGCTGCTGCCAATGCGTTAAGCGATGTCTATGCTATGGGCGGTAAGCCGATGACGGCGTTAAACGTCGTCTGCTTTCCTAAAGACACGCTGGACTTTTCTATTTTAAAGAAAGTGCTGGAGGGGGGACTGGCTAAAATGCACGAGGCGGGCGTCATCCTCGTCGGCGGCCATACTGTCGATGACCCCGAGCTGAAGTACGGTCTGGCCGTGACGGGCGTTATCCACCCCGCTAAAGTCGTCCACAACAACACCGCTAAAGCTGGCGACGTCCTTATCCTCACCAAGCCCCTCGGCACCGGCATCATCAGCACGGCTATCAAGGGCGGTACGGCGTCGCCGAAAGCCATCGCCCGTATCGTTAAGAGTATGACCACCCTCAACCGCGCCGCGTCCGAGTCGATGCTGGAGGTGGGCGTTAGCGCCTGTAAAGATATCACCGGTTTCGGTTTGTTGGGGCATGCCTGCGAGATGATAGATGGCACCAAGGTCGGCTTTGAAATCGATGCCGCCGCCGTGCCCCTTTTCCCCGAGGCTAAAGAATATTACGCGATGGGGATGGTCGCCGGCGGCTTAGCCCGCAACCGAGAGTATCGTAAGAACATGGTGGACTTTGACGCGAAAGTGCCCGACTTTTTACGGGACATCCTTTTCGACCCCCAGACCTCCGGCGGTTTATTGATAGCCGTACCTAAAGCTAAAGCCCCCCGCCTCCTCCAAAAACTCCATCAACAGGGCGTTAAAGAAGCCGCCGTAATCGGTAGGGTAGTGGGGGAATATAAGGGGAGGATGAGGGTTCAGTGAAAACCCTCTCCAACTCTCCCTTTACGAAAGGGAGAGGTAATATCCTTTTTCAGTTTCCCTCTTTTATAAAGAGGGATTAAGGGAGTTTTTCCCAAACTGATATTCCTTTTTTACAAAAATGTGATATTATTACGTAATTGAGATAGGTTAACTTTATGCGAGCATACGTCGGCGTAACAGATTATGACTGGTTTAGTCTGTTAAGGACTATCCCGCAACTTGATGAAGTAAATTTTTGGCAGCCTGGTGGTAATCAGGAATTTAAAGCTTTAAAACCAGGGGAATTATTTTTATTTAAGCTGCATTATCCACATAACAAAATTGTTGGTGGTGGATTTTTCGCATATTCTAAAATATTACCTATTAGTCTTGTATGGGATTCGTTTGGAATAAAAAATGGAGCAAATAGCTTATTAGAAATGCGAAAAATTATAGTAAATCTTAAACATCAAAAAGAGGATCTCGCTACGGATTTCAACATAGGATGTATACTTCTTGAACAACCATTTTTCCTTCAAGAAAGTGAATGGATATCTCCACCGTCAGATTTTAGTCCAAGTATTGTACAAGGTAAAGGATATGATTTATCAGTAGAACCTGGGCGTTCTCTTTGGGAACGATTACACATAAGTACCCTCATTGCATCAATATCTCAAGAAAAAGAAATACCGTCAGGAGTACAAGAGGAACAAGCGAGGTATGGTACACCGATAACCACCTTACCACGTCTTGGACAAGGATCATTCCGTATTATTGTAACTGAAGCTTATGAACGTCGATGTGCAGTAACAAATGAAAGGACTCTCCCAGCCCTTGATGCAGCACACATTAAGCCATACATGGATTCAGGCTTGCATATCGTCAGTAATGGTATCCTTTTAAGGCGTGATTTGCACGCTTTATTTGATAAGGGTTATGTCACTATTACACCATCTATGAAATTTGAGGTTAGTCGTAGAATTAAAGAAGAATTTGAGAATGGTAGAGACTATTATAATCTTCAAGGCAAAGAAATCCGGTTCCCCGTCAATCCTATAGATCGTCCTTCTCAAGAATATATTAAGTGGCATAATGACTTTAAATACCTACAATAATTCCATCTCACCCCCACCCCTCGTCCACTAATTTATCATGCAGTTCGTCGGGGTGGTGGCGGCAGTGATATTCTAAACGGCTCGATTCGGTGTGGGCTTTATCGTAAGGTACGCCTTTCGCCATCCGGTTGCGCTCGTGTAGTTCGTGCAGCAATACATAGCCCCGCTCCGCCTCCACTATCGCGTCGTCAATCCAGACCTCGTTCTCCGGCACGAATTCGTAAACATAGTCATGACCGCCCTCGGTAAAGTCGATATCGAAAACGCTGCGCACCAGACGTCCGTTGACAATCCAGACGCTGATGCCGGTCTTCAGCTTCTGCCAGAGTCGCTCGTGGACGTCTTTACCGTCCGGTAAATTCTTACCGTGTTGCGTAAAGATGCCGATGTCTCCGGCGCGGCGACGTTCCTTCCTTTCCACCTGGTCCGCTTTAACAATAGCCTGTTCGTAAGGCATACCGCCTGCCATCAACCGATGTTCCACTAACAGGTGGTCGATAAAGAACCGTCGTTCGTCGTGCTCGGCTTCGCGGTCAATCCAGAGTTCGTTAACGGGTATGTAAGGATAACGATAATGCTGCCCGAAGTTAACGAACTCCTCATCGATATGGCTGCGAATATATACCCCGTCCACAATCCAGACCTGCAGGTTGCCGCGCTCATCAACTTTTTCGATATAAGCTGGCTTTAACGACGCCGCCATCTTTATCTCTCCATCATCCACTTACTGATTTGTTTTCCTGTGATTATACACCAACTCGTTATAACTGTTAACTGTTTACTGTAAACTGTCAACACATAACTAAAAGCTGCCTCCCATTGACTTTATTCTTAACATTCTGTAAAGTAGAATAGAAGATAGTTCTATGCCATCAATTCGATATTTGTTTAGAGTCGCTATCCCGCGCGAAACCAAGCGCGCCGTGATTTGCACGGCGGTTAAGCAGTTGCGCAAGCTGGAGTTTTTTTATCACGGCGGCTTCCGCACCGTCGAGCCTTACGCTTTGGGGAACGTCCTCAAAGGCGACGCGGATAACGAGTCGCTCATCTGCTACCAGACCGAGGGCTTTAGCGACCTGAAAGAAGTCGCTGGCTGGAAGCTCTACCGCATGTCCGAGATGGAAGACCTCGAAATTCTTAAAGAGTCTTTTAAAGGCGACCGTCCCGGCTACGACCCCGATACCCTGCAAATGCGGACGGTTATCTGCTGCGTGCGTCTGAAAAAGAAACCGGCGCCCGAAGTCAAACTGCCGTTAATCACCTACATTCCCCATAACGAGGTAATGGCGAAATTCCGCTACTCCCACCCCGTCCTCACCCCGGCGTTAAGGACGGAAATTTTCCCGGATTCGCTGTTAGCGAGGCCGTTCTCGAAACCGGTTATCCGACCGACGATAACGCCGCCAACGCAGATATTGGATATTCGCACCCTTGTTGAAGAAATGTCTTAAGCGGATTTATTGGTGTAGTTGCGCGACTATTCTATGAAGCAGTTCCTGGTCGTTATTCACACCGCGGACGTCCAGATTCGTATTGCGAAAAGCTCGCACCATCGCTTCAATCAATTTGGTCTTGCTTAGTTTCTTGCCGCCGCTGAATTTGGCGGTCGACGCCAGCGACTCCAAATAGGAGTCCTCCTCGCGGTTGAGGAAGACGGATAGTTTAATCATCGCCGCCTTAGGCGATTCGGCGGCGGGAGGAGCGGCTGGACGAGACACCGGAGTAGCCGCGGACGCCGTCCGGTCGCCGCCGGTTAATCGTTCCAAAGCGGAACCATAAGCAAGCTCTTCGGTTACTTTAGCTCTTTTCATGCAGCACCTCTTTTGTAAATAATCGATAGGCTTCGGCACCATCGGAGGTCGGGGCATAGTTCAGGATAGACATCCCTGCGGCGGGGGCTTCTTTAAAACGCACGCTTAAAGGTATCGTCGTTTCGAAAACCCTGATTCTATCGCCAAAAGCCTTCTTGGTAACATCGATAACCTCATGGCTATGCAACGTGCGCAGGTTAGTCATGGTAAACAATATCCCTAAAATATCCAGTGTGGGATTGATTTTTTCCTGAACGCGGATAATTGTCGGCAACAACATCCCCAACCCCTTCATCGCCAGGAAGTCCGCCTGTAAAGGTATCAGGACTTTATTAGCGGCGCAAAGGGCGTTAATCGTCAGTAGCCCCAGGCTGGGCAGGCAATCGACCAGAATATAGTCATAATCTTTAACTATGGGTTCAAGTATCTCCTTAAGCACCAGCTCGCGCGAAAAAGCGTTTACTAAATCGAGCTGTGCCTGCGAGAGTTCGATATTGGCGGGCACTAAATCGACGTTAGAGTTTTTTGTCTTAACGATAACATCGCGGATTGAATACTGACCGTTACTCCTGATGACGCTCGTCAGGACGTTGTAGCCGGTGAGTTGCAGTGCCTCCGGATTAATCCCCAGGCTAATGGTCAGGCTGGCTTGCGGGTCCCAGTCGATGAGGAGTACCCGCTTATGATGTTCGGTTAAACCCTCACCGAGCGCGGCGGCGGTGGTGGTTTTACCGACGCCGCCTTTTTGATTAGCGATACAAATAATCGACATAGCTTAAATATCCCGTTAGATTATAGCGTAATTGCGCAAGTGCGTCTACCGCGTTTTTTCTAAACGTATTTCATATTACGAAGCAAACTTGATCGGCGGTCAAACATTAAGAAAATCAATTATTTTAAGGGAAAAACTAAATAATAATATAAAAAAGTATTGACAAAATCAATTTCGGATATTATAATAACTATAGAAAATCAAGTCAGGGTTAAAGAAAATTAATATCGAGCGAGGTGACATGATATGGCTAGCGAATGGCAAGAACTAACCAAGATGACTCTAGGTAAACCGATAGTAATCGAGCGGGTTCGGCTGGTGGATACCGATATCGCGATTGAGGGGAGTTTTTCCCTACCCCCGCTGGCTAACCTCTCCGCCGAAGACCAGGTCTTTGTGATGGCTTTTATACGCTGCAGCGGGTCGATCAAAGAAATGGAAGAGATGTTCGGCATCAGTTATCCTACGGTAAAGAATCGGATTAACCGCATCGATAAACAGTTTGAATTCGTCTCGATTGAAAAAATGTCACCGAAGGAAGATGTCATCGACTCGTTAGAGCACGGTGATATCTCTACTGATGAAGCTATAAGGAGGTTATCGAAATGAGCTGGCCACCTATGTTAATGCATATCAGAGTCCGTAATCACGAAACCAACTTCGGTTTGTGGCTGCCGTTATTCCTGCTCGCTCCCCTGGTACTGGTGATTATTCTCGTTCTTTCGCCGCTGATTTTAATCGCTCTCATCGTCTTCTGGTGTTTGGGATGGGGCAGAATAGCCTGGTTCACTATCAGGATGGTATTCGTCTCTTTATGGAATCTGCACGGACTAAAAGTCGATGTCCAGAACCCTAAAGAAACCGTCTTCATTTCTATCGTCTAAAGAGAAAAGGAGGAAAATAAAATGACCGATAGCAAAAAGAAAATACTCGAAATGCTCGAGAAAAAGAAAATCACCACCGACGAAGCTTATCGTCTGCTTAGCGCGGTTGATACTAAGGAAAGCGAAAGCGAAGATAAGGGACGTGATACCTACTCCGGCAAAGAGTCCGATATTAAAGGCAAACATAAATACCTGCGGGTGACCATTACCCCCGGGGAGAACTCCGACCCCGAACATGCCGACCGTGTTAACATCCGCGTGCCGATGTCGTTAGTGCGCGCCGGCATCAAGCTAACATCGCTGATACCTCCGGATGCCATGGACAAGGCTAACAAAGCACTAAGCGAAAAGGGTATCAATTTCGATATCCGCAACATCAAGCCCGACGATATCGAAGGTCTGGTTGATGCACTGGGTGACATGGAAGTTGATATCGAGGGCAGACGTGGTGAAAAAGTTAAGGTTTATGTAGAATAAAAATAAAATCGTTGAGTATTATTAAGGAGGACTAACATGGGTTACTTTAAAATTCTGGCAGCTATTCCCGGGTTTTTCTTAAGCGCTTTTTTCCTGATGCTTCTCTGGAACTATATCATTGCCAATTTTAACATAAGCGGCGTCCCTACCATTGGCTATATCCAGGCGATGCTAGTTAATATCACGCTCTGGCTGGCGGTGGCACCTTTAGCGGCGGCGAGTTGGGGTAAGAACAAATAATCACTTTAACGTGGGGCTTATAGAGTTAGACCTTATTACTTTATAAGCCCCTTCCCCGTTAAATTTTCCGCTACATCCTTAAGCTGTAGTTCAGCGAATTTTGCTTTTGTTGGCAGTCCCGTCGTTGTATCCCATCCGCGAAAAAGGTAGTATTCGGTTTTCATCTCCTCGAACTTATCTTTATCCACTACCGCCCCCACCATGGAGATAATCTCTCCGTTCTTGCCGGGCATCAAGCCCTCGGCGTTAAAGAACAGCTCGCCCTTTTTCAGCGGTTCGGTAAAAAAATAGTCCATGATTTTATCGTCTTTTCTCCCCTTCCAGCCCTGCCGCAATAGAATAGCCCGCTGTAGATTGAAAATTCTTTCGCCCATCATTGCCAGTTCCGCGTCATTTGTTTCTTTGCCGGTGATGGCGGAATATATCTGGGCTTCGGTAACGGTATCGGCAGTGGTGCCTAAAGTGCGACCGATTTGTGAAAGCGTCCAGCGCAGGTCGCAAAGAACCAGACTTTCTTTAGCGAAGACGCGGTCCTGTATCTTTTTCGCCGCCAGCGCCTTGCCTTCGTAGGTGGAAAAATCGGCGGCAATAGCGCCGCCCCAGATTTTTTCGGCGACTTTCTGAAAGTCTTTAGTAGTAAACGCCTCACCCGGCTTACCATTCACCCCCGGCATGCCCGACCACATCATCGACAGCTGGGCGACTTCATGGAGCTGTTGTATCGGCCGCCGCGGCTCGGTAGCATAAAAGAGCGCCGTCGTAATCATCATCCTGGGGTCGTAGTCTTTTTTCTCGCCGGCTCTGGTGGCGATGAAACGGGGCAGTTCTTCCGGGACGCCTATCGCTTCAGCGGCGGCCACAACGCCACTGGCTAACGTCGCTCCAAACCCCTCTCTAAAAGATGTTTTTCTGACGAGTTCCTGTATGAACTCGGCGCTGCCGATTTTTGAAAGGGGCAGTCCAGTCTCTTCTTCGCTAAGGAAATGTTCCTGATACCCGGCATTCAGGAATTCAATCAAACTCTCGATGATGATAGAGTCTAACCCATAACCGTCGCATAAACGGGTACCGATGAGGTGCGAGCCATCATTTTTACCTTGGTTATATTTTAAGGCATAGGGCACATAAAACATCGAAGCCTGGCAAAGCGATTTATAGTCCCGTCCTTTTTCGGCAGGATAGGTTTCGCGGTAGCAACCGATGCCGCAGCCGTAGCAGTTATGCAGACGCGTTAAACTGGGGATAGCTAAGGGGAGCATGGGGGATTTCTGGCGGTTGACCCTGATTATTTCAACTAACTCACGCACCCTTTCAGGTTTGGCGGCGGTCGGTCTTTTATCGCCGGCGACGGCAATCGCTTTAAGGTTTTTCGCCCCCATCACCGCCCCTAATCCTCCGGAGCCCGATGCCCCGCCCTCCGCCAGGACGATAGAATACGGCACCTGATTTTCGCCGGCGGGTCCGATGGTGAGAATGCTAACGTTTTTCCCCAGCTCTGCTTTTAAACTATCACTCGTATCGAAGGTCGACATACCGCGGAGGTGTGCGGCGTCCCTGAATTCAACCTTATCATCATGAATGTAAATATAAGAGAGTTTATCTGCCTTACCAACGATTACCAGCGCGTCATAGCCGGCGTACTTAAGAGTTGCGCCCCACCTATCGCCCAGGTTGCCGTACGAAAAAGACTCGGTATCGCCGAGGGTGGTCTTGGCGCAGATTTTCCAGCGAAAGCCGGCGAAACCGGGGAATCCCGTCACCGGTCCGTTAGCGCAGATAAAGCAATTCTCGGGGTCGGCGACTTTCGTATCCGGCGGCACCATCTCCCAGTAAAGACGCGCGGCTAAACCGTGTCCCCCGATATATTTATCAGTATATTCGGCGCTGGGTTGTACGGAATATTTTTGATTGGATAAATCTACTTTAAGTATCTCTCCGGCGTAGCCATAATCGGGCATGGTTAACTAATTCTCCTCATTATGAAATCAACTGTGCATTTCAGCCGTAGATTTGTTCTTACACCAGCACGCTGCCGCCGTTAACGACGATATACTGGCCGGTAATAAAATCCGAATCCGCAGAAGCTAAAAATACCGCCGCCCCAACCAAGTCGGTCGGCTCTTCGCGGCGCTTTAGACACTGGGCGTCGATGGTCGCGTCAAACGCCTTCCCGGTCGGGTCTTGTCCCAGGCTGGCTTCGGTCGCCGTAAAGCCGGGGGCGATGCTGTTGACGTTGATGCCGGAGGGTCCTAAAGCCCGGGCGAGGCATTGCGTTAAAGTGTAAACGGCCGACTTGCTGCAGGCATAAGCCATCAGTTGATGGGCAGCGGAAACTTTAAAAACATCAGAGGCGATATTGATTATCTTGCCTTTACCGGCTTTCGCCATCAGCGGCGCGATGGCTTTACAGCAAAGGTAAGTGCCCCGCACATTAATCTCGAACATGCGGTCCCAGTCCTCCACCGTCCAATCGTCCCAGTTGCGGCGGGCGACGCCGTAGTATAAAGCGGCGTTATTCAGTAAAATATCCACCCGCCCGTAAAGACGGATAACCTCTTCCGCCATCTGCTTGGTGTCTTTTTCTTCCGAGATATCGGTTAACATGGCGTGGGCTTCGCCGCCTTTAGCCTTAATTAACTTCACGGTTTCCTGCGCCCGCTCCAGGCTGATATCGGGCAATAGCAATTTAGCTCCTTCCGCGGCGAATCTTAAAGCGAACTCCTTACCTAGACCGCGGCCGGCTCCGGTAATAATAGCGACTTTATCTTTTAACACGGGCGACATATCAACCTCCTTGAACTCTTGAAGCTATGTTAATACCCTTTAAGGAGGTATGTCAATCGGGTTTTTGTTGAATATATGTTCTAATGCAATTAAGACAAATTACGTTCAAATCACGTACGAAAATAGTGTGTTTGACAATCATGAAAAACGCATTGTAAGCTTGTACAAGAGAAAATAAAATTTAGGTGGGTTTTTTTAATTTTTAAGGAGGTAATCAATGGCACACGGTTTTATGGGTAAGATACTCTGGGTTGACCTGGCGAAGAAGAAAATTACCGAAGAACCCCTCGACGAGAAAACGGGACGAGATTTTCTGGGAGGGTATGGGCTGGGCGCCCGGATATTGTTCAGTCGGCAGAAAGCCGGGGTAGACCCGCTGGGACCGGACGCAATTTTAGGTTTGGTGACCGGCGTGCTGACCGGCACTGATGCGATGGGCGGCTCGCGCTATGTTATGGTCGGTAAATCGCCGCTGACCGGCGGCTGGGGCGATGCTAATTCCGGCGGCAACGTTGGACCCTATCTAAAGTTTGCCGGTTATGATGCCGTCTTCTTTACCGGTATTTCCGATAAGCCGGTCTATCTGTTAATTGATAATGGTAAAGCGGAGCTAAAAGACGCGGCGAAACTTTGGGGTAAGGACACCTTCGAAACCCAGGATATTTTAAGAGACGAGCATGGCAAGGAACTGGAAGTTGCCTGTATCGGTCCAGCCGGTGAGAAATTAGCGTTAATCGCCGCAGTCATGAACAACAAGGGCCGGGCGGCGGGGCGTTCCGGTCTGGGCGCCGTGATGGGTTCGAAAAAGCTCAAGGCAATCGCTGTTAAGGGCAATATGAAAATACCCATCGCCGATGAAGCTGCTTCCAAGGAAATGAGGACGCGTCATGTTAAGAACAAGAACCCGCGCTCGGAATTCATCGGCGGCTTCGGCACCTCGGCGCTGATGGAAATGAGCATCACCTCCGATGATGCCCCCTGCAAGAACTGGGACGGCGTTGCCACTATTGATATGCCGGAATATAAGGACATCATTGCCGCACCGGTTAAAGAACAACAGGAGCGGAAATACGGCTGCTGGCATTGCCCCATCGGCTGCGGCGGCATTATGAAGCCGCAAACCGGGGATTTCAAATATGACGAACATGCCCATAAGCCGGAATACGAAACACTGGCGATGTTCGGCACCAACCTGCTCAATCACGACCTGATTTCGATTATCAAAGCCAATGATATCTGCAATCGCTACGGGCTGGACACCATTTCTGCCGGGGCGGTGGTGGCTTTCGCGATGGAATGCTACGAAAAGGGGATTCTCACCGAAAAAGACCTCGGGATGAAACTGCCCTGGGGTGACGCCAAAGCTATAATTGCATTGACGGAAAAACTAGCCAAGCGCGAGGGCTTCGGCGATATCCTTGCCGATGGCGTTAAGAAAGCTGCCGCAAAAATCGGCAAAGGCTCCGAAAAATACGCCATCCACATCGGCGGACAGGAATATCCTGCCCATGATTCGCGGGGCGGCTTGAACTTCGGCATCGGCTATGGGGCTAACCCCACGCCGGGACGCCATACCATGGGCGGCGAAGGTCCGTTGCCGGAAGGGTCGATGCCGCAATATGACTTCCGTTCTCTAAAGGGGCGGGGACAGCCCCATAAAAGAGGTGTTGGTATTAGCTCGGCTTATAACGCCGCCGGCATCTGCATGATTGTCATCGGCGACGCCTACGTACATATCAACGACCTCGTCGAAGCGTTCCGGACGATTACCGGCTGGGATTTTACGCTGGATGAGATGATAAAAACCGGCGTCCGTATCGAAACGATGCGGCAGGCTTTTAACGCGCGGGAAGGCATCAAAACCCCCTGGAAGCACCATCCCAAGATGCTGGGTATACCGCCAAAGACGAAAGGTCCCCGCGCCGGCGCTACGCTCGACGAAAACGAGCTGCATCGAGAATACTACGAGGCGATGGGGTGGGACGTTAACACCGGCAAACCGAGTAAACAAGCCCTGCTCGACCTCGGGCTGGACGACGTGGCTAAAGTGCTCTGGCCCTAAAGAATAAAAACCTATAAATATCTTACGGAGCCCCCGCAAAACGGGGGCTCTAGTATTTAAAGTCCCTGTCATTGCGAGTCCCGACTCATCGGGACGAAGCAATCTCATTGTTAGTCTAGGAGATTGCCGCGTCGTCCTTCTACCGAAGGACTCCTCGCAATGACAATAAGAAACATCTTTTCTTGTACCCCTCGCACCTCTAAGTATATAATGTTCAAGGTTATTTTTCTTTTCTCATTAGGTAAAGCGGAGGCAAGGTCATGGCAGAGGAATTTGTTATCGTTAAAGACCTTCATAAAAGCTTCAAGGATTTTAAAGCGGTCGACGGCGTTTCGTTTTCCATTTTTAAAGGTGAAATTTTCGGTCTGCTGGGTCCTAACGGCGCCGGCAAGACGACCACTATCCGTATGCTGTCAACTGTTCTCGAAGCCAATAAAGGCGATATAAATATCGGTGGTCATTCCGTGAAAAAGAATGCCGAAGCTGTCCGCAGCATCATCGGCGTCTGCCCGCAGGACCTGGCGCTTTATGAAGACCTCTCCGCCCTCGATAATATGGTTTTCTTCGGCCGCATGGTGGGACTAGAAGGTAAAGAAGCCCGTCAACAGGCGATGAAGAATTTAGAATTGATGGGGCTGGAGGATAGGGCTAAAGGCAAGATAGCCAAGTTCTCCGGTGGCATGAAGCGGCGGGTTAACCTGGCTATCGCTTTGATGGGCAGTCCCCAGCTGCTCTTTTTAGACGAGCCGACCGTCGGTATCGACCCGCAGTCACGCAATAACATTTTCGAAAATATCCAGGCACTCCAGCACAAAGGCATGACGATTCTCTATACCACCCACTATATGGAAGAAGCCGACCGACTCTGCCAGCGCATCGCCATCATGGACGCCGGTAAAATTATCGCTATGGATACCCCTTACAATCTAAAGAAACAGATAGGTCCGCCCGATAAAGTTACCCTGGAAGACGTTTTCCTTAAGCTGACCGGACGCAGCCTGCGCGATTAACCGAGAGATATGAAAAGAGCTTTAGTCATCACCCTCAACGAAGTGAAACTTTTTCTGCAGGATAAAGGCGACCTCGCTTTTGGTCTGCTGCTGCCGATACTGACCTTTGCCCTGATGTACGGCGCTTTCGGCAGCAATACGCTGTTTAAAGCTTCCGCCGCTATCGTCGACGAGGATAAGGGCGTTTATGCCCAACAGCTGATTCAGAAAGTTGATGATGTCGACGGCATTAGTGTCAACCTGTTAACCGCCGAAGAAGCCGACGCTAAATTGGACCGGTCGGACCTTTTACTAGTTCTTGTTATCCCCTCCGGTTTCTCGGATACTCTGACTGCCGGCGGACAAGCCGAGCTAATCTTTAAACAGCGAGGCAACGGTGGCTTGGAAGGCCAGATTCTCGCCGGCATTATGCGCGGTGCGGCAGAAAAAATAAACCAGGAATTTCAAGTACGCAACGGAGTTAAGGCTGCTTTAAAAGATACGGGTATATCGGATAGCGCTATCGGGTTGACCGTTCAAACTGTATTAGATAAAGAGAATGAAGAACCCGACGTCGGCGTTACCGAAGAGATAACCGGCGGCAGCTCGCAGTTCATCAATCAATACCTGCCGGGCATCATCACTATGTACGTTTTATTCTCGCTGTCACTATCCGCCATGACTATTGTCGAAGAGAGACGGCGGGGTACGTTAGAACGTCTCCTGACGACGCGGCTCAACGTCGGCGAGTTGTTTTTCGGCAAGTATCTGGCCACGATTGCCCGTGGTTTTATCCAGACGTTGATTTTGCTGGTGTTATCCTACGCCGTATTTCAAATGTTCACGCCGCTATCATTTTTATCGTGCCTGGTAGTATCGATAGTATTCACTGCCGCCGCCGCTGCCATCGGGATGATTATCGCTTCTATTTCCCGTACCGAGTCCGCCGCCAACTGGATTGCCGTCGTGGTGACGATGTTTATGGTGATGGTCGGCGGCACGTTTTTCCAGGCGAGTGAAGGCTCGGTATTGGCAACCATCGGCAAATTCTCGCTGAACGCCTACGCCAATAAAGCTTATAGTGTGGTAGTCTCCCAGGGCGGTTCGCTGGGAGATACCTGGTCGCAGCTGGTAGTCTTGGCGGTCGTCGCAGTAGTCGGACTTATAATCAGTCGTGTCATTTTTAAAGCCGTACCGGGGAGCAAGTAGAAGCTATGAAACAGCTTAAACATATCTGGTTCATTGCCCTGAAGGATTTAAAGATATTCGTCTCGGACCGCGCCAGCCTGTTCTTTAGTATCGTGTTCCCTTTCCTGTTTATTATCCTGTTCAACTCTTTAATGGGAGGGGTGGGGTCACAAGATAACCGGCTGGTATTGAATCTAACGACGCGGGAAGCCGCAGGAAGTTTGAGTTATCAGATTATCGGAGCGATGGAAACCAAAGATGAATCTTTATTGAAACCCGGTGAACCGTTAATTATCTGGGATAAGGATTATGATGCCGACCGCCAGGCTGTTATTGACGGAAAACTGGAGGGATTTTTAAGCTTCCCGGCCAATTTCACCGAATCGTTGATGAATGGCTCTGCCATCAAACTCGAAATATATGTTGATGCCGGTGCAACGTATACTAAAAGCGCACTGGAGAGCATCGCCGGGGCAATAACATCGCAAATCAATACGAATATGGCTATTATCGCTTCTTCGAGCCAGCTTTTAACCATGAACGGCGCCAAACCGGCGGAAATACAAGCCGTTATTCAAAAAATCCAGGCAGGATTTTTCACCGGCGAAAATACTGTTGCATCTTACCTGACATTCAAAACAGAACAGGTGGGCAATGTCGAAGCACAAAACCCGTCTAACTGGGTGATACCCGGTTACCTGGTGATGTTCGTCTTTATGGCGGCAGCAACCTCGGCGCCGGATATCGTTAAAGAAAGAAAAAACAATACGCTGGAAAGACTGTTATCAACCTTGGTTAAAAAGGAATCGATTTTAGGTGGTATCTTTACCGGCATCGCTGTCAAGGGCTTGATACAAATAATCATCTTCTGGGTGGTAGGTATATTGGTCTTCCATGTCAATATGGGATTATCGCCGCTGGCAGTGGTTATCCTTTCGCTCCTCATGATTATCATGTCCTCGGCTTTCGCGGTAATGCTGGCGACCCTGGCTAAAACGATACGCAGCGCTACTTCACTGGCTGTGATAACTTCGCTCGTACTAGCTCCGTTAGGCGGCTGCTGGTGGCCTTCTTTCCTTTACCCGGAATGGATACAGAATTTTGCTAAAATAACGCCGCATGCCTGGGCTACCGACGCTTTCGATAAGCTGATGGTCTTCGGCGCTGATTTCGGTGACGCGGTTCCGGCAATGATAGCGCTGCTGGTGTTTACGGTGGTCTTCGGGGGCATCGCTATCTGGCAGTTCCGCACCAGCGCCACTTAAAGAAATTGATTAGCAAACATATAACCGCTCGACCAATCAACAATTCTGGCGAGCGGTTATTAGTTAAGAATCTCTACTAGGTATTAGTCTTAAAAAGAACTGACCATCGGCGTCTTCATAAAAGCCTCTACGACGACCGGGTCGAACTGGGAATTGGCACAACGTCGTACCTCATCGATGGCATCGAGGGCGGACATCGCGGAGCGGTAAGGCCGGTCGGAAGTCATCGCGTCGAAGGAGTCAGCTACCGCCAAAATCCTGGAGATAAGCGGTATTTCCTCACCTTTGATAGTCTGGTTAAGGCCGGTGCCGTCATAACTATCATGGTGGTGTCGGATAGCCGCGACGATTTCGTCATTGACCAGCGGTTGGACGATGCCGGGTCCTATCGTGCAATGCGTCAGGATATAGGTATATTCGGTCGGCGTTAAAGCGCCCGGCTTATTCTGAACGCTGGAGTCGATACCTATTTTGCCGATATCATGCAGCAAAGCCGCCCAGCGTACATTTTCGAGTTGCTCCTCTTTTAAGTTCATCGCGTAGGCGATATCCAGTGCTATTTTAGTAACTCGGCGCGAGTGACCGGCGGTATACCTATCTTTAGCTTCCAAGGCACTGATAAGAGATTCTACGGCGTCGATAAAAAGCTTTTGTAACTCTTTAGCCTGTTCCGATACCTTGCCTTCGAGCAACTGGCTTTTCTGTTTAAGGTCGCGTTCTAGGTTTCTCTTTTCCAGTACAGACTGGATATTCTTGGTTAGCTGGTTAACATCGAAAGGCTTGGTGATATAATCGTGGGCGCCGTTTTTCATGCAGTTAACGATGATATCGGGTTCGACGACGGCGGTCGCCATCACGACGGCTGTATCGGGGAAAGACTTTTTTAGTTGCGGCAGTAAAGCAGTCCCTGAAGTTCCCGGCATGGTGACATCCAGGATGACCAGGTCGGCGGGGTTTTTCCGCAAATTGGTCATCGCTTCCTCGGCGCTGCCGGCTTCCTCACAGGCGAAGCCGTTCATCGTTAAATATCTATTAAGGCTTCTCCTGACTGTTTTTTCATCATCGACAATCAGGATTCTTTCCTTATTCGTCGCTGTTTCGTTTTTCGTTTCTTTAGTCGCTGATATCACCATTGCCGTATCCTTCCTAATCCTTATCCAGAATTATAAATAATGATTACTTTGCTACTGGCATCTTTACCGTAAAGGTGGCACCATTGTTAACCTGGCTTTTAACATTAATCTTACCGCCGTGTTTCACAATGATGCTATAACAGATACTCAAGCCAAGCCCGGTGCCTTTACCGATTTCTTTGGTTGTGAAGAACGGGTCGAAAATCCTGTGCATTATCTCTTTTTTAATGCCGCATCCGTTATCGTTGAACGAAATATTGACATGATTGTTCACCCGTTGCGTCGTGACATTTATTACGCCCGGTCGGTTTGTTTCTTTAATCGCCGCCTCGGCGTTAGAGATGAGGTTCATGAAGACCTGTTGCAGCTGTCCCTTATCCAGAGGTATATCCGGCAGGTTTTCTGCGAGATTCATCACGACGTTAATGTTACTGGATTTCTGCTCGTATTCACGCAGCCTGAAGACATCTTTAATGACCTCATTCGGTGATGCCCGGCCGTTGTCATTGATGCGATTACGGGCGAAGAGGAGAACGTTCTTCACGATACCGGCCGCCCGCTTCGCTTCAGTACTAATACACTCGATATCCTCTTTATGTTCGGCTGGCAGGTCGGAGCTGGTCAGTACTTGAGATAAAGTAAGGATGCCGGTTAAAGGATTGTTCAACTCATGAGCTAAACCAGCCGCCATTTCGCCGATAGAAGCCAGGCGTGAGGTGAGGTAAATTTTCTCTTCCTCTTCTCTTTCACGGGAGACGTCGGAGAAAGTAAGCAACACGCAGTCGTTATCCATTTTTACAACCACGCAGTCGACGATTTTTTCTTGAGTTTGTGCCTGGTATCTGAATTCCAGAGAAGTCTTTTCGTCTCCCTTGCGCTTGATCGCCTTATGCAGGTTGTAGAACTTGTCTTTAGGGAAGATATCGGTGAACAGTTTATTTTTCAGCGACCGGCTGTTAAGACGGAAAATCTTGAATAGAGCTTTATTAGCCAGTATTATATTCTGCTCATTGTCGATAACCAGCACCCCTTCCGGCGTATTAGCCAGAATGCTATCGATTAATTTCTTGTGTTCCTGGAGTTTCTTTTCTACTTCTTTTTCTTTAGTAATATCGCGCTGGACATCGATTAACGAGCAGATTTTTCCCTCCTCGTCGACAAGGGGCGATAGGCGACAATCACAAAGGAGGAGACTGCCATCCTTACGTTTTTTGGTGATGGTGGAGGTAAAAACTTGCCCTGTTTGAAGTGTTTCATTGACTGCCTTGTTAGTAGCCTTGGAAGGTTTCTTTTTACTGAAAAATGAAAGTTTTTTGCCTTTAACCTCATCCAGAGTGTAACCGAACATATCCTCGGCTGCTTTATTGATGTAGGTGATATTCAGGTCAGGGTCGGTAATTACAGTAGAGTCTGTTACCTGCTGCGTTACCGAGCTAAGCAGTCTTAACTGTTCCTGCGCTATTTTTTGTTGAGTTATGTCGGTGTTAATCACTAACATGCATGGTTCATTGCCGATATTGATCATTTCCGCCGACATCAACCCCGTTCGAGTTTCACCTGATTTAGTGCGGTACTCCCTCTCTACCTTATCGATTCTGACGTTATTTTTTATTGCAGACCTCATCTTATAATTGTCTTCCTCATTAGTGAAAAGATTGATGTCTTTTGCGGTACGCCCGATTACTTCATCACGAGTGTAGCCCTTATCTCGCAGGAAGGAATCGTTGACTTCGATGAATTTACCGTCGCTGATTCTGCTGATAGAAATTGAACTCGGGCTAGCCTGAAACGCCTTGGCAAACTTTTCTTCTGATTCGCGTAGAGCTTCACGGGCTTTCATGCGTTCAGTTATATCGGTAGAAACGCCAAGCATACAGCGAACTCCGCCGATACTGATTGTCTCTGCCGAGCACAACCAGGTACGTATTTCACCAGACTTGGTGCGGAAGCTGAATTCTTCGTCTCTGAGGCACCCTTTCTCTTCCATCAGTCGGGTCATTTTCTTTTCTTCTTCAGGATATACCCATAAATTGAAATCGCCAGGAGAGGAACCTATTATTTCTTCACGTGTATATCCCAGGCATTTGGTGAAGCTATCATTGACCTCGATATATTTATTATCTTGGAGATTCACAATGACCATCATGGCCGGACTAACGTTGAAGGCTATAGAAAATTTTTCTTCTGATTCACGGAGGAATTGTTCTATCCGCTTACGTTCGGTGATATCTGTAAAGGTAGTATAGACACGATAAGGTTTCTTCCCGCCTTCCCTGAATTCAGGAATAGCGCTGCATATTATCCACCGGTACTCTTTTTCTATGGGATTATAAACGGCAATAATAGCATCGTTTACTGGTTTACCGGTGCGGAGAGCCATAATAGGAGGGTGTTCTTTACTGGTAAGTGGAGAACCATCTTCATGTAACCGCATACGATGCGGGTCCAGCGATGTTTTGCCTATTAATGCGTTAAGTTTCAACCCTAGAATGCGTTCCGCCGCCGGATTAGCTGATATTACCCTTCCTTCGCTGTCATGGTAGATGACGCCTTGCACCAT
>CAVXAM010000009.1:0-125575 GCA_963759785.1 uncultured Chloroflexia bacterium
TAAGCAGGACCCGTACATGGCACAGCTCCATTATCAGAGCATTTTTGTGACCGACCATCGGTATAGTCAGTACCTACAGCCACTTTATCATCAGTAGGGTCACTAGATAAAGTAAAACCCAGCAATTGGCGAATCTGATTGTTTAAGATAAATCACACCACTCGTTTGAAGTTAAACACATTCGTCCAAGCTTTACCGCTTATGTCGCATGTACCTGTTGGTGGAATAATCGTTGCAACAACAAGATACCTGAAATTAAGCTAGCTTTAACATTTTGCCTTTCGCCATTTGCCAAGCTGCCAGTAAAATTCCTGCACCAACCCCAACCCGTAGGCGAATCAGTCCAGTCAGGGCTGTTACCGCTACCGGTTCTTTCACCGCCACTAGCAGCAAGTATACCTGCGGCTCCATTCTTGCCAATAGTTGCGCTTCTGTTTGCGTAGTTGTTATATATTCATCAGTGAAGGTATATAGTCTTTCCTGCTCAATAATTTTGAGGATTTAAATCAGCCTCAAGATACTTACCTGAACCCAAATTGATTACACGCTTACCTTTAATTTCACTTAATGTAGGTGGCACAGTTATTTTCTGCGGCGATATATTAGTCAATTTAAACACTGTATTAGCCTCGGTATTGCTGCTTCTATCATCAATATCAAAGCGCCACAGATTGCCCAATAAATCACCACCATAAATATATTGTGTTTGATTGTTGGCATTGGGGCTAGCGGCAAAACCAGCAATTTGCGCTAACCCGCTCGGGTATGAACTACTTCCTTCACCCGTGGAAATCTCTGCCAGCTTAGTCCCCAATGTCGCATCCAGCACAAACAACCTACCCTTACCATCATCCGTGTTGTTATAGCCTGAAGTAATCGCCACAACCCATTTACCATCCATCTTTTTGGTGATGATAGGCCGGCCATAGCTATATCCTAAGTTTGATTCTGTACTTGAATCAAATTCCCATAACAATTTGGGTGGTTTTGTAGCATCAGCCAAGCTTTCTGTAGAATCTAGTGCAAAATAGCCACGACCGCCTTGGCCCTAAGCCACTCACAAGGATTGTATGCCATCCACCAGCAGCGCAAGGCGTTGCTGGTGCAGTTGGACAAACATCAGCGATGGTGATTTTGCCATTTACAAAGTTAGATGAAGATTTCTGTAGTTATTGTCAGCCAGTTTCCACATATTAGGCATGACTGCAGATGGAACGAATGCCCAGCGCTCATCTCCTGTCTGTGCATTAAATGCATGCAACATACCATCATTAGCACCAACATAAACCGTCTCAGCCCTTGAAGCAGTCGCCAGTTTAAAATCGGCGTAACCATCATCTAAAAAGTCATTTTTTGCTTTACCCACGAAAGTTGGGTCTGAGTCAATAATGTCACCTAAAATTTTCTCACGTGAACGATATAGTCTATCAGCAGGTACTGCAGCCGTCTGCTCATAATCATTTTTTCCACTCAAGAATTCAACTAGATTATCCTCTTTTGCCAAATCCTTCTGTGAACTATCAAAACTACTCCATTGACTTAGTCCGCTAATATTGGAGCAGTTTAGACGCACTTGATTACTACCTAAATCATCGTACTTAAAAGCAACCAAACCCGAACCATTACTTGCATATATTTTGCGGTTGCCAGCTTGCGCCTTAGCAAACAATGTCTCCGTAGTTGGTGTTCCTTTAGAACAGGCAGGACGACCCTCGCTTTAACACACCAGACTGCATTTGCGCTTAGAACACCTTGACCATCTATCGTGCGTGCAAACACCGAAATACCGATAACCGACGAGATGCGGAAAAACATCGTGGGCAGCGATAAATACAAGATGGGCGCCGCCCGTACCGCGCACTCGGATACGGTCATTAAGCAGCTGCTCAATGGCAACTCAATGATAAAGGTATGGTTCAGCGTGGGCGGTCAGCAGATAATCCACCTCGCTAATACTAAAGAGGTAATGCAGGCGATTAATAAACGTCGACTTCCTGATTCACGTCGACCAGTTCATGGGCCCGATGGCGGAACACGCCGATATCGTCCTGCCGGCGGCGCACTGGCTGGAAATCGACGATATTTTCGATATGCACCCGCGCTTTATGATTGAAGCCCATAACAAAGTCGTCGACCCGCCGGGCGAAGCCTGGCAGGATAGCAAGATATTTAACGAAATCGGTAAAAGAATGGCGCCGCAATACTGGTTTGAGAACGTCGAAAAAATGCTGGACTACCAGCTTAAAAAAGGCAACATGACCTGGAAGGACTTCAGCCAAAAGGTCGTCCATGCCCGGATGGGTAAGGACCAGATTTATTATAAATACAAGACTGATTACTGGAAAAAAGGCGGCGGCTTCCCCACGCCGACGGGCAAAATGGAGCTTTACTCGACGACGCTGGAAAATCTGGGGTACGACCCCCTTCCCTATTTCCAGGAGCCGGGTGAAAGCCCTGTTTCAACGCCGGATTTGGCGAAGGAATATCCGCTTGTCCTAACGACCGGCTACCGCCAGCCTTTCTACTTTCTTATCGCAATACCGGAATATACCCTGGCTGCGGAGCTTCCAGAAAGACCCGGTGATGCAGATACACCCCGATACGGCTAAACTTTACGGCATCGAGGACGGCGATTGGGCCTGGATTGAAAGTCCGCGCGGCAGAATCAAGCAAAAGGCGCGTCTTTTTCCAGGGATATTGCGGGGTGTCGTGATGGCGACGGCTAACTGTTTTTATCCGGAAGAGCCGGGACCTTTACATGGGTTATTAAAGTCTAATCCAAACGTTTTAACGAATAATAACCACTGCGACCCGATGTACGGCTCTCCCGACCTGACCTGTTTATTATGTAAAGTATATAAGGCGGAAGACGGGAAGTAAATAGTTCTTTGTTATTATTAATTAGTATACGGGAATAATAAAAGAAAGGGGCGAGTTTGAAACTCGCCCCCCTTATTACTTTATCGATATCGCTATTTGAACACAATAATGTTACGCAGAGCTTTACCCTTCACCACTTCGTCTATCGCTTCGTTGATTTTTTCCAGCGGAAAGCGGTGGGTAATAAGCTCGTCTAGTTTAAGTATCCCGGCTTTATAAAGCGCTACCAGTTTCGGAATTTCGGTCTGGAGCTGTGTCGTGCCCATAAAGCTGCCGGTAATGATTCTCTCATAGCGTGTAACCTGGAACGGCGAATACTGCGCCATCACGTCGAATTTGGCTAGACCGACCAATACCGTCATCCCGCTGGGACTGGACATTTCAAAGCCCTGTTCGAAAGCTTTAGTGCTGCCGACGGTCACGAAAACGAAGTCCGCCCCCTCTCCGCCTGTTAGTTTCTGGACTTCTTTAATGGCGTCCACTTTTGATGAGTTTATGGTATGCGTGGCGCCAAAATCTTTGGCCGCCTTAAGTTTTTCATCTGAAATATCGACGGCAATGACCGGATAAGCGCCAGATATCGCCGCGCCCTGTACCGAATTAAGACCAACGCCGCCAACGCCGATAATAACACAGTTGTTATTCGGTCCAACTTTAGCGCGGTTGACTACCGCCCCAAAACCCGTAATCACCCCGCAGGCAAGCATACAGGCGCTTTCCATCGGTATATCGGCGGGGATTTTTACTACTTGTGACTGGTCGACGACAGTATAGTCGGCGAAACTGCTGATTTTCAGGTTCTGCTTCAAGGGCACACCCTTTAAGTTATGCATGCGGGTTTCAGTATCCAGCGGGAATACGCCGCTGCAAAGGTGAGTGCGTCCCGTCAGGCAGTAAACACACTTGCCGCAGGAAACTAAAAGCGATATCACTACCGGGTCGCCTTTTTTAAAGTCGGTCACTCCCTCGCCGACTTCATCGACCCACCCTGCCGATTCATGTCCGCCGACAAAGGGCGGTTCTCCAGGCAGTTCTCCCTTAAAGAAATGGATATCGCTGTGGCAGACGGCGGTTGCCGCCAGCTTGATCTTTACTTCACCTTTTTTAGGCGGGTCTAGTTTAATGTCCTCAACAACCAGGGGTTTTCCCAATTCGTAACAGATTGCTGCTTTCAAGCTAACCTCCTTATTGATTAAAGCTTTAGTACCAACAGTCTATTTCGTTGGATGAATAATGTCAAATCGCTGTTTTCTTATTTGACAAAGACCTTTTTTTAAAACTATGATAGATTTAAATAACAAAGCTAATCGAAGGGAGAATTGCAATGGCTAAAGCCAGAATTATCAATGCTGTCGCTACGGAATGCGCCCCTGAAAACGATGTTAAATTCAATAAGTGGTATAACGAAGTACATGTACCGATGTTGATGAAATATAAAGGGATAAAAAAAGTAACCCGCTATAGAATGATCGATGCAAAGCCGCGCTTCCTGGCGGTTTATGAATACGATAGTAGAGAAGATTTAGATAATCTCCCGAATAGTCCGGAGTTTAAAGCGGCGATTGCCGAAATGGGAGAAACCTGGAAAGGCGCTATGCCTACAATTACCTGGGCAATCAGCTGCGAGCCGATTAAGGTTTGGGGAAAATAGCAGTTCAAGTGAAGAACTGAATACTCTTAATTTTTATTTGACACTGGAACGGGAGAGGGTTTCCTCTTTCTGATACAGCGTGCCCATTTTTTCTAAATATAACCTGGCGGCGCTGACCCTTAGATGCTTGGTACTGTAATCGGGGTCGGTTTTGAGTTTGCTGTACATGCTGTTCAGGTGATGTTCTACCGTTTTGATGTCGATGAATAAAGATTCGGCGATTGCCGAGTTGGTATAGCCTTGCGAAAGCAGGCTGAGGATTTCCAGTTCGCGGGTGGTGAGTTGCTTCAGGAAGGGGCATTCCGGCTTACCGGCGAACATAAAAGTAGCCAGGGGTGGATCGAGAATAACTTGCCCCTGGTTTACTGCTAGAATCGTCCGGTAAAGCTGCTGGACGTTATCCAGCGATTGTTTCAAGAATAAAGCCATGCCGCTTTCGCCGCAGAGGGCTAATTTACGCAGTAATTCGATATCTTGAGAGCTATAATAAACGATTAAAATGACGATGCCCATTTGGCGATAGGAATTTCTAATTTTTTCCAGTTCTTCGATAATATCTGTATTCAGTTTCTTAATACTTAGAATCAATACATCCGGTGAAAGTTCGGCTACCGCTCGTAATATCGTTCCTTTTTCCCCGGTACCAGTAATACGCAATACGCCAATATTCGCGTTCTTCGGCAATATACTGCTATAGATTTCTCTATATATCTCTTGTTCTTCTATTACAAGCAGGCTAACATTCTCTGACTTTGACTGCATTATGGCCTTGCCTTTCCTGTTCTGACTTTACCACCTGGCTTCACTGCCACAGCCCTATGTCAAATAACATTTAGAATTTTAACCTAGTTTTATAAAGATACGAATAAACACTCATAAAGAAACCATTAAGATTATGTTAAATTTTCATATTTTTTAGCCGTCTGGCGATATTTGTTCGTATTTTTTTAATGTGTGTTACTAGATTTTTGCACCTAGTCAATATAAACACAATACATGCTGCCACCCAATTTGCAATGGGGATTATATTACTTTAGTACTGGATAATTACCCCAAGCGAATATTAGGTATAGTGTTTGGCAAGATTGGGGATGGTCTAGTGTTCAGCATTAGCCTTCGGGGGTAAATTGAAAGTATCTATACGATGAAAATAGCCGAAATAGGCTTAAAACCGTCGGATGGTGCTTTAATTGTGCTTTTTTACAGACCATCCTGACTAACATCGCTACCTATATTTATATAAAGCCAAGAAAATATGCCGGAAGATAAACAAATTCAACTTTAAGGTCGATTAACGGTTACCGATACGGGGGAACCGTAAAAATAAACGTAATTACATTGGAAGGGGGTGATGTTAAAAGGGAAAATACAAATCTTTATCCCTGATAGAGGTTGTCTATCCGAACACATCATCACAAAACTCGAAAACCCTATGAATTAGGAGGTAAAATGTACAACAAATACTTTAAACATGAGAAAGGCATTACCGGCCTTGAGACTGCTATCATCTTGATAGCGTTTGTCGTCGTAGCTGCGGTCTTTGCTTATACCGCGCTATCCGCCGGTCTTTTCTCAACGCAGAAAGCTCAAGAGGCTGTTTACTCCGGACTTAAAGAAGCCCAGAGCACACTCGAGCTTAGAGGCGGTATTGTCGCTACAGCTGGCGATATCGGCGCCAACGGTACCATTAAGCAGTTAACCTTTATTGTAGCTAATGTACTTGGCGGTGAACCCATTGATTTTACCCCGCCGGATCCAGCTTCGGATAACGGCGGTGTTTCTGCCAACACTAGCTCAAACAAGGTAGTCATTAATTACTATGACTCAAACCAGGTTGTTACCGACCTGTTCTGGACGTGTACTCCATTAGGTACAACCAATGGGAACAAGCTGCTTGAGACCGGTGAAAAATTCCAGGTTACTATCGGGTCTAATAACGAAAGTTTGGGGGGTGGTAATCTACTCAATGCTTTAGGCACCCATTTATCCGTTAACAAGACCTTTACGCTGGAAATCGTGACCCCGGCTGGTGCTGTGCTTGTCCTGGAGCGCACTACACCTCCATACATCGATACAAAAATGAATCTTCGTTAACATAAACTCTCATTTATAAAGCGAAAGAAAAGGAGAAAAAAATGCTAAAAAGATATTTAGGGAGAGAGAAAGGCATCACCGGGCTAGAAACTGCTATCATTTTGATAGCGTTTGTCGTTGTAGCCGCGGTTTTTGCTTATACCGCGCTTTCCGCCGGTTTATTCTCTACTCAGAAGGCACAGGAAGCAGTCTACTCCGGGCTTAAAGAAGCCCAGAGCACCCTGGAGATAAAAGGCGGAGTTATCGCTACCGCCGGAACAGTCGGTGCTACTAACGGCACTATCAAACAGATAACCTTCGTGGTATCTAACGTACTCGGCGGCGAGGGAATTGACTTCACGGCGCCTGATGCTGGCAGTTTAACCGGTCTTGCTTCTGGTAGTAAGAACAAAGTCGTCATCAACTATATTGACCAAAGCCAAGAGGTTGATAACCTTTATTGGACCGTTACCAAGATGGGGAGCGACGATGGCGACTCTATACTAGATGCCGGCGAGAAATTCCAGATCACTATCGGCGCTAATAGCTCTACTTCAGGTGCAGGTAACCTTATTAATGCTTTAGCTCCTGACCTTGGCGTTAATAAGACGTTCAGCATCGTGGTCATGACCCCTGCCGGTGCCGTAATCACGATTGAACGAACTACACCGCCTTATATCGATTCGATTGTAAACCTGCGCTAGTTTCACAAGTAAACAAAAGAACATGCCGGGGTGGGGGAGTCTTTACAGCCAGACCCCACCCCGAACCATGGTTATTAGTGGGTGCTGCCCGCTATCCTTAGCTGTGAGAACGTGGATGAAAGCCGCAAGTATCTGCTCCGAAGGAATATTGGAGGTTTTTTGTGGACAAGGCCGTAACTACAGCTCTACTTATCATAGCGGGGGTTGTATGTATGATATTCATCTTCAATAGTGTTTACCCGATGATTAACCGCTCCAGCCAGGCAATGACCAGTATGGCGGAACAGGTTGATGAACGGATGAAAAGCCGAATTAGTATCGTTCATGCGGCAAATTCAGTTGACCGGAAGACGATTTATATATGGATAAAGAACGTAGGCACCCAACAAATACAAGAGGTTAACAAGAGCGACCTGTTCTTCGGAAAAGAGACTGATTTCGAGCGCATTCCTTATAAAGACGATGCCGGCGAAAGCTATCCGCGCTGGACTTATGAAATAGAAAATAATACCGAGTGGCAAACCAGTGCGACGTTGAAAATAACGATTAATTATACTAGCGCCCCGGGAACCGGCACTTACTATGTAAAATTCATCGTCCCCAACGGGATATACGACGAATATTACTTCAGTATGTAATGGAGTAATTAATGGAAACAGCGCTGATATCGATAATTTGTATAGCCCTGTTAGTCTTCGGGGGTATGACAATGTCCCAAGGCTTTATGACATCGGTCGATACCAGTACTACTGGTTTAAGTGAAATCGGTCAAAGAGCCGAGTCGCTGATACGAACCATGCTGACTCCTATCAGTACCAATATCACTCTGATTGAAGGGGCAGACCCTTTGTTAATAGTGTTGGAGAATACCGGACAAACCAAGATGGCTGATTTTAGTAAATGGGATGTTATCGTTCAGTACTACGACTATGGCGGCAACTACACTATTAAATGGCTGCCATTTTCTGCCCTCGGGGGCGGTACGAATAAATGGGGTATAGGCTGGATAAGACTTAACGGAAATACCGAGCAATTCGAACCGAATGTACTGAATCCCGGTGAACAGCTAATGATAGAAACATGGCTTGACCCATCGGTAGGAGCTAACACAACGAATATGGTAGTTATTTCAACGCCGAGCGGGATAACCTGTTCGACTTATTTTTCGCCATGAAAAGGGAGCCGGTAATATGGCGGCATTTGTCGTAACAATAATATGTATCGCCATGATTGTCGTCGGTGGAATGACATTATCGCAGGGCATTCTCACCTCGGCGGATACGGCGGCGCTCAATACCGGTCAAATAAGTGTAACCGAGAGCGAAATCGCCAGAACCGATTTAACCATCGACCGCGCCGCACAGCTTTCATGGTCTGATTATTTACGCGTGATATTAAGTAATAGCGGCCAGACCAAGCTGGCGAATTTTGATAAGTGGGATGTTATCGTGAGTTATATCGATAATGATAACAATACGTGCATCAAATGGCTGCCTTATACCGAAGTTCTGTCAGGAAACAACAAATGGTATAAAGCGAGGATTGGACTAGACGGACCAACCGAATATTTCGAGCCTGGTATTTTTAATCCCGCCGAAGAGCTGGTTATCTTAAGCCGCCTCGACCCCCCGCCGAAATCAGGCACTAATATCGATATATCTATCTCGACTCCAAACGGTATATATAGCTCGCGAACCTTTTCGAAATTAAGCTACATGTTGTTAACCGCGCAATCGGAAAATACCACATTCGGTAACATCAAATATTACGAAATGGCCGAAGCCGCTTCGGCAGATGGTCCCGCCATCATCGCCGGAACTACCTACTCGACTAATGAAAGCGCTCGAAGATTGCTTTATAACATCGACGACCCTACCCGACCGGCGAAACATGTTTACCCACTTATCGGCATCAGCGAAATCCCAAAGTCGACCTGGACCGTTTACTACCACGGTTTTGTAGGGGGATACGGCGGCTTCCCGCAGGATGACGGCGACGTTTGCTTTAACATCGATATCATCGTGCGAAAAGCTAATGGAACGATAAGAGACATCATCGACTCAAGAGCTGCTCCGGCTTTTGTCGCCGAGGGCGAGGGCGGCGTCTGGATGACCTTTAGCACTTCCTATGATTTCCCGGGTTACACAGTAGTTGACCAAAATGATTACCTTGAAATCGATTACTATGGGTTGACCGTAATGGGACCTAATGCTCCATTAGGTTACATACGTTTGAGTATAGACGATAGTTCATTATCCATATTCAACCAAACGAGGATTAAAGCTGGTTAGTTATGAAAATAGTGGAAATGATACAAGTGCTTCCCTTCTTCAAGAAGAGTGAAAAGGACAACAAATTCGGCAACAGCACGATGAGCTTTGATTTATTTTATCAGCTCTCTTACATGTCCACGATTGCCGCTGCCGGCGTACCGCGCGACCAGATTTTTGAAAGGTCGGCGGAACTTCAATGCTCCTCGGCAGAGTATTTTAAGAGAATCGATTTAGCCCGTAAACGCCTAAAGTACGACTACGCCCGGGCTTGCCGCGCTGTAGGCGAACCGGCTAAAGAAGAAAAAATTAAAGGCTTATTATTACGCTTTTCCAGCTCGTTGATTTCTGGCGAACCGGAAACGGATTTTCTTGCCCGAGAGGCAGATGCACAAGCCGCAGATTATGAAAACGAATACCAGAGAAATCTGGAAGCTTTAAAAATGTGGGCCGATGCCTACGTTTCATTAATACTGGCAGCCATTCTGGTGGTTGTCATCGGCATCGTTTCCACGATGATTTGGAAAATCGAGATTACCTTAATCATCGGCATGTCTTTTACCGCCGTAGCTACGACGGCTGTAGGTGTCTGGCTGATATGGGTGGTCTCGCCTAAGGAAAAGACCGTTTTAGGATGGCCAGGTTCGAAAGAACAGAAAATCCTTGCCAGGTTCTTTAAACCAACGTTAATCGCGGTTGTCGCCGTCGCCGCAGTGTTTTTATTAACCGGACAGAATGTCGGGTTAGGACTACTTGCTATCGCGGCATTGGTCTTCCCGCTCGGCTTTATCATGTCGCGGGACGATAAGAAAATAGCCAAACGTGACGACGAAGTGGGTACATTCCTGCGTTCTCTGGGGGGCGTTTGTATGGCATTAGGCACAACCGTAAACGCGGCTTTATCGCGAATCGACCTTAATGCCATTAACATATTACGTGCCACCGTAAAAAACCTGCATACCAGACTTACCGCCGGGATTCAACCGAGATTATCCTGGAAGATGCTCATCGATGAAACCGGCAGCGAGCTAACTAACCGCAGCGTCGGGATGTTCTACGACGCTATCGAGGTCGGGGGTTCAGCTGGTCAAGCCGGTCAGCGGGCGGCGCTGTTTGCTAACAGATTGGCGTTACTCCGCGCCAGGCGTCGCACCGTAGCCGCTCCATTCCGCTGGCTGGTTATCGTGATGCATGCCGCCATCATCCTTATCCTTGTGTTTATTACTGAAGTTATCGTCGCTTTCGGTGGTATGGTAGCCAAAGCCCAGGAGGCAATGCCAAGCGTTTCCGGAGCTCCGGCAGTAAGCTCTTTTTCAAGCTTTAATTTATCCGGTCTGGAGATCATGCAGCATCTGGTTATCCCGATGGTAATCATTTTCACCGTAGCTAATGCCATCGTGCCCTCCCTGGCCGAGGGAGGCAGTAAATATAAAATTTTAAGTAACCTTGGACTTACGTCAGCAATTTCCGGGTTATGTCTCCTCGTTTTACCGGCATTAGCCCATAAGTTATTTGAAACCGTTGCTCAACTTTAGGGAGGAAATATGGACGACGAAGAAGAACAACTAAAAAAAATAGAAGCGGAATTTCAAGACGTAAGAGATGAGTTAAAAGAAATGCTTTTTGATATACGCGCCTATTTAATGGAAGCTCAAACACCAATTCCGAATGACCTGGAAAAAGAAAGACTCCGCGACGAGCTTGAAGTCGGAAGGAGGTAATCAAAATGGTGGATGAAAAAAGAATCGTAGACCTGCAAGACGAAATTAAATTACTTAAAGGAGAATTGAAGAACTCTCTGGCAAGTGTCCGTGACTATCTCTTGAATATGGAATTGCCTTCTTCTGAATTCTCAACCATCCTGGCGGCTCTTAGCGGAGATTCTCCTACTACAGGGAAACTGTCGGTAGAAGATGTCAACAGTAAGACTGAAGAAATTCCCGAACCGAATCTTGACCAAGAACTGCCAGAAGAGGAACTCGGCCAAGAGATAGAGCAGCCGCCGGAAGATGAAGAGTTACTTGATTTCGGAAAACCCGAGGGCGAAGAAGAAACTACCGAAGAGCTGGGTGATGAAGAAGCCCTGGGCGATGAAATGGTTGAAGATAAATTGCCCGAAGAAGGCGAAGAAGAGCTGGCTGAAGAAGAGCTCGTGCCTGAAAATGAACTCCCTGCTGAAGAAGAGCTGGAGACAGAAGACGAAGAACTGCCTGAAGAAGAAGAGGAGGAGGAAGAAGAGGAAGAAGAGCTTCTACCTGAAGATGAACTGCCACTGGACGAAGAAGAATCGCCTGCTCCCAGCAGTGAAGACAAAGGCATACCTAAAGTAAATATGCTAGCTAACCTTATTAGCTGGGTAGCTCGAGCTAAACAACAAATCGGTTATGACCGCTTGTCATCGTTCCTTGAGGTCTACGGCATCAGCGGTCACCTATCGCCGGAGCTGAAAGACGTTATCATGCGTCTTGCCGAGATGTCTAAAGACCTGCCTGATAACACCGATGAGTCCATTATCTGGAGTCAATCAATGCTGTCTTTACACGGGATTCTAACCGGTGCCGATGCGCCTCTAAACCCGGTCATTCCAGCCTGGGTGGATGTTGCCAGCGGAGCCGAGATGTCGCTGGAAGATGAGATAATCGAAATAGATAAGAATAAAGACAAAGCCGCCAAGCTGAAACTGGTGCTTCCCGATGGAGACGGTAATAGCAAGGAATTTTGTATCGATCTTACACCCGAAGATAGCGGCAACGGCGCCAAATAAATAAAACAATCCTCGATTACGAGAGGTGGTTAATATGGCGAAAACCGATAAAAAGAAAGAAACTATCGTTACCGGCGTACCGGAAGTCGATGATAAACTCGGCGGAGGTATTCCGCTGGGTTCGCTATGTCTCATCGAAGGCCACTCCGATGCCGGTAAAAGCGTATTATGCCAGCATTTAGTTCATGGTACCATGCTTAATGGTGAAATTTCGGCGGCATATTACACTACCGAAAACAATATACGAAGCTTGATAAGCCAGATGGATTCACTGAATATGAATATCCTGGACCATTTCCTGGCTGACCGCCTGCGGATTTTCCCGCTAACGTTTCGCAGTGGCTTGCCGAGTGGCCATAAACCATTTTTGGTATTGACGCATCATTTTTCCAACCTGCCCCAGGAATTTAAGCTGATTATCGTTGATTCGATTACCCTGCTGGTAGCCCATAGCGAACCGGTGGCGATTATCGATTTCTTCTCCCGGTGTAAAATCCTCTGCGACCAGGGGAAAACGATTATCGTTGTCGCCCACTCTTACGCGTTTGAAGAAGACATCCTTTCACGTACCCGTTCGCTCTGCGACGCGCGTTTTAAGATGCGTCTGGAGCAAGTCGGCGACAGTATGATTAAGCTGATGGAAGTATTAAAGGTTCGCGGCGCTGACCGCCCTACCGGCGACGTCGTGAGTTTTAATATCGAGCCCAAGATAGGTATGAGGATTATTCCGCTTGCTAAAGCTAGAGTTTAGGAGATTAAATGCTTCGTCTTCCCTTCGAATTAAAACCTTGTCCACAAACCTGCGGCAAGGTTTGTGGAGCCAATCTAGAGAGTTGCCAGCTATTCTTGAAATTGCCAGCTGACTTTCAGGAAGCATGTAAGAAAAATCTGCATCTCCTGCAGTATCTTTACATGCTCCCCCTGGATAAAATCGAAATACCTAAATATTATGAAAAAATATCCCGTAAGCTAAAGGGAACGAAAAACCCCAACCTTATCTATTATCTTAGCAACGGCGTATTTGTTCATGTATTAGCTAATCCGGAAGACATCAGGGACTATTACCTGGCAATTGAGCCAAGCATTGTCGATACTCAAGAGAGTCTCCTGCAGGAAATCGAGCTGCATCTAGCCGAGCATGTAAAAGAGCTGGAAGGTATAAACCAGTCGCCGAAGAGACTCGATGTCATCATGAAAATCGTTGATTCGATTGTTTACATCAACGGCTATCAAGACCCTGCCATCCTCAAAAATACTAAAAAAGAAGAGACGGAAGAAGTAAAAAAAGAGGTCGTTGAAGAAACAGAAACAGATAAAGAGCTTGAAGATGTTAAAAACGTAGCTAAAGACGACAAAGCAGTTAAAACTCTACCTAAGAAGTCTAAAGCCCTTAAGGGTAAAATACACGTCACTCAATTTCAATATAACGGTCTCCGTTACCTGTTGAAACGTAAGCTGGAAGGCATGGGCGTGTTAGACCCCATGATTTTAGACCCCAACATCGAAGATATTTCCTGTTCCGGTGTCGGCAATATCTTTGTCGAGCATAAAATATTCGGAGGTCTGCAAACCAGTATCGGGTTTGTCACCGAAGAAGAGCTGGATAAATTTGTTATCGAGCTAGCCGAAGGTATCAAACATCCGGTGACTTTCCGTGACCCGGTTGTCGATGCCACCCTGCCCGACGGTTCCCGTATCAACATCGTATACGGTAATGACGTCTCGAAAAGGGGCAGCAACTTCACTATCCGTAAATTTAGCGATACACCAATGAGTATACTAGAGTTAATTCAGGGTAATATGATGAACTATGAAATGGCGGCTTATCTTTCGATAATAATTCAAGAAGGCATGAACGTTTGGGTTTCTGGCGAAACGGCTTCCGGTAAAACAACCCTGATGAATGCGCTGACTACCTTTATCCCGCCCGAATCAAAGATAGTCAGTATCGAAGACACCCCAGAAGTCCAGGTGCCGCACCATAACTGGATACGCGGCGTTACGCGCGGCTCCGGTAAATCCAGCGAGTCTTCCGAGGTAACGATGTTTGACCTTCTGAAAGCCGCCCTGCGCCAAAGACCGAACATTATCATCGTCGGCGAAATTCGCGGCGTTGAAGGTGCCGTCGCTTTTCAGGCTATGCAGACCGGCCATGCCTGTATGAGCACCTTCCATGCTGCTTCAGTATCCAAGCTGATACAGCGTGTTACTGGCAATCCGATTAACGTGCCGAAGACATATGTCGATAACCTGAACATAATTGTTATTTGTCAGCAGGTCAGGCTGGCTAATGGCAACCTCGCCCGTCGTCTGACCAGTATTAACGAAATCGTAAATTACGACTCGATCGCCGATTCGTTTTCTTTTATCGAGGTTTTCAACTGGGACCCCCGCGATGATAGCTTCGCTTTTCCGCGGCAATCAGAACTCGTTCTTACTCGAAAATAAAATCGCTCCTCGCCGCGGCTATCCCGAAGACAAAAGAAGGCAGATTTATAAGCTGGTGCGACAAAGAGCAGAGGTCTTAAGACGTATCGCTGACCAGGGAACAACCAATTTTTACGAAGTTTATGCCATTTTATCCAAGGCATATCGCGAGGGGTATTTCCGGTAAAAAATATGAAAGATAACGAATCCAATTAACCGGCAGGAGGCTGGAGATGAAAATAAACTTATTCGGTTCGGGTAAATCTGAAAAGAAAAACAAGCCGTTAAAGAGCAGTGCCGCTTCTTCACAGATAGCCGACCTGGAAAAGCAGCTTAACGGTTGGACGGATAACCTGAAACAAACGGAGCAGCGCCTGAAGAAATTTACCGATAAGGCAAATGAATTTAATAATGACACCAGTGCCAACAAAGAAAAAACTAAAGTAGCTAAATTGGATATTGAGCCGGTACGTCCACACGGACCCATCCGGGAACTATCGCTTGATTCCGGAGATTCATTTAGTGATGAAATCCAGCGCGAAGGAGAAGACATAGAGGTCGTAAAAACAGTCGAGGCGAAACCCGACGCCCAAAATGCTGCTGCAGCCGCCAAGGTTGAGAAACCCGGCGCTTTATCCGATTCTTTTAAAGATCTTTTCGCCGATGATGAAGTAGACGAAAATCCGCTGGCAAATTTAATAAAATCCTTGCCCGATGTCTCGACTAATGAACTCGAAGACGATTTGAAGGAAATAAAGGATATCATCAAAGACTGGCAGAAGAAGTAAAATGATAGCTCTAAAAACGTTAAAAACGGCGGTTTTGGAGGGTGGGGGAAGGCACCAACTAAAGAGGGGGGTTATCATGGTTGTTGGTGGTAAAGGGCAGTAGTAGCCTTATGATAGGGGTAAATTAGCTAGAATTGCCCCTACTATACGTATGTGTAAAAAACTATTAGGAGAGCAGCCGGACCCTGCAACGCTTAGGAGGGCCGAAAATGAATACTAAACGTAATAAAAAAGTAAACTTCTGGGACAATAAACGCCTGCGTAATATCATTATTTTGATGGCGATATGCGCCTTCGTCTACTACCTGCCGGTTATTAGCGGCGGTCTCGGCTGGACGAGCGCCCAGTTGACACTTAACAACCTGCATGACTTATACGGGATTGATTTCCTCGGACTGGTATTCTTCGCACCGGTAGTTTATGCCGCATATGTACTCGGCGTAGTACCGGCAGTACTAACCTCGCTGGTAGCGATGCTTATTTTACTGCCTCACGCCATTCTTATTGATAACTACCCTAACGCGCTATTTAAACCTGCCGCCTTCGTCATTATCCTTAGCGCGGTTGGCGCTGTCATCGCGATGCTGCAAAAGAGCGAAAATCAGCACCGCCAGCGAATCAGGGAAATGAAATGTCTTTATGACATCGGTAAAGCCGCGTGGGACAGCCATTCCGTCGATGAGTTTATTGGTAAAGCGGTAACGATTATCCCGCAGGCGACACTCTATCCTGAAGAAACCGCGGTGATTATCACCTCTCACGACAAGATATACAAGAGTTTAAATTTTAAAAAGATACCCAATAAAATCTCCGAAAGTTTAATCGTTAACGGTGAAACAATCGGTGAGATAGAGATATACACGCCTCGTGATACCTCTAATCTTAAAAAGAAAAACTACCTGCTAAAGACCCTTGCCGAACGTATCGGGGGCGCGATCCGCCAGGTAGAACTGGAACAATCGCTCCGCGGCTATTACGAGCAGCTGGAAAAAGAAGTAGATATCCGGACTAAAGACCTCGAGCAGGTACAGGAAAAACTCATCCGCTCCGAACGCCTGGCAGCCGTCGGCGAGCTGGCTTCGGGGGTGGGGCACGAGCTGCGTAATCCGTTAAACGTGATACGAAATTGCGCCTACCTGCTGAATATGGCGTTAACCGAAAAAAGCGACGAGGAAGCTTCCAACACACTTAAAGTTTTAGATAAGCAAATCGATATCGCTAATAAAATCGTTACCGACTTGCTCGATTTCACCCGTATTAAACCGCCGTCGCAGGTTAGAGCCGACTTGAGAAACTTAATCGATGAAAGCCTGTCATGGACAGATATTCCGGAGCAGGTTAAAGTAAATGTTAACCTGAACGGTCATATGAAACTTATCAAAACCGACCCCGAACAGATGAGCCGGGTATTTGCCAACCTTATTTCCAACGCCGTGCAGGCAATTAACGGCAAGGGCGGTGAGGTAAATATCAGCGCATCCGCTGATAACGAGTATATTTCGGTTTTCTTCCGCGATACCGGCTGCGGCATACCCGAAGAAAATATGCAGAAGATATTCGAACCGCTCTTTACGACCAAGCCTAAAGGCATTGGACTTGGTTTAGCTATTTCGAAGCGGCTGGTGGAACAAAACGGCGGAAAAATCGATGTCGAAAGCCAGGTGGGTCACGGAACGACCTTCACCGTTAAAATACCGATTGAACAAAGGAGTTAAATGAAGGATAAGCCGACGATTCTGGTGGTTGATGACAATCAGGACCTACTCGAAACCTTCGCCATGATTCTAAAGCGGCGCGGCTATCAGGTGCAAACGGCGGTTAACGGGATATCGGCGGTCGATAAATTCAAAAAGCAAAATTTCGACGTTACGCTGATGGATATCGTGATGCCGGAAATGAACGGTGTTGATGCTTTTAAAAAGATAAAGCAAATGCAGCCGGAAGCCCCGATTATTCTGATGACCGCCTACTCGGACGAAGACCTGGTTCAAAACGCTAAAGACGAAGGCGTCCGTCAGATACTTCATAAACCGATACACATCGACCAGCTTATCGAGCTGATTAACGAGGTATCCGGCGACCAGTCGATACTCATCGTGGATGATGACGCCGATATCTGCGATACACTTACGAAAATCCTGGAGTCGCAGGGGTACAGCGTTTTAACCGCCGGCAGCGGCGAAGAAGCGGTCTCGATGTCCAAGGAAAAGACCTGCCAGTTGGCTTTTATCGACGTTAAACTACCGAATATCGACGGATTGGAAACACTCCTTAGGCTGAAAGAAATTAACCCCGATATGATTGTTATCATGATGACCGGGTTCCGTAACGAGGTTAAAGAAGCGTTGGATAAAGCGCAGGCGGCATCGGCGATAACCTGTCTTTATAAACCCTTCGACCCCTCCGAAGCGGCTAACTTAGTCAGAAAAACAATCGCCAAAAAACATCACTTAGGTAAGTAAATGAAAGCTAAAGAAAGCATACTGGTCGTGGATGACGACCTCGACTTTCTGGGCGTCATCCAACAAATACTGGAAAAGAAGGGCTATCGCATCAGCACCGTCTCTTCAGCAGGAGAGGCGATATCGCTTTTAAAAGACCATTTCTATAACGCCGCTATTCTGGATATCAGCCTGCCTGATGCCGATGGTACCGACCTGCTTACGAAAATCCTGGAACTGCATCCCGAAATAATCGCGATAATGCTGACCGGTCATTCCTCGGTGAAGAACGCCGTACAGTCGTTAAACCGCGGCGCGTTTTCGTACCTGGAAAAGCCGTTGAACCCGGAAAATCTCCTGACCGTACTTAACCGGGGCATGGAGAAGCAGCGACTTGTTTTTGAAAACCATAAACTGGTGACGGAACTGGAGCGGCATAACCGCATCACCAATACCCTCCTTAGCATCTCGCAGGCAGTTACGCAAACGCTCGACCTGCAGAAAATAATCGATTCCGCTTTAGCAAAGGTAACCGAATGCACCGGTTTAGAGGTATGTTTTATTTATCTCCGCGACAAAGATAAGCTAAAGCTCAAGGGACACCGCGGGCTCTCCATCCAGACGGTTCTAGATATACCTCAAGAATTAAATACAGCATCCGGAATATTCAGCAATATCGTCGAGCAGTCGGGACCGATTATTATCGAGGACTTGAAAAAAGCCAAGGAAGTGGATTTGAAATTCTTAAATGAATTCGGCTACCGCTCGTTTGCCGGTGTGCCGTTGACTATCTTAGGCGAGAACATTGGCTTGTTAGGAATCGCTACCGATTTTAATCAGAGTTTCAGTCCCAACAACATCGAACTGCTGACAGGTATTGCACGTGAAATATCCATCGCGGTCAGGAACGCCCAGCTTTACGAAGACGCTTCCAGTGCTAAGGCTTTACGCGAATTGGACTCGATGCGCACCGAGTTCCTGGCTAATGTATCACACGAGCTGCGTACGCCTCTGGCTGTAATCAAGGGCTCTGCTAACAGCCTGCTGCAACCCGACGTTATTTTCGACGAGCAGACGCGGCGGGAATTTCTAATTTCAATAGATAAAGATGCCGATACACTGACCCGCCTTGTTGACGACCTGCTGATGATATCGCGTCTTGAGGCAAACGCTCTGGAGGTCAGGAGAAAACCGAGCCGACTAAGCGATGTTATCGCCGCTATTAAAGACAGACTGGAAAATTTAACTGTCAAACACCATTTACATATCGATATCCCGGATGACTTGCCATCGATAAACATCGACGAAGGACGTATCGGCGAGGTGCTGACTAACCTCGTCGAAAACGCAGTCAAGTTTTCCGAGGATAACACGAATATATCAATCCGGGCTATTTACAAACACAAGGACATAATCATTAACGTTGCCGATGAAGGCATCGGCATTCCTCCCGAACTGCACCAGAAAATATTCGAGCGTTTCTTCCAGGGGGATGGACGCAAAGCAGGACGGAGAAAAGGAACCGGTCTGGGGCTGTCAATTTGCCAGGGTATTATTGAAGCTCATGGAGGGAAAATAACCGTCGAAAGCAAACCCGGTCATGGGGCAAAATTCAGCTTCAGTCTTCCGGTTAACTAAAGGGGGAACAGCTATGGACAAAAAAAGCATACTCATCGTGGACGACGACCCGGCGATACTAAGACTCCTTAGCACGAATCTCAAAGCGCGCGGCTATGAGATTTTCACCGCTACGGATGGCGAAGAGTCGCTGGAAGCCGTTCAAAAAGACTTCATTGACCTGATTATTCTTGACTTAATGATGCCCAAGGTTGACGGCGTCGAGGTTTGCCGCCGCGTCAGAGAATGGTCGGATGTGCCGATTATCATTTTAAGCGCTCGCGGCGACGAGAACGATAAGGTAAAGTGCCTCGATCTTGGCGCCGACGACTATCTGACCAAGCCGTTCGGCATCGCCGAGCTAATGGCGCGCATCAAGACCGCCTTCCGCCACCGCGGTGACCCCACCGTATCCCCCGCCCTATCAACTTTTACCTGCGACGGGCTGGAAATTAACTTCGCCAAGCGTCGCGTTACCGTCAACGGAAAAGAAATAACGCTTACCCCCACCGAGTTCGCTTTACTCCAGCAACTGGCAGTAAATTCTGATAAAGTCCTTACCCACAACATGCTCCTTCAGAGCGTCTGGGGCAACGAATATTCCTCGGAAAAAGAATATCTGCGGGTGTTCGTGGGCAGGTTACGCCGCAAGCTTGAACCCGACCCCAAGAACCCAAAGTATATCCAGACCATCCCCGGGGTAGGCTACCATATCGCGACATCGTCCGCGGCAGCGGCTTAAAGTCTAGTTTTTTAGTAATATTGAAGGGGGCTTGAAAAAGCCCCCTTTTTTATTTGTCTATTACCCGCATTTTAGAGTAAAATCAGTTAAACATTTTCGTACTATGTTTAAAGGAGTTGTCTCATGTCAGAAAAAGAACTGGAAGCCCGAATCAAAGCCCTGGAAAAGAAAGTCGGATTATTAGAAGACTTTAATGAAGTAAAAAGACTACAGCGCGTCTATAGCTACTATGTGATGCACATGATGCGCGACGAAATCGCCGACTGCTTTGCCGACGACCCAGACGTCACGTTACACTGGCTGGAAGGCACCTGGAAAGGCAAGAAAGGCGTTAATCGCTATTTCGGCGTCGGCACCGATAGACCGGAACCCCCGCCCGGCTTCCTGCACCAGGTAATGCCCATCGCCGGGGTAGTGGACGTCGATGACGACGGCAAGCACGCTAAAGGACGCTGGTACTCTTTCGGCGGCGTTGCCGTGCCTAACCAGCAGACCGGTAAGACCAGCCCCTCCATCGTCGGCGGTCTTTATGAAATCGAGTATATTAAACAAAACGGCAAGTGGAAAATGTGGAAGGTGGATTGGATTATCCCGTTAAATATCAGAATCTCACCGGATTACTGGGGTACTGTCGAAGAACTCGGTAAGATGATTGAAAACTTTAAAGCGCCCGGGGCTGATATCCCGGCGGTTAAGGGCGACCCGCGTTTCGTTTCCGGCTACATCTTCCCCTTCCATTATAACCACCCCGTCACCGGTAAACCGACATCCGAAAAAGCCAAAAACGCTAAACTATTATCCAACGTTAAAACCGCCGCTAAAATCGCTCAATCAACGCTGGCAACAAAATCCAGTGGCAAGGCTAAAGCGAAGCCAAAATCGAAAAAGAAATAACGTAATTTCTTTAAAGGAGTACTTAACAATGGCGACGAAAACGAAATACGGAAAGTGCTTTCATAGCGCTGACCTGATTAAGAAAATCCCCTATTACGGCGGGAAGTCGATTGTGGCGCATAACGGCGAACTGGATGCAAACTGCTCTATCGGCTATCACTGTATCGCCAAGAAGATGTCCTTCGACCATGTCCACGCTCATGCCTTCCCGGAGATGCTCTGTTTCATCGGCGGTAACCCGCAGGATATTAGCGACTTCGGGGCTGAAATTGAGTTCACACTGGGTGGTGAAAAACACAAGATTGTCAAGCCGACGGTAGTCTCTATTCCCAGCAATGTTAAGCACTGCCCTATCGTCTTCACTAAAGTTACCAAGCCGCTCATTTTCCTGGAAATTTCACTAACGCGTATCTGGAAACCGAGCGGTCCCCCGCCAAAAAAGAAGCCGACTACTTTAAAGAAAAAGAGGAGTTAAAAATAATGGCTGAATCTAAGTATGCTAAATATATCGTCTACGAACCCCCCAAGCCGAAGCCCGGCGATAAACCCTTCCCCCAGCCCAAACGCCTCGTAGAAGCGCGGGAGAAAGGCAACTACTTCGATGGCACTTGGTTGTTCGCTCTAGATAACCGAATTGTCGGCGGATCTTTCTATACCAATTGCGTCTGGCTCTTAAAAAAGCACGGTGCCGACCCGCTGGAAATCGAGATTGCCCACACCCACAATTTCGACGAGACGCTGGGTTTCGTCGGCACTGTGCCGGGCGACCCTCATGCTTTAGGCGGTGAAATGGACCTCTGGCTGGAGGACGAAAAATTCACCATCACCAAAAGCTGCCTGATTTATGTTCCCCACGGCATGAAGCACCTGCCGCTGACTCTAAAGAGGATTGACTACCCTATTTTCTTCTGGACGGCGGGCAACGGCACTGATTATACTCGTTCTTCCGGCAACGAGGAGGTCTGATATGGATAAAACCAAATACGGCAAGTATATCTTAAGAGATGCCTTCAAAAAGCACCACCAGATGGAAGGACTATCCGCCAACGGCGAAGAGATGAACGCCGATTGTATCGTGACGCACCATGTGTTCTACAAACCGGAATACGTTCTTAAAGAGTCGCATTTTCACGATGACTTCATGCAGATTCTCTGCTTTCTGGGAACAAACCCGAAAAACGTCCGTGATTTCGGCGGGGCGGTTATCGAGCTTTGTTTGGGTAAGGAAGAAGAAAAACATATTATTAGTTCCCCGGTTATCGTCCCTATCCCTAAAGGGCTCCCCCACGGCCCCCTTTACTTTAAAAAACTCCCCAAGCCCGTCATCTTCCTGGAGATAATGCTGACGCGTAAATACCACAGCAATCTGCCGCCCCCTCCCCAAACCGCCACTAAAGCTAAACCCGCGGCTAAGAAAAAGGCTAAACCTAAATTAAAAGTCAAGAAATAGCTAAAACTTTAGTAACGAATATCGACTCTATAGTTATGTAAACTATAGTAGTATTTCTGGTGTTTTTCCCTTTACCCTAACCCACTTCATCATTAACAAGATATTTATCTTATTATCACCACCGTTTATGCTATATTTATCGGCGCGATGTTAGTCTATTAGTGAATTTGAAACGAAACTCGAAGGAGACTAACATGAGGCCGAAAACGAAAATCCTCGCCATTACCCGTGACCAGACGATGGTGACCCTGCTTCAAAAAGAACTAAACGATGGCAACTATGAAATCATCAGTACTGAGCATAACGACATCCAGCTAAAAGACGTCGTCGAGGCAGAATATCCCGATTTTATTATCCTCGATATCGTTATACCTACGCTCGATGGCATCGGTGTCTGTCTGGCGCTCCGCCAGTGGACGCAAACGCCGATCATGATGCTTAGTACCTGGGACACCGGCAACGGTATGGTTCGGGGACTCAATCTCGGCCGCGATAATTACCTGACGGATCCTTTCAGCGTCGATGTACTGAAAAAGAGAATCAATGATACGTTGAAACGAGCGAAGGTCGTACCATCCGGAAGCCTGCTGTTAAACAAGAACTAAAGTAATAGTATCTAGTACAGATTCTTTAGGGGCTTAGTAAAAACTAAGCCCTTTTTCTTTACATACTACCCCCCAAATCCACTGGGTGCTGACACTCAATGTTTATGTTTTATTTACAGCTATACGCTAGCTATTTATGTGTTATTACTCGCCGTAGTTATAAGCTGGAATCGTATGAAAAGAGCCATCTTTTTCGCTATAGTCGCAGCTATAATACTAATACCCTCGGCGGTTGCCTACGGCTACGAAAGAGCTAATGCGGCAGATATCTCGATAAACATCGAGGCAGCCGACCAATCACAGGTGCCAACCGTTCACATATGGGGGAATTACACCGGCACTATTTCAGACGGCGACCTCTTCACCATCGATACTTCCGGAGCGACGGTTGATACGACGTTCACCCTGGTAATGTCGAATCTTGACGAGCTCATTAATTATTATCGCTTTCTTACTATGAATATTAGTATCTATGTTCAATCCGGCACGGATGGCTGGGAAAAAATGGTTACGGCTGAAATGCTAATCACTATGGAAAATGGGGAACTGACTTTTTCACTGCCGGGCAACGCCAAATACAAAGTTACGGTCGAAAGCGGCTCTTATCACAGTTTCAGTTTTACTAGAGGCAAAAGCGTCGCTATCCCACAGTTTTCGCTTACTGCCAGTTAACCTTAAAACATTACGTTCGGGGAGGTAAATATGATCATATTATGGATTAGGAAAAATAAAGACAATAAACATGACCTTTTAGAAAACAGGGGAAGTCAGACCTTCCAGGAACATGACGAACTCATGAAAAAATTCCGTCTCGCCCATTCCGACCTCGCCGTTAGCAGTCTTAAAGACATTCTAACGGAAGACGGGATGTTATTACACCCGATACAGCCCATCGAGCTCTGGGAGAATATTCAGAACTAATAACCAACTTTTTCGGTCATCTAAAGCTCTCTTTCGTGATAGCGACAAGGGAGCTTTTTCTTTTACCTCGATATCGCCTTAGCTTGGTTAATTTGCTACTCAAGAAATCAAAATGATAAAATGTTCAATGCGGGCCGCTAGCTCAACTGGCAGAGCAGATGACTCTTAATCATCAGGTTCGAGGTTCGATTCCTCGGCGGCTCACCATCGTTAAATCATCTTATTACCCTTTCTTGTTTAGCAAAAATAGAGTCGACTAAATGAAGTCAACTGCAGTAGCACAAAACAAAACATTATCCGGCAAAGTTGCGATTATCACCGGCGCGGGGAGTGGTATCGGTGCGGCTACCGCCCGGCGGTTTGTGGCTGACGGCGCTAAGGTCGTGATGAACGACATCGACGAAAATAACCTGCAGCAAACGGCTGGTACTTTACCAGCTAAGTCAGTTAAAGTCTGCCCGGGCGATGTTACCATTATCAACGATGTTAAGCGCATGATAGATACGGCGCTGGCTTTCGGGGGTAAAATTGATATCCTAGTCAATAGCGCCGGCATCGACCCGCCCTCTAGAGAAACGGATATCCATAAGTCGCTTGACCTCTGGCATAGAATTATTGATGTCAACTTGACCGGCCCCTTCCTGACGATGCAGCTGGCGATTCCGCAGATGATTAAAAACGGCGGTGGGGCGGTCGTGAATATATCTTCGCTGTCGGGTTTACGCTATATGTCCGGGCGTCCGGCATATCACGCCTCGAAAGCCGGCTTAATTACGCTAACCCAGCAAGCGGCGGTGGAATATGGACCCGCTAAAGTTCGCTGTAACGTTATCTGCCCCGGTCCCGTCAGGACGCCTCTCTTCGAAAATAACACGCGTCCCCTGGCGAAAATGCTGGGCAAGGATATCGAGTGGATTTTCGAGAAATTCGTTTCGTTTTCGCCTTTACGGCGCATGGGCAAACCCGAAGAAATCGCCAGCATTTGCAGCTTCCTAGCAAGTGATGATGCCTCGCTATTGACCGGCGCGGTACTGGTGGCTGACGGCGGCACTTCACTGCTCGACGCTAACGGCGTGGCGATGAGTACCATCTTCCCCAAAAAGTAGGCCAAGCTTTATTTTTTCGGCGGCGGACCCGGTGGCGGTCCAAAGGGAGATTGTTGTGGCGGCCAGAGTTCTTCTGCGATATCCGGCAACCCTAAGTCGATTAGCTTTTGTTTGTTGGGTTTAAGTGTATCTTTTTGCCAGTCCAGGTACCCGAGGCACCAGTAAATCTGGTGCTCGATATCGGCAGTGACGCCGGCGAGGGGACCCTCTTTTTGCGGCGGGTCGCCGATTATCCTGGGATGAGGCTTCCAGTTCAATTCGTTAATGCCTTGGCGCAGGTTAAAAAGGTGTCTTAAAACACCGATTCTTTCACCCGCTTTATTGACATCATCCACGGAATAGTCTAAGCCGGTAACAGCTTTTAAGAATGCCGCGATTTTGGGCGGTCCGCTCATAAAACCAAAACCAATCATACATAGTCCGGTAGCATTAACCATATGGCTGCTGGCGGCGCCGGGACCGAAGCTCTGCGTATGCCGTCCCGGGGTAGCGTCCATTTGATAGCGGGCGGCACCGAACTGTCCCATCATCCCTAGCTTGGGGTCGTGCATTCCGACTTCCTGCCCGCCGACATGTACCGCGAATTTTTCTGCCCCTTTACCCATTTTCTCCGCCGCTATCTTAACGCCATCGGCTAGAATATCGCCGAAACCTTCCCGCTTCGCCATCTTCTCGGTCATCGCAATCATCGCCTGATGATTGCCCCACTTCAGTTCAATACCATCGGTGTCTTTTTTCGTGATAATGCCGTTTTCGTAGCACTCGAAGGCGAAAGCGATAGTCGTGCCGGCAGAAATCGTGTCCAGTCCATAGCGGTTACAGATATCGTTCGCCATATTGATAGCTTCGGTATTGCTGTTAAGGCACATTGCCCCAAAGGTGCCCTGTGTTTCGTATTCCGGTCGGCGGATGCCTGCCTTGTATTTATATTCTTTACCTTCCTTGAGAATTGCTTTACAGGCTACGGGACAATGCCAACAGCCGCTTAGTTTTTGCACATACCCCTCTAGAACTTCAGCTTTGAGTCCCTCGACATCCGGCAGGTCTTTAACGCCCACACCACCCCAATTTTTTACCGGGGTGTCGCCGCTATGAGCCGAGTTCGCCGTCATCGCCGAAGTGCCGAACTGATGCAGGCTTCCCATACTAAAGGGACCGGGTCCCGACATCGATTGAATGTGTTCCTTCCTTAACTGCTCGACCTTCGCCTTATCCGCTATCGTGACCGTTTGCGTTCCCCGCGCCACTACCGCCTTAAGCTTTTTAGACCCCATCACCGCGCCCAGTCCCGAACGCCCTGCCGCCGAACCTTTATCGGTCATGATTGCCGCGATACACGCTAATTTTTCTCCCGCTGGTCCGATACAGGCGACGCGACTGTTTTTACCGTATTCCGCTTCTAAAGTTTCTTCGGTTTCATAGGCGTCTTTCCCCCAGAGATGGCTGGCGTCTTTAAGTTCTGCTTTGCCCTCGTCGATAAGGAGATAAACGGGCTTCGGCGAGATGCCGGTAAAGAAAACACCGTCAACACCGGCGAACTTTAGATAAGGTCCAAAAAATCCGCCGGAATTAGCGTCGCCCCAGCCGCCGGTAAGCGGCGATTTAGCCAAAGCGGTATAGCGCGCCGCGGATGGCACGGATGTGCCGGTAAAAGGTCCGGTCATTAATCCTAAAATATTATCCGGACCTAATGGGTCAGACTTAGGCTTCATGCGGTCGTAAAGGAGTCTTGCCCCGATGCCGTATCCCCCGATGTATTTCTTGTAAAACTCATCATCCAGTTTTTCTTCCTTTATCTTTCCTTTAGTAAGGTCTACCCATAATACTTTACCCATGTAGCCGCTAATCATTAAATCACCTCTCAATGGAAAACTTGCAGATTTATTAAATTGTAGTCTTGTCTCGAGAATAGTGTCAATATGTTACAAATATCATATCGCTTTTAGCGATACGTTTACGAACGATATATCTTGATGTATAATGATAAAAAATCATAATTACTTCTTTTCTGGAGGTGTATGAAATGAAATTAACACCTGAAGAACGCAGAAAAATCTACGAAGAAGAAAAAGCCAAAGAAGAAAAGGGTAAAAGCGGTGTCCCGTCGGAGGCTACGGTGAACCTCAACCCGAATATCACCGGTGTTCTGTGTTATCTCGGGATATGGGTTACCGGCATTATCTTTTTCATACTGGAGCAGAAAAATAAGTGGGTACGTTTCCATGCCGCGCAGTCGATAGTGGTCTTCGGGGTATTGAGCATCGCGAATGTTATCCTGCACTGGATACCCTTTATCGGCTGGGCTTTTTCCGTCATCATCTGGATTGTCGGCATTATCCTCTGGATATTACTAATGAGTAAAGCGTATAACGGCGAACGTTATAAGCTACCTTTAGCCGGCGACCTCGCCGAGATGATGGTAGGAATCACCTTCAGTACACCGAGTGTTATCATAACACCGCCGCCAACTTCTCCTCCGCCGCCTTCCTCACCTCCACGTAGAGCAACAAAAAAAACGCCCCCGGCGGCGCCGGTTGCACCCCCTCCGCCACCCAGGGTTGCCAGTGTTGCCGAAGAAAAACCCGCGAAAAATAAACGTGAATATATTGAATACAGGCGAGAGGGGAGGATAGTAGCCTCGTCCTTTGCTATCGCCTGGAGCGTTATTCTATTGGTTGTTTTTAACTTCCTTAATCAGTACATCGCCTATTACACCTATCACGCAGAGACAAAATCCTGGACATGGCAATCGTTTTTTACCAGTGACATCAGCGCCTGGCTGCCGATTTTAAACGCAGCGCTGGGAATCTCCATCCTCGGGAATATTATCCTTATCGTCGTTAATAACCGCATCGTCCGCGACGCCGTTCATGTCTTTACCAATGGATTTAATCTGGCGGCGGTCGTTACCCTGTTAATTATCTTCCCTTTGAACTTCGACGTCATACCCAACAGCGAAGCCGCCGGCTGGACAGAGCTGGGAGTGAGAATAGGCTTGGCGGTGATTGCGGTTTGCTTCGGGATCAGCCTGCTGGTCAGGGCAATCAGGTTATTAGTGAATACTTTAAAAACCGTGACCGGACCAGATTGAATAAGTTGACAGGATGACAAGGCATCCTATATGCTTTTGATAAGAAAAGTATCACAAGTATAATATCCTAATTCAGGAGGCAGAACTATGGCTACTGATGGTAATTACATCCGCGAAAAAGCTAGAGATACGAAAGTCATCCGCCAGTGTGACGTCGTCGTTGTCGGCGGCGGTCCGGGCGGTATCGGGGCGGCAGTTGCTGCCGCCAGGAATGGGGCAGATACCATCCTTATCGAAAGGTACGGCTACCTCGGCGGTATGGGGACAGGCGGACTGGTAACGATTATCCCGCAACTGGCCGATTATACCGGCAAGCAGCAAATAGCCGGCATCACCCAGGAATGGATTGACCGCCTGGTTGTCCGCAACGCCGTGGATATGCCGAAGAAAGAACACTGGGGCTCGATGGACAAAGAGCTTGTCAGATATTACTTCCAGCGTAGTTTCTTTTACACCCGCCTCGACCGCGTCAGCTATGCCGCTATCATCGACGCCGAAATTTCCAAGATTATACTTAACGAGATGATGGAAGAAGCTAAAGTTAAAGTCTACTGCCATGCCTGGGGCACCGAGCCGATTATGGAAGGCAATCACTGCAAAGGCGTCATTATCGAAAGCAAGTCCGGCCGCCAGGTTATTCTGGCGAAGGTCGTTATCGATTCTACCGGCGACGGCGACCTGTTCCCCTATGCCAACATCGAGTGCGAAACCGATATTCCGGCGAACTTCCGTATCGCCAACCTGGCGGTGTGTTTCTGGATTGCCGGGGTCGACTATAAAAAGGTGACGGATTTCCGTACTAACCATATGAAGGAATTCATGGATTTGATGCGACAGGCTCATGAATACGGCGGACAGGGCGGCTTTATGACCAGCAACCTGCCCGACCAGGAATCGGTCGTCTGGTTCCATAGCCGCTACCCTAATAAGAGCCAGATAGACGTCGAAGAGCTGACCCGCGTTGAATTTCTGGGGCACAAAATCGCCGGGAAGACCATCGAGTTTTACCGTAAGAATGTACCGGGTTTCGAAAAGGCGTTCCTTGTCCTCACCGACCCGCAGCTCGGCACGCGTTCCAGTCGCCGCATGGTGGGTGAATACTGGCTGACCGAAAAAGACCTGTCGAACAACCAGCCGTTTGAGGACACCATCGCTACCTTCCCCGACCTCGACCGCGGTAATGATTCGCTCGACCATCCCAATATGTATATCCCCTACCGCGCTTTGCTGCCGAAGAATGTCGATAACTTCCTCGTCGCCTGCCGCGCTTTCTCCTCCGATAAGCATGTTCAGGATTTCTTCAACCTTATCCCGCACTGTATCGCTTTCGGTGAAGCTGCCGGCACCGCATCTGCAATGGCATTAAGCGCTGGCGTCGGGATTAAGAAAGTAGACATTAAAGCCTTGCAGAAGCAGCTCGTCAAACAGGGCGTGCCGCTGCCGGACGTCACCAAGAAAGTGGACTATAAATATACCGGCCCCGCATTAGTCGGTCCCTCTTTTACGCCGCCGCACTAAATATTTATATTATTCCTCTCCCTTGAGGGGAGAGGTTAGGTGAGGGTGAGATTAAGAACCAAAGATTTATTATACCTTTATAAATTCCCCCTCACCTTGGTCCTCTCCCTCGGTGGGGAGAGGATAAAATATAGTAACCGATCAGGGGGTAGAAAAAATACCCCCTTTTATTTGGAGGTATAAGATGCCGACTTATAAAACCGTTAGAGAACCAGCCCGTGATATTAAAGTCTGGCGGGAGGCTGATGTAGTAGTGGTGGGTGGGGGACCGGGTGGTGTGGCTTCGGCGATTAGCGCGGCGAGGAACGGCGCTAAGACCGTCCTTATCGAGCGGTACGGTCACCTCGGTGGCATGGCGACGGGCGGTCTGGTTAACATTATCCCCAACCTTAGTGATATTACTGGCAAACAGCATATTTACGGTTTAACAATGGAGCTTATCGACCGGCTGGATAAGCGGGGCGGCACTTCCTACACGCCTAAAAAAGACCGCGGTTCAGCCGCCAAAAAAGCGGTGGATTATTACCTCGACGCTAACCTGGGATGGTTTTACGTGCGTAAAGACCATAACACGGGTCAGCAGCGAGTGCTTTACTCCGCCGTGGTTGACCCCGAAATTCTAAAAGCCGAACTGAATGATATGGTACTGGGAGCGGGGTCGGAGCTATTGCTTCACTCCTGGGGCACGCAGGTAATCATGAAAAACAACACTGTTAAAGGGGTTTTTTTTGAAAGTAAAAGCGGACGGCAGGCTATTTTAGGCAAAGTGATTATCGACGCTACCGGCGACGGAGACATGTTCGTCGCGGCGGGGGCTGAATTCGATAACGAATGCGATAACAAACGCCGCACCGCCTGGCTGGCTTTAGTCTTGTGGATGACTAACGTCAACTTAAGGAAATTCGATAAGTTTAAAGCCTCCCAGCCTGAAAAATACAAGGAGCTAATGCAGGAACTGGGCAAGCTCGGCGGTTATCCATTTTTCTTTAAGGGCATCCTGAAAAACCAACCGAATACCGTCTGGTACCACTCGATGCAGCCGCAGCCCCAGCGTACGGATGCTATGGATGTCGAGCAACTGACAAAAATCGATATTCAGGCTAGAAAACGGGCGATTATCACGCACGACTTTATGAAAAAATACGTGCCGGGTTTCGAAAAGGCTTTCATCATGCTGACCGCGCCGCAATTAGGCACACAGGGGGGACGAAGGATTAAAGGCGAATACACTTTAACGGAAAAAGACCTGGAGACGGACGAGATTTTCGAGGATACAATAGCCATCCTCGCCAATAACGACTACGGCGAAATCTCAACCAAACACCCCACCCTCTGCATCCCCTATCGATGTTTGGTTCCGAAGCGGGTCGATGGGCTATTGGTGGCGGGGCGAGCATTCTCTTCGGCGGATACGATTAACGAGACGTTCAATATCATCCCGCACTGTATTGCCTATGGTCAGGCGGCGGGTACGGCGGCAGCTTTAGCTATCAAAGCGGGGATAGAGCCGCGTAAAGTGGACTACAAAGCGTTACGTTTCAACCTGGTGATGCAGGGAGTAAACCTGCCGAAGACTGAGAAATCGGCGCCGTCAGATATTAAAAACCAGGGCAAAGCAGATTATTACCAGAAGTACCGAAGCCAAGATTAGGCTATTTAACCGCCCCTGCCAGCGCCTTCTTCACATAATCGTAACCAAGGTCGAAGGCTTTGATATTTATCTCCCCTACTTTGGCTTTAAAACGACTTAAAATCGCTTCTTTAGCGAATTTATCCTCGACCGGCATCAGTCCCGTGCCGAATAAGGCCCCTAACATCACCACGTTAGCCGCCTGCAAGCTGCCCGCTTCTTTAGCCAGTCCGCTGGCGTCTAGCGTAATAATGCGGTCGGTGACTTTCTTCAGTTTCGCCATAATTTCGTCCGGTTTCGGATAACCGCTCTGCCCGAGGTAAACGGTATAGGGCATGACGGTAGTCGTGTTGAGAACGACTACACTGTTCTTGGCGAGGTACTGGATATTCCTCAAGGCTTCCGATGGCTCGACGGCGATAAGGACGTCACACTTGCCTTCCGGGGTCATCGGGGCGATAACGTCGCCGCCCAGTCTCAAATTGCTAAAGACGGAGCCGCCCCGCTGCGCCATCCCCAAAACCTCCGAGCCCTTGACGTCTACCTTACCCCGTACTGCCGCGTTACCGAGGAGTTCGGATACCAGCACCACACCCTGTCCCCCCACTCCGCAGATGATGATGTTAATCTCTTTCTTCGTAGCCATGTTACTCTCCTGGTTTTATTGCTTCGAACGGGCAGACCTGGGCGCAGACCCCGCAACCCGGACAGCCGGCAGCGTCTATCGCGACCTTGCCTTTATCATCCGTAATCAGTGCCGGGCAAGCCAGCATATCGATACATATCTTGCAATCGCACTGGAGGCAGCGGCTGGCTTCCTTAATCGCCATTTCCTTAGTTAAGCCAGTTTCGACCTCTTTAAAATTGCCCTTTCGTTTAGCGACCGAAAGCGTCGGCATGACCGGTCGGGGTTCCTGGTTTATACCCCAGGTATCGATAATCAGCTTACTCTCGAAAACCTCTTCGCCTTCGCGTCCGACATTAAGCGGTTCACCTTTAAAGTACTTATCTATCGATTTCGCGGCTTTACGTCCCGCGGCTAACGCCTGAATGACCGTCGCCGCGCCGGTAACGACATCGCCGCCGGCGAAAACGCCCTTAACGTTAGTCCCCAGCGTCACGGCGTCGGCTTTAATAAAGCTTTTTTCCACCACTTTAGATGCCTCGCCGGTCATAAACGAAAGGTCGGGCTCTTCGCCTACCGCGGCGATGATAAGTCCGGTATCGATAACGAACTCCGAACCTTTAACGGGTACCGGTCGGCGTCGTCCGCTGGCGTCGGGTTCACCCAGCTGCATCTTAATGCACTCAAGTCCGGCAACCTTGCCGACCTTAACGACGACTTTATTCGGACCGGAAAGGAGCGTTAATTTCACGCCCTCATCCTCGGCTTCGTTGACCTCTTCAGCGATGGCGGGCATCTCGGCGCGGGAGCGGCGGTAAGCGATGGTCACGTTCTTAAAGCCAAGGCGGACGCAGGTACGCGCGCAGTCCACCGCCACATTACCGCCCCCCACCACCACCACCTTTTCTTCCGGTTTGATTTTTTCGCCGGTGTTGACTTTATATAGAAACTCCGTTCCGTCGACGACGCCCGCGGTATGTTCGTTTTCGATACCGAGACTGCGTCCCTTATGCGCGCCGGCAGCGATAAAGACGGCATCGTAGTCCTTCTTCAAATTTTCAAATTTTATATCCTTACCGATGCGGGTGTTGAACTTAACTTCCACACCCAGCTTTTTAATGTATCCGTTTCTTTGGCGAGGATGTCGCGGGGGAGGCGGAATTCCGGTATACCCACCGCCATCATGCCGCCCAGCTTAGAGTTCGCTTCATAAATCGTTACTTTATAGCCCATCTTACGCAGGTCATAAGCCGCCATCATACCCGCCGGTCCGCCGCCGACGATAGCCACCTTTTCTTTCTTGGCGTCGCCTACCGATAAATCATCGGCGTATTTGCCAAAATCAGCCGCGGCGCGCTTTAGAGCGTTAATCGAGATAGCTTCCTCGACTTCACTGCGTTTGCACTTGGCTTCGCAGGGATCGAGTGCAGATTCTGCCGATAATCGAGGGGAAGGGAAGGGTTTGTTTTATCAGAGCTAAAGCCTCGTCGAACTTGCCCTGCTTAATCAAGCCGATGTAGCCGCGAATATCGATATGCAGCGGGCAGGTAGCCTGGCAGGCAGGCGGCGCGCCAGCCATACACTTAGCCGGGTCGACGACATAAGGGACGATTTTTTCGCCGGTTTTACGCTTTTCGCGCTGGTCGAGAATGCTGCAGAGTCTGCGGGCAACGACGACCGAGGGACCCTGGAAATCTAATGGCTTTTTCCATCACGTCGATGAGTTTCGGCAGGTCGAAAGAATCGACGACTTCAACAAACTTGACGCCGCTGGCACGAGCTAGGTCTTCAATTTTAACGTCAACGGCTTTATCGCCGCTCGAGCCGGGATGAGGTTGAAAGCCGGTCATACCGGTCGTCGAGTTATCCATCACGACCATTGTCAGATTGGCTTTAGTATATACCGCGTTAATCATCGGCGGGATGCCGGAGTGAAAAAAGGTGCTGTCGCCTAAATGGGCGACCACCGGCACATCTAGGATATGCGCAAAACCGTTACCCAAGCCGAAAGCCCCGCCCATACAGATAGCCGTATCGTCCGAGTTTAGCGGCGGGTTGGCGGCGAGGGCGTAGCAGCCGATGTCGCCGGTCTTGACCGGCTCTTTGCCGGTTTCCTGCTGATAATGGCGTAGCGCGATGTTAATAGCATACGCCGAAGCGCGGTGCGGACATCCGGCGCACATCGTCGGGGGACGGAGGGGTAAAAGGGAGGAAGTCTCTTCTCTTAATTTATCGATTTCGGCGAAGTCAACGGGCGGTTTAGCCCCGGTCAGCTTACTTAAAGCCTCGGCGACCAACCGAGTCGAAAGCTCGCCAGCTAGCGGGATAACATTTTCTTTACCATGGATCTTTACCGCGATGCCGGATTGCTGGGCAATGACTTTAACGCCGTCTTCGACGAATGGCTCCAGCTCTTCAACCACCACTATTTCCGGCACCGATTTTAGGAATTGCTGTGTTAGTTTTTCCGGCAGCGGATAAGGCGTGCCGATTTTTAAAATAGAAACGCTGTCTTCTAGTCCCAGCCACTTAATCGCTTCTAAGGCATAGCCATAGGAGATACCGCACGCGATAACGCCCAGTTTAGCGCCCTTGCGGGTGGTCAGGAAGTTATAAGGGAGGGTATCGACAACGCCCTTGATTTTCTTCATCCGCTGGATAACTAAACGGCGGTTAACGCGGTAGTTGGCGGGGAGACAGACAAGCTTGACAGGGTCTTTAACGAATTTCGCCTGTCTTTTTTCCGCCTGAATACCGCCCAAAACAACATTCGAGCGGGCGTGACCGATGCGGGTGACCGACCGCAGCATGAACATCTGGCCGAACTCTTCCGAAAGGCGGTAGGCATCGACCATCATGTCTTTAGCTTCCTGTGCCGAACAAGGCTCTAGAACCGGTATATAAGCCTGCCGGGCGATATAGCGGTTATCCTGTTCGTTCTGGGAGCTCCATTGTCCGGGGTCGTCGGCGGAAATCAGTACTAAGCCACCCCTGGCGCCCATATAGCTGGCGGTCATAATCGGGTCATGGGCAACATTAACACCAACGTGCTTCATTATCGAAAGCGAGCGTAGTCCGCTGATAGACCCCGCCAGCGCAACTTCAAAAGCGACCTTTTCGTTAATCGACCACTCGGCATACATGCCGGTGTTTTTGGCATTATTTACCAGGGTCTCGGTGATTTCACTGGACGGGGTGCCGGGATAAGCGGCGACGACCTGCACGCCGGCTTCGATAGCCCCGCGGGCGATAGCCTCGTTGCCCAGCATAAAGAGAGTAGCGCCGGGGGAATCGCTCGTTAGTGTTGCTTCAGCTACAGTACTCAAGGTAATCCTCCTGACCGGAGTATGGATTACTCCACACCGATGTAATCAAGCGAAAGGAATATTTGGAGTTTAAAAACAGGTCTTTCTATTTATATTTTACACGCAGTTACGTACGGTTGGCAAACAGTTTGACATTAAAAAGAAATAGATATAATATTACGACGTTTCATATAAGGAGGACCCATTATGCCTGGTAAAGAATTCGCCGAAAAATTCATTAAAGCTGAAAACGAAGCCTGGATAAAAGGTAATGTCAACGAGCTGGATACTGTCGAGGACCCTGATATCGTTTATCACCTGACTCCGCCAATACCGGACGTGGTGGGACGGGAAGCACATAAGCAGTTCATTACGTCAGCGCGGCAGGCATTCTCGGATATCCACATCGATATCAAATATCTAACCGACTCGGGTGACCTCGTCGCCTTCATGTATCACGGCAGCGAGAAATTTACCGGCATATTTCCCGGCCTACCGCCGGGCAAGGGCCAGGATGTAATCGCTAACGAACTCTGGCTTTTCCGTCTCAAGAACGGTAAGATAATCGAAGGCTGGATGTTCGGCACGACCACAGGAATGTTTTAATAATTATTAAAACATAATCACGTTGCGTATCGCGTCGCCTTTTTCTGATGACGCCAGCGCTTCGTTGATTTTTTCGAATGGATAGTGCCCGGATACCAGTTCATCTAGCTTAAGGCGTCCGGCTTTATAAAGCTCTATCAACCGGGCGATATCGATACGGAGTTTTACCGCCCCCATCGCACTGCCGGTCAGCCTTTTACCCGCCATAAAGTCCAGCGGCGTCCAGTCTGTCATTTTCTCTCCGAAACCATGACCGATAATATTAGTTAAACCATCCCTGGCGGACATCATAAAGCCCATCCGCAGTATCTCGATACCCGCTACGGCGACAATAACGAAGTCCGACCCCCGCCCGTAAGTAATCTCAAACACCTTTTTGATGGGGTCTTTTTCTGTTTTGGCGTTAACCGTATGCGTCGCGCCGAAGACTTTAGCGTTCGCCAACTTATTATCTTTCACATCGACGCCAATGATAGGATATGCCCCGACATACTTCGCTCCCTGTATCGCGTTAAGTCCCACCCCACCGCAGCCAACGACGGTAACACTGCTGTTGGCCGTCACTTTAGCGCGGTATAATATCGCCCCGAACCCCGAAATCACCCCGCAGGCTAGCAGGCACGCCCTATCGACAGGTAAGTCGTCCGGCACCTTCACCAGATTGACCTCGGGAATAGTGGCGTATTCGGCGAAACCGGCTACTGCACCGGCGTACTGTGTCAACCGCTGTCCTTTTTTATTAACGTACTTCCCTTCCTTATATAGATAAAGTCTATTGGTCGTGCACTGGCTGGAAAGCCCCATCCGGCAATAGTAGCACTGCCCGCAGCCCTCGGGAATAATGCTGCCGATGACTTTATCGCCGGGTTTAACGTAGGTCACTCCCTCGCCGATTTCATCAACGTAGCCGCAGATTTCGTGTCCGGCGATTGCCGGCAGCTTAATATCGCCGTGCTCGCCCTTCATGGCGTGGATATCGCTATGGCAAATCGCCGTCGCCGCCATCTTTATTTTAACCTCGCCCTTCCCCGGCGGGTCCAATTCCACTTCTTCCATTACCAGAGGCTTATTTAATTCATACATTACAGCCGCTTTAACTTTCATAATTGCTCCCTTCGCAAGAACTTACCAGTAGTCTATCGACTGCCGTAGCTAATGTCAAACGCCGCAGATTTGATTATTTATTCCTGTTAAATTAAACTAAAGCTCAAGTAAAGTAAGGAGGACTAATCATGGCTAAAGGGAAATACGATAAATACATCCTCGAATACGACCCCAAAATGTTCCCTAAAGAGCGCCGTCCGGTGATGGCATATATGGATAATAACCTGGCGAAAGGCAGCAACTTTTACCTGATACACTGGATACTGCCGGGCTTCGGGATGCAGAAGGAGTGGGACTTCCCTTATGCCGGCCACCCGCCGCATATCCATAAGGACGCCGAATTGCTTTTCCATATCGGCACCGACCCGCAAAACCCGATGGATTTAGGGGCGGAGGTTATCATGTACCTGGGACCGGAACTGGAGGAACACCACATTACCCGCACCTGCTGTATCTGGATACCGCCGAACTTTATCCACTCCCCGTGGAAACCTGTCAGGTGCGACCGCCCGTGGATATTCATGGAATTCAACCAGGGACCCGTACATACTGAAAAATCTTACCGCCAGGTCCTGCCCAAAGAAGCCCGCGCCAGGATGGATTGGTCGATGTGGCCCGACGATAAATACGAGGCTCCCGCCTAAAAATTAACGAAATACGTTTTATATATTGGAGGATAACGTGGCTTACAAGATAAATACCAAGAAATGTCTTAAGTGCGGACTTTGCGTTACGCAATGCCCGCAAAAAGCAATCAAGGTACTCGATAAGGTAACCGAGCCGGACGGGCTGACCCTTTACACCACCTTTATAGACCCCAAGAAATGCACCGGCTGTAATGAGTGCTTCTCTTTCGAGTGGTGGTGCCCGGCTAAAGCGATAGTTAAAGGATAGATTCTCTTAAGGAGTGAAAAATGAAATATAGTCAGTATTTCCTCCACGAACTGCCGGAGGAAGTGCGTAAAAAAGGCTTCGGCCGGATGCCTTCGATGGTCGCTTATACCGATAACGATATCATCGCCGGAAGTAAGTATTTTTCGGTGATGTTGATGGGCGAAGAAGCGACTAAAGTAGCGGGACACGGACCCCATATCCATCAGGACCCGGAGCTGTTGGTAGCGCTCGGCACCGACCCGAATAATCCAAAAGACCTAGGGGCGGACATGGAAATGTGCATGGGACCGGAGATGGAAAGCCATATCATCACCGAGTCCACGATGATATGGATACCGGCGAAATTCATCCACGCCCCTTTCCGTATCCTTAAAGTGCGGCGGCCTTTCCTCTTTATCCAGTGCCAGTATGCCCCCAAGCTGACCGAGACCTCGCTGAAAAAACTGGTAGCGGAAGAGATGCGCGAAAAAATGATTTTCATCGACGCCGACGGCAAGCAGAAGGACTAAAAAAGATTATATTTTTCGCATCTATTGCTTTTAATTAACTTTACGTGCTACTATAAAGTAACCAGTTAACAGCCTCGTGCCATGTAAAATTCTGAAAAGGAGTTAATATGGACATACCAACCATTACACTTATCGCTATCGTAGTGGGAGTCGTGGCTATACTTGGGCTAATTGGTGTTGTCTGGTATTACATGAGCATCGTCCGAAAACACCTCGATGCTCTTACCCAGGACTCCAAGTTATTCAGCGAAAGCGCGCGGAGCCTGGGTCTGGATGTTAAGTCGTTATCGTTAAGTTTAAGCGCTTTCGGACAGGATGTTAAAGGCATCAATCAATATTCCGCCATCTTAAGCCAGGATATCAAAACCTTTAACCAGACTACCGAGACTTTAACTACAAATATTGAAAAACTAAGCGCCAGTGTTATCGGTCTGATGGAAAGCCAGAGCAGGATTTCGGATTCCGTCGCTAAAGTTGAAGCGAAACAGGATGAAGCCGTACAAGCCATGGACCGTATCGCGAAACATTTTTCCTAATCACACTGTATAATAAAAAACTATAAAAAGGGGAGTGAATTACTAAGAATATGAACACTCCCCTTATGATTATTCATAAAACCACATAATACGACTTGCCAAATAGTATGATATCACGGTATACTTAAAGAGTTTATTCTATATTTTCGGTTGGGAGGAGGACCCCTATGGAACAGTTCAATTTCCCCAAATGTCAGAAATGTAATACCGGTGACCTTGTGCCTTTATCCGATTTCGGCAGTCAGGGAGCATCCATACAGTTTAAAGCCTGGGTTTGCACCAATCCTGATTGCGGTTTCAATCTAAAAATCAGGAATGGCGACGTTTATAGAGATGAGCCTATCATGAGCGGCACTCTCCACAACTCCCGTCCCAGACAATAATCATCGGGTCATCTTGTTAACAAATAATTACGGATGGCAACCGTGCTTCCTCCAATAACGAGACTTAAGAGGGTAGCACTAGATTTGTTATTCCCGCCGTGGTGTATCGGCTGCGGCAAGGAAGGCAAATATATCTGCGATGCCTGCCGCTGGAACTTCCCGCTGATTTCCCCGCCTAGTTGTGTTATTTGCGGACGTCCCTTATTACCGGATAACACTTGCCCCGGCTGTATCGAAGGAGACGTTGTCATCGACGGCATACGCTCGCCGTTTATTTTCGGCGGCGTGATTCGTAAAGCCATCCACGAGCTCAAATACCACAATCTTAAAGCTATCGCGCCATTGTTGGCTAGATTTTTATACGATTTCCTGCTAGAAAACCCGATTCCGGGCGACGTCCTGGTGCCGGTACCGATACATAAGAAACGCTTACGCGAGCGCGGCTATAACCAGTCATCCCTTATATCCCGCGAACTTAGCCGAATGACCGAGACTTCCTTTAATTGAGGACTGCCTTATCAGAACCGTAAATACTCCGCCGCAAGTGAGGACGACCAGCGTTAGTGAACGCCTTAAAAATATCACCAATGCCTTTGCCTGTATTAACCAGCGTTTAAAAGGAAAACACGTAATACTACTCGACGATGTTTCGACGTCCGGGGCTACCCTTAACGCCTGCGCCGGAGTGCTTAAAGCGGCTGGCGCTGCTTCGGTATGGGGGCTTACCATTGCTCTGGAAACTAAACAATACGAACCCGCAAAATAATATTGACAGGAGCGTGAAAAGATGGAGCTGCAAATTGCCGGTACCAACACGGAACTAACACCGAAAGCCCATAGCTATATCGAGCGCAAACTAAGCAAGCTGAACAAACACCTCCCCGATATTATCGACATGAAAGTAGAGGTTTCCGCCGAACAAACGAAGTCCCCCCAGCAGCGCTATCTGGTAAGGGCGACCGTTAATAGCGGCGTCGGCAGGGCGGCTTTCCACGCCGAAGAAAGAGCCGAAGACCTCTTTAAAGCCGTCGATAAAATCGCTGCCATCCTCACCCGCCAGCTGGAAAAACATAAAGGCAAGCTCTATCAAAGAAACCGGAGAAATCCGCTGGCTCGCGGTAAGTTTCAGCAGCCGGCAGCAGTCACCCGCCGGAAAGTAGTGAAAACAAAGCACTTCATCCTCGAGCCGATGGTGCTGGAAGAAGCTATCGCCCAGATGGAGAACCTGGGACACGACTTTTTCCTGTTTCTCGACGCTAACGCCAGCGAGGTCCGCCTGTTTATACCGGCGCAACGACGGCGATTATGGACTTATCGAGCCGGAGTTAAAATAATGAATAAACAGCTTTTTTACGTCGTTTTTAAAACAGATGGGGGCTGGGTAGGGATATTAAGTTCACCATCCGGACTGCGACGCATTATCTGGCAGGAGCCTTCGGAAAAACAAGCTTTATCATCCTTGGGAGTAGATGATGGCACAAAACCCGCCCCGAAACAATACGAAGACCTTATCCAGCGATTTCAAGGACTATTTTTCGGGTAAACGCGTAGACTTCCCGGATAAACTGGACTTAAGCGATGCTACACCGTTCCAGCGCTCCGTCTGGCAAGCCGCCAGACGCATCCCCTACGGACAGACCCAAAGTTACGGCTGGATAGCCTAAAAAGATAGGTAAACCAGGAGCGGCACGGGCGGTGGGGCAGGCTTTAGGTAAAAATCCGCTGTCGATAGTCGTGCCCTGCCACCGTATTATCGCTGGTGATGGTAAACTGGGGGGCTTTACCGGGGGACTAAAATATAAAAAGTACCTGTTGGCTTTAGAAAAAGGGATTATAAAGGATAATTTGTTATTTAGTTTTATCTTCTTTAATCGTTGTCCGGTATAGTCTTTTCCTGGCTTCAGCGGCGCCCTTTAACATCCGGTTCATAAAGTCCATCTCGTATTCTTCGATCAATCCTTCACCGGCGAAGCTATAGTACTTGTTGTCCCCGATGATGATATGGTCAAGCACTTTAAGATGCATTATCTTGCCGGCATAGACTAACTCGCGGGTCAGGCTTTTATCGTTAGGACTGGGGTCGACGGCGCCGGAGGGGTGGTTATGGACGAAAATCAGGGCGGCGGCGTTATTCTTTATCGCGCCCTCGACAACCTCGCGGGGCGAGACGGCGCTGCTATTGACCGTCCCTTCGCTTAGGTCGACGGTATCGATAATCTGGTTCTGGGTAGTCAGATAGAGAACCTTAAAGACCTCTTTTTTCAAGCCGCGCATCGCGTGGTAGAGATAGTCGAAAACCTCCTGCGATGACCGATAGAAAGGTTTTTCCAGCATTTTGGCGTGCAGGAATTCACGGGCTAACTCCTGCATCAGTTTAATGCCAAAAGCGCTATGGGGTCCGATGCCTTTAATTTGTTCCAGTTCTTCCATCGGGGCTTCGAGGACGCCGCGCAGCGTTTTAAACTTTTCGATAGCCTCTTTAGCGGCCGGCTTACAGTCCTTGCGCGGCGTGCCAAGGCTCAACAACAACTCGACGATTTCGTAGTCATGGAAACCGCTTAAGCCGGATTTTAAAAACCTTTCCCGCAGTCTTCTGCGGTGCCCCTCATGCGTATCATCCGGCGACGTTTTCGGTTTGTCCATAAAGATTAGCCTTTCAGCGTATGCCAAGCTCTCGGTCTGTCTGGATGAGACGTATAATATCGGCGCGGCTAAGCAGACCTCCGCATTTCCCATCGTCTTTAATCAATACCTGGTTAACGTCGTTTTTCGCAATCAGCACCATAGCAGTGTTCAAATTGTCTTCCGGAGAGACAGTGTAAAGCAGCTGGCTGGTCATTATTTGTTTAACCGCGGTTGTCGTCCATTTATCCTGTGATGTTTTTTTTAAGTCGGTAATCGTGGCAATGCCGATTAACTTGCCTTCTTTACAGACGGGCACCGCTCGGCCATGCTGCCGGCGGAAGACGTTATTCACCATATCTTCGACCGTCGTCTCGGGTTCAACCGTGGTAATATTGGGATTCATTAGTTCTTTAACTTTAACGTGGCTTAAACGCTCGCGCAGGGCAACCTCTTTACGGCTGGCGTCCGCCGAACCATTAAGGAACCAGCCGAGAAACGCTATCCATAAGCCGTTGACAAAACTAACGGATATCATCAGGAAAAGACCCAAGCCGATAAAAGCCCAACCGAAGAACTGTCCCACGATGCTGGCGATATTAGTAGCTCGCGAAAGATTGCCGGTAGCGCCCCAGATAAGCGAACGCAATACCCGTCCGCCATCCATCGGGAAACCCGGCAGCAAGTTAAATACGCCGAGATACATATTAATCAACGCCAGATAACTTAATGTCGCCGTCAGGGGAGTGGTTTTATCAGTCGGGAGAAAAGAAAGTCCCCAAAAAATCACCGCCAGGATGAGGCTGCTTAAAGGACCGACAATAGCCATAAAGAACTCGGCGGCTGGCTTTTCCGGCTCTTCTTCCAGGTTGCTGGCGCCGCCGAGGAGGAAAAGGGTGATACTCTGTACCGGTATACCCCTCGCTTTAGCCACCAGCGAATGGGCTATTTCATGCAGCAGCACCGATACGAAAATTAATAATGACCCGATGATGCCGGTTATCCAGTAAGTTGCCGTGCTCCAGTCGGGATATAAAGAGGGGAAATAAGCCTGGGCGAGCGTCCAGCTAAAGAAAATAAAGGCAAAAATCCAGGTATAATGAATACCGATGGTGATGCCAGCGATACGGAAAAGCTTAAATGACGCTTTCATACATCCCCTTCGCTAATCCAACCATATCATTATAACTGTTCGACCTGCAACCCCGCCTCCCCTACTAATTCGGTAAGTCGCTGCTTCAGCTCGGGACTGTAGCCGGTCTGGAGGCTGGGGATTTTTAGCGGCACCGCCCCGCCGCCGTTAATAACATTTAGCTGGACTTCGTCGCGGCCGGTGTAAGTCTTTAATAAATCAACGATTTTACCCAGCCGGGCGACGTCCCCCGCTTCGTCGTTAGTTTGCCTGATATTAATAATCAGTAGATGCCTGATGGTAGGCACAGGGACCGGTTTTTCCTTCGGAATTTCTTTTTTCGGGGGAGGAGGGGCTTTAGCGACTAACGGCTCGCCTTCCTGGGGCGGCTGGTAAAGGCGAACGCTATCGCAGCTTAATTGAGCTCTTTCGTCGCGTACCCTGACCCTGCCCTGGATGACCAGCTCGTTGCCTTCCTGCCAGAGTTCCTCGGTATCGGCGAAAACCTTAGGCCAGACCATGACTTCAACCTGCCCGCTGAAGTCTTCGAGAATAGCGCTGGCGAAGGACCGCCCGTCTTTAGTGAGGAGATACCGCGCCGAGATGACCCTGCCGGCTAACACGACATTTTGTCCGTCCAGTTCAACACTTATTTCTTCGCAGAATTTGGTATCTGGAATGGCGCTACTGAAAACGGGACTGAATGGTTTTTCCGAAAAACTAACGCCGAGCAGTTCCTTCTCCCAAAAGGCTTTCTCCCTGTCGGTGACATCGGCTGGCGTTAGTTCTAGTTCTGCCAACGGCGCGGACGCCGTCTCGCCGAAGAGGTCGAACATCGTCGATTGTCCCGTTTCGCGGAGGTGGTGCTCGCGCTGGGCGAGGGATAGTATGCGAGCGACGCTATTGAGTAAAGTACCGCGGTTTCCTAAACAATCCAGTGTTCCCGCTTTAATCAGGCTTTCCATTACCCGCCGGTTAATTGCCTGCAGGTTGCCGCGGCGACATAGGTCTTCAATCGATTTATAAGGGCCGTTTTTATTACGTTCGGCGATAACCGGCTCCATTGCCCCGGCGCCGACGTTTTTAATCGCCCCCAAACCAAAGCGTATCGCCGGTTTTTCCGAGTCATTAGTTTCGATGGAAAAAGCGAGCTGGCTGTTATTGATATCCGGCTGTAAAACATTGATATCCAGTCGGCGGCATTCAGCGACGGCGCTGGCAGTTTTTTCTAATTCGCCAGCGTGAATAGTCAAGAAGGCGGTAATATATTCCGCCGTGTAATTAGCTTTTAAATAAGCCGTCTGGTAAGCAATCAGAGCGTAGCACCAGGCGTGAGCCTTATTAAAAGCGTAGCCGGCGAAAGGCTCGATAAGCGTAAAGACTTCCTCGGTCACTTCTTCGGGGAAGCCCCGCTTCTTAGCGCCGCTGAAGAAGTTACGTTTTTCCTTCTTGACCGCCTCGGCGATTTTCTTACCCATCGCCTTGCGGAAGATATCCGCTTGACCCAGCGTATAGCCGGCGAGTTCTTGAACGATTAAGAGCACCTGCTCCTGATAAACGATGACGCCGTAGGTTTCTTTTAAGATATTTTCCAGGGCGGGGTGGGGATAACGAATCGGGGCTCGGCCATGTTTACCGTCGATGAAGCGGGGGATGTGTTCCATCGGACCGGGACGGTATAAGGCGACCATGGCAGCGATATCGCTGAAGACCGACGGCTTAAGCTCTTTAATATAGCGCCGCATCCCCGAGCCTTCCAGTTGAAATACGCCCACCGTTTCGCCCGCTGCTAACAAATCGTAAGTCTTTTTATCGTCCATCGGGAGTTTATAAAGGTCGATTTCGACGCCGTGTTTTTCTTTAATAATGTCCCGCGCTTTGCCGAGAATAGTCAGGTTCGCCAGCCCGAGGAAGTCCATTTTAAGCAGACCGATACGGGCGATATCATTCATGGCAAACTGGGTCATGACGGCTTCCTGATTTTCGGTTTTCACACAGTGCTGGAGGGGCACATATTTCGTCAGCGGCTCTTTGGAGATAACGACGCCGGCGGCATGGGTGCTGGCATGACGCGAAACGCCTTCAACACTGCGGGCGGCTTTAACCAGGTTACGGACGATTTCATCTTGCTCGTAGATAGCCCGCAATTCCTGGTTCTCGTCCATCGCCCGGGCTAACGTCATCCCGGGCAGGCCGGGCACCAAACGCGCCACGCGGTCGACATCGCCGTAGGTCATCCCTAAAGCCCGCCCGACATCGCGTATCGCCGCCCGCGCCCCCAGCGTACCAAAAGTAATAATCTGGGCGACATGGTCGGCGCCGTATTTTTGGGTGACATAGTCGATAACCTCATCACGCCGGTTGTCCTGAAAGTCCATATCGACATCGGGCATTTCCTTACGCTCTATATTTAAGAAACGCTCGAAAACAAGGTTGAACTCCAGGGGATCGAGGGGGGTAATGCCGAGCAGGTGCAAGACGATACTCGAAGCCGCGCTGCCCCGTACGCCGAAGAGGATATTCTGTTTTTTAGTAAAGGAAATAATGTCCCAGACTACCAAAATATAGTTAGCGAACTCGGTTTTCTTAATAACATCAAGCTCATACTCAAGCCGTTTTTTCGTCTCGGGGGAGGGGTTGGGGTAATACTGCTCTAAGCTCTGATAGCAAAGGTCGGCGAGAAACTGGTCGGCGGTTTTATTTTCGGGGATACCGATTTCCGGCAGGTGTAAACGCCCGAACTCCATCTCCAGATTGCACATCCGGGCGATTTTCTCGGTGTTTTCCAGCGCCTGCGGGATATCCTTATAAAGCTCCGCCATCTCTTCCGGGCTTTTCAGGTAGAAAAAGTCCCCCGCCATTTTCATCCGTTTTTCATCGTGAATCGTGGTGTTGGTGCCGATACAAAGTAAAAGGTCGTGGGCGGCGGCGTCCTCACGCTTTACGTAGTGGGTATCGTTAGTGGCAACAATGGGGATATTGAGTTCGGCGCCCAGCTGGATAAGATAGGTATTGACGGCTTCGACCTCCGGGATGGGATGACGCATAATTTCAAAGTAGAAATTCTCGAAGGTCTTTTGATACCATAAAGACGCTTCTTTAGCATCGGCGTAGCGTCCGTTCAGTACCAGATACGCCACCTCGCCCGAATTGCAGGCGCTTAAAGCGATTAGCCCATCCTTGTGCTGCTCCAATAGTTCTTTATCAACGCGGGGTTTATAGTAAAACCCTTCGAGGTGGGCTTTGGTGGAGAGTTGAATGAGGTTCTGGTAGCCGACCTGGTTTTTCGCCAGCAGGATAAGGTGGTAGTTGTTCCTATCGGCAGAGGTTTTACTAAAATGGCTGCCCGGGGCGATGTAAATTTCACAGCCGATGATAGGCTTGATGCCGGCTTCTTTCGCCGCCTGGTAGAACTCGATAACCCCGTACATAACACCGTGGTCGGTTATCGCCAGGGCATCCATACCCAGGTCTTTAACGCGGGCGACCAGTTTGGGGATAGAGCACATCCCATCCAGTAAACTGTATTCGGTATGCACATGGAGATGGGTAAACATCATACCCCCAAAGAGAAGCCTAAAATGATTATAGCACAGGACTGGTTTTTTGGAGTATTATAGAAAGAATTAAAGTGATGAAAATAATAAAAATAGTTGCCCAGTGGATTTTTATCTTGTGCCTGCCGGCTTTGCTGCTGACCGCCAGCCTAAGCGCCGCGATGAACTGCCGAGCTCTTTATGAATACGGCTTTAGCAAATACGAAATCAGCCGGGTGACCGGTCTAGCACCCGAAGAACTGACGAAAGCCGCCGATGGACTGATTACCTACTTTAACTCCAACGATGAATATATTGATATTACCGTTACGAAAAACGGACAGCCCTTTACCCTTTTTAACGAACGCGAAGTCCAGCACCTTAAGGACGTTAAGGGGCTTTTCTGGCTGTGTTATTACGTCTTGATAGGGACAGGCACCTATGCTTTAGCTTATCTTGGGGTGACGCTTTTCTGGTGGCGGGATAAGCGGCGGCTGGGGTGGTCTTTATTGGGCGGCGGAGGACTAACGTTAGTTCTCATGGCGGCGGTGGGGATTATGATAGCGCTGGACTTCAACCAGTTCTTTTTACAGTTCCACCTTTTGAGTTTCGCTAATGACTTCTGGCAGCTCAACCCGGCGACGGACTACCTGCTAATGATGTTCCCGGACGGATTCTGGTTCGACGCCGTGCTCTTTTGCGCCTTAGGGACGGGCGTCATGGCGATTATTTTAGGAGGGGTGGGGTGGTGGCTTAAAATGCAAAGTGAAGCCCCCTAGTTATACGTCACGTCCACCTTAAAAGTCGTAACCTTGTTACAGTTTGCACCCAGGCAGGTAAAGGTATAGTCCCACGTCTCGTTAGGTCCCAGGTTAACGATGGTATCCGTCGAACTGTAAACAAGGTTCATATTTGAATCGTAAAACTTGCCAGTCACCGGGGCTATATTGACCGTATAATTACTGACGTTCTTAATACTCACGATGCCTATGGCGTTACCCTCCGCATCATGTGAAAACTCATTCCGGATTATCGATAGCTCCGCTTTGGGCGGTACGGTATATGTCGTGCCATAATAAGTCGGTACCCCGGTTCCGTAATAACCGGGCGTCGCGTTAGTTACCACAACAATACACGCCGAACTAAAAGCCACTAACAATATTAGTGCTAGTAATACGGTAGTTATTTTCAATATCATGCCAGTACGCCTTTCTCCCGCGACGGAAGGACAATGGATAATACCAGTAAAGCAATTCCGATAATTAGTATGGCAATAGCCAACGGTAAAGCCACCCCGGTAATATCATTAATCAGACCTTGAATCCAGAGATTTAAAGCGGTCGGGATGTCAAAGTGCCCCATATCAGACACCCATTGGGTAAATGGCAGCATTCTTAACAGGAAAATACCAGCTAAATCAACGATACCGATAAACATCAGCTCGATACCTAAGGCGCGGGCAGGTATTTTTACGCTCCAGTTGACCAAGAATATCAAACCCGCCAGGACGATTAGTAAAACAATCAGCCAGTAATAGTAAGTCTGGAAGTAGCCAATGCCTGTCCGGATATTCCAGAAAGATTGCATCGTGTCACTGCCCATCGAGCTTTCGTCGATGGTGTATGAGTTAGGAATTTCACTGACGAAATTCTCGATGAAATCGTTAACATACTGGTCAGCCAGGTCTTTGTTATGAGGGTCGAGGGGCGGGGCACCAGCTTTCGGTGGCACGCCGGCAATTTCCCTTAAATATTGTTCGACATAGAGATTACGTTCACTGGGAGGAAGGGAAGAAAGCTCGGGTGGCAGCATATCCTCTGGTAAATCCTGAATGATATCCTGCAAGTACGCTGATATTTCGGCATCGGACTTACCCGCTAACTTCCCCTGGAGATAGCTTTCCAGTTCGGACCAAAAACTATCTTTCAGGCTCGTTTTTAGTTCCGACAACGGAACAGTAATTGATAGGTAATTAGTTTTACCCAGGAAATAGTCATAGCCCGTAATAATCCCGTTTTTAAGCTGCGTCTTTATCCACGGTTCCTGTCCTTCGATGATGTTATAAGCAACTCCCGTTAAAAATTCCGAGCCCTGGGGCAGCTCTTTACCAATCTGGTCTTCGGCTATATCGCGAGTGATGGAAGATATCGGTATTTTATCAACCTGACCAGTGATGAAATCGACGTTAAGCGCCGTGCCGTGCAGCATAAAGGCAAGGCTAAAAACACCCAGCGTAACGAAGAAGATGATCATTAAAATTGATGTAGCGAAGCCTTTTAAAAAACCCATCAATGTCACCTTAACTTTCCGGCGTTTCTTTTTAGTATTAGACTAAAGCAATACGCCGGTTTATTTTGCCTAAATTTTAACATATCCTAAAGTAAAAAAACATCACATGATTTGCCAAGGTTGACGACATAGGAGGTATTTAGTAGAATTACATTGTATTACGGGCGGTTAGCTCAGTTGGCTAGAGCGCCGCGTTGACATCGCGGAGGTCAGTGGTTCAAGTCCTCTACCGCCCACCATGTCGTTCTGCTTTAATCCCAATCCCACCCAACAAGAGTCAAGGTTTATCCCGAGCTTGTCGAGGGATTCGAGTCCTGTATCGCCCACCAGAGGAGACTTTAACTCTCTATACTAAAACTTGAATTCTAGATGTTTTAAAGGAACTCTCCAATCACTTAAGTCGTGTTTCAGGTAGAGATCGACTCTCCCCCGTCTCCACCAAACCAAAAATATCAGATTGCATGTCCGAAGCGAGTTACTAAATAGAGTCCAAGCCTCACTCCGAACGCAGGGCTTCGATGGGGTTAAGACGCGAGGCATTCCAGGCGGGATAAAAGCCGAAGAATAGCCCGATTCCTACCGATACAGAAACGGCCATTATTACGACACTGGGGCTGACCAAAGTCGACATCTGGGCAAAACGCCCGACCAGTATTGAAACAACCCAGCCAAAAATTACACCGATGACCCCGCCGGCAAAAGTCAGTACGGCAGCCTCGATAAGGAATTGAATCCATATATCTCGTTCTTTAGCGCCCAATGCTTTGCGAATACCTATCTCTCTAGTTCTTTCCAATACCGAGACCAACATAATATTCATAACACCGATACCACCGACGAGTAGCGAAATCGCGGCAATAGCGCCTAGCAGCAAGGTCAAGGTGTTCGCTGTTTCCGAAACTGTAGCTACAAGCTCGGCCATTGAACTAACATTAAAATCATTATCGGCACTAGCGCTAAGCTGATGCCGCGTCCGCAGCAGGGCAGTAATCTCATCGTTGACAACACTGGAATAACTCTGGTCGGTTATCTCTAATGATATTGACGATACCACATGCCCGCCCTGGGCGGTTCGGGGTTGAGCTACCGTCTGCTGCATCGCCGTGAGTGGAATAAAAACAGAATCGTCGGGTGAACCAAATGTCTCCCCTTTGCTATCAAGGACGCCGATGACGGTCATGATAATTGTGCCCATACGCAGCTGTTGTCCTACCGGGTCGATGTTAGCATACAATGTATCTTTTACATTGGACCCGAGGACGGCAACCGTTTCGCCCTGTTGATATTCAAAATCAGTAAAAGAACGACCGTCAGCAATGTCAAGGTTATTGACCGTTAAGTAGCCTGAAGTGATTCCGTTAACATTGCTGTTCATGTTATTGACGCTGACGACTAGCTGCAACGACCGCGAATAGGATGGGGCGACAATAGCTACGTAAGGAAGCTGGCTGATGGCTTCAGCATCTTCCAGAGTCAGGGTAGTAACACCGCCGGCGGCACCCCTGAAACCGCCGAAGTATATTGACCCGGGGCGGATGGTGACCAAGTTTGCGCCCAGATTCCCGATACGGTTCAGGATGTCAGCTTCGGCACCGTTGCCGATAGACATCAAGACAATTACCGAGGTGACGCCGATAATAATGCCGAGCATGGTTAAAAAACTGCGCAACTTATGAGTGCCGATGCCAACCCATATTGTAGAACAGATGATAGCTAAATAGTTGAACAACTTTTTCATCGCTTTTCTTCTCCGATGATTTCACCGTCTTTAAGATGTATTATTCGCTTGCAATGTTTGGCGATATTGGCATCATGTGTCACTATCAGCAAAGTGATGCCCCCCTCATCATGCATCGAGGTGAGGATGGAAATTACCTCTTCGCCGGAACGGCTGTCCAGCTGTCCTGTGGGTTCATCAGCCAGAAAGAGGGACGGATTTTTTACCAGCGCCCGAGCGATGGCTACTCTCTGCTGTTCCCCTCCCGAAAGTTCAACGGGACGGTGATTAATCCGCTCTCCTAAACCTACCTTACCCAAGGCTTCCTTGGCGCGTTTACGGTCAACTCCGCCGGCGTAGGTCATGCCCAGCTCAACATTAGCCAGCGTCGTCAGTCGCGAGAGCAGGTTAAAAGTCTGGAAGATAAAACCGATTTCACGCCCTCTGATATTTGCCAGTTCACCGCTGCTAAGTCCACTCACCTCGTGATTTTCGAAATAGTAGCTGCCGGATGTTGGCCTGTCCAGACATCCTATAAGATTGAGCAATGTTGTCTTACCTGAACCGGAGGCGCCCATGATGGCTACCATTTCACCCTTTTCAACACTCATGGTGATGCCTTTCAGCACCGTTAAATCCATTTTGCCCATGCGATAAATTTTAGTGATATTTTGTAGCCGTATCATCATCGTGCTATCCCCCAAATATGAAACCTCCCCCACCTACCCTGGGTGTTTGAGAGCTCGAACTTGATGAAGAGCTTGTTTGTTGTATGACTACCTGGTCTCCTTCGCTGAGTCCGCTGGTTATCTCGGTGTATTGGGAGTTACTGATACCGGTTTGTACCTGACGGGTTTCGGCGACACCATTAACCATCACCTGAACGCTGGTTTGCCCTCCCTGGCTGATTATTGCCTGCGTGGGTACCCGCAGAACATTAGAAGCTTGGGCGGTGATGATGCTAACGGTAACCGTTAAACCCTGGACTAACTTAAGATTGGCTAGAGATGCTTGCAGCGACTGTTGTCTTTGTTGAAACTGACTAATTTGTTCCTGTGTCAAGTTACTACTACCTGGCCCTTGCCCAAAATTTCCGAAAGGTTTACCACCAGAAGTATTACTCGAAGCAGGGTTATTATTCATAAATGATTGGTTTGAAGAAAGGGAGGAAAGCGACACCAGCTGCACTTGTGTTTCGTAGTTCACTACGCCCGATTGAATCGTGGCTGAAGGGGCGATGAAACTCACGGTAGCAGGAATACTGACCGAAGATAGGGCTTCCACTAGCACAGTGGCTGCACTTCCTAGATTGATTTTTAAAATGTTGAGTTCACTAACCATAACCGTAGCTTCAAACTTATTAGGGTCAGCAATCGTCACCGCCACAGTTCCCTTTTTTACCTCCTGTCCGCCGGTAACATTGACGTTAGTTATTAAGCCGTCAAATGGTGCTTTAACTTCAGGGCTGGCGTTTTTGGCGTCGTTGAGAGCTTGGTTAGCTTCATCTAGCGCTACCTGGGCATCGCCAACAGCTAATTGAGCATCCGCCAATTTCGCGTTAGCATCGTCAACGGCTGCTAAAGCATTTTGCATGCCGAAAGTTTTAGCGATATTCAAGTCAGTCTGGGCGATACTCAATTGCCCTTCGGCCAGCTCAACCTGTAATCGTTTTATTTCTAACTGTGTTTCATCGGTTGTAGACGCCTCGGCTTGCTCCAGGGCGAGCTGAGCATTTTGAAGGTTTATCTGTGCCTGAAGGAGAGCGAGTTGTTTGGTTATTATCGTGTTATTGGCGGTTTGTACGCCTTGTTGGGTTACTGCCAAGTTTTGTTGAGCTTGGGTAATGCTGCGCTGTTTGGCAGTCAGAGTGCGTTGTGTGGTAGTCGCCTGGCTGGTTAATGTGTTAATTTCGTCCTGCCAGGCAGAGGTGTCCAGACGCGAAAGTACCTGGCCTTGTTTTACCGAATCTCCTGTTTCTACCAGAATTTCCGATACCGTACCGTCTATCTCGAAGGGCAGGTCTTTCGTCTGGGAAAATGCTAGGTTGCCAACGCCGGTAATCTGTGTAACTATATTGCCTCGCTCGACCGTTGCTACCTGGCTGGTCGGTGTCGCTGCTTCAGAACCGCAACTTGATGCGAGAAGAATAAAAACGCCAACTATCAGAAAAATCAACGAAATTTTTAAATACTTCATTGTTGCCACCCCTAGCTTTCCATGTGAAAATTTGCTTGTATATTATACTGTATACTACATTTTAAAGGGAAATAAAAAAATAATATAATAATCGACGGAGTTCCGCACCCACCGCCAAGACTATAACAGGAAATTGTTAAGAACTTATTAAAGACTAAGCAACGTAACTAAAGCTAAATATTAACAGGAACTTAATATTTAATATGTATAATTAGGCGATATATGAAAATCAGGTACCTTGGACTATTTGCGTTATTTATAGTATTAACGCTTTTAGTACCACCGACGCAAGTGCAAGCTCAAACCGATGATGATGCCCTACGATGGGTAACGGTCGGTACACCCGGTGTAGCCAACAATATTGTCGTTACTCCGTCGGAAGTCAATGAAATCGCTGTCGCCAGCGACGGCACTATCTATACTTTGGATAGCAGCAATAATAAAGTCTATCGGTCTACTAACAGCGGAGCGAGCTGGATAGACATAACCCCTCAATTATTAACAGCCGGAGCGACAATGCCTGCCATCAAGATTGCCATCGCCCCGGATGACCCGAATATTTTAGCCCTGGTAACAGATAACGGTTTGGCGGTATATATGTCAAAGAGCGCAGGTGGTGTTTGGTTTAATATGCATGCGCCTGTTTCGACAGAAAAAATCCAGGCTATTGCTATTTCCCGCCAATATACCGAATCTTATGAAGCAGTTCGGGAAGTTGCCATCGGCACAGCGGAGTGGGGTAACAGTACGACCACGGGACAAGTATTTGTATGTCAAATCGGATTAGAATGGCCAACGTGGCAAAACCAGAACCTGACAATCGACCCGGCCCTCATTGGCGGGGAGGTATCGGCAATAGCCTATTCGCCAAGCTTTAAAAGGAATTCCGACAACACGATAATCGTCGTCGCTTCTACCAGCAGTGACGTTGATTCTGGCTACCAGAACCAGACCTTTTTATGCCTTGGCAGGCGGGACACTACTGCCGGGACTACCACATGGAACAACCCCACTTTTAGCGGCTATCCTGTAGCCATCGATACGGCCGCCGGCGACAGTGTTGGCGTTACTGAAATTATATCATCGCTGGCGCTGCCCTCGAACTACTCCACTACCGATACGGATACAATGAGGCTTTTTGTAAGCTATGACCGGATTCCTGATGCTGTTATCGCCAACGATGACGTTTACCGCATTAACGAAACTACCGTAACCCGTCTTAACGCCCACGGCGGCGCAGCTATTGACATTAGTAGTATCAGTTTTCAAGGCACGACTACTTCAGGCAAACTTATCGCCGGGGATGCTGGTCCTAGCATCGCTCCGGCAACTGTCCAGGTACGGCGGATGAATAACCCCTGGAATATAGCGCCGACCTGGTATACGGCTACATTACCGCCCTCGGGTCCGGGTAATGCTAAAGTAATGTGGGGTTCGGATGGCACGGTTTATTGCGGCACGGGTCAAAATCCTGGTGTTGCCTTAGACGAGAGTGCTTTTTCGACGAGCACCGATGGCGGCGATAACTGGCAGCAACAAAGCCTGATGGATACCATCCTGAATATTTCCGACATGGCTGTGACTCCTAATTCAAAGACCATTTTCCTGGCAAGCTATTCTACAACAAACCCCGAAGGCATCTGGCGGAGTACGGTCACCGAGCAGGGATTAGGCGTTTATTGGTCGCGGCAGTTGATGGTTAATACCAGTACAGATAGGCTTTTAATAAGATTAAGTCCCGACTATCTTACGGATTATACAATCTATGTCGTCGAGGCTGGGGGTACCATTCTTTATGTATCACACGATAGAGGGAATTCCTGGAAACAACGTCGCTGCCTCGGCGCAGTAATAGATGGCGTGGCAACTGATAGAGATACCTTCTATGTTGCCCTGCCTGGGGGTTATATCCAATGGACGAATGATGGCGGCTTCATCTGGAGTAGGCCAGTAGCAACCGGAATAACTGATATTAATACATTTGTTGTTACTGCAAATGGCAGCATTATCGTTGGCGGCAGAAATGGAGAGGTAGCCTATTCTATTAACGGTGGCGTAAGTTTTATACGAATACTTAATCAATTCGCTATAGGGGATATTCAGGTGGCAGCGGACGCCAATTTCTCCCAGAACGGTATTATTTATGCTGCTTCGAACATTGCCGATAGCGGCATCTGGCGCTGGCAGATTAACACCTCTCTTTGTTGGGAGCAGATTGATAAAGCTATTACCGATTTGGGGGGTGGACAACGTATTGACGGTCTTATAACCAGCGAAGAAGGTACTCTTTATGCTTTAAGAGCCGAGCCAATGGGAGGGATAAGCCGGTCACTAAATCCAGCGGCTTCAGATTATAATAATGAGCCTGAATTTGGCATCGGTGACCAGGGTCTACCGTCAGGCACTGCTTTTGATTCTACGATGATTTTTCCCCATACCCTCCCTTACCTTAAATTTTCTATCGATGAAGGGCAGAACGAGCTTTGGTCAATCGATACTGTCAATGAAAAAATCTATCGCTTTAAGGACACCCTCGCGACCAGCCAGCCGACGCTAACTGCACCTGGCGATGTTCACCTGAATCAAGTCAATTCAATAACCGGTCGGGGATATGATGTCATCCTAAGCTGGAGTCGCCCATCTCCCAATACTACCACCTATGAAGTTGGTGTTTATGCCGATGCTGCCTGTACCAGACTTATCCAGTCGTGTAATGTAACGAATACCAGCCAAATGCCTTGGGTAGCCATGGGTCCGTACCAAACAGGCAGCCAGTATGTTGAATTTACTCCTGGTAATACGTATTACTGGCGGGTTAGAACCATTGCTCCATTAATAAGTCCCTGGTCGGTAGTCATTAGTTTTGCGACAGAGCATCTAGCGTCATCAGTGCCTAAATTACTTTCACCGGAGAACGGAGCTATAGACATTAGCCAGACGCCGTTTTTATCCTGGAGTCCCATAGCCGAGGCAAGCACCTATCGATTATTACTAGCCGATAATGCCGAATTTAACTCACCGATAGTCGATACTATGGTCAATGACACTGGCTTCGCGATAACCGAAAAACTCGACTACGGTAAAACCTATTACTGGGAAGTCAGGGTCGTATCACCTTCCGGCAGCGAATGGTCAACCATCGCTAATTTCACCATTATCGGGGCTCTAGCTGAATCCACACCGCCTACTTTGGTTACCCAGGAACTGTCGTCGGTATTTACCATTACTCAAACTATAACTCCACCTTCTTTGGTAATTACCGTGCCATCATTTCAGGCAAATACAACCGTACCTGTTACTGTCTGGGTCGTCATCGGCGTCGGCGGCATCCTGGCTATATTTATAATCGTCCTTATAGTTAGGACAGCAAGATAGTTTTGCGCTTGAGTGAATCAAGAGTAATAACAGCTTGTTTTGTGACCCAAATAAAAAGCCTGATTGCACAATTATGAATTCAAACTGAAGGATAGTTCAAAGGTTCTGTCTATTGTACACCACCGCCCACCATGCTCTCGGTTTTGTTCAACCTCATTGAGACCAACGATCTCTCAAATTATGATATGTCAGTAATTTTTTATATTGTCTATAATCCTATACCCCAATCAATGTAGTTACCCGAGAAATATCATCTACTTTTTCGAGGTTCAGTATCAGGTCTTTAATTCGTGACGAAGTTTTCGCGTCATATTGAGCGACTTCGGCACACTCCCTATATTTGGCTTCCAGCTCTTCTGGAGTCTGCGGATTTTGAGGTTCACCCTTAGGATGCTCCACCTTGCAACTAAATGTGTTGCCATTATTCATTTTCAAGACAATTTCTTGATAACCAAAAACGCCATTTAGACGGTCTTGCTGTTGTGGGACAAACTTGATTTTACGCATTAACCAAAGGGTATCGGGTTCTTTAACACTATCGTCAGTAAAATCACTTATCTTTACTTTCCCGTTTATCAGCGCCCTGGATAGGCAGTACGCCAGGCTGAATCTCCCCTCTACGCCTCTCTGGGGTTCAGGAGGATTACCTGCCCCACCCATGAAAGACGGCACGCGAAATTCTATTTCCGCTATTTGCCGCCAATCAACCGAATATTTCTGCCTTAGCTGTAATCCTGCATCTACGCCAAAATGACTGATATGGGCACATGGGTATGCTTTATGCATCAACCCTGGTTTAATAATATTCCAAGGATTACCCAAAGCCTTGATGTTCTCCTCCATTGCCTGCTCTTGAACCAGTTCTGTTGTGCCAGTGTAGGCATTATAAAAGCCGCCAGGAATCTCAATGATGCCATAACGACCGGTGTATCCCTTTTGTGCCAGTAAACATGCTTCAACCCCGTTTCTGGCAGCATTACCGGCGTGTAGATGTCCAGCCATCGCACCGAAATTTCGTATTAAACCACTGGCTAGAGATGCGGCAATGCCAAACGCCATCACAATCTGGCTCTCGTCCAGTTTCAGAATCTTTGAGACTGATGCCGTTGCTCCTATGACTCCTAATACTCCCGTCCACTCCCAGCCTCTTTTGCCCACGAAACTTTCCTTCGTCAACAGCCCTGTTTTGCCATAGGCTTCAATGCCCAAGCAGTAAGCGGTTATCAGGTCCCTACCTGATATATGAAGCTTTTCACCAACCGCCAGTGCTGCCGGAAAGATTCCTGTGGTGGGATGCGCCAGTCCAACATCAGGAAAATCAAGACAATCATCATAATCAAGAACATGCCCGATACTGCCATTAGCCAGCGCCGCTAGAGAACAACTAGCTTGATATCGCCACCCGATAACTGTAGCTTCAGGAGCTGACATATTTTGCCTGACTAATTCATTGATTATCCTACCGGACGGGTCCTGGCTGCCAGCCATGGCTACTCCGATAAAATCCAGTATTGCGAATTTAGCCGCCGTTATCACTTCTCCAGGCAAGTCTTCGTACTTGGTTTTGGTGATGAATTGTGACAATCCTTTAGTAAACACTTAATCTCCTTATACTTTTTAAGAATAATTAAAAAAAATTGCTCATCGTTAGAGGAATGGATATAAAAAATATATTCCTGTAATATTTTTTTGTCAACGATATGAGGTGTATAATTAGGTATGTCTGTATTATTCCCTGGGATACCAAACACCGGAAACCGATACTATTCTGACTATGAATAAGGAGAATAAGTAATGAATTCGATCATTATCGATGCCTATGCCCATATCTCGCCTCCTAAATATACCGAATTAATTCGAAAAAAATATCCAATCATGTATAACAATATGCTTGGACCATGTGTACCTCTATATGACATGGACACAAGATTTCGTATTATGGATAAGTTTCCCGAGGTTGTCCAGGTCCTGACCATCGGTCCCGTGCCACCCATTGAGTATTTCGCCAATAAGCAACAAACTGTCGAGCTGGCAAAGATGGCTAACGATGAAATGGCTGAACTCTGCCTGAAATACCGTGACCGGTTTGTTGCGGCTATCGCCCTTTTACCCATGAATAATATCGATGCTGCTTTGAAAGAGACCGACCGGGCTATCAAGGACTTGGGCTTTAAAGGCATTTACGTCCATTCCAATATCAACGGCAAACCCCTTGATGCTCCGGAATTCTTACCCCTTTGGGAGAAAATGGCCAAGTACGACCTCCCTGTTTACATCCATCCCTGGAGACCGCCAGAATTTCCCGATTACGCAACAGAAAAAGAGTCAAAGTACAATATCGCCGGCAATTTTGGATGGCCTTACGAAACTACCGTCGCCATGACCCGGATTATCTTCAGCGGCATCCTCGACAAATATCCCAACCTGAAGATTGTTACTCACCATTGTGGAGGTATGGTTTCCTTTTACACAGGTAGAATCTATCAACACTACGGCAGTCAGAAAATGTTCCTCAAAAATATCACGAAGACTCCCCTGGAATACTATAAGATGTTCTACAACGATACCGCCATCCATGGCAATACTCCAGCCCTTATGCTGGCTTATGACTTCTGGGGTCCAGACAAGCTGGTCTTTGGCGCTGATTTACCCCTGGGAGACTTCTTCTGGGGCGGCCGAAGCTATCGCGTTACTATCAATGCCATAAATGACATGAAAATACCTGACGAGGACAAAAAGAAAATCTTCGTAGATAACGCTTTAAAACTGCTGCGAATCCCGATTTAGGTTAAAAACTCTACCTTTTGTACAGTACCGCCCACCATATCCTGAAATATCAACAACCAAAAATAAAAAACATTAAGGGGATGGATTTGTATTTTCCATCCCCTTTCTTATATCCACTAACGCCAGATATCGTTAATTAAATCGAGGCCGCTGAAGTATATTTTGTTCAACGTAGGTAATCAGTATATTGGCGATAATCGGGTCGAATTGCGAGCCGCTGTACCAGCGGATTTCTTCGATGGCGTCGGTTTTGGATAACGCCCGGCGATAAGGCCGGTCAGAAATCATGGCATGATACGCATCCGCTAAAGCGACTACCCTGGCTCCGAGCGGTATGTCGGTGCCGCTAATAGTCTGGTCAAGACCGCTGCCGTCGAAATGGTCATGGTGATGCGAGATAATATCCACGACATTACCATTAACGAAAGGCTTGACGAGACTGGGACCGATAATGGCATGAGTCATGATATGCCGGTATTCGCTGGATGTTAACTCGCTCGGTTTGTTGAGGATGTTGGGGTCAACGGCGATTTTCCCGACGTCATGAAGCATGGCCGCCCAATGCAGGTCATCCATGTCTTGAGAACCAAGTTTCAGCCGCTCGCCTAACGCCAAAGTTATTTCAGCCACGGCTTGACTATGGTCTTTAGTATAGGCGTCACGAGATTCAAGGGTATTAACAAGACTCTGAATAGTCCCGAAGAACATACGCCTGGGCTCGCCCTGGTTATTATCGAGCGTCTTGCCTAAATCCCGGAAATAGCGCTGAATTTCGAGGGTAATGCGTCGTTTATCTAACGTGCCGTTAATACTCGATAGCACCTGCTCGAACCGGAAGGGTTTACTAATGTAGTCCTGCGCGCCGTCCTGAATGCATTTGGCGATTACTTTAGCATCGGACACGCCGCTGGCCATGATGACGGCAGTTTCAGGAAAACTCTTGGTGATTTCCGGCAGAGTCTCACTGCCCGTCTTCCTGGGCATATTTATATCCATGATAACGAGATCAGTTGGTTTTTTCCCCAGTTTCGCTAAAGCCTCTTCGCCATTTTCGGCTTCGTCACAAACATAACCGCGCATCCCCAGACCCTTGGACAGAATGCCGCGTATGGATTCTTCATCATCAACAAGCAAAATGCTTTCTTTAGGGATGGTCATAGTCTCACCTCCTGGGGTTTTATCAAGTTTACGTCAGTATTTTAAGAAACTTAGGCTAAATAACACGTTAATTTCAAACACTAGCGTATAAACAATTAGTAAAGATTGAAAATATAGAGTAATAAAGGAAAAAAGCAGGGGTAAATGGTATGGGGAGATATTACTTTAGCGTTATAATACGAAGTTTACTGTAAATAGGTCCTTCGCGGGTCAGCTGGCTCCGCATCAGGTTAATGTTATTAACGTTAATGGTGTATTTTCCTTCAAAATTAGCGGCGGTGATAAGCTGCCCCAGTTTCTGCCGCTCGTCGGGACGGGCATAGTCGCGTACCCGCCCTAAGGTGAGATGGGGAGAAAAGGGGCGGTTTTCCGGCGGAAAGCCCAGCGGCTTTAGACTCTCCTCGATACGTTTTTGGAGTTGCGCCAGTTTCTCCAGTTCGCCGTAAAGCCCCACCCAGATTATCTGGATGCGATTCAGATTAGGGAATACGCCGAGCTTACTGGCTTCAATACTGAACGGGGTTATGTTATTCACAGCCCCTTCCAAAGCCGCGGTTATCTTGTCGGTGCTATCAATATCAATGTCGCCGAGGAATTTCAGCGTCAGGTGGATATTGTCCACTTGGACCCATTTTACCGGCGAGTTGCCGGCAGACCTGAACTCTCTCTGGAGTTCAGCTAACGCCTTTTTTAAGTCTTCAGGTAGCTCGATAGCGATAAACGAACGTATCTTTTCCATACTTAATTAAATCCCCAATAAGCGCCGGGCATTAACGCCAAGGATTTCATCGCGATTTTGTTCGGTTAGTCCCGCAGTATTAATCTCATTCAGAATACGTAACTGTGCCATAACCGGATAGTCCGTGCCGAAAAGTATCCTATCCGCGCCGACCAGCTGGCTAACCTGCAGGTAGATTTCGGGACGGTACAGGAAGGGCGAAATAGCTGTGTCGAAATACACGTCTTCTAAAGCCTCCCGCACCTCCGGCATCAGGGTATAAAAAGGCAATCCCCCGCCCCAATGAGCACAAACTACCGGCAAATCGGCAAAATTTAAGATGAACTTAAATAATAAAGCCGGTGTGGCGGCTCCTTTGCCGGGATAAACATGCCCCACCGGTTCCGAAGAATGCGTCATAACGATTAACTTGTGTTTTCGTACCAGATCGGTAAAAGACTTAATGACGTTTTTTTTAGTATAGTCTAATGCCTGGGTATCGGGTCGGAGTTCGCCCACTCCCCTTATCCCCCCGCTAATGCACCTCTCGATTTCTTTTAGCGAAGCGTCACTAATATAGGAATTAACCGCGCAGAAACCGATTAAGCGTTTAGGGTGATGGGCGACCGACTCGAGAATATAGTCGTTGGTTTCGACGCAAAGCTCATGGGTGGTCCAGCTATAGTTAACGATAACGGAAACGTCGACCCCGTCCCTATCCATACTGTTGATGAGGTCTTCGGCGGTGGCTATTTTAACTTTTTCGCCGGAATATATCTGGGCGAAGGCGGCGTCTTTACTGACATACTGACTGCGGTGGTTTTTTATCCGTGGCGGTAATACATGCGTGTGGAAATCAATTATCATCTCACACCATAAATCCGCAGCCAGAACAGTTGGGTTATTCTTTCTTCTCCGGCGCCTTCTTATCGGTTGGAGCTTTCTTATCAGCCGGTGCTTTCTTCTCGCCTCCGGCTCCGGCTTCAGCCGCCGGTTTTTCCGCGGCGCCTTCAGCCGCTGCCCCTTCTTCACCCTCGACAGGAACTTCACCTTCACCCTCGACAGCAGCAACCACCGGTTTCTCTTCTTCAATCTTAATAACGAGTTCGGAGACCTTAACGACCAGCAGTTCCGGGTCGTCGTGGACGAGAATATCCGGGTCGAGGTAAATATCTTTAACGTGGATACTTTGGTCGAGTTCGGTTAATATACTTATGTCAACTTCAATCTGTGGCGGTACTTTTTCCGGCAGACACTCAAGACTTAAGACGGTAGTGCCGCGGGAAAGGATACGTCCCTTCCCTTTCATGGCAGGAGCTTCGCCGACCAGGACGATAGGTACGTCCATGGTCATCTTTTCTCCCTTGCGTACCTGGTAAAAATCTACGTGCAATAATTCGCGGGTAATCGTGTCTTTCTGGATTTCGCGCAAGAAGACGGTTTTCGGTTCTTTATCGCCTTCGACGTTCAGGTTGACCAGACGCGTCGTTCCGGCATGAGCCACGATTTTCTTCAGCTCGTTGGTATCGCACTGTAAAGCTAAGGATTCCAGGCTATGTCCAAAGAGATGCGTCGGCGTAACGCCCTGGCGGCGTAAAAACCGGGTCTTTTTGCCAAGCACATCCCGTTTCGTTGCTTTTATCTTGAGTTCCTGCATCTATGTACCCCTTTCAACCTTTCAATTTAACCATAAATAGCTTAAAAAATCAATTTATCAGATTCTCTTGATTGTATAACTTGATATTAATATTTGACTGCGTTGAACTAGATATGTATATAATTAACCTTTACGAAAAAGCGTTTGAAATAGAAATAACATGAGCGATATATCTTTTGGGTTTTTAATAACCGCCTTGGCTGGTATATCTACCGGCATCGGCAGCGCTATCGCCTATTTTATACGTAAACCCAGCCCAAAAATCATGTCATTTATACTCGGCTTCTCTGCCGGAGTGATGATTTATATCTCCTTTGCCGAATTACTGCACCAGTCATTTGATAAAGTCGGGTTCGTTCCGGGTAACATAGGGTTCTTCGCCGGCATCGCTTTCATCGCCATACTCGATATTTTAATTCCACATGAATATAAAGAGGAACATATTGAAATGCCCTCCGCTGGTTTAACGGAGGCTGATTCACGTCGCCGCTGGCAGCACCAACATGGCAGAAAAACCCACCGCTCGATGATGATGCGAGTAGGGATACTTACCGCCATCGGCATTGCGATACATAACTTTCCGGAAGGTCTAGCTGTGTTTAGCAGCGGCATCACCGGCGACAGGACTTTTGGCTTACTGGTAGCCGTGGCCATCGCCCTCCATAACATTCCCGAGGGAATCAGCGTCTCCATCCCTATCTGGGAAGCTACCGGCTCTCGCAACAAGGCTTTCCTTTACTCTTTCGCGTCTGGTCTGGCTGAACCAATCGGCGCCGTTATCGGCTACGCTGTTCTGTTCAATTTCCTCACGCCAACCCTTATCTATTCCCTGTTAGCCTTTTCCGCCGGCATCATGGTCTATATCTCTCTTGACGAACTCCTGCCAACTGCCCACCTCTACGGTAAATCCCATCTGGTCATTATCGGCGTCATCGCCGGTATGGTGCTGATGGCTTTAAGCATCTACCTGATACGTTAGCCGCATGTTATAATTGAATCAGTTACCCCTTTTATACACGCTCTTCCCTTAAGGAGTTTCCTTTGTTTAAGAAAATATTAATCGCCAACCGCGGTGAAATAGCCGTTAGAATCATCAGAACCTGCCGTGAAATGGGCATCAGTACCGTCGCTGTATATTCAGAAGCTGATGCCGATTCGCTCCACGTCAAGCTAGCCGACGAAGCCTATTCTATCGGTCCGGCAGAATCAATTAAATCCTATCTTAATACCGAAAAGATACTAGCAGTGGCCCGACAGTGCAAAGCGGAAGCAATCCACCCAGGTTACGGCTTTTTAGCCGAAAATCCAGTCTTCGTCGAAGCCTGTGAAAAACAGGGACTAACCTTTATCGGTCCGCCTAGTAAATCGATGTATACCGTTAAACCCAAGTACGCCGCCCGCAACCTGATGAAGTTGCTCAATATCCCCGTCGTTCCCGGTCACGACCAGGTGCTGACCGGAGAAACGAGAAAGAATTTAGCACGTATTAATGAAGTCGCCGATAACATCGGCTACCCGGTAATCGTTAAGCCTTCGGGCGGGGGCGGGGGTATCGGTATGACTATCGCCCATAATCAGGAGGAACTGGTTAAAGCGGTGCGTTCGGTTGAGGAGCGGGGACAAAAGCTTTTTGGTATTTCTTCTTTCTACATCGAAAAATACTTCCCTAGCATGAAACATATTGAGTTCCAGGTGCTGGCGGATAAATACGGTAACGTAGTTCACCTCGGCGAGCGTGACTGCTCGATACAACGTCGCTTCCAGAAGCTAATCGAAGAGTCTCCCTGCTCGATACTGTCGCCCCACTTAAGGATGAAAATGGGCGCCGCCGCTTTAGACATCGCCCTGGCGATGAAATACGTCAATGCGATGACCGTCGAGTTCTTTTACGTCCCCAAGACCCAGGAATTCTATTTTAACGAAGTGAACACGCGTCTGCAGGTCGAGCACTGTGTCACGGAAATGGTCACCGACGTCGATATCGTTAAAGAGCAGATAAAAATCGCCGCCGGAGAAAAACTCTCCTATTCACAGGACGAAGTTATTCGCCACGGCTGGGCTATCGAGTGCCGTATCACCGCCGAAAATGCGGCGCTTAACTTCCTCCCCTCTCCCGGCCAGATAACCAAACTACACTTACCGCACGGTCCTAATTTAAGAATCGACGAGGGCATCTATGAACACTATACCGTGCCGTTTTATTACGACCCGCTGCTGTGTAAGATAATGACCTGGGGTAAGAACCGGGACGAAGCGATTTTGCGGATGAAAAGAGTAATGGACGAGATTAGGATAGAGGGGATTGTTACAAATATCCCCTTTTACCAAATCGCTTTAGTGGATGAAGAGTTTAAAAGCGGGTGGTACGCGACGGACTTTATCGAAAAACAGCAAATCGTCAAAAAACTACGCGAGCAGGCTAAGAAAGCGAAAGAGTAGAAAGATGACGACGAAAAGAAATAAAGAGGTTATCGATATCTGGAATACCAACGCCGCTTTCTGGGATAAACGGATGGGCGAAGGCAACGATTTTCATCGACTGCTGCTGGAACCCAACCTGCTGGATATGCTCCAGATAAAAAAGGGCGACGCTATACTGGAGGTTGGGTGCGGCAACGGACAATTAGCCCGGAAAATGGCGGGGCTGGGGGCTAAAGTTACCGCTATCGATGGTGCGGCGAAATTCATCAAAATCGCTAAGCAAAAACCGCTGGCGGACAAAATCGACTACCGGGTTATCGATATTACCAATACCGCCGAGTTGAAAAAACTAAAGGATAATACTTACGATGCCATTGTCTGTAACATGGTTTTAATGGACGTTGAAAATATCGAGCCGTTTATCGGTTTCTTACCGCAAGTACTAAAGAAAAATGGTAGATTCATTTTTTCGGTAACGCATCCCTGCTTTAATTCCGGCGAAACCGCCCTCGTCCACGAACGGAACGATATCGGCGGCGAGATTCATGAATATTACGGCGTTAAAGTGAGTAACTACTTAAAAGCGCGAGCTGCCAAGGGACTGGGTATGATCGGGCAGCCATTGCCGCAATATTACTTCCACCGCCCGCTATCGGAGTTATTAAAGGTTTGTTTTAAAAACGGGTTTTTCATGGACGACTTAAGAGAGCCTTCTTTCAAAGAGTCCGAAGTCAGGTCCATATACAATAACGTCTTCGTAAATATCCCGCCGGCGATTATCTGCGGCTTTAAACTAATAAAATAGTACCGTTTTAATAGACTTCGTTTAGCTCGTCGTTATATAATGGTGGCGAAGTGAACGATTCGAAGAATCTAAAAAATGAAACCTCGGTAAATAAAGCAAACACCGAGGTTTTTTCGTCTGATGAAGACCTTGCTGACGTCTGTAAAAGGCTGCGCCGCGATATCGTGACGATGATAGCTAAAGCCGGCAGCGGGCATCCCGGCGGGTCTCTATCCGCCGTCGAAATCGTCGTTACGCTTTACTGGAAGGTACTACATCATAAACCCCTCGACCCCAACTGGTCAGAGCGCGACCGGTTCGTCTTGAGTAAAGGGCACGCCGCCCCCGTCCTTTATGCCATCCTGGCGGAATGCGGCTACTTCCCTAAAGCGGAGTTAAGCACCCTCCGTCAAATCGACAGCCGTTTACAGGGCCACGCCGACCGCACCGCTACTCCCGGCGTCGAGATGTCCTCGGGGAGTTTGGGGCAGGGTCTGTCTTTCGCCATTGGGTCGGCTTTAGCCGGTCGCCTGGATAAAGCGTCGTGGCGCGTTTACGCCCTCTTAAGCGACGGCGAGTGCGACGAAGGGCAGACATGGGAAGCCGCGATGTCCGCCGCGATGTTTAAGTTGGACAACCTGACGGCTATTGTGGATAACAACGGCATCCAGCTAAGCGGCTTTAATAAGGACATCATGAATATCGACCCGCTGAATAAAAAGTTCGAGGCTTTCGGCTGGCAGGTTATTGAGATTGATGGTCATGACCTAAAGCAGGTTCTGGACGCACTTAAAAAAGCCCAGCAGATTAAAGGACAACCCACCGTCATTATCGCCCACACCATTAAGGGTAAGGGCGTGAGTTTTATGGAGAATAACGTGGATTTTCACGGTAAAGCCCCTAACGCCGAGCAACTTGAAAAAGCTTTAAAGGAGCTGGCTTAACGTGCCGGAAGAAGTCGCCCCGCGCGAGGTTTTCGGAAAAACGCTGGTCGTGCTGGGACAGGAAAACCCGGCCATTGTCGTGCTGGACGCCGACCTGTCGCCTTCGACGATGACCGGCTACTTTAAAAAGGCTTTCCCGGAACGCTTTTTCGAGGTCGGTATCGCCGAGGCGAACATGATTGGCATCGCCTGCGGTCTGGCGGCTAACGGCAAGATACCCTTCGCCAGCACTTTCGCGGTTTTCGCGACGAGCCGCTGCTTCGACCAGATACGGGTGTCGGTGGCGCAAGCCAAACTCAATGTTAAAATAGTCGCCACCCATTCCGGTCTAACAGTCGGCGAGGACGGCGCTTCGCACCAAGCGCTGGAAGACCTGGCATTAATCTGTTCACTCCCCGGCTTTACGGTCATTGTTCCGGCGGACGGTATCGAGACCGCCCAGGCTATCAGGGCAGTGGCGGCGCATAACGGTCCCTGCTACGTGAGATTGATACGCGGCAAGCTGCCGCTGGTTTTTGATGATAAATATAAATTCCAAATCGGTAAAGCCGCTATAATACGCCAGGGTAAAGACGCCACCATTATGGCTATCGGTACCATGGTCGCCCCGGCTTTAGAGGCCGCCGACGTTTTAGTTAAAGAAAGTATTAACTGCCGGGTGTTGAATATGTCCACGCTGAAGCCGATTGACGCCGAGGCGGTGCTTCAGGCGGCTAAAGAAACCGGCGCTATCGTAACCGCCGAAGAGCACCAGGAGCACGGCGGGTTAGGCAGCAAAGTCGCCCGGATTATCGCCAAACATCATCCAATACCGATGGAATTTATCGCCGTCAAAGATAAATTCGGTATGTCCGGCAAACCGGCAGAATTACTGGAAAGATACGGCTTAACGGCTAAAGATATTATTAAAGCCGTACATGATGTAATAAAGAGAAAAGGTTAGCTTTTTTACTATTGTCATTCTGGCGAAGGCCAGAATCTACTTACAACTATATTATATTTTTGGATTCAAAAATGGATTCCAGCCTACGCTGGAATGACAATTATACTAATCCAAGAAAGCAATCGTTGACGAGGGTTTTTCTTTCAGTTCTACCTTAATGCCGGCTTCTTTGAAAAGGCCGATAAATGTATCGTCACTGTACTTCCCGAAGCTAACGAAGCGGGCGATTTTCGCGTTAACCAGCATCTTGGCGCAGAGCACACAGGGGGTATGGGTGCAGTAAACCGTGCTTCCTTCCAAACTAACGCCGTGGAGCCCTGCCTGAATAATCACATTCTGTTCGGCATGAATCGCACGGCACATTTCCTGTCTCGTTCCGGACGGGATTTTTAACTGGTTGCGGAGACAGCCTAGCTCCAGGCAGTCTTTAGCCCCCGCCGGCGCCCCGTTATAACCGGTCGTTAAAATATGTTTATCCCTGACGGCTATCGCACCCATATGGTGCCGTTCGCAAGTGGCACGTTCCGCGACTACCGAGGCTATCTTTAAAAAATACTCATCAATATCGGGCCTCTTTAGTGTTGTCATCTTAACCTCGCGACGATTCTTTCGACTTGTTTTTTCAGGTCGCCGATCGAGCCGTTATTTAATATAGTAAAATCAGCCATGCAGATTGGCCCGCCTTTATTAAGATTTTCGATTTCAGCGCGGTCACGGCTTTCGGCTTGCTGGGGCGTCAGGGGACGTATCTTGCGGCTTCCCAGTCGCTTATATCTATCCTGCGGCGCTGACCATACCGCCACGACCATGAACTTATCGCCGTAGTAATCTTTAAGATAAATATACTCCTCCCAGGAATATAGGCCGTCCACCACGACGTTAGAGGTCTTGAGAGCGTTCTCGATACGGGGAACGCTTAATTTGGCATAAGCCGCCATGCCGTGCTCCTGACGAATGCGTTCCCTGACCGGCCTTTCGTTTTCTTCGGTTAATGACAAGCCCTGCTGTTTCACCGCTTGGTCGGTTATTTCACCGAAACGGACGGTAGTAAAGCCCTTGAAACTGAAAAACCGTGCTATTTCCGATTTCCCCGACCCCGCCATGCCGACCACAGCAACAATCTTCATACCGCTAATTATAGGCGGTCAGCTAATAAATAACAATTTATAGGGTTAGTCATTACGAGGAACGAAGTGACGTGCCTGCACACCGAAGTGTTACGGCACGCAGGCGTGGCAATCTCTATGTTACATTTACTCCAATGATTGGGATTCTCACGGTCGTCCTTCTGCGGAAGGACTCCCTCAGAATGACAAATTCCTAGACAGGCTATGTTATACTACTTAAGATGAGTGCGTCGGAAGCGGTTAACCTAACATCCAGCATTAAAGAACAGCTATCCGATATCGTTGTTCAGTTTATCAAGTACGCCGGTAATATCGCCGAACAGCACCAACAGCGCTTGTATTTGGTCGGCGGCGCGGTACGCGACCTGTTGCGGGAGTGCATCAACCTCGACATCGATATGGTCGTTGAAGGGGACGCGATAAAGCTGGCGCAGGAAATCGCCAACCCGCTTAAAGCCAAAATAACCGCCCATCCATACTTCGGCACCGCCAAAATAAAGTGGGGCACTCATAGCGCCGACTTTATCACCGCCCGCGCCGAGACCTACGCGCGACCCGGCGCTTTACCGACTGTAAAGCCTGGCACGATTCAGGATGACCTGGCGCGGCGAGATTTTACGATTAACGCGATGGCTGTTGAGCTTAACCCACCCCATTTCGGCGAGCTTATCGACCCGTTCAACGGGCGGCAGGACTTAAAGAAAAGACTGCTGCGGGTGCTTCACGAAAAAAGTTTTATCGATGACGCGACGCGTATCTGGCGCGCCTTGCGTTACGAGCAGCGGCTGGGGTTTCGAATCGAGCCAACGACCCGCCTGCTGATTAAACGGGATATCGCTAATCTGAAGACCATCAGCGGCGACCGTATCCGGCACGAACTGGAACTGGTGCTACTGGAAGAGATGCCGGAAAAAGCGCTGCGGCGGGCATATGAATTGGATGTCTTAATGAAACTGCATCCCGCTCTAAAGGCTGATAGTTGGCTAATCGAGAGTTTTGAAAAAGCCCGCAAATATTGTCGGACCAACATAGTGCATCCCGAGCTTTATCTAGCGCTATTGTACTATCGCCTGAACCTCAACGATTTGGAGTACATAATTACGTATCTACACCTGCCAAAAGAAACAACAGAAATCTTGCGGAATACTATAGCTATTAAGGATAAAACCGATGAATTGCTTACGCCAGGCTTGGCGCCGAGTGAAGTTTATAATTTATTACACGGTTACCACCTGATAGCCTACACCGCTAATATTATCACCGCATCCGAAAGCGCCGCCGAGCATATCGAGCTTTACCTGAACGTCTTGAGGCATATTAACCCCGCCTTAAGCGGGGAAGACCTAAAGCGTTTGGGCGTACCACAAGGACCCAGGATTAAAGAAGCACTCCAAAAGCTCCGCGAAGCCCGTCTGGACGGTAAGATAAGTAGTAAAAAGGCAGAGGAGGAGTGGGTGAGGATGGTGGTGAATAAGTAGCAACCGTTCTTTCTGTCATTGCGAGCGAAGCGTGGCAATCTCCATCTTAACCTTGGAACAATTCTACGTATAGATCATGCCAGTCTGGATTCATCGTATTAATTAATGCTACTTTTTCTTTTCTTGACCAACTTTTTATCTGTTTTTCTCTCAAAATCGCGCTTTCTATGCTTTCACCTGCTTCATAATATACAAGTTTATTGATATTGTACTTTTTAGTAAATCCTTCTATGAGTTTGTTTTTATGTTCTTGAATCCTTCTCAACAGGTCATTAGTAACACCGGTGTAGGTGACGGTATTAGTCTCGTTGGTCATGATATAGACGTAATATTGCTTATTCATCGATAGAGATTGCCACGTCGCTGCGCTCCTCGCAATGACAAGGCGATATTGGTTGTTATTTAAACATAGTATCGCTTAGGCATATTGGAGATTGCCACGACTCGGCTTTATCGGGTTTCGCGATGACCCTTCGACAAACTCAGGGCAAGCCTTACTCTATCTTCTTAAACGCTTTAGCCGCCGCGCCGCAGATAGGGCATTTATCCGGGGCTTCACCTTTAACGGTATTGCCGCATACCTGGCAGATGTAGTAAGTAGCGTCTTCCGGCTTTTTGCCTTCCTTCATGTCTTTGAAAGCCTTGTCGAAGTAGCCGTAATGGATTTTCTCCACCTTGTTCGCCCAGTCGAAGGATTGTTCCGCCCTATCATTCTTTTCTTTAATCGCTGTCTCGATAAATATCGGGTACATCATAGTGAATTCTTCGCGTTCTCCTAAACTAGCCCCGAAAAGGTTGTCCTTAGTCTTCCCAATAACGTCGATAACGTTCAGGTGATTACGGGCATGAACATTCTCCGCCTCCGCTACCGCCCGAAACAATTTCGCTATTTGCGGATAGCCTTCCTTGTCTGCCTTTTCGGCAAAAAGCGTATAACGGCGGTTAGCCGCACTCTCGCCTTTAAAAGCTGCTACGATGTTGTTTTCGGTCTGATACGCCATAGCACACCCCCAATTTTAAAAAGATTTTACACTAAGAGCGATATAAAATGCGAGCCGGTTTACGTGCTGGCATCCGGTGGTATTTGTATTTAGGATACCCCACCATTAAAGCACCGTAAGGGGTAAAACCTTCCGGTATGCCGACAGCCTTTATCATGTCCGGATAAGAGCCGGCGGACATATAGAAGAACCCCGCCCAGCAGCAACCCAGACCTAGAGTATTCGCTGCGAGGTCGAAATATCCTAAAGCGAGAGCACAATCGGTAGCCGAAATTGGATTATTCTTTTCGGCGAAAGCCAGCACTGCCGCCGGGGCGTTGTGCAGGAACATGTCCCTACCGGCGTCCGTCTGCTGGATAATTCCCTGGAACATCGCCGCCATCTGCGGATTGCTTTTCATCACAAACCGCAGCCATTCCGCCCCGACGGCTGAAATCTGTTTCATCTTGGCACGGTCGTTAATGACCAGCCACTGCACCTCTTGCCCATTATGGCCAGTGGGAGAATAGCGGGCGACATCAATAATCCGCTCGATTTCTTCTCGCGGAACCGCTTTATCCTGGAATTCGCGGATTGACCGCCGACTTTTAATTAGCTGGGCGCACTGCTTAAAAGAAACCAACAGCGATTTAGCGATGACTGGAATTTGGTTCGCCGGCATTTCTTTATGCGTCAGACTGCCGGTCGGGCAAATCCCCACGCAATGCCCGCAGCGCATACAGAACTCATCCGTGCCCGGCACCTGGCTGGGATAGTCACCTTCTTTACCCCAAATCATGCGGCATACCTGCGTACAGATGCCGCACTTGGTACAGGTCTCCCGGTTTATCTCGATTAAAGTCATGATAAAGTCTCCTCTCTTTATTTCTCACAGCGTTGTCGTTAAATAAGCCTTTACCCTTTTGCTCTTGCTTTGACATATCTTATAAAAATTTTCTGCCTCTGCTTTAGCGCTAAAAATAGCGAATAAAGCCGGTCCCGCGCCCGTAAGATGGGCGGAAACACCCGACCTAATGAAACCTAAAACTACATAACCCAACCCCGGATACATCTCTAAAGCGACATCTTCAAACGTATTAGAAAGCGCTTCGGAACCGAAACTCTCCCCTTTTTTTAAAGTTTCGACCAGTTTTTTCGTTACAGAACCATCGCTAAAGCTGGACGGCTTAAGGGCGGCGTACATTTTAGCGGTCTTGCCTGGCTCAACTGCAACATTCGGAACAACCACAACAATCCATAACTTTTTTGAAGGGGGGAGGGGTGTTAATTTCTCGCCGCGTCCCTCGACTAAAGCCGTACCCCCTTTAAGGAAGAAAGGAACGTCCGAACCCAGCTGTGACGCTATTTTTTGTAAACTATCCGGAGATAGCTTAAGCTGCCAGAATTCGTTAAGTCCCTTAAGTAAAGCGACGGCATCGGAGCTATCGCCGCCGAGGCCGGACATCAAAGGGATACGTTTTTCTAACTTTATGTCTACTTCTCTGTTTTCAGCCGGTAAAAGGCTTAAAACCCTGCTTACGAGGCTCTTTTCCGCCTCCCAGCCCTGTGTGTCGCATTCGAACGTAAAACCCCGCCCAGCTTCAATATAGAGCGTATCATACAGGTCTATCGTCTGGAAGACGCTGCAAAGCTCGTGAAAGCCATCGGGACGGCTTCCCAGGACCTCCAGGGTCAGGTTTATCTTAGCCGGAGCTTTAATAGTTAGCACGTTGAACAAATCCCTCTCGTTCTCCCTTTTTCAAAGGGAGACGATATCATCCTCTTTGTTCATCCATATATATCAACCATTCCGATGCAAATCGGAATCCAGTTACACGAATTTGTGTTCTTTTCGGTAATCATCCCTAATATCATTTATCTGGATCCCGACTTTCGTCGGGATGGGTTTTAATTTTATCATCAGGTTTAGAAAATATATAAAAAAGTCTTGCCCATTCTTCTAACGTAAACGTCTCCGCGCGGCGCTGGGGGTCGATTTTCGCTTTAGCCAGTAAAGCCAATACCTGTTCTTTAGGTAAACCAAGTCCCTGCGCCAGCGAATTAGCCACCTGCTTACGGGCGGCGGTAAATCCAGCCCGTACCAGTTTAAAGAATCCCACCGTATTGTCCACCGGGACGGGCGGCTTTTGATAGACGTCTATTTTAACGACGGCGGAATCGACCTCCGGCGGGGGGAAAAAGGCGGCGGCGGGAACATCGGTGACGATACTGGGCTTGCCGTAGAACTGGACGGCGATGCTTAAAACGCTGCGGTCGCCAGCCGCGGCGACGATAGTTTTAGCGACCTCTTTTTGCACCATCACCACCATCGTTGCCGGCTTGACAGGCGCTTCTAAAAAGTGGCGGAGGACGGGAGAGGTGATATAGTAAGGCAGATTGGCGACCACTTTATACGAACGGAGCTGCGGGGGGAAATGGGGGGCGCTGCCTTTTAATAAAGCGGCGGGGTCGGTGCCGAGGACGTCTTCATTAAGGATAACGACGTTTTCCGTCGGTAGTGTTTCTTGTAATATCGTTGCCAGGCGGTTATCCAGCTCGATAGCGATGACCCAACCCGCCCGCTTCGCCAGTTCGGCGGTCATTAGCCCCAGCCCCGGTCCCACCTCGATAACGGTATCTTCGCGCGTCAGGGCGGCGGCATCTAAGATTTTCTCCAACACAGCGTCATCGATTAAAAAGTGCTGCCCCAGACTTTTTTTCGTGCGGATATCGTAGCGGCGCAGCAGCTTTTTCGTCAGTCCCAGCAGAGAATCAGAGTTAGATTTTGCCATAACGAACCGAGGCCGTGCATCCCGTCCTCGACTTTGCCTAACGGCTTACCCGTGCCAGCCGGCTCCAGCCAGGCTTACCTGCGGCACCCAGAATTAGCCATTTACCGCTGCTTCCTCTCGGACCTGACGGGGTTCACAGCATTCTGCCGCGCAGGACCCAGCCTTCAACGCCACTTAACAAGGGCAGTCCCACCAGACAAAAGCCTCAAACAGGAATTCGACCCTGCTATAGCGGATTTCAGGTACAGGGCACCGCTGGCTCCCCATCTAGCACGACCTCATTAGAAAGGGTAAAGGGTTAAAAAATGTTTGTCAAGGTTTTAACTTTTTTAGTAGTGGGGCAATTATAACAGGGTTGATAAAAAGTTGTTATATATAAAAAATAATCGTGTATATATTTATATTATTACGAGATTATATTTTATATTACGATATTGGTGGATACTACTCAATAATAATTGGTTGTTAGTATGTATTTTGTAGAAATTAGTCAGGGGGGGCTTGACAAACAGACAAAGAGCAGATATGATTATGTTAGGTATCATTATGAAAAGAGGCGACATAGGGTTTTGTCCCTATGAAGTCTCTTTTCTCGTTTTTAGGTCTCTTATTATATCATCTAGATAATATATCCGAATTCTATCATGCAATTTTCTTAATAAATAAGAAGAGCCTCCTCGACTGCAAACTATGATGCAGTCAAGTTTGCCTTTTGAGTACAAGTGCTCTACTAAACAAGAATAGTCACCATCACTTGTTATTATTATTGCTTTTGCGTAATCGTTAATATCTATCATGGCCTTTAATGTCAAGTTTACATCTACATTGCCCTTGATTTCGTCTCCCCAAATAGCTACTTGTTTGAATATTAATTCGTATCCTTGATCTTTTAAACTTTCGTACAAAATCCCGAACTTAGGTACATAACCAACAAAGTAATAGGCGATTTTAACAGCATGCTTATCTCGCAGATAAACTCGGAAATCACTTAAGTCCAATTCCACTTCGAGGGCTTCAAGTTCTTCTTCTATTTCTTTGACTGATTTATAGAAGTTCTGCCCGTCAATGAAAGCATAATTCGTTAATGTTTTAACCATTTTCTGATAAACTCACAATTTCTTCAATAGTCCAAATATGGTTAGTTAATCCGGCTGCCATCGCTGGTGTTTCCAGATTCATTATCCGAATGGGGAAAAAGGACAGAACCTTTTTGTTACTTCCCCTCTTCCAGCCGCATGATTAAAGTCATCGGGAGTCCTGCCTGCATCATTTTATCCTGCGTGGCGCGGACATCGTAAGGCACGCGGTAGAGGTGAAAGATGCCGTCGTCGCTATCATAAATAGCGTAGCTGGCGCGCGGGTCGCCGTCGCGGGGCTGACCTACCGCACCCGGATTGATAATAACCCTCGATTGCCCTAAGAAAATTTTCGATTCGTGAACCAGCTCGATGGTCGAGACCTTATGCTTCTCTTGCCGGAAGGCTAAAGGCACATGGGTATGCCCCACTAAACAATAACGCGTATTAAAAAACGAGAAGTTCCGGTTGGCGCTGCTGGTGGTGACGATATATTCAAACAGGTTGGAGGAGGGACTGCCGTGCACCAGTAGAAAGTCGCCCTTAACGACGGTTTTGGGTAACGCTCCCAGGTAAAGCGAATCCATCGCGCTTAATTGCCCGCTCGTCCATGCGCAGGCTTCCGCCGCCGCCGGATTAAAATAAGAAAGCTCGATTTTACCCACCGAGCCGAGGTCGTGATTGCCGGCGACGCAAACGGTTTTTAGTCCCCGCAGCAGTTTGATACATTCGTTAGGGTTCGGACCATAGCCGACGATATCGCCCAGGCACCATACCTCGTCCACGACGCCCTTTTTCTTAATGTCCTCTAGCACCGCGACCAGAGCCGCCAGATTCGAATGTATGTCTGCCAGGATTGCGCACCGCATTTGGCAATAATATAGCAGGTTTTAGGTGGAAAGGGAATAGGAGATGGCGATAAATTCAGTCAAAAGGCAAATATGCTATAATTTTAGCTATGAAAGTCAGAGAGCTGGGCGAGTTCAGGCTGATCGATAAGCTGAATAAAATGATAGCCGACGCCAAACTCGATAAAGCGTCGCCCGACCTTATCCTCGGTATCGGCGATGATACGACCGCCTGGCAGGGCGATAATAAAATCCAGCTTGCCACTGTCGATACCATGGTGCAGGGCGTCCACTTTACGCTGAATACGATTACCTGGCGGGAGCTCGGCTGGAAGTCCCTGGCGATCAACCTAAGCGACATCGCCGCGATGGGCGGGGTACCGCGTTACGTTTTGGTTGCCCTGGCTTTACCGGAGGATACGGAAGTAGCTAACGTTACCGACCTGTATCAGGGTTTAATAGAAATCGCGAAAGAGTATCAGGTAGCTATCGTCGGCGGTAATATCAGCCGCGCGTCGGAAACCTCAATCACGATAACCGTGCTGGGAAACTGTCCGCAAAATAAAATCCTGCAACGCTCTAATGCTAAAGCGGGCGACGCTATCGCCGTCACCGGGCACGCCGGCAGTGCAGCTGCCGGATTGGTAATGTTGACGAAAAAACTTAAATTCAAAGCGGCGGACGCTAAATATCTTAGTAACGCTTTTCTGCGACCCGTACCGCGCATTGCTGAAGGACGAATACTCTTAAAGTACGGCATCACTACTGCCATCGACACCAGCGACGGATTACTCGCCGATTTACACCATGTCTGCGAAGCAAGCAAGGTCAGCGCCAAGGTCAATGTCGACTTAGTGCCGATTCACAACGCAGTTAAAAATAACTTTAAAGAAAAAGCGTTAGCAATGGCGCTAGGGGGCGGGGAGGACTACGCGCTGCTTTTTACCGGCAGCGCCGAAGCTATCAGTAAAGTGAAAAATGCCACCAAGTGTCCGGTAACCGTTATCGGGGAGATAACTAAAGGCAAGCCGGGAGAAATCAACCTAGTTAATGCCAGCGGCAAACCAGTGAAAATTAAAAAGACGGGCTGGACGCATTTTTAAACAAACGGAGACGTATCATGGTAGCCATACCTAAAGTCACGCTCAACACCGACCTTAACGAGGGGTTCTGCTTCGGGTGCGGACAGAATAATCCCATCGGGATGAAACTCCGCTTCGTTAAAGACGGGGAGACCATTCGCGCCGAATTTACGCCGGATAAAATGCACCAGGGCTGGCCCGGCATGCTGCACGGCGGCATACTGGCATGTTTGCTGGATGAAGCGATGAGCAATATCGCTTATGCCACGGGCAACACCACGATGACCGCCACTATCGATATCCGCTGGCGGCAGCCGGTTAAAGTAGAGGTGCCCCTGGTTGTTACCGCCTGGATAACCCGCCACCGTAAAAAAATCATCGAGACAGCCAGTAAGGTAACGTTAAAAGACGGCACCATCATCGCCGAAGGCACCGCCAAGCAGTTCGTTGCCGAAAACCTGGCAGAAGACAAAGTCAAGGAGACCCGCAGCCATGTCTAAAGCCCATCTTGAAGCCGTACTCTGGGACATGGACGGCGTAATCGCCGATACGGCTGATTATCATTACGGCGCCTGGCGGGAGGTCCTGAAAGCGTACGGGGTTGAGTTTACCAGAGAGGACTTCATGCAGCTTTTCGGACAAAGGCACGATACGATTATCAAATTCGGTCTCGGTAAACTCCCGCCGAAAGAAGTACAGCAGATATCCGAGAAAAAACAGGCGATTTACCGCCGCAATATAGCGAAAAATATTGTTCCGCTGCCCGGCGCGGTCGACTTAATAAAGTCCCTCAACCAGCACGGCATCAAGACGGCTATCGCTTCATCGGCGGTGCCGGCTAATATCGACGTCATTCTCCAGGGACTGGGAATCGAAAAGAGTTTCCAAGCTATTGTCCCCGGCACGGAAGTAGCCGAAGGGAAACCAAGTCCGCAGATATTCCAGCTGGCGGCGAAAAAACTCGACGTTAATGCCGGCAACTGTGTTGTTATCGAGGACGCTATCGCCGGCGTGGCAGCGGCGAAACGGGCGGGGATGAAATGCGTGGCGGTGACCAACAGCCACCCGGCTAAAAAACTGGAAGACGCCGACCTCATTGTTGATACCCTGGAGCAGGTCAATGTTTCAGTGCTGACTGGATTATTTGATAAGGAGTGAAAATGGAAAGGTCTCTGGTTCTCATCAAACCTGACGCTATGGAAAGAGGGCTGGCGGGTGTAATAATCGGGCGGCTGCAGGGGTCGGGGCTAAAGCTGATTGGACTTAAGATGCTGCATCTGGATAAAGCCCTGGCAGAAAAGCATTACGCCGTTCATAAAGGCAAGTCCTTTTACAACGACTTAGTGGAATATATAACTTCCGCCCCTATCATCGCCGCGGTTTTCGAGGGCGAAGGAGTTATCGGACGCATTAGAGAACTGATGGGCGCCACCGACCCCGCTAAAGCCGCCCCTGGGACGATACGCAAGGACTTCGGACTCGATATTCAGCGGAATGCCACTCATGCTTCAGATTCGCTGGAAAACGGTGAAATCGAGGTAGCCAACTTCTTTAAAAAGAACGAGCTTTTCGGATAAAGACTACTGCATCCTTAAAACGGTCTTGGCTCCCTGCCAGAGTTCATCGAGGGTATAATATTCACGCTCGGCTGCCCCGAAAATATGGACAACTACATCTGTGTAGTCCAGCAGCAGCCAGCCGGAGTCCGTGCCCCCCTCGTGGTGGTGAGGCAAAACGCCTTCTTTTTTCAGGGTTTTTTCGATTTCGTCGCTAATGGTGCGAATCTGGCGGGCGCTTTCGCCGGAGCAGATAATAAAATAGTCCGTAAAGCTGCATACTTCACGGACATCCAACAAAACGATATTGCTTGCCTGCTTATCGCTGGCGATATCGGTGGCGCGGCGGGCTAATTCCAATCCTTCCAGTTTTAAATCTCCTCTGCTCGTTCATAATTATACCACAACATTTTATCCACGATTGAAATATTGATATAATTACTACTGATAAAAACCTCAGTAAAGGAAAATAAAATGCCGAAGACGACGGAAGTTAAAGATGGAATCTGCTACATGTGCACCAATACCTGCCCGACAGCGGTTCATGTGCGTAATGGGAAGGTTGTCAAGATAGACATCGCTGACCCTAAAGTGGCGCATTGCCCCCGATGGAAAGCCCAGATGGACTTTATTTACCACCCGGACCGCCTCTTATATCCCTTAAAAAGGGAGGGTAAAAGGGGCGAAGGTAAATGGCAACGCATCTCCTGGGATGAAGCGCTGGATACTATTGCCAGTAATCTCCAATCCGTTAAAGATAAATATGGTGCCGAATCAGTCGTCTTCTGGATCGCCTATCCCAAAGAGCCCCGCCCCTATTTTCACCGCCTTGTTCACGCCTTCGGCTCGCCCAATTATTGTACCGAAAGCAGCAACTGCTTTTCCGCCACCTGGATTGCCGCTAACCTGACTTACGGCACGGAGTGGTCTTATATGGCCGGGTCCGGTTCGAGTGTTGCTCCAGAAACTAAATGCAAACTGATTTGGGGTTCGGGATTAATCTCTTCACCGGGCGTCTGGAAGGAAAACATGGAAGCCGGTAAAAAGGACGTTAAACTTATCGTCGTCGACCCCCGCCGCACCGCCATCGCCGCTAAAGCCGATATCCACCTCCAGCTTCGACCCGGCACTGATGGCGCCCTGGCAATGGGCTTGATGAATGTTATCATCAGTGAAAACCTTTACGACAAAGACTTCGTGACTAAATGGACAGTCGGCTTCGACGGACTGAAAAAACTGGTGCAGGAATATACTCCGGAATATGTATCCAAAATCACCTGGGTGCCAGCTGATAAAATTGTTGAAGCCGCCCATCTTTATGCTTCGCTTAAGCCAGCCCGACTCCATATGAGCAGCAATAGCACCACCCATCACAGCAACGGCGTTCAAAACCACCGCGCCGTGATTCTGCTGGCGGCGATTACCGGCAATATCGGGATATCCGGTGGTAATATGCTTGGTCCTCTTTCCAATATAAAAATCAATGATATTACTCTGCATGATAAAGTTAGTTCGATGCCGCCCGGCGTCGGTGCTACGCGCTTCCCGATATGGACCAGACGTTATCGCGAAATGCAGTCGAACGTTATCGCCGACCAGATTGAAAGCGGTAAACCCTACCCCATTAAAGCGCTTTTCTCCAGCGGTCTGGACGCCCAGTTCTTCGGTAACTCCCGCCGCTTTGCCGAGCAACTTAACAAGCTCGACTTCATCGCCGTGTCTGAATACTTTCATACCCCCGGCACGAAGCTGGCGGATATCGTTCTGCCCATCGCTTCTTGGCTGGAACGACCTATTCTCCTGACCGACTTCAGCGGCTATACCAAGTTAATCCAGTCTGCCGTGAGTCCTCCCGGCGAATGCCGTCCGGAGTTCGCTATCTATGCCGCCTTGGCCAAGAGGCTAGGATTCGGCGGCCTTTTCTGGGACGGCAGCTTCGAAAAATGTGTCAACTACATCCTCGAGCCGATGAAGATAACTTATAAAGACCTGACACAGCACCCAGAAGGAATCAAACTTGATTGCCAACCTCGCCCCGAAAAGCACTATGAAAAAACAGGCTTCCAGACTGCCTCCCGCAAGGTGGAAATCGCCTCGAGTGTCCTGGCAGAATACGGCATCGACCCCCTGCCGGTCTATAAAGAGCCTCCTGAAAGTCCATTAAGCCGCCCCGACCTGGCTGCTGATTATCCACTGGTGTTAACCTCGGGCGCCAGGGTGGCAGTTTACACTCATTCCCAGTTCCGTAATATCCCGCGCCTCCGCAAGATAATGCCGGAACCGCTGGTGGACATCAACCCCACCGATGCCACTCCCCGTAAAATAAAAACCGGTGACATTGTAACTATAACATCACCACGAGGCAGTATTAAGATGAAGGCAAACGTAACCGACTCCATTTTAGCTGGCGTAGTCTCGCTGCCTCACCATTGGCCGGACGGAGCTAACGTTAATTTACTGGTGGACGATAAAACTCTAGACCCCATTTCCGGCTTCCTTCCCTGCAAATCGCAGTTATGCCAAGTAACCAAATCCAGATAAGGCAGAAAACGACATGGCGACAAAACCTCTAATTAAGGTCCTTACCGAAGCAGGCATTGGTTCGCGGCGGAAGATGGCGGACGCTATCAAGCAGGGCAAGGTCAAGGTCAACGGGACAGTCGCCGAATCATTCAATCATCCCGTCGACACCGCTAAAGACCGCGTCCTTTTCAACGGGCAGGCTATCGACCTCGAGCCCGATAAAGTCATCTGTCTGATGTTGAATAAACCGTTAGGTATCATTTCCACCACCAGCGATGAAAAGAGACGCCGTACGGTATTAGATATCCTGCCGGCTAAATACCGGCAATATCGGCTTTATCCGGTGGGGCGGCTGGATATCGATACTACCGGTCTACTTTTACTGACTAATGATGGCGACCTCACCTATCGCCTCACCCACCCCAAGTTCGAATATGAAAAAGAATACCTGGCAGCAATTAAAGGCAGTCTTAATGCCGCGGAAAAACAGCAGCTGCAAAGGGGCATTTTACTGGAAGACGGCATGACCCACCCCGCCCGAATTAGAGAAATAAAATCGTCCCCGTTCAACTATAGCGTCGTTATCCACGAAGGCAGAAAAAGACAGGTGCGCCGTATGTTCGAAAGACTGCACCATACAGTAACGGCGCTAAAGCGTATCCGCATTGGTAATTTGGATATTGGAGACCTTAAAGAGGGGGAGGTTCGCCACTTAAGCGATAAAGAAATCGCCGCCCTGCTTAACGGATAACTACATAAACAGATGTATTAAATAGTAAATCGCTAGACCCATGACACCAGCGGCGGGGATGGTGAAAATCCACGCCCAGACGATACGTAGCGTTACCCCCCACCGCACCGCTGTCAGCCGCTGTACCGACCCCACCCCCGATATCGCCCCGGTGATGACATGAGTCGTGCTGACCGGGATACCCAAATGCGTGGATAAAAAGATACTGGAAGCGGCGGCGGTTTCGGCACAAAAGCCATCGATAGGTCTTAATTTAGTGATTCTTTGTCCCATTGTTTTAACGATACGCCACCCTCCGGTAAGCGTACCGATAGCGATAGCAGCATGAGCGCTTAAGACTATCCAAAGCGGCACTGTTTCCGGAAATTTACTATATATTCCCCCGGCGACCAGCAGACTGGTAATAATGCCCATCGTTTTTTGGGCATCGTTGCCGCCGTGACCCAGGCTGAATGCGGCCGCCGAAAATAACTGGGCGATGCGCGACCCCTTATCAATGTTTGTGGGACTCTGCTTGTAGACAATCCAGGTAGTGATAACCTTTAGTATCCACCCCATGACCAGGCCGATTAAAGGCGCTACAATGAGAAAAATAAGTGTCTTTGCCCAACTATTATTCCAGCCGCCAGTAGTAATAAGAGCCCCGAAACCGCCTTTGGCGATGGCAGCACCGGCATAGCCGCCGATTAGAGCGTGTGATGAACTGCTGGGCAAGCCAAAATACCAGGTGATGAGATTCCAGGCAATCGCGCCGATGAGACCCGCCAGAATGACGGTAGGGGTAACGATACTAATATCGACCATCCCCTTGCCAATGGTCGACGCGACGCCAGTGCCGAAAATGAGAAAGGCGATAAAGTTGAAAAACGCCGCCCAGACAACCGCCAGTCGAGGCGAGAGTACTCTGGTGGAAACGACGGTGGAAATGGAGTTAGCGGCATCGTGCATGCCGTTGGTAAAGTCAAAAATCAGGGCGATAGCGATAATCGGTACAATAAAATACAGACTTGTTTCCATTAAAATCCCTGGCGTATCACCCAGTACCAATCCCATTATACACAATTTTCTGAAATTTTACTAAACGACTGACAGGTGCGAAAAAACGGTAGTGTATCATTTTGAATTTAACAATTTATAAAGATTTTAAAAATTGACTGAAAAAAGCTTTTGAGCCAGACTTTATTAGCCTTGAGATATTACGAAAAATAGATACGGAATTATATACTTGACAAACCTCAGAGGTTTTAGTGTTATTGTTCTTTCTCCTATTATTTATACCACGTTATCTGCCCTTCAGGCGTGGCTGCCCACTCATGTTTGGCATCAAGAGCTATCGGGAAATTAAAATCTCCAACAACCCAATATGTTACATTGTTGGAAAATGTGACGGTGCCGAAATGCGCCATAGTTTCTCTATCTGGTGGGCTTACTTTAACTAAATTGCCATATACGATAGGTGGGTATGGGGTGAAATTTTTGGATAATAGTAGAAATCGTGTATCTATTGAAATTACTATTTGGTAATATTGCCCGACAGCGATTCCGCTAATAATAGAAGCATCTACCATGCAAGTTTGATTGTCGGAGAAATAGAGTTTATACCAATGTTGGTCTAGCTGTACTATATTTTCTAATTTACCTATTGGGAGAGGTTCAGATGATGGCATAGTTGCACATCCCGAAAATCCCATCACCATCACCAGGATAGCCAAGAATGCCAGCAAAAATTTAGTCCATTTTTTCATATGTGCTTCTTTTATTAATACCGTGGGAAGTATAGATCTTATATTAACTTCATTATTGCACTTCTCTAAAATTTCTTAAATAGGTTTAACTATAAAATCAATCCGATATAGTTGTTCTTTTTGTCCAAATATCTCTGGATACGCTGATTTATCTTGTTTCCCAATGACTCGATAATACTTTTCATTCAATTCACAAGTTTTCCCAATGTCTAGCCTTAAAATTCTATCCATTTGCTCCTGGCTTAAACTCTTTTCATTTAGAGTTAATATTTGTTTGCCGTTTTTTTCTTTAAATATAAATAAATATATCATTGAGTTTGTTATAACACTAAAATGGGCAAAATTCAATTGACCATGAGTTTTCTTTAAGCTAAACCCCAACGGTCTGAAAAAGTAATGACTAGCCACTAAAGGCATATGGTCATTTGATATAGCTTCTCCAGATTTTCTTTACTGGTATCAAAAAACCCTCTCCCCCAGCTCCACCTCCGCTAATTCAAACTACACCATTACTTAAAAAACACTTTTCAATATTAAGGCATGTCTGTTATACTAAAATATCCCAAATATCTATTGCTAATATAAACAGTAATAATTAAGAAAGACAATGTCGCAACTAAAGAATCTGGGGTCATTGCTGGAGAATACCGTTAAACGCGTTGGGACTAAGACAGTCCTCGTTTACGGCGAACGTCGTATCTCATTCGCCAGCGTTGATGAAGACTCGAATAAGTTCGCTCAAGGACTGCTTAAACTGGGGGTAAAAAAGGGCGACCGCGTGGCGATGCTACAAAACAGTAGTCCCGAATTCGCTATCGTCTTCTTCGCTATTATGAAAGTCGGCGGCATCGCCGTACCGCTGGATACGCGTTATGTCGCCGACGAGTTAATAAGCCTATGTAATGACTGCACGCCTTCCATTATTATTAGCGAAAACGCCCTGTTAGAACCGCTGTTAAAAGCATTACCTAAATGCCCGTCTATCAAACATATTATCAGTGTCGGCGATGACGCACCACAGCAGTTTACGAACTACACACAAATTATAAAAGGAAATAAGTCAACAACCGTCAAGATAAATATCGAGCTGGATGATATCGCTGTTATTTCGTATACCGGCGGGCCCACTTACCATCCCCACGGCGTCGCTATATCGCACCGGAGCTTGATTAACGAAGTTATCAGTTCGGTCGAGACCTTCGAGCAGACGGAAAACGATGTCTTTATGCTTTTCGCTTTACCGATGTATCACCAGTTCGGACTGACCGCCGTATTGCTGGCATCGGTTTATACCGGCAATACCATTGTTGTCGTGCCGGGAACAGGGCGGTCCATCGAAAGCTTTATGGAAGCTGTCGAACGCGAAAAGGGCACCGTTTACTGCGGCGTCCCATATATATATTCGTTAATGATAAACGTCGCCCGTCGGGCGGGTATTAAACATAACTTAAGTTCTTTACGATTACTGGCTAGCGGCGGCGCGCCGCTGGAGCCTATCGTTATCAACCAGTTTAAACGCTACTATGGTATCGATATCCGCGATATTTACGGACAAACGGAGTCCATCTGCCACTGCACCGTTATGCCCATCCACGGCACAGGTAAAATCGGCTCATCGGGGAAAACCCTACGTTGCTGGGAAATGAAAATTTTCGACGAAAACGATATAGAGCTGCCGCCCGGTCAAGAGGGTGAAATCGTCCTGCGGGGTCCGTTCATGAATGGCTTTTGGAACCAGCCGAAAGAGACGGCGGAGGTTTTAAGAAACGGCTGGCTGCATACCGGCGATATCGGCTGGATGGATAAAGAAGGTTACCTTTTCATCACCGCTCGAAAAAGGCGGATGATCGTCCTTAAGGGACAGAATGTCTTCCCCAGCGATATCGAAGCCGTGCTACAAAAACATGGTAAAGTGGCGGAGGTGAAGGTTATTGGGACGATAGACCTGGTGCGAGGAGAGACGATTAAAGCGCTGGTACGCCTGAAAACCGGTGAAAAAGTTACCGAGCAGGAAATCCGGCAGTATTGCCAGGGACGCCTGGCGGATTATAAACTACCGCGGGAAATTGAGTTCGTGGACGTTATGCCGAAGGACCTGCCTCTATGGCGGCGCCGACAATATACCGAAGCCGATGCTAAACAAGCAGCACTAGACTAACGTTCCAGAGGACTACCGCTCCGCAGCCGATAACGGCAATCCAGGTAGCAATTAACCCCACTTTAGGAAAACGCCGGTGTATATCCCATAGAAGTACCGCACAAAGGAGCGCGCCGACGATTTTTATGATTAAAAAGCTGGGCTGACCGACCAACGGTTCCATAAAACTGTTGGCTTCTTTAAAGTCGCCGCGGGGTACAAAGTATTGCGTCAGTAGCCCGTCGATGATAATAAATGACACCAGGGTAACGAGAAGATAGATTAACTTCTTCTCGGTCGATTGAAATATCTTTTTTATATAATTAACCACTATTATCTAATGCTCCGTTTTTAAACGATAATATTAAGCGCTGCTGGCAGAATACGAAAGCGCGCCGGCACCTCACCAAGTAATTCGCCATCAGCCTGCAGATACAGCTTTTCACCCAAGGACTTTACCTCTATCTCCTTGGCTTTTTGGGATTCTACTTTAGGATGCGTCAGGTGGGTGCCTTTATATAAACGCGGTAGCGACCATAGAAAGTCCGGCTTGCTCAAGTCACCGGCTATCATGACATCCAAAAAACCATCCGCCAGGTCGGCTTGGGGCGCGGTATACATACCCCCGCCGCCGTATTTCCCATTGTTCATAATTACCGTTAAAATCCGGACTTCCTCTGTCTTACCATCTATTGAAATCGAGACCCTACGATTGTGATATGCCACCAGACTGGTCAACATCCCCATGAGGTAGGAAGACAAGCTGCCCAACTTTTTATACTGCTGCGTCGTTCGGCGGACGATTTCGGCGTCAATACCCATGCCCGCAAAGTTCACGAAAAGCCGCTCTGCCCGACGGCCGTTTTTTTGAAATTCTACAACGCCGAGGTCGACGGTGCGCTTTTGGGGCTGGAGGAAGCGGCGGCAAGCATCTTCGTATTTACGGGGTGTGCCGGTGGTGCGGATATAGTCACTGCCCGTGCCGGTGCTGACGATGCCCAATAAATTGTCTTTAATGTTGCCGGAATCATAAAGACCGTTGACGATTTCGTTAATCGTGCCGTCGCCGCCCACCGATACCACCATATCGTAGCCTTTTTTAGCGGCTAGTTTGGCGAGCTCAATGGCATGCCCCGGCGCTTCGGTGACAGCGTGTTCGAAGCGTAATCCGTAGTCTTTTAAGCTACTCATTATCCGCGGCCAGAGTTTACCGGTTTTACCAGCGCCGGCGGCAGGATTGACGATTACTTTAGCGAATTTTTGACTCAATAAAACCCCTTATACAGGAGCGGTAACGGCATTTTTTACTGGGTAGAGTATACCATAGACTCAAAAATAATCAAAACGAGTATTCTTATATAATTTTAGCTCCACTCGCCGGCATCAGTCCAGACGCGCGCCATTTCCTTGGCTAAGAGCTGATGCTCTTCCCTATCCATCGTTGGGTCGGCTTTAAACATAGCGATAGCTTCTTTACGCGCCAGCTCTAATATAGCGACGTCTGACATTTTAGCCATGCGCAAGTCGGGGATGCCGCTCTGGCGGGTGCCGAAGAACTCGCCGGGACCCCGCATCTTTAAGTCTTCCTCCGCCAGCTTGAACCCATCGTGATTATTTTCTATTATGTCAAGCCGTTGCTGTCCTACTTCAGATGGATTTTCCGCCAGCAGCATACAGTAACTCTGCTCTTTACCCCGCCCTACTCTACCCCGGAACTGGTGGAGTTGCGATAAGCCGAAGCGGTCGGCGCTTTCTATTAACATCACCGTGGCGTTAGGAATATCGATACCGACTTCGATGACCGGCGTCGAGACCAGTATATCCAGCTTGCCGGCGCGAAAATTCTCCATCACTTTATCCTTTTCCGCCGAAGCCAGCCGCCCATGTAGTAGTCCCACCCGCAGGTCGGGGAAAACCTCGCGTGATAGACGCTCGTATTCGACGACCGCCGCCTGCGCTTCGATAGCCTCCGATTCTTCGATAAGAGGACAGAGGATAAAAGCCTGGCGTCCCTCGCCCACCTGTTTGCGCACAAAGGCATAGGCGCTTTCGCGCTGTTCGGGTTTGAGCCACTTCGTCTTGACAATCTGGCGACCCGGCGGCAGTTCGTTAATCACCGAGAGGTCGAGGTCACCGTAAAGCGTTAAGGCAAGGGTGCGGGGAATCGGGGTGGCGGTCATTACCAGCATATGTGGGTTAAAGCCCTTTTCTCTTAACGCCGAACGCTGTTCGACACCGAAGCGGTGCTGTTCATCAACGACAGCGAAACCCAGCTTAGAGAACTCAAGTCCCTTTTGCACTAAAGCGTGTGTGCCGATAACGATATCGATAGCGCCGGTTTGCACCTGCTGCTGGATTTTCTTTTTACCTGCCTGTTTAATATCGCCGATTAACAGGGCGACGTTAAGCGGATGGTCTAAAATACCTTTATAGCTACGGCAGTAGCCCTCGCCCTCTTCTTTACCCAGCTTCGCCAGCAGCTGGCAGATGGTGGCGAAATGCTGTTCGGCGAGGATTTCCGTCGGCGCCATAAAAGCCCCCTGCAAGTCGTTAGCCGCCGCCAGTAATAAAGCCGCCGTCGCCACGACGGTTTTGCCGCTGCCGACCTCGCCCTGTAAAAGGCGGCACATCGGTATCGCTCTAGCTAAATCCGCTTTAATCTCCTGGAGGACTTTGGTCTGGGCGGACGTTAATGTAAACGGCAGGGACGTAATAAACTTATCCAATAAAGCGTCCTTAATATCTAGGGGCGTGCCGGGTTTGCTCTCCTGAAAGTCCCGCTTCTTTTTCATCACCCCGAGCTGTAATAAGAAAAGTTCGTCGAAAGCCAGGCGTATCCGGGCTTTGTTTTTCGTTGCTTCGTTTTCCGGATAATGCGCCTGGCTAATAGCCGAAGGCAAATCAAGGAGATTAAGTCGTCGACGTAAATTTTCCGGTAGAAAATCAGTCAGCTGTCCCGCCCAGCGGTCGACGAAGTCCTTCATCAGCCGACGCACCTGCCGCGGATGGAGTCCCCGCGTTAGAGGATAGAGCGGCACCAAGCGGGCGGTATGGACGAGGTCTTGCCCCTCCATCAACTCCCATTCCGGCGACATGAAGACGTGGCGTCCTTTAAAGAGGCTGACCTTACCGCTTAAGATAATCTTGGCGTTGGTGGGCAGGGATTTAACGATATAAGGCTGGTTGAACCAGACGACGCGGATATTGCCCGTTTCATCCCCGACGATAGCTTCGGCGCTGCGGCGTCCGCCGGGGCGGGTCTCCGAAGCCTGCCAGACGTTAGCAATAATGGTCTGTTCTTCACCAGCGACAAGCTGCGAGATAGACTTTAACTTACTGTAGTCCAGGTGGCGGTGGGGAAAGAAATAAAGCAGGTCGCGTACTGTTTTTACGCCCAGTTTGCCGAACCTGGAAGCTAGGGTGGTACTGATGCCTTTAACGACGGTTACCGGGGCGTCAAGCATCGACGGTGAGGCGGTAATATTAGCTTTCATGGGGGCTCTTTTCTTGACAGGAGAGGAGGCTGGCTTTTGGGTTATCGGGGCAACGTTATCCTTACTCAATAAATCGTCGAGGAGCTGGAGGACGTCCTGCATCCAGGCGGCGCGCTTTTCCGGCGCCATCGCGGCATACCCCGGTTGAAAAAGCTTTTGGAAGCGACCCAGCAAACGGGGATTCTTGACTGCTTCGATAGCCTCGGCTGACCAGTTATAGATAAATCTATCCAGTCCTCCGAAAACAGCCGTGTCGTTATAGCCGCGCTGTTTTTCGAGGTCGAGGACTTTACGCAAAGATTCGGCGTTCATAAAAGAAACCCTGCACTATTATAGTAAAAAACAGGGATGAAAAGCACGGGGGATGGGGAGAGCTTTATTTTTCGCCCATGACGGCGACGAGGAGTAAACCGGGACCCGTATGCGTGCCGATGACCGGGGTGGTACGAGTACGATAAATTTTTTCTTCCGGGAAGAGGTTACCGAGGCGTTTAACCAACGCATCGCCGTCTTCTTGACAGGCGGCGTCTTCGACCGCCAGCTCATCGATTTTTTTATAGCTCGCTACGAAGTCATAAAGGGCGTTAATCGCTTTGGCGCGGGAACGCGTCCTTCCAGCGGCTTCTACCTTGCCGTCTTTCAGCTTGATGATGGGATTGACTTTTAACATCGAACCCAATAAAGCCTGCGCCCGGCCGATGCGTCCACCCCGCTGGAGAAACTCCAATGTATCGAAGGCGGCGCGCATATCGACGCGGGTTAAATCCTTTTTTACCTGCGTTATTAGCTCGTCGATTTTGACTCCTTTTTTAGCTGCCTGCGCGGCATGGATAACGACAAATCCCTGCGACATCACCGCACAGCCCGAATCAAGTATCTCGATACGACAGTTGCCTTCCATCAAACCAGCGCTTTGTACCGCCGCGTTATAAAGACCGCTAAGCTTTGAGCATAACATTATAACTAAAATTTCATCGGTCTCTTCGGCGAGCCTGGCGTAAGTCCGGGCAAACATGTCTAGTGAAGGTACGGCGGTAGTCGGCACGACTTTATTCTGCACTAATCGCTCGTAAAACTGGTCGTTAGTGATATCGATACCATCGCGGTAGGTCTCTTCGCCAAAGCGTACCAGCACCGGGATAATAGAAATATCCAGCTTTTTAACCACTTCCGGCGGGATATCGGCAACGCTATCAGTTACAATCTTGACTATCATTACTATTTTTCAGCTTCTAAAACAGTTAACGCCATCGCGTTAGGCCCAGAATACGTGCCGAGGACAGGACTGATTATCGAACGATAGATAGGCACATTGGGATAAGTTTTAGCCAGGCGTTCCGTTAGAACATCGGCATATTCAGAATTAGTAGTGTGCTCTACCGCCAGCCCTTCAACACTCGGGTAGCGCGACGGGACGCTGTATAAAAAGTCCAGCCCTGCTCTTAAAGAATGAACCCTGGTCAGCGGAGCCATCTCACCATCCTTAACGGTGAGTAGCTGCTTGACGGATAACATCGCACCCAGGAATTCTTTAGCCTTACCGATGCGACCGCCTTTGGCGAGGTATTTTAAGGTATCGAAATAAGCAACGAGGTGTGACCTCGAAGAAGCTTTACGAGCCATTTCTAAAACCTTATCCAGCTTTGCCCCCGCTTTAACGGCATTAACAGCCGAAATAACGATTAGTCCCTCACCCATCGCTACGGTTTGTGAATCAACTATTTCGATACGGCATTTCCCCTGAACATATCCCTTCGCCTGTAGGGCTGATTGATATGTGCCGCTTAGTTTACTAGACACCATAATTACCAGTATTTCATCGGTTTCCTGCGCCAGCTTTCGAAATACTTCGGCGAAATCGTTAGGGGTAGGTTGGGTCGTTGAAGGCAGTTTGGGTTCGTTAATCAGCCGGCGGTAGAAATCTTCGCTGGTGATATCGACACGGTCGCGATAAACCTCTTCTCCGAAGCGCACATACAACGGCACTTCGGTAATGCCTAGCTTCGTTATCAGGTCGCCAGTGATATCGCAGAGAGTATCGGTTACAATTTTTACGGTCATACCCTGGTCCCCCCTTTTTTACTCGATAGAGATAATATAGCTATAATGCGGTTGATTGCCTTTGATTAGCTCAACCTGTAGCTTCGGATACAAGCTTGTAATAGCAGCGCTGGTCTTTTCGGCTTCCGGAGCTTCAATTTCCTCTCCGTAGTAAATAGTCAAGACTTCGGCGTGCTTCATATCAAGTTCAGCCAGGATTGTTTCGATAACATCGAGGTCGGTATCGCCCGCCGCGATAAGCTCGTCATCCAATAAGCCGATAGGTTGGTGACGCTTTATCTGTAGTCCGTTAATGTTTGAAGAACGTACTGAACGGGTAACTTCGATGGTTTTTACCGAGGATAGGGCTTTTTCCATGATTTCAGCGTTGGCTTTAAAGTCCGCCTCATAATCGAAAGCCAGCAGAGCTACGACACCCTGGGGTATCGTTTTTGTCGGCACAACTTTGATTTTCTTTTCGGTTAACGACTGTACTTGGCTGGCGGTGAGAATGATGTTCTTGTTGTTGGGTAAAATAATAACATTCTCCGAAGGCACGGACTGCACCGCCTGGAGGATATCTTTAGTACTCGGATTCATCGTTTGACCACCGCGGATAACAGCTACAGCGCCGAGGCTGCTGAAAACTTCGGTTAGACCTTGGCCGGAAACTACGGCGATAACCGCGGTATCGGTGGTGGGCATTCTTTCTTTCTGCATTTCCAGGAAGTCCTGGTGCTGCTCATCCATGTTCCTGACGCTAACCTGGTGCAATGTACCCAGCTTCGCAGCGAATTGTAGAATAATGCCGGGGTCGAGGGTGTGGATATGGATACGAACGGCCGAATCATCGCCAACAACAATCAGCGATTCGCCTTTCTTCTCCAATTTTTTACGGATAATATCCGGTTCCATTTCTTCGCCTTTAATCATAAACTCCGTGCAGTAGCCGAAGGGTATTTCATCAACGCCGATAGCCTGCGGCAACGGAACCGTTAACGGCATATCGCTGACAATCATTTGGGGTTTGCGCAGGCGCATCGCTTCGGTTTCACCTTTGAGAAAGCGCATCGCGCCTTCAAGAATGGTGTAAATGCCCTGTCCGCCGGCATCAACAACGCCGGCATCTTTAAGTACTTTAAGGAGGCGAGGTGTTCGGGCTACCGAATCGCCGGCGGCGCTAACGACGGCTTCCAGCAAGGCGATCATATCTTCTTCGCCATTTTCAGCCTGGTTTTTCGCTTCTTTAGCGGCGTCCTTCATCACGGTCAGCATTGTGCCTTCGACCGGATTGCTAACGCCTTTATAAGCGACTTCCGCCGATTTCTCTAACGCGTCAGCCATTTCGGAGGCGTTAAAAGACTCCTTGCCGTCCAGCCCCTGCGCCAGACCCCGCCAAATCTGCGAAAGAATCACGCCGCTGTTGCCGCGGGCGCCCATTAAAGCGCCTTTAGCCATCGCATGAGCCACGCCGGAAGCGCTGTGGTCAGGAGCGCGGTAGGCTTCTTCCATGGTCGAGCGCATGGTAAGCATCATATTGGTGCCAGTATCACCATCAGGTACGGGGAAGACGTTTAAAGCATCGATATCCGCCGAGCTCTTTTCCAACCAGGAAGTCGCTGCGGAAAACATATCACGCAGTTCTTGCCCGGCGAGTGTATTGACTTTACTCATTTTCCACCATCCTTGTCAGAATTAACGTGTTTTTCTTCCCTACCAAGGAGGTACAGCAGGTTGCTAATCTCATCGCATTATGTTACTATGTATTAGCGTAATTTGCAATACCTCGTCTGTTTTTCAAAGGAGCGTTAGAGAATTGAAGTGCGATTTATGTGGTAAGATACCACAATACGGGCATAACGTCAGTCATTCTAAACGGCATACGAACCGCCAATGGACGGCTAATATTCATGCCGCCACGATTATGATTGACGGCAAGATGAAACACGTTAATCTCTGCACGCGGTGCCTGCGTACCCAGAATAAAACGGCTAATGTCTAAACCCTCCTGATATTTACCTTAATCGCTAATTGGCAGGACTCGACTTTTGACGGTCGAGTCCTTTTTGTTTGTTATTAAGACAGCTGGCGCCGTCGGCTAATCCAGAGACTGGCGACTAAACACGGTATGAGGTAAATCGCCATCCCCGCTATGGATAAACTGACATCTACCGGCTTATAGTTCTCCATCATCTTACCATATTTCGACATATCGATGCCTAAACCCGCCATCATCTGATTTATATTAACGAGAACCGTCGAAACACTGTCGCCTGCTGCCGAAAGAATAAACCAGCTTGGCTTGCCGGTAGCTGACAGCACGCCTTCTAGAATACCGCAGATAATGAAGATGAAGAGTAGCGTCATTACAGTAGCGCCCATGGAGCCTTTGGAGATAGCACTGAATAAAAAGGTTAATGAGAGTACCGCTCCAGCATACAAAAGGCACAGCCCGAGTGATTTTAAGAGTTCAACAGGAACCTGATGATATATCGCCAGCAGCGCAATCATGATGATGATGTAGCTAAACACTACCAATATTGCCGTAGCAATAAAACCTGCCAGGTATTTCCCCGTCCAGAGAATAAGGCGTTTGACCGGATTGATGAAAAGCAGGAAACCGGTTTTGCTTTCATATTCTCCGGCAATAGCGTCTCCGGCGAAAAACACTGCCCCGAGAACGGCCAGGCTCGGCCCGACGGTCAGCAATGCCGCCATAGTCATGACATCTTTGGGATACCCACCCGTCATCAGCACCGGAATCAGAATCAGCACCAGCGCTTCAACCAATAGCGCGATGCCCAGTATCACATACAGCCTCTTCCGGCGGATATGCTTGAGGAATTCATATTGTATTACTATGCCCAGTTTTTCAAAGTCACCCAATGTTGCCTCCTGTCAGCTTAAGATAAGCCATTTCGAGCGACTGGTATTTTTGCTCAAGTTCTTTAATATTTTCATAAGCGAGTAATCGACCGTTGTTGATAATCGCCACTTTATCACAGATTAAAGCCACCTCGGATAACTGGTGCGAGGCAAAGAAAACTGTTTTTTCCTTACCCGCTCCGGCAATAATCTCGCGGAACTCCACTACCCCCCGCGGGTCCAACCCCAGCCCGGGTTCGTCCAATATCAATATCGGCGGGTCATGGAGTAGCGTTTGCGCCAAGGCGAGACGCTGTTTCATGCCGCGGGAGAACTTTTCTATTTTGACTTTAGCCCAATCCCCCAGCTTGACGAGTTCGATTACTTCCTTAATCCTTTTGGTCAGCTTCTCCCCTTTCATCCCGCGCAACCTGCCGAAGTAGCTTAAGTTGTCTTCCGGCGTCAGGTAGGAATAAAACTCCGGTGTTTCGATAATCGCGCCGATGCGCGAAAGCGCTTGCTCCGGCTGGGTGGTGATATCGATGCCGTCGATATAAGCCTTGCCGGAGGAGGGGAGGATTAAAGAGGTCAATATCTTAAGCGTCGTGCTCTTACCGGCGCCATTAGGGCCCAGCAGCCCGACATTTGCCTTCTCCTCTACTCGCAACGAGAGATTATCCAGAGCCAGGAACTTATTATAATACTTGGTCAGGTTTTCGATAATTATAGAATCACTCATCTTTACACTCCAATATTATATAACGGGGATTTTTGCATACGGCTGAATATAATTATACTACGAGACGACGTGCCGCCGCTATCGCCTTACTAACCTGGTTCGGGGCGGTACCGCCGACTACATCCCGGGCAGCTAACGATGTTTCAATGGTAATTGAACGTACATCAGCTTCGAATAACTTCGAAAACTGTTGATATTCTTTTATGTCAAGTTCGGCGAGGGTTTTCCCCTTCCCGACGGCATATTGCACGAGTTTACCGACGATTTCATGGGCGGTTCTAAAGGCAGCGCCTTTTTTTACGAGGTAATCGGCAATATCCGTAGCTAGAATATAGCCTTTTTCTAAAGCTTTACGAGCATTCTCTTCCTTTACCTTAATCGTCTTAACCATACCTGCAAATACCATTAAAGTCGCTTGCAGGGTATCTATCGTATCGAAAAATCCTTCTTTATCTTCCTGCATATCATGATTATAAGCGAGAGGCAAGCCCTTCATTGCCGTAAGTAGAGCCATCAGGTTACCGTAAACACGACCTGTTTTACCGCGGGCAAGCTCGGCGACGTCCGGATTTTTCTTCTGGGGCATGATGCTGCTGCCGGTAGCGTAGGCGTCGTCAATTTCGATAAAGCCGAACTCCGCCGATGACCATATAACCATTTCCTCCGCCAGGCGCGATAAATGCATCATGCAGATGCCAGCATTAGCTTCGTATTCCAGCACAAAGTCGCGGTCGCTGACGGCGTCGAGGCTGTTCTGGCTAACTTTACTAAAGCTAAGCTCTTTAGCTAAAAACTCCCGGTCTACTTTATAAGCAACCCCCGCCAGCGCCCCACTCCCCAGCGGCATAACGTCCACTCTTTTTAGACAATCGCTAAAGCGTTCGTAGTCGCGCTGGAGCATTTCGAAATAAGCTAAAAGGTGGTGCGCCAGTAATACCGGCTGTGCTACCTGTAAATGTGTATAGCCGGGAATAACGACATTTTTTTTCGCCTCGGCAAGGTCAAGGAGGGCTTTCTGAAAATCCCGGACACCTTTTAAAGTATCGGCGATTGCATCTTTGGTGAAAAGACGCATATCTAAAGCGACCTGGTCGTTGCGGGAGCGGGCGGTATGGAGTTTGCGCCCCACCTCCCCTATTTTCTCAATCAGGCACGATTCAATCGCCATATGGATATCTTCCAGCTCCGGTTTGAACTGGAATTTACCCTGTTCGATTTCTTTACGTATCGCGTCCAGCCCGCCGATGATAGCTTTAGCTTCTTTTTCAGTAATAATGGACTGTTTGGCGAGCATCTTAACGTGGGCGATACTGCCGGCGATATCGTATTTATAAAGTCGCTGGTCGAAAGCTAACGAAGACGTATATTGCGCCGCCAGTTTAGCAGCTGGTTTCGAGAAGCGACCGCGAATATTGCTCATTTATTTCTTTTTCCCCTTTTTCTTCCCTACGATACTCAAGGGTCCCTCTTTATCGCCCAATAATTGTACTTGTGCCTGGGTTTTTACCGGCAAGCCCCAGAGGTGGATAAAGCCCTCGGCAGCCTTCTGGTTAAATTTATCCCCCTTATCATAGGTTGCTAAACTTAAATTGTAAAGCGACCAGGGTGATTTTCTACCGAGCACCATCGCCTGTCCCTTAAAGAGTTTAACTCTAACGACGCCGGTAACGTAGCGCTGCGAGCTTAAGATATAAGCCGAGAGGTCGCGGTTAAGCTGGCTGAACCACAAGCCGTTATAGATAAGGTCGGCGCACTCCCCCGACACCTTCTGTTTAAAACGCAACTGGTCTTTGGACATCGTCATCGCTTCCAGCGCCTGGTGCGCCTGAATGAGCGTTACCGCCGCCGGCGCTTCGTAAATCTCGCGGGATTTTATGCCCACCAGCCGGTCCTCGATATGGTCGATTCTGCCAATACCGTGTTTGCCGGCAATCTCGTTCAATTTTTGAATCAGGGATATCCCGTCCATCTCCTTGCCGTCGAGCGAAACCGGTACGCCTTTATCAAACCCTATTTCGATAACCTGGGGTTTAGCGGGGGCTTTATCGGGGTCTTGCGTCCAGACATAAACGTCGGCGGGGGGTTCCACCCAGGGGTCCTCTAAAGCGCCGCACTCGATAGCCCTGCCCCAAAGGTTTTCGTCGATGGAATAGGGACTTTTCTTAGTGACGGGGATAGGAATATCATGTTGCTGGGCATATTTAATCGTCGCCTCGCGGGTCATGCCCCATTCGCGGGCGGGGGCGAGTATCTTTAGCTGGGGGGCTAAAGCGTTGATACCGACCTCGAATCTCACCTGGTCATTGCCCTTGCCAGTACAGCCGTGGGCTATCGTCGTGGCTCCTTCGGCTAACGCCGTATCTACCAGCAATTTAGCCATCAGCGGACGCGATAAAGCCGTTGCCAGCGGGTAAACCCCTTCATAAAGGGCGTTAGCCTGCAAGGCGGGGAAAAGGAAGTATTTGACTAAAAGCTCCTTGCCGTCGATTACCAGCGCTTTAATCGCACCGAGTTTTAAAGCTTTCTGCCGGACGGATGTAAAGTCTTTTTCGTTGCCGACATCGATAGTTACGGCAATGACATCAACATTATATTTTTCCTGCAGCCATTTAATGGCTACCGATGTATCCACCCCGCCGCTATAAGCCAGCACTACTTTTTCCTTCACCATAATGCTCCCCTGACCAACGGTCAATTTTTCTTCGGGAAATTCGTTTCTAAAAATCCGACAATCTCGGACCTGATGTAATCATAATTCCAGGTATAATCATGCCCCGGCGCTCTAAACGATTTTAAAACATTGCCGGCGTTTTCTTCCGGCGATTCCAGTCCGAACCAGCCCCTAAAGGTACACCATATCATTGAAGGTATATTGCCATAAGCGAAAGTATCGACGCCGAATCCGTTGCTGGTAATCCTTAATGTCCTTGCCTGTGGTTCGGTTTTATACCAGAAAGGACAGCCCGTCTGCAGGCTGTAGACATTAGTATACTCGCGGAAATATTTCATCGATTCCTCGCTAATCACGTCACCGGTACTCTCGCCGGCGATGATAAACTTAACATGCGGCAGACGGTCGACCAAGAATTGCACCCTCTCTTCCATGTCGATAGTTTTCCGGGGGTACTGCGTGGCAGCTTCGATAACCTCTTTAATATTGCCCCAGAAGGTGCGACCGGTCCGGGAGTAATTCAATATCACCGGACGATAGCCCAGGTTCACCAGTTCACCGCAAATGCCATTCAGAATAGCCTCCCAGCCGGGTGTATTGCTAATCATGTTCCACCCCATCCCTCCCGAGTTAAAAAAGATAACGATATCGGCTTCTTTAGCCGCTAAATACGAACCCGCTAGGTCGTCGATAATCCTCTGATGTCCGGCGCCATTCTCCCCCACCAGTTTATCTGCCATCACCCTGGCATCGTTGAGTACCGGCTGCGGTACTAAAGTTAAATCCACACCCGTTAAATTCGGCTCCTGAATACCGATACCATCAGCCATACCGACGTTGGTGTTATACAGGACAACGATAAACAGGAAGAACACCAGCATGACCGCCGCGATTATTCCCGGGACGCCCAGTTTTTTGACCTTTTTGATTTTAGATAGATTTTGAGACAACTTTGACAATTTTAACTCACAATTTTAGCCATTACTTTATCCAGTATGGCGATAGCTTCATCAACCTCTCGCTTACCGATTATCAGCGGCGGCATTAAACGAATGGCGTTAGGCTTTACCTTATTAACGAGCAAACCTTTAGCCAGGCAGTCCATCAAAACGGTTTGACCGATATCGCTATTAAATTCAAACGCTATCAACAAGCCGCGTCCGCGGACGTCGGTAATGATAGGATATTTGGCTTTCAGTCCGTTGAGCCGCTCGATAAGATATTTACCAACACGGTCAGCATTCCCCGGAATATCTTTCGCGATAAGATATTGCATCGTGGCGTAGCCGACCGCACAGGCTAACGGATTGCCGCCGAAGGTACTGCCGTGGTCGCCGGCAGTAAAAACCGAGTATTTCTCTTTAGCCAGAAATGCCCCGATAGGCACCCCGCCGGCTAATCCCTTAGCCAGGGTGATAATATCCGGCTCGATGCCGTATACCTGATAGCCGAAGAGGGTGCCGAGACGCCCTATCCCCGTCTGGATTTCGTCCAGAATCAGTAAAATACCCTTCTGGTCGCACCACTGTCGGACTTTTCTGATGTAATCTTCGTCGGGCACATTAACGCCGCTTTCCGCCTCGATTAGCTCCAGCATTACCGCGGCGGTTTTGGACGTCGTGGCGGCTTTAATCGCCTCGATATCGTTATATTTAACATTAACGAAGCCTTCGGGGAGAGGGATATAGGGGGTATGGAAAGTTTCCTGTCCCGTCGCCGCCGTCATGGCAAGGGAACGCCCGTGAAAAGAACCGATAGCGGTAATAATCTCGTACGCCCCGTTAAGTTTCAATTTCCCGTAGCGTCGGGCGAGTTTAACCGCCCCCTCGTTAGCTTCTAGTCCGCTATTGCCGAAAAACACTCTATCCAGGCAGCTGTTTTCGACCAACAATTGCGCTAATTGCAGCTGCGGGATAGTGTAAAACTGATTCGACGTATGAATCAGTTTTTTCGCCTGTGTCGTTAAAGCCTTCACCACCACCGGATGAGAATGTCCCAGACAATTCACCGCCCAGCCCCCGACGAAGTCCAGGTACTCTTTACCCTTCTCGTCCCAGACTCGCGCGCCTTTCCCTTTAACCAACACCACCGGCACGCGCACTTTCTCGAAAGTTCGCATAAAGTATTTTTTTTCGATTTCCAGCCAGTTAGTCATAAAAACCTCGAAACTAAGTAGCAAAATTCAAGTATCAAGTATCAAACCTCCCCACCACCCCTTGTTTGTTATTCCTTTTTCCTCTCCAGTTTCAAATTGGGAGGGTTACTGACAATCGTCGTCCCGCCTTCGCTTTTTTCGATTTCATTAAGCAGGGAGTGGGATTTTCTCCCGTCTATTATACGGGCAATAACGCCGACGTTAAAAGCGTCCAGGCAGGCGTCGACTTTCGGGACCATGCCCTCGGTGATAACCCCGGAAGATATTAACGTTTCGGCGACGGCTTCGGAAAGCTGCGGTATTGTCTTGCCGAATTTATCCTTGATGCCATCAACATCGGTCAGGAAAATCAGTCTTTTCGCTTTTAACGCGATGGCGATTTCGCCGGCAACGGGGTCGCCGTTAACATTAATCAGACCCGGCTCTTCGCCGGCTCGGTCTACTGAATAGAGGCTGATAGGTGAAACCACCGGCACAAAATCGGCTTTAAGCAGCGTTTGGAGCAGGCGGGTATTCACCTTGTCTACCGACCCCACATAGCCCATATCTTCACTTTTCATCGCGCTTTCAATCAGCGAACCATCGACCCCGCTGATGCCGACCGCTTTCCCGCCGAATAGGTTAATCGCGGCGGTAATCTCTTTATTGACCAGCCCCGCTAAGACCGCCGTCACTATCGCCAGCGACTTTAAATCGGTAACGCGCTCGCCGCGTACGAACTTCGTCTCGATTCCCTGGCGTTTCAGCCATTCGGTAACCGTATTGCCGCCGCCATGAACGACGACCAGGGGATACTTCTTTTTCTGTAAGGCGACGATATCCTCGAGAGTGTTATCGCCCTTCCCGAAGGTCGAGCCGCCTATTTTAATAACAGTTATATCTTTCATTTTCTATCTTTTATTTGTGTTTATGATTTTTGAGATTTGATATTTCATTTACGTCGTATACTCCGCGTTAGTTTTGATATACTCCTCGGTCATGTCGCATCCCCAGGCTGTGGCTGCTGCTTTACCGAGATGCAGGTCAAGCGTTATAAATACCTCTTTACCTTTGAGGTATTTCACGACCGACTTTTCATCGAAATCTAAAGGCGAGCCGTTTTTCACGATACATGTATCGCCGATGTAAAGCTCTGTTTTACTTTCCTCTAGAGCCGCCCCGCTCCTCCCCGCCGCCGCCAGAATCCTCCCCCAATTGGGGTCGGAACCATAGACCGCCGTTTTTACCAACGATGAGCTGACGATTGTTCTCGCCGCCATCTGGGCATCTTTCAAATCTTTCGCGCCCTTAACTTTTACTTCAATCAGTTTGGTGGCACCTTCGCCGTCGCGGGCAGCTTCTCTAGCCAGGTAGATACAGACTTTATCCAACGCCCGTTGAAAAACTCCGGCTTGATTGCTGTTTTTCTTAATAACCTCGCCCCCCGCCGCTCCATTAGCCATTATAATCACCGTATCGTTAGTGCTGCCGTCACCATCGACGGATAGCATATTAAGCGATACTGCCACCGATTTATTTAACGCTTCACGTAAAAAACCAACGTCAACGGCGGCGTCAGTGGTTAAAAAGCAGAGCAACGTCGCCATATCCGGGTGTATCATCCCCGCCCCTTTTAACATCCCCCCTATCGTAAAGCCGTCCGCCTTAACCGCCACCTCCTTGGGCACTCTGTCCGTCGTCATTATCGCCCGTTCTAAGTCGTGTCCCCCGGCGATGGTGCACTTTATCTTCGGTATCGCCTTACGGATATTCTCCATCGGGAGCATCCTGCCGATAACACCCGTGCTGGCAACGAGTACGTCCTCCTTTTTTACGCCCAGATGCCGGGCGGCTAACTCGGTCATCTCTAAAGCGTCGGCCATACCCTGTTTACCCGTACAGGCGTTGGCGTAACCGCTGTTCATAATAACCGCCGCGGCTTTACCTTTCGCCAATCGCGCTCGACTTACTAATACCGGCGCCGCCTTAACTTTATTTGTGGTAAATACACCAGCGGCGGAGCAGATTTTAGGGGAGTACAATATACCGAGGTCGAGACGTTTGCCGGGGCTGTATTTGACGCCGGCGCTGACCGCGCCAGCCAGAAATCCTCCGGGCGAGGTGACCCCGCCGGAGGGTATATAGTCCGATTCCGTAACCATGCAATAAATATAGCATATCGAGACTCACGAGGCAATGATTCGAAGCTGTTTTCGTCGCCTGCCATTTTATTTTCAAGCTGGCGCTGTTATAATGTCAGCGATAGAGAGAATGCGTCCGTTTTATAAATACGGTATACCCTGAAGGAGGCTTATTTTGAAGCTAAAAGACGAAATCAAGAAATACGCTATCGAAAAACTGGATATGGATTACTGCGGCATCGCTAACGTCGAACGCCTCGCCGGCGCGCCGCAGGGCAATCGCCCCACCGATTTGCTGCCCGGCGCTAAATCCGTGGTCGTTATGGCGGTTAAGTTGAGTCTGGGGGCGGTACAGACGGTCTTCCGCGCCTACGAGGACGGCTTAAGGCACGCCCAGTGTATCTACGGCACCTACGCCTATTCGCTGTTCCCTAATTACTACCTAAAATTCGCCGCCTACGAGATGGCGCGCTTTCTGGAGAGGAAGGGATATATATCCACTCCTGTGCCGTCGGGACCCGGCTCTGCCGGCGCTCCTTTATCCAACCGCCACGCCGCCGTCGCCGCTGGAATCGGTACGTTCGGTTGGTTGAGTATCGTCATCACGCCAGACTACGGGCCTCGGATTAGAATCGTTAGCGTTATCACTCGGGCGGATATTGAACCGGACCCGATGAAAAAAGAAATAGAAATGTGTAATCCCGGAAAAATGCGGCATCTGCATCAGGGTCTGCCCCACCCAGGCTATCAGCCCCACCCGATCGAAGACGGTTAAAATGGGCGACCGCGAGTTTACCTACGGCTGGGTGGACTTCCCCAGGTGCCAGATTGGCACGCAAGGCTTGACCACCAAGGCGCTCGGGCTTAAGGATTTTAACTTCCCAGAAAACCCGACCTCGCAGGACGTCTATAAAGCCCTGGAGCAGATGGACCCGCGGCAAAAGGGCGAGGTCATCGGAGGCGTGCCGGCTTACCATTGCGGCAGGTGCCTGGCATACTGCCCGGTGGGACCTAAAGACTGGTTAAAGACGGTCAGCAACTTGAAATTCTAATATATCGTTGAGGCGAAGATGAAAATTGTACGCTTTACTGATAACAGTAAAATATCATGGGGCATCCTGCGTGGAGACGTCGTTTGGCCGATTGACGACTCACCATTTAGTAGCGTTAGAGAAACTACCCACGCCCTCCTATTAAGCGAAGTTAAGTTATTAACGCCCTGTCAACCCTCGAAAATCATCGCTTTGGGCGTTAACTATCGCAGTCACGGCGAAGAGATGAACCATAAACCGCCCGACGAGCCGCTGATTTTTATCAAGCCTTCAACTTCGGTCATTGGACCGGAAGACAAAATAATCTATCCGCCATCCTCGCAGAGAGTAGATTACGAAGGTGAGTTAGGAGTGGTGATTAAATCGGTGACACGACAGGTAAGTAAAGAAGACGCCGCAACTCACATCTTCGGCTATACCTGCGTTAACGACGTTACCGCCCGCGACCTGCAGACTAAAGATAAGCAGTGGACGCGCTCCAAGAGCTTCGATACGTTCTGTCCCATCGGACCCTGTATCGAAACGGAACTCGACCCGTCGGACTTACCACTGGAGACCCTTCTTAATGGTCAAATCAAACAAAAAACACGCACCAGTCAGCTTATCTTTCCCGTCTTTGACCTGGTAAGTTTTATCTCGAATATCATGACCCTCCTCCCCGGCGATATTATTTCAACCGGCACCCCCGGCGGTATCGGCCCAATGGTACCCGGCGATACGGTCGAGGTTAAAATCGAGGGCATCGGTACGTTAAGGAACTATGTTATCAAGGCTTAAGATATTGAAGGAGTGAAATGGAACGTAAAATAGTCTATTTCGAAAAACCCGGCGGCGAAGAAAATACCATCCAAACCCTCGCCCTGGCTAAAGAACGCGCCGAGGCTCTAGGGATAAAGACGGTTGTCGTGGCTTCGACCGTCGGCGATACCGCCGTAAAAGCAGTCGATGTTTTTAAAGGCTATAAGGTCATCATCGTCACCCACGTTACCGGTATGCGCGAACCTAATACCCAGGAATTCACCGAAGAGAACCGTAAAATCATCGAAAAGAAGGGCGGGATTATCGTGACCGCCGCCCATGCCTTCGGCGCTATACATCGCTCGCTCGGTGCTACCGGCGGACCGCCGATTCCTTCGAGCGCCATCGGCGACATTATCGCGATGACGCTGCGCAACTTCGGTCAGGGTATGAAGGTCGTTTGCGAAATCGCGGCGATGGCTGCCGATGCGGGTGTAGTACGCACCGACGAAGAAATAATCGCTATCGGGGGAACGGGGCGGGGGGCGGATACGGCGGTCGTCATCCAGCCCAGCTACACGCACCGCTTTTTCAATCTCAAGGTGAAAGAAATTATCTGTAAACCGCGACTATAAGGCAGGGACAAATGCATCACACCCTTAGGTTCTACAATCTGAACCGTAAGTTTATCTTAAGATTCTACATGTTTTTCAGCGCCGGGACGCGGATACCGCTGCTCGGTAAGTTGATAAGAAAAATTGCCAACGCTTACGGGCGAAGTCAACACCGTGCCTATCTGTTGACGTCAGATGAAGCCGAAGAGTTGCTAACTCTAGCCGGCGGGATTGCCGCGGCGCCCTGCACCTGCCGGAATATTTATCAAAAATGCCACCACCCGCGGGATAACGAGATATTGCTGGCGCCTTCAAAGCATATTCTCACGGAAACGATGTCGCATGACGCTCAAGAAATTACCCGGGAAAAAGCCCGCGAGATACTGCAGGAGAGCCAGCGGCGGGGATTAATCCTAACGATTCTTAAGTGCCGTGAGGACTTTTACGCGATTTGCAGCTGCTGCTCCTGCTGCTGTGTGCCGTTACGGCTAAGTAAGCGTTACGGCATCGGCGAAGTGTTAGTAAGGCACAAGGATATAGTAAAAGAGTTCAGGAATTACGTCGCGGCACAGTCCGCCAGTCACCCAGATTAGCCGATGAATTCGTAGATAAGGCGGGAGAAATTTTTGAGTTGTTCGCGGTGGACGTTATGTCCGCTATGTTTAAAGACCATAAGGCGGGCGTTCGGGAATTCTTTCACCGCACGGTAAGCCGTTTTCACCGGCACGACCGGGTCTCTACCGCCCCAGATTAGCATCGTCGGTATTTTTATTTTTGACAGATATTTCTCCAGCACAAAGTTCTGCTGATGGAAGTTAGCGATGCTGGTGCCGATTCTTACGAAAACCGGCGAAACCGGCAGGACTAATTCAAACGGATTCGACTGTCCTAACATCCAGCCGAGGAACTGAATTATCCTACCAACTAAAGAGCCGAGTATTTTGATTACCATCGGCAGTGAGATTAACCTTAACCATAAAGCCACCTCTCGCCCCAGTCCCAGGCTGCTGACTAGAATCAGCTTCTTTACCTTGCCAGGGAATTTAAGGACGTAATCGAGCGCGATGCCGCCCCCCATCGAATGCCCAATTATATTAAATTTCTTTAGTTTCAGAAATTTAGTGAATTTATTGATGAAATCGGCAAGCTCGGGTATATAATAATTGCCGTTCAGCGGCTGACTGGCACCATAACCAGGCAAATCCGGGGCATAAACGCGGTATTTCTGGGATAGGTCCTGTATGTTACCCCACCAGCTGCGGGCATCCCCGGCGCCGCCGTGAATCACTAATAACGGCTCGCCTTCCCCTGCGGTATAATAATGGACATCCAGTCCGTCTACTTTAATGTTCCTACTCTGTATGTTGTTCATATTGCACCTGCCTGGTCAAACCACCGTATCGTGTACTTCGTTTATAATCTTACAAAAGTAACGATACAATCATGTCTCAAAACCGTTACCATTTCTCACAAAACCCTAACAATCAATTACCTTTCAATATATATAACGCCGGAGAATAGCTTTTGGTTATCATGTTGCTCTCTATTAATTGTATCAGTGCCAATTCGTGAGGGCGCAATAAGTGTACCCCGTACTTTAGGTCGATGCTACCCCGTATTCCAGTACCCCCTCATATATATATTATAGGCAGTCGATAATTAAAATAATGTTAAAAAAGTCACATGCTATCATAGAAATCTACGTGCCGGTAAAAAAGAAAACCGGAAAATAGTTAATGAAAAAAGAAACCGAGGGGCTAAACGGGAGCTCCTCGGTTTTTAGATTGATATTTTTTACCAGGATTATGATTTACTTTAACGGTCTTAAAAGAGCGCGGCAGGGCGCCGCGTCACCGTGAAAAACACGCAGCGGTAAACAAAGCAACTCGTAATCGCCGGGAGGTACGTCACCCAGAGCGCAGTCTTCCAGGATATAGACGCCGGCATTGAGAAAAGTCGTGTGGGTTTTATTGACGCTCGTTTCATCTTTAAAATTGCCGATGGTGATGAAGTCCAGCCCGACGAGTCTGACACCTTTAGCCACCAGATATTCCGCGGCATCATTATCGAAATATACGTAGTCTTCCAAGAATTTGGGACCTTCATAACTGGCGGGCGAATTGCGTGTTTTAAAGAGCAGGCGTTCGCCTTTTTTTATATTATGCTTTTCCAGCTCTGATACTTTAATGCGGTGCTGGTCTTTAATCCCGATAACTCTTGCGGGACCTACCGTGGCATCTAGTGGCATGTCGGTAATGGTTGACCCCCCGGGGATAAAGTGAAGAGGAGCATCGATGTGGGTGCCGGTATGGGAAATTATTTCCAGCATGGTCATCGTCACCTTGGCTCCTAGATTTACATCGCTATAACGGTATATCTTGGGCGCCAGAGGGTCGATGGGCAGGATTATCATGCCCTGCTTTAAAAGAACAGTGATATCATACCAGCCCTTAAGGCTTTTTTCTGTCATTAGGGGACCTCCTTTAACGATATTGACTAAAGGATAGAGGATTGCAGCGAATTAAGTCAAGGACGATATGATTAGAATTATTATATAGTAGTCATTCTGAGCGAAGCGAAGAATCCGTTAGTACAAATAAATATACGGATTCTTCGTCACTCCGTTCCTCAGAATGACATATAAAAACATGTCTATTCTTTAGTCTTAACTTTATAGTCCCCTGACATCAAATTGGTCGGGACGCCGGCGGTAGTGGCTTTCGCCCAGGTAGCCGCCCTTTCCAACTCCCCTTCAACGAGGGGACCTTTGGTGCTTTTTACAAAGAAGCCCTGCGGTTGGGCGGTGGTATTGCCGCCTTTTTCCCTGATAGCCTTTTCAATGCGGTCGGCTGCCCAGCCAAAGACCTTGGGAATGACGCCCCGGAGGCGGGTATCGAAAGCGGCAAAGCGCTTGTCGGTCAACTTATCAGCTGTCAAACCATCCAGGAAAGTTTTAGTAGCAATCGTCGGTCGACCGCCCTGCGTGGGCGAACCGATGATAATTAGAGAATGCGAAGCGATATCAACATCTTTAACCGCCCCGACCCTGACCGCTTTAGCCTCCTTCCCCAATGCCGTCACCATAGCTTTCGCGATTTGCTCGGTATTACCGTAAAGAGAATCGTAAATAATCAACGCCTTCATAATTACACCTCCCGCTTTTCTCTTATATAAAAAGTGTAACCTAGTGTACGGCAAGTAGCAAGCGTATTTAACGCATTGCTGATAAGTAGAAAACACAGAATCGAAAGTGTAGAATAGTAGTAAATCTAATCCGGGAGAAGATAATGCAGAAGATATTGGACTTTATTTCTTTTCTTTTCCATACGATAAAAGGCGATGCTCTCTGGGTAATGAAACGACGGGGTTTGACGGTAGGGAAGAATCTCTTCTTAGGCGGCTCCTATATCGACCTCGGGTTTTTACATTTAATTACTATCGGGAATAACGTTACTTTAGCCGGTAAAGTAACAATACTGGCTCATGACGCAAGCATGAACAACTGGCTGCACTATTCTAAGATAGGCAAAGTGGTAATCGGGAATCGAGCGTTTATCGGCTCCGGCTCGATTATCCTGCCCGGGGTGACCATCGGCGACGATGTTGTAATCGGCGCCGGCAGCGTGGTGACGCACGATATCCCGTCCCGCTCCGTAGTTAAAGGTAATCCGGCGGTAGTTACCGGCACGATTGACGAATTCCTGGCGAGGAAAAAGAAGGAAATGGAAATTTATCCCGTCTTTGATGTCAGTTATCCTAAACGAAACAAGAAGAAGCGGGATGAACAGGTCGCGAAAATAAAAAATAAATTCGGGTATTCAGTCTAGCGATTATTTTTACTTCGTGTGAGTTCCAAAAGCGCCCGGACCACGGGCAAACTCGTCCGGATATTTGAAGTTCATTTTCACCAGGGCTACCATCTGGCGTCCTAATTTACTTAATTCTTCAAGGCACCGCGGCATTTTTTTTAGGTCATCGGGACTCATCAGGTAGGCGGAAACCTGGTTGGCGGGAAGCATACGGCGCTGGATGATATAGTAAGATAAGTCCTTCAGCGCGTCCACCATACCGAGACTGCCGCAGGAAGCTACCACGCCGCAGACTTTATTATTTAGGCTATGTTCCGGCTTATTGAGAGAAATCGTGCGGTCGATGACGGCTTTAGCCTGGGCGGTCATGCCCCAGAAGTATATCGGCGTGCCGAAGATGATGCCGTCGGCGGCAACCATTTTCTCCAATAGTTCGGCGGCGTCGTCTTTGATATGGCATATACCGGTCTTGGTACAGCCCCAGCAGCCGTCGCAGGGCTGGATATTTTTACCGGCGACGCTGAAAAGCTCGACTTCCGCGCCGGCTTTTTTGGCGGCGGCTAAAACTTCATTCAACATAGCGACGGTGTTGCCTTCCTTACGCGGACTAAACGATACACCGATGATTTTCATAGCGATACTCCTATTAGACTGTCATTGCGAGCCATCCTTCCGCAGAAGGAGGCGAAGCAATCTCCCTGTTAGTCTAGGAGATTGCCACGTCGCTTCGCTCCTCGCAATGACACTGTATCTAGTTATCGTACTCGCCGGGGGCATCGGGCAGACCGCATTCGCCGTCTTTACATTCAGCGCCAGCGGGCTTGGCGCGCCACTTATCCACGGGCGAGCTGCCGGAATAACCGTAGTCCGCCGCCTTCCAGAGCGGGCTGGTCTCGCCGCCGACGACGATGATGTTGATGTTGCCCGGAATATGATAAGGGGCTATCATGGCATCATCGGGCAATTTCTTCCAGGAGGCATAAGGCTCGACGCCTTTATACGCTTCGGAAGCCACCAGCATATCGATATAGTCGGTCTTCCAGAATTGGCCGTTCTTCATTTTGATGTTCTGCGAAAGATGCTTACAGAAATCCTGTTTGGTCTTAAAGCCCTCGTTTTCCTTAAGTTCTCTGGCAACCAGCGGGTCCATGATAATCGTCGCCGCAGAATTCATCGGCGGCATGACCGATAGTTCGATATTCAGTTCTTCGGTTATCGAGCGGTTAGAGGCGGCGCCGGTGCTGTTGACGAACGTCCAGCCCCTAAAGATGCTGACTACGCTCTCATCTTTCTGAAAGCCCTTGGTAACGTGGAACGATTCCCAAACGCTCCGCTCTTCGTTCTCGGCGCAGCACATATTATTATAGGTATGGTTGTTCCCCTGCGAACTCCATAAAGTCTGGCGGGGCTTAGCGAAGCCGTGGGCAATACTCATCAGCGTCCAGGCTCTGCCGATAACGGAGTTCGCCATATTCACCGCGCTGAAAGCGCCGATGCCGCAGTTCATCCCGATTTCTTTACGAATCGGACCGTTCACTAAAAGCATCGCTTCGAACGGGGTCGTCGAGGGCATCAGCGCAGACTGCCGGGTCGCTGCGGTAGCCAGAATCACCGGGAAATACTCCGGTTTGGCGCCAGCCATGACGGCGATGATGGCGATATTGGTGACGGTATATTGCACCATTTCGCGGGTATCGAATTTGAACGAATCGGCGACGACATCGTCCGGCGAGGCGCTGGTACCGGCGAGCATCTTTTTCACGCGCTCTTCGGTGGGGAGGATAATGGGCAGTCCGTCCGTCCACCCTTTTTCGTAGAAGAGACGCTGTAAATTATCTTCGGTATCCGGCTTGAGGAATTTTTCCGCGGCGGCGGCTTTGACCATCGGCGGAGCTTCGGTCGTAACCTTGGTGGTCTTGATAGGTTTGGTCAGGACGTCGATAATTTCGTCGATAATAGGCTTGCCGGTATCCGGGTCGTTGCCGACGATATATCTATCGAGGGCTTCAGGCGTCAGACCGATAACCGGATGCGGCGTATAGATGAAGGGGATAGTCTGATGAGTAGTCTTCTGGTTCTCGTCCGCCACGCTCTTAAACTGATAGGTGGAGACGGGAGCGACGGGAATGCCATAAGTCCCTTCGAGCTTTCTGCTACCAGCGGCAACGCCGCTGACGCAGCCTGGTCAGCCAGCCACGCCGAGGACGACGGCGTCTCCCTTGACTTTAACTTCCTCCCAGAGCTCGTTATTATCGTCCATGAAAACGTTGCCCGGTTTCCGCTTGCGTATCGCGGTGACCGATGGCATGTTTTCTTTAAACCATTTTTGCAGCTGCAGCATGAACTGATAGCTGCCGCCGAAACCGGTATCGACGAGATAAACGGTTTTCTTTTCTAAAGTATCCAGCCTTTTCGCCATCGTATCCGGAATCGGGGACGGCGGCGCCATCGGGGGTGGTCCACTCCTGCCAGCCGGCGGTCTGCCCGCACCAGGTGGTGGTCCACCTCTACCAGCCGGAGCCGCTCCCATAAAGGGCGGCGGTCCGCCGGTCATTATCCGTACGCCATATTCGGGACTCATTACATTATCGAGTAATTGAATTGTCATGCCATGCCTCCATGTGATTTATGTAGGATTTACTAATAAATTAATTGAAGACTCCCTTGTTTTTAAAGTCCTTGACCCAGGTTATATCTGGTCTGGCTTCGCCCCAGCCGGCTTCTTCGGCACCTTCCATCATTGGGTTGGGGTTTTTCCTTCTTTCTTCCATCATCTTTTTATTCAACTCTTCTTGCCGTTTCATGCCTTCCGGTGTGGTATAGTTAACCATCCGCCCGCCAACTTGCCCCATGAATTTTTCCGGCTCTGGAAATGGCAATACGTAGAGCACGTCATTTTCAATCCCTTTTTTAAAGATTTTCGCCAGCTCGACGGGGTCGATGCCATAAGAATAATGTTTACGCATAAACGCGATGGTTGTTTCATTGGTATTATAGCCAGTAGCCGCCAGTTTTTTCGGGCGGGTATAAGAAGATTCTCCGATATTAGTCCTGATGCCGCCCGGGCACAGGCAGGATACGCCAATGCCGTAAGGCTTAAGCGCCTGATAATAGCTCTCCATCAGGTTAATGACCGCCGCTTTTGCCGCGGAATACGGAGCGCATTTGGAGGCGCCCATCAAACCGCCCATGGAGGCGACGGTAGCGATATGGCCACCCTTCCCCGCTTTTATCATTCGCGGCACGAAGGTCACCATACCGTTGATAACGCCACCCAGACAAACCCCCACCACAAAGTCATAGTCTTCAAATGTCGAGGTTTCGGCGGGACCAAAGGCGTTGACACCCGCGGTATTAAACAAAAGCTGCGGCGGCGAGCCGAATACCTTTTCCACCTCGTCAGCGGCTTTGGTATAAGCCTGGCGGTCGGTAATATCCAGCTTGATAAAATGAACCGACGCCTTCTTATCTTTAAAATAGGCTTTAGCTTCGTCTAAATGGTCCTGGCGGATATCGGCGATAACGATTTTACAGCCGGCTTCGGCAAATACCTTTGCCTGTCCCAAGCCCGCCCCGGAGGCTCCGCCGGTGATAAACGCTACTTTTCCGCTAAAATCTTTCATTATACCCTCCGATATATTGTTATATAGCGTATTATAATTAGTGACATTTTGCAAATTTTTTTAACCGTCATTCCCACGAAAGTGGGAATCCATATCCCCTCCCCACCTGGATTCCGTATCAAGTACGGAATGACGTTATACTATTCCCCCGCTTTTTTCTTTAACTCATAGAGTTTATTTAAAGCTTCAAGCGGCGTTAAGGAGTTGATATCGATTTCATTTAAAGTTTTTTCCAGTTCGGTTTTTTCACCGAAGAGGGGTATCTGGGTGGTGGGTTCTTTTGTTTTTTTAACAGGTTTAGCTTGCTTACCGTCGCTTTCCAACTCGTCTAAAACCTCGCGGGCGCGGTGGAGTACCGCTTTAGGCAGTCCCGCCAGTTGGGCGACATGGATGCCGTAGCTTTTATCCACCCCGCCCGGCACGATTTTATGCAGAAAGATAACCCTGCCCCCCTCCTCGATAACCGCGACGTTAAAGTTTTTCACGCGGGGGAGGTAGGCGGCTAAAGAGACCATCTCGTGGTAGTGGGTGGCGAAAACCGTCCGCGCGCCCAGTCCTTTATAGTTATGGATGTACTCCGCCACGGCGCGGGCGATGGAAAGTCCGTCATAAGTGCTGGTGCCCCGCCCGATTTCGTCGAGGATGAGGAGGGAGCGGGGGGTAGCGTTATTCAGGATATTGGCGGTCTCGACCATCTCCACCATGAAGGTGGACTGACCGGCAGCGAGGTCGTCCCGGGCGCCGATACGCGTAAAGATACGGTCGACGATGCCGATGCGGGCGGAAGATGCGGGAACAAAGCTGCCGATTTGCGCCAGCAGGACGATTAAAGCCACCTGCCTTAAGTAGGTGGACTTGCCGGACATGTTGGGTCCGGTGAGAACGATAAGCTGGGCGTCGTCGTTAGAGAGGAAAATATCGTTAGGGACGAAAGTGCCGTCCGTCAGGCTTCTTTCCACCACGGGGTGGCGGCCTTCTTTAATATCGATAATGCTGCCGTCGTCGAGGGAGGGGCGAACGTAATTATGATGCACCGCGACCTCGGCTAAAGAGGTAAAGACATCCAGATGCGCCAGGGCGCTGCCCAGAGCTAAAATTTTATCGCTTTCGGCGGCAACCTGCCGGCAGACGCGGCGGTAAAGGTCGGTCTCCATCTGCTCGATGCGGTCGCGGGCGTTGAGAATCATCGACTCGTATTCTTTAAGCTCCGGCGTGAAGAACCGCTCGCCGTTAACGAGGGTCTGCTTGCGGATAAAGTCCTCCGGCACCTGCTTGAGGTTGGCGTTGGAGACCTCGATATAGTAGCCGAAAACGTTATTGAAGCCCACCTTCAGGTTTTTAATGCCGGTGCGCTCGCGCTCCTTAAGCTCCAGACCGGCGAGGTATTTTTTGGCGTTGCCGGAGACATCCCTTAAGTTATCCAGCTCCTCGGAGAAGCCGCGCTTGATGACCCCACCCTCCCCCAGACTTGATGAAGGCTCGTCAACGATAGCTTTGGAGATTAAGTCGATGGGGGTGGGGAGGGGCTTAAGCTCTTCTATAAGCCAATCTATACCAGTGTCATTCTGAAGGAGTCCCTCGGTTACTCTCGGGACGACTGAAGAATCTCGGGGATGGGTATCGAAGTACCCTCAAGCCACCCCGAGATCCTTCCCCTTCACTGCGTTCAGGGTCAGGATGACAATCTAGAATTTCTTTAAGCTTCGGGATGGCTTCCAAAGAGCGGCGGAGGGTGACCAGTTCACGGGGGATGGCGATTTCGCTGCGGACGCGGTTGATAAGTCGCTCTAAATCGGCGACGTTTTTCAGCATATCGACGATTTTACGTCGCTCTAACGTCTTTGCCGACAAACCAGTCAATGGCGTCCTGTCTTTTATTAAGCGCGTCGACATCGAGCAGAGGCTGGCCCAGCCACTTTCTTAAGAGTCGTCCGCCCATCGGGGTTTTGGTGGCGTCAATGACGGATAGCAGCGAGCCTTCTAAAGCCCCCGACCGCGCGCCCTGGAAAATCTCAAGGTTACGCTGGGTCTGCTCGTCCAGCGCCATGAAATTATCCGTAGCGTAAGTGGCGAGACGCGTAAGCTGTCCTTTGACCGTCTTTTGCGTCTCCCCGATATAGTAGACGATAGCGCCCGCCGCCCGTATCGCTAAAGGCAGGTTGGCGCAGCCGTAGCCCTCCAGCGTCGCCACGCCAAAGTGGTCGAGCAGAGCCTGGCGGGCAACCTCAAAGTCGAAACGGTAGCTATCAAGCCGGGTGATATTACCGTCCAACCCTAAAGCGTCGATATCCGCTTTTTCGGCGGCGATGACCTCGGAGGGGTTAAGGCGCTCCAGCTCGGTTTTCGCCCGCGCTAAAGGCAATTGCGTGACGGCGAACTCGCTGGTGGTGATGTCGACAAAGGCGAAACCGACCTCCCCTTCACCCACCGCCACGCTGACGAGGTAGTTATTGGTCTTGCTGTTTAAAAGGTTCGGCTCAACGACGGTGCCGGGCGTGACCAGTCGCACCACATCCCGCTCGACGAGTCCTTTAATCTCGCCGGGCTTGGTAAGCTGCTCGCAGATAGCGACCTTATAGCCGCGGTTGATGAGCTTGGCCAGATAGCCGTCTAAAGCGTGGTAAGGGATGCCGGCGAGGGGAATTTTGTTGCCCTTCCCCATCTCCCGCGAGGTGAGGACAATTTCCAGCTCTTTAGAGGCGATCGCGCGCGTCCTCGTCGAAGGTCTCGTAAAAATCCCCCAGCCGGAACAGCACGATGGCGTGGGGGTACTGCTTTTTAATGCGGAGGTACTGGCGGCGGATGGGGGTGACGTCATCTTTCATTGTAAGGAGATTATAACGGAAGGGCAAGAGAAGGGCAAGAAAAAACCAAGATACAAGATACAACTACCAAAAATAAAACTCCCTTAATCCCTCTTTACGAAAGAGGGAGACAAGTAAGGGATTTTACCTCTCCCTTTTATAAAGGGAGACCGAGAGGGTTTTTATTAGTTCTCCTCGCAATAATACTCAATCGCTTTAGTCAAAAACTCCGGCAGGTCTTTGTGTATCTTTCTAAAGAACTTAGCAAAGCGTTTATCCTGGCTGTAGGCTTTGCCCAGCCCTAAAACAGCTGCGTCGGAGTAATGGCTAAAGTTCTCCAGCCATTTACGCCATTTAGCCACCTGCCCCTGAATAAAAGGACTATCATAGCCCTTGTCCATATTGTCGGCGATGGTTTTAAAGACAACGCCCCCCTCCACCTGTATAGCGGCGAATTTTTCCTTACCCATTTTCATCACGCGGGCTTCGCTGTCCTTAAGCGCGTCCTCGCCCCAGCGTTCGCGTACCTCCTGACGGTACTTTTCTATCTGCTCGTCGCTAAAGCCCTGATAATATTCTTTAATCGACATTTCTGCTTCTCCCTTCATCTTTTTAATCGTTAAGTCCACCGTTTTTAAAAGCTCGCTAAGGCGTTCCGTCTGCTTCGTCAATAAAGCGCGGTGCCCCTCTAAAGCCTCCAGCACGTTAAAGTCGGGACGCGACATTATCTTCTTTATCTCTTCCAGCCCGAAGCCCAGCTCGCGGAAAAACATTATCTGCTGGAGTCGCGTTATCGCTTTATCGCCGTAATAGCGGTAGCCGTTCGAGCGGCGATACTCCGGCTTGAGTAAGCCTATCTCGTCGTAGTAATGCAGCGTGCGTACGCTAACGCCGGCGAATTCGGCCAGTTTCTTTATCGTGTAACTTGCCATCACTATCTATGATAAACTATCACGTTACGTCATAGTCAAGCCCTTTTTAAGATATATTTTTGTTGACTCAATGTGGTATCATTAATTGATAGCTATATGAAAATAAGTATCGTCCTACCCGCCCGCAACGAAGAAAATTTTATCGCCAAATGCCTGGCTTCCCTGAAAGACCAGACCTACCAGGGCGATTATGAAATTATCGTCGTTGATAACTGCTCAATCGATAAAACGGCGGCTATCGCCCGCAGTTTCGGCGTTAAAGTCATTAAAGCCAATAAGGAAAAGAACGTTTTTTACGCCCGCCAGACCGGCGCCGAAGCCTCCACCGGCGACATCATCGTCCAGGCGGACGGCGATACGCTTTATCCCCGCCGCTGGCTGGAGAAAATCGCTAAAAAGTTTGAGCAGCATCCGGAAGCCGTCGCCCTCTCCGGCAGGTTCTTATACCGCGAAAAGTTCGACTGGGCATTCGTGGAAATTCCCGCCCGCAACTGCATGAACAAAATATCGGCGGCTTTGTTCGGCCGTCCATTTTTAGTCTGCGGAGCGACCTTCGCTTTCCGCCGCTGGGCGTTTTTCGAGGTGGGGGGCTATAATCATATCCCATACTCCGCCGACCAGCATGGCATCACGACCAAATTCCGCAAGCTGGGTAAAATCCTCTACGACAGCAACATTTACGTCCTTACTTCAGCGCGGAGCGTCCGCCAACCCTGCTTTATCCTGCTGATGGCGGTGGTCGGTAACCTGGCGCGTCTGATGTTAGACTTCAGTCTTAACCTGATTGCCAATAAGCCCAAAATCCGCAGCATTACCATGCGACGCCGGTTGGCTTATGGACTTTCGGCAATGATGGCGTTTTTTATCGGCTTTTGTTCTTTCGGCTATTTCTCGCCGATGTCGCCCGTTTTTGGCGAGGTTTATTATAAAGGCGCCTCAACCGATAAAGTCGTCGCCCTGACCTTCGACGACGGTCCCAATGGTATTTACACCACCCAAATACTGGATATCCTGAAAAAATACGGCATTAACGCCACTTTCTTCTGTATTGGCAAGAATGTCGAACTTTACCCCGATATCGCTAAACGTATCCTGGAAGAAGGTAATGTTATCGGCAACCACTCCAATACCCATGACGCCAACCACGCTTTAAGCACTTATGGCGAACGCGATTTAGTAGCCGCGGAACAAATCATCTACAACGTTATCGGCGTCTGGCCCCACCTTTACCGTCCGCCCCACGGGAAAAAGACTCCCTGGGAAATGGATTGCGTCAAGAAAAACAACTTAATCGAAATAACCTGGAGCGTGGAAGTTAACGATCAGGTCGGCTTGAAAAGTGTCAACAACTTCGTCTCTAAAATCGTTAGTAAAACCACCGCAGGAAGCATCATCTTACTCCATGATGGCTACGGCACCGAGCACAATAATCTGAACTCCGACAGGAGCTTTACTGTACAGGCGCTGCCTCTAATCATTGAACAACTCCTGGCTAAGGGCTACCGCTTCGTTACCGTCCCGGTACTGCTTAACGTCCCGGCCTACAATGAGGCTGGGTAAATGGATTGGCTGACAACCTTTCTACAAAGTATCGTTGATTTTACCGCTACTTTAGACCCCATGATGGCTCTATTATTGCTTGTCATCTGCGCCATCGGCGAAGCAGGAGTAACTGTTCCCCTCTTACTGGAGTTTATCTGGCTGAATGTAGGCATGTATCTCGGCAACGGGCAATTACCCTTCTGGCACATGCTGGCACTCTGGTTTTCCGCCCAGGCCGGCCGACAGATTGGCGCGGTGGTTTTATACCGCATTGGACGCCTCGGACTACCGGCGTTGGAGAAGCTCTACCACAAGATACACCTGGACCGTCTTTTCGATCGGCTGATGTCTAAAGCCGGCGCAGTGAAAAAAATCAACCTGACCTCACCATTTTCCGTCGCTTTCGCCAGACTGGTGGGAATGAGGATTCCGATGACGCTGGTTTTGGCGGCTAAAAAGAAACCCTGGATGCTGGCGGCGGGAGTTTTTATGTCCAGCATGGTTTTCGATGGACTGTATATCTTCGCTGGTTCTGTCCTAGGATTGACTATCGACGATGTTAAAAAGTTTAATCCTCTTTACACCGTACTGATTACGGTCAGTCTGATGCTGGTCATGTATCTAATTACTTTCCTCGTGAGAAAAATAATAAACCGCCAAAAAAAAACACATCAATCGGTTAGTGATGAAAATAGCACCGATGCTGAAAGTAAAACTTAGGTTTTAAAATCTTCCGGTATCAACGAATGCATCACGGCGTCGAACGTTTTCTCTCGAAGGATAAGGCGATTCCTTAAAACCCCCTCCCGTTTAGCCCCCGCCTTTTCCGCCGCCCGCAGACTTTTTTCGTTGCCGACCGCCACCACGACTTCGATGCGATTCAGTTTTAATACATCGAACCCCCAATTCGCTAATAGACGGGTAGCCGCTGGCGCAATACCCTGTCCTATCCGGCTGGTCCTTACCCAGTAGCCGAGGTTGGCGCTCTTACTTAGTGGAGAGATTTGATTGAGGCCACACCCTCCGATTAATGACCCGTCTTTAGCATCGAAGATACTAAAGTCATAAGCCTCACCATTGCGCCATTCGCTGTTCCGTTTCTTCAGCCAGTCGCGGGTTTCTTTGATGGCGTAATTCTCGTGGGCGAAGGGCAGCCAAACGCCGACCTCTTTTATCGATTCGCGAATCGCCCGATAAAGGCTTTCAGTGTCGCTCATTTTGTAAGGACGGAGGAGGATTTTTCCGTCGGCTAAACTTACTTTTTTACGGTCGGGTTTTACTTCGTTCATACGATATATGTTATACGCAGCGGGCGCGGGGTGTCAACGGGAAGATACAAACACCAAGATACAATAATCAAATAAAAAAATTGTCATTCTGAGGAAGTGAAACGACCGAAGAATCTCGTGGAGATGGGGAATTGTTTGTTTGCCCGCCCGAACCGAGATCCTTCGCTGCGCTCAGGATGACAAATCACGTTTTTTAAACAACACAAGTTATTATTCCATCCTTGAAATATCCCCCGTTTTAATGCTAAAGTTTAAGTAATGCGGCATAATTCTAAAAGCAATTTTGAAATCAGGAGGTAGCTATCCCCATTTTACCGCGAGGATAGCTTTTTTAGTGTCCATGACCGATAAAATCAACCTGACCATCGACGGTAAGCCGGTAGAAGTCGAAAGCGGCGCGACGGTGCTCCGCGCCGCCCAAATCGCGGGAATCTATATCCCCACCCTCTGCTACCACCCCGATTTACAGCCGCATGAAGGCTGCCGGCTCTGTATCGTCGAGATTGAAAATATGCGGGGATTCCCCATCGCCTGCACCACCCCCGCTACCGACGGCATGAAGGTCACCACCAAATCGCCGCAGCTGCAGGAATTAAGGAGGGCATATTTAGAATTAATCCTGGCCGAACACCCTAACGCCTGCCTCACCTGCCACCGCCGTGAAAGATGCCGTCCTAACGATATCTGCCTGCGCGAGGTGGCGGTTACCGAACGGTGCGTCAGTTGCCCCAATAACCATCAATGCGAACTCCAGGACTTAGTGGACTACATCGGCATCGGCGAGGAACTATCGGTGCCGTATCATTATAAAAACCTCCCCGTCGATTTTGACCGTGAGCCCCTCATCCAGCGCGATTATAATCTCTGCGTCCTCTGCGGACGCTGCGTGCAGATGTGCCAGGACGTACGCGGTATCGGGGCTATCGGCTGGAATAAACACGGTGCTGATAAAATTGTCGGTACGCCCTCCGACCAGCCTTTACAGGATTCCGGCTGCCGTTTCTGCGGCGCCTGCGTTCAGGTCTGCCCTACCGGCGCTTTAATGGATGTCGCCGCGGCTTACAAGCCGGACAAGAACTGGATGGAGACGGCGATACCCTGCCGCCACGCCTGCCCCGCCAGCATCAATATCCCGCTTTACGTCTACCTCATCGGTGAAGGGAAATATCAGGAAGCGTTGGCGATTATCCGCGAGAAAGTGCCCTTCCCCGGGACGTTAGGTCGCGCCTGCATCCACCCCTGCGAGGAAGCCTGCCGCCGCGCCGTTTTAAACGAGCCGATTTCGATTAAGTTTTTAAAGCGTTTTGTCACTGACCGCGACGAAGGACTCTGGAAAAAATACGCCACCAAACTACCCCCCACCGGCAAGAAAGTCGCCATCGTGGGGTCGGGTCCGGCGGGGCTGACCGCAGGTTTTTATCTCGCTAAAGCCGGCCATAGCGTGACCGTTTTCGAGCGGTTCTCTAAAGCCGGCGGGATGATGCGCGTCGGTATACCTGACTACCGCCTTCCGCCCGAAGTACTCGATGACGAAATCGATATCATTAAAAAAGCCGGCGTAACGATTAAACTTAACACTAATATCGAGTCCGTCGATAGTCTCTTCGACCAGGGGTATGATGCCGTATTTTTAGCCACCGGGGCGCATCGCGGTCAAAAACTCGGCGTGGAGGGTGAAAACCTGAACGGTGTTTACGACGGCGCTTCTTTCTTAAGAGATATCAACCTGGGGAAAAAGGTGGCGATGGGTAAAAGGGTCGCGGTGATAGGTATGGGCAACGTTGCCATCGACAGCGCTCGTGTGGCTTTAAGATTAGGCGCTAAAGATGTCCACATCATCTACCGCCGCACCCGCGCCGAAGCTCCGGCCAGTCCGGAAGAGGTCGAAGCCGCATTAGAAGAAAACATCAAGATAGACTTCCTCACCGGGCATGTTAAAGTAGCCAGGCAAGACAAACACCTGATATTAACGTGCCGGCGGATGGAACTCGGCGAACCCGACGCCAGCGGACGGCGCCGACCGCTACCGATTAAAGGCAGCGAATACGACGTCGAGTACGACGTTATTATCGGAGCTATCGGTCAGGCACCGGAAGTGCCGGAAGGCTTTAGGGTTAAAACCAACCGCAACAGCACCATCCAGGCTGATAAAGCGATGGCGACCAACCGCAAAGGCGTCTGGGCGGGCGGCGATGCCGTAACCGGTCCGGCTTCCGTCATCGGGGCGATTGCGGCAGGTCGTACCGCCGCCAGCTCGATTGATAAATATCTCGGCGGCAGCGGCAATATCGAGGAGACGTTAACTAAAGAGAGAAAAATAGGCATGTGCGCCGGTATCACCGCCGAGGAATTCGCCACGCAAAAACGGGTTGTAATGCCCCACCTCCCCGCTAAAAAAGTCGTCGGCGACTTTATCGAAGTAGAAACCGGCTTACCTGAAAAAGGCGCTATCGCCGAAGGCAAACGCTGCTTCCAGTGCGGTTTCCGCGCCCAGATAACGCCGGCGCCGCGACCGCCGAAAAAGGCGAAAAAATCAGTACCCGTCGCGTAGTTTTTTCTCATTTTAGCGGTTCGTCTTTAATATTATTTTAACTAAAGACAGGCAGCGATAACTTATATCTTAAACGGGGTGGTAAGAGTTATGACCAGCCAAAATAACACCGCCGTGAATAAGAATATTATCCTCGTTATTGCAACGACGACGGCTTTCATCCTGCCGTTCCTGGCAGCCAGCATGAATGTGGCGCTGCCGACCATGGGACGGGATTTTAATATGGAAGCGGTGGTGATGAGCTGGGTAAACACCTCCTATTTCCTGGCGATAGCCGTCGTCCAGGTGCCGCTCGGGCGACTTTCCGATATTATTGGACGTAAACGGTTATTCGTCCTGGGTCTGGCGATATCGGCGGCGGCGTCTTTATTGGGATTCTTTGCCAACTCAATACAAATGCTGCTCGTCAGCCGTGTTTTCCAGGGAATCGGCGCGGGGACAACCTTTAACAACTCTGTGGCGATTCTCACCTCCGTTTTCCCGCAGGAAGAAAGGGCTAAAGCGCTGGGTATCAGCCAGGCGGGCACCTATCTGGGAATATCGATGGGACCGCTTATCGGCGGATTGTTGACCGAAGGGCTAGGCTGGCGTAGTATCTTCATGGTTAGTAGCATACTGGGGATTTTCCTGGTAGGACTCGTTTTCCTGGGCATAAGGGCGGAATGGCGCGAAGCCAGAGATGAAAAATTCGATATCATCGGTTCGATTGCTTATGCCATCGCCATCGCTCTGTTCATGTACGGCTTTTCCAGTCTGCCGGATATGACGGGGATTATCCTCTTTGTTGTGGGAATATTAGGTTTAAGCTTTTTCTTCTGGTGGGAGTTAAGGACGCCCAGCCCGATTTTCGACCTGACGCTTTTTCGCGGGAACTGGGCTTTTATCTTCTCCAATATAGCAGCCTTGATAACTTATATCTCGACCTTCGCGATAACCTTTCTTTTGAGTCTTTATCTCCAGTATATTAAGGGCTATACCGCTGAAACTGCTGGTTTGGTGTTGATTTCGTCGTCAGTGTTAATGACTATTTTTACACTGTCGACCGGTTTCATCCCTTTAAAGATATCGCCGCGGCTGGTGGCGACCGCGGGCATGACGTTGAATTGTGTCGCGCTGGTAATGCTCGTTTTCCTCGGCAATGCCACTCCCATCTGGTACATCGTAATTTCCCTGGGTATTTATGGTACGGGTATGGGGCTATTCGTAGCGCCGAACACCAACGTAGTCATGGGGTCGGTATCCGGTCGGGTTTTAGGGGTGGCTTCCGGCACGCTGGGGACAATGCGCACCGCCGGTATGATGTTAAGCATGGGCATCATGATGATACTATTTTCCGTCTACATCGGCGACGCCGAAATTGTCCCCGCCTATTACCCGCAATTCCTGGCGAGCGTTAAAGTAGGATTTATCGTCTTTGCCGTCATCAACTTCGCCGGTGTTATCGCCCAGGGCATCGCACGGCGAACCCAACTTATGCCGACTACAAAATAGTAGTCTACGTTTTCACTTTGCCTGTCAAGAGAAAAAATAATCGAGCCAAGTCAAGATTTTTTTTGAATCCATGTTAAAATAGCAAAAGATACCCCTCGGCAACAGGAGTGAGTTTTGGATGGATTAGGTATCGGGCTCGACCTGCTGATCGTGCTGGTTACGGCAATCGTCGGCGGGATGCTGGCGCGCTGGCTGCGTCTGCCAGTTATCCTTGGCTATTTAGCCGGCGGCATCGCTATCGGTCCTTTCGGAGCAAGCTTAGTCCATGATTCGGCTACTATCGAATCCCTGGCTAACATCGGCGTGGTGCTGCTTTTATTCGCCATCGGGCTGGAGTTTTCACTTAAAGAATTACTCAAGCTGGGTAAGGTATCCATCCTCGGGGGTATCGCCCAGATAATTCTAACGGCAGCCGTCGGTTTCGGGCTAGGCTTCGCGATACATTTAAGCCTTTCCGCGGCGATATTCTTCGGCTTCATCATTTCCTTGAGCAGCACGATGGTGGCGTTAAAACTCCTGATGGAAAAGGGTGAACTCGATACGACGCATGGTCGGGTTTTATTAGGTATCCTGTTAGTGCAAGATTTAAGTGTCGTGCCGATGATGGTGGCGATTCCGGCGGTGGCGGGAGAATTGGGAGGACTCTGGGCAGCTTTAGGGATAGCCTTCGGCAAGGCGGTGGGGTTTATTGCCCTGATGTTAGTCCTGGGTTACTGGTTCATGCCCTGGCTGTTAAAAAGGGTGGCGGGGCAGCGTTCCCGCGAGCTTTTCCTGCTGACGGTGATTGTCCTCTGTTTAGCGGCGGCTTTCGGCACTTATTACGTCGGGCTATCGGCGGCTTTCGGGGCTTTCGTGGCGGGACTACTGATAGGCCAGTCCGGTTACGCCCGGCAGGCTTTCGCCGACGTACTACCGATACGCGATACTTTCGCCGCTTTGTTTTTTGTTTCCTTAGGACTGGTCGCCGACCGACAGTATATTTTCAGTCACGCAGGCACCATCGCCATTGTAGTGGCTGTAGTATTAGCGATCAAGTTCGTTATCAGCTCGGGGATAACGCGGATTTTCGGTTACAGTCATAAAACAGTGTTGATGGTGGGGACGGGACTAATCAGCATCGGGGAATTCAGCTTTGCCCTGGCTTTAATGGGCAAAGAAGCCGGCATTTTCTCGGTCGATTTTTATAACCTAATCGTCGCCGTGGCCATTGTCACCATGTTTATTACGCCCTTCATCTTTAATCTCAATTCCTTCCTCTACCGCTGGTTAAGTCAGAAGAGTTGGTTCGGGCGGCAGCTAATGACTAAACCCGAACCCGAACTGCATGCCCAGACATCGGAGCTATCGCGGCACGCGGTCATCTGCGGCTTCGGCAGGATAGGACAGCGCATCGCCGAGGTGCTGGACAAACATAATTTCTCCTACCTCATCATCGAACTCGACCCTAACGCCATTGAAAAAGCGCGGACTCAAGGAGTGCCTAGTATTTACGGCGACGCTAGTAATCCGGAGATATTAAAACACGCCAGACTCGATAAAGCGCGGGTTTTGCTTTGCACGATACCGGATTATGTGGCGGCGGAACTGACCGTCCGCAATGCTTTAAAGATAAACCCCAAGCTGGATATCGTGGCGCGGGTGCATCGCGATAGCGACGGCGAGACGCTTAGGGATGCCGGCGTTACGGAACTGGTTTTACCGTTTTTCGAAGGCAGCCTGGAGATGATACGGCATACCCTGCACCGTTTTGGGATGAGCAGCACGGAGATACAATATATCCTGAATAAGCTACGCGAAGACCAAAAAGAGGAGAAAGGGAAAGAATAAATTTTAACTCATAAACAACCATCGGAGGTTAATATGAAGATAGGTTTTATCGGTATCGGTCAAATGGGACGGCATATGGCGCGGCGGATACTGGAAGCCGGCTATGATTTAACCGTTTATGATGTAAATAAAGAAGCCGCCGCTCCTTTATTAGCAAAAGGCGCGCAATGGGGTAATTCGCCTAAAGAAATGGCTGAATCATGCGAGGTGGTTTTTTCCAGCCTCCCCACCCCGAAGATTATCGAGGAAGTTGTTTATGGCGAAAACGGTCTTAGCCAGGGGTGGAAAAAGGGGGATATTTACGTGGATATGAGCACTAATTCCCCTTCCCTGATGAGGAAAATAGCCACCGACGCTAAAAAGAAAGGCGTCGCGGTTTTAGACGCCCCGGTAAGCGGCGGGACAAAGGGAGCGGAAGCCGGCACTTTAACGATAATGGTCGGCGGCGAAGCGACGGCTGTTAAAAAAGGTTAATCAGCTTTTATCAACGATGGGACAAAGAATATTCCACGTCGGCGACGTGGGTTGCGGCAACGTGGCGAAACTCGTCAATAACATGATTTCGCTGGCCTGTAACTCGATATCGGCGGAGGGGTTCGTCCTCGGGGACTAAAGCCGGCATCGACCCGCAGACGCTGCTGGATATAATCTCGACCAGCACCGGCGATAACTGGTGTATGCGGCAGTACCCGCAGACGACTTTCCAGGGCAACTTCGAACCCGGCTTTAAGATTGGGCTGGCTTATAAAGACATCGGTCTGGCGCTGGACTTGGGTAAAGAATATAGCGTGCCGCTGCCCATCGGCATCGCCGTGAAAAAAGACCTCGAAGAGACGATGGCGGCGGGCTTAGCGGATAAAGGCGTGGACGCTGTAATATTGCCGCTGGAAAAAGCCACCGGCGTTAAAGTGCGCACGCTTAAGAAATAAAGGAGGAAAGATGATAGTTATTAACAGTAAAGACGTTAAAGCAGTAGAAACAAAGGACGAAATCGTCAAGCAGGGACCGGTCATCCGCAAGGAACTGGTCAGCGCTAAAGATACCGGAGGATTCAGCGTGTTACTGGTTACCTTCGGACCCGGGGCAAGACTTAATTTCCACGTCCATACTTACGAGCAGATTCTTTACGTGACGGAAGGCAAAGGCATCGTCGCCACGAAAAAAGAGGAAAAGAGTTGTCACGCCCGGTACGGTAGTTTATATCGCGCCGGGAGAGGTGCACTGGCACGGGGCGACCAAAGACTCCTCATTTGCCCACATCTGCATCCAGAAGCCGGGGATAAGGCTGGCGGAATAAAGCCCGTCATTCCC